>JARFXR010000001.1:1871437-2495250 GCA_029194535.1 Nitrospira sp. | reverse complement strand
AAGAAGGCTAGGCTATGGGCTGGTTCGCACAAATAGACGTAGTGGTGTTGGGATATGAGGACCGTTTCGTGCTGCCTTTTGCTGATACTAGCGGTACTTTCCGATTCCGCACGCACGATCAGGAGCTTTTTCCCCCTCGAAGGGTGTCGCCAGTTGACAGAATTGAACGGGCGACATCAGCCGTTGCGGAAATGCAGCCGCGAAGGTTGGGAAAGGCCGTGTGTGAAAGTCCCCCTTGGTAAAGTGTTCACCAGATGTTCACCAAGAAGCCGGAACTGGTCGGTTTCGGCGGGAACAGATCGGATCTCGCGAAACAAGGGACCGCGCTAGGAGCCGCGATTCTATTGGAGAATGTGGAGTTTTGCGGGTGAAGGGGAGAAATGAGACTCGGCTTATGAGTCCGCTGCTCTACCAACTGAGCTACACCGCCATGTTGAGCGAGGGAAGCGAGAAATCGAATCTTGTTTATACCATTCGGATACTGATCTCGTAAAGGCGGCTAAGTGTGTCACTCCCGCGGAGACGGGAATTCAGTCAAAGCCTCCTCCTCAGCACTGATTGATCCAGGAGTAGATGCCCGCCTTCGCGTGCATGACGCGAAAGGAAGCCGTCCCCGCGACCGATCGGCGATGTGTGTAAACGATTTCTGGTCTACGGGATCAATCTGCCGAGCGTGGCACGGAGGCTGTCCGCGCCGGGATTGGTCACGGTCTTGTTGGCGAGAATCTCTTCAGGGTTGACCGGCGTCCCGTAATAGATCCGATTATCTTTGGAGGAGGCCGTAATGGCGAATCCCTGCAGGGCGAACCCCATGAACGCGCCCTTCGACCAGGCGAATGAGATCACGTCGAGCGCGGTGGTCCCCCCTTCCCCGAAGGCGCCGACTGTAAAGCCGCCGTCGACTCCCAGTCGTGCCGTGCCCTTTCCCGAGAAGCGCTCGAGAGCGGCAAAAGTCTGGACGATGAGAATCAGCTCCGACGAGTCCACCCCGACCTGGGGTCCGAAACTGGTCGAGCTCATCGTATAGAAGGCCGGCGGCGACCATCCCCCTTTTACGAGATCCCGCGCCAACAGCACGCCACGACCGCCGGATCCGCCGACGACCACGGCGCCGCGCCACAATTTAGGAACGATAAACACGGCCTTCATGCTGTCGGGTTTGAGCCGATAACCGGCGGCAAGGCCCGGTTCGGCCAGGAACCGTTCGAACGTCGATGTCGCCTGATCGACCAACTGTTGCTGCTCGGCGCTCTCCTCACTCGAATCAAGGGCAGCGCTGTTGCCCGGCCAGCTCACACAGAGCAGCAAGGCGATCATCGAGGCAGGGATAGTCGAGCATTTTGTAATCAGGCCGAATTTCACGCGGCACCTCCGGGCAAGCAAAGGGGCCAAGACTACCAAACAGATTTCACCCTCGCAAGGGCTGGACAGGACTTCTCCTCCTGTCATGGCGCATAAACGATTGAAGGAGGACAACAGATAGGGTCGTGGGTCAGTTTCCTCTTGCGTCATGCCCGCGAAGGCGGGCATCTACTCCTGGATCAATCAGTGCTGATGAGAAAGCCTTGACTGGATTCCCGCTTCCGCGGGAATGACAAACTTCGATGCTTCGGGTGGCAAACTGACCCATTACCAAAGTGACGCTTCGTCGTGAACAACATCGGTCAACTATGTTAGACTGCGGGCCGCTCTGAAGACCGGTCCATTCTGGAAGGTGGCATGAAGATGATGATGACGTCGTTATTCCGTTCGGCGCGGGGTATCTGTTTCGGCAGCTTGGCCATGGTTCTGCTGTTGATCGGGTCGAGCGCCTGTACGATCAACCCGGTCAGCGGATGGCCGGAGTTCACGCTGATTACCGCTGGACAGGAAAAACAGATCGGCGCGGAGGAAGCGAAAAAGGTCGAAGATGAAATGGGACTGCTCGATGATCGGGCCTTGACCGGGTATCTGGATCAGGTCGGACAGCGATTGGCGAAGGAGTCGCCGCGCCAGAACCTCGACTATCACTTCCACGCCGTCGATATGATCGAGCCTAATGCGTTCGCGCTTCCCGGAGGCTATATCTATGTCTCGCGCGGACTCTTGGCGCTGGTCAATTCGGAAGATGAGCTGGCCGGAGTCGTCGGACATGAGATCGGCCACGTCGCGGCCCGGCACAGTGTCCAGAAGATCTCGCGTCAGGGGCCCTTTGCGTTGATCACCAACTTCGTGTCCGGCATAACCGGCTTTTTCGTGCCGTTCGTCGGCAATGTGCTCGGAGGGATCGGCAACTTTGCGCAAAGCCTGGTGTTCTCCCCCTACAGCCGGTCGCAGGAATCCGAGGCGGACAAGGTCGGGCAAGAAATGGCGGCCAAGGCCGGTTGGAATCCTGAAGGTTTGGCGATCTTCCTGAATACGTTGGGGAGGGAAGAATCGTTGTTGAACGATGGACCTCGCAGGCCCAGCTTTTTTGATTCCCACCCGGCGACGCCCGATCGGGTCGAGAATACGACCAAATGGGCCAAAGACTTCAAGCAAGCGCCGCGTGACCCGATCACGCCCACTCACGATGCATTCCTGAAGCGATTCGAGGGACTCGTCGTGGGCCAGCGGGCCGCCAACGGCGTCATACACGGGCGCATCTTCCGCCATCCGGACCTGAATTTCTTCGTCGAATTTCCGGATCAATGGCAGGTGGAAAATACGCCGGTTCAGTTGGCGTCCGCGCCGAAAGAAGGCAACATGGGCATCCTCATTCGGGCGGTCGGAGAGGGGACCGATCCGATGGACGGCGCCCGCGCGTTGGAGAAAGCCGGCAAGTCTCCGGTCGTGGATAAAACGCGGCCGACCAGAGTGAACGGCCTCCCGGCGGCCACAGCGAAACTCGGAGACTCCAAGGTGACGGCGGACATTACCTGGATCGCGCACGGAGGGCTGATCTATCAGATCGTCGGGATCACCGAGACGAAACATTATGACGCGACGCATCCCGCCTTTGACGCCGTGACCCGGAGCTTCAGGCCGTTGCAGCCGGACGAGCGGGCGAGCATTCGCGAAAAGCGGTTGCGTCTCGTCACAGCACGGGCCGGGGAGACGCTCGAGGCGCTGGTAGAAAGATCCGGATCCAGCTGGAAACCCAAGCAAGTCGCGGTCGCCAATAATTTGCAAGAGACCGAACCGCTGCGCGACGGGCAACTCGTCAAGATCACGGTGGAAGAACCCTATGTCGGGAAACGGAAGTAGGCAACATTCCAGCGTCAGCCGAACCCGACCTGCGAAGGCGGCCGCATCGGCGACACGAAGGTGCGCCCCATCAAGGCTTCACGGACGGCCACCGGAAGGTCGGTGGCCAGTCGCGGTTTAACGACATATCCCATCGCTCCCGCCACAAAAGATTCTTCCACAAATTCCCGCTCCTCATGCACCGTCAGGATGACGATCTTCGCGTCGCGGTGCTCATCGGTCAGCAGCCGGGCGGCCTCCAGACCGTCGAGAGACGGCATCGAGATATCCACGATCAGCACGTCCGGTTGCAGTTCCGCCGCAGCCCGGATCAGATCGCGGCCGTTTCCCACCGTGCCGACGATATGGAATTCAGGCTCCAGGACGCGGACCACGATTTCGAGCATGGCCGGATTGTCGTCGGCCAGCACGATACGGGGGGCCGCCTTGCCGGGCTCAGCCGGTTGGTGAAATGAAGCCATCGGGACAGACTCATTGCGTAGTCGGGACGCAACTGATGTGTAACACCGACGAGCACCGGAGGAAACTGGCAAAACTGACAGGGCGGCAGGATTTTAATTGCGCCGGGAGGAGGGGACGAGGCTCTGTTTGAGCGCAAATTGATACAGCTCGGCGTTGTTCTTCACCTGAAACTGCTCCATGATCCGATACTTATGAAACGCGACGGTGCGGGGAGTCACGTCGAGTATGCCCGCCGCTTCCTTCATCGAATAGCCTTCGGCGAGAAGCTGGAGCACCTCACGCTGGCGCAGCGTCAGTCGGCTTGCCATCGGGCGGTGACCGGTCTCGACATCGGCCTCGACCATCCCGCCGGCCGCTCCCGAGCCGATGTAGACCTTGCCTTCCATCGCCGCGTGGATAGCGCTCGACAATTCTGAGGCGGTCGAGCTCTTGAGGAGATACCCCGAGGCGCCGATATGGAAGGCCTCCGTCATGAGATCCGGATCCTCGTTCATCGTGAGGAAGACGAGCTTGACCTCCGGCATCATGGTTTTCAGCCGGCGCCCGGCATCCAAGCCGTTGAGCAACGGCATGCCGATGTCCAGCACCACGACGTCCGGACGGAGCTTGCGCGCCGTGAGCAGCAGCGCGCGGCCGTCACCCACGGATCCCGCGATGTCGCACTCCGGTTCCAGCAACTTGGTGCAGGCCTCGACGAGGAGGCGGTGATCATCGGCGAAGAGGACTCGCGGCCGTTGCATGGCCAGCTCCTTTCCGTAGGCCGCCGGCCGCGGCTACATCGCGATTTGGACGACGATTCTGGTTCCGCGGGACGGCGAAGATTCGATCGAGATCCGTCCACCGGCCGTCCGCACGCGTTCCTGCATGCTGATCAGCCCCAGCCGTCCCTTGGCCGACGCCGCGTGCGGATCGAATCCCGCTCCTGCGTCCGACACGCACAGATGCAGCGCGCCTCGGTTCCCGATCAACTCGAGCTTCCCGTTCCGGACGCCGCTGTGTTTCACGAGATTGCTGAGCGCCTCCTGCGCGACGCGGAAGAGACAGAGCGCGGCCTCCTTGGGGATCGCGCGGGGCACGTCCCGGTGCAGACAGTCGATGCGCACCCGATGCTGTTCCGACAACTCGCGACAGAGTCCGTTGATGGCCGCCACCAGACCCAGGTGCTCGAGCTTGGCCGGATGGAGCCGGTGCGACAACCGATGGACATCCGACGCGATTTCCTGGGTCAACTTGTGCAGGCCTTCGACCTGCGCCGCCGGTTCGGCATTCGGGGACAGGTTCAGACGCTGCAGACCGATGGCCAGCAGCGCCAGCCGCTGGTTCAAATTATCATGCAACTCCCTGGCGATTCTGCGGCGCTCTTCCTCCTGCACGCCGAGGAGACGACCGGTCACTTCCTTGAGCGACGTTTCGGTGCGCTTGTAATCGGTGATATCGACCATGACGCCGATCAATTCCTTCGTCTGTGCGCCCTCGGCAATCACGTGAATCGCATTGCGCAGCCACACGGTGGTCCCTTCGGCCGTGACCATTCGGTAGTCCAGAGTCTGGTGCCGCTTTTCCTCGACCGAGCGACGGCAGGAGGCCAAGATCTTCAATTGATCGTCGGGATGAAGATGAGTCGCCCAGAAGTCCTGCCGATACCATTGCTCGCGGGAATACCCAAGGATGGCTTCAGCCTGCTTGCTGACGAACGTGAACCGAAGCGAGGCCGGCTCGGCTTTCCAGACGATCGCTTCGAGAGATTCGATCAAGGATCCGTAGCGCATGTCCTCCAGCTTGCGCGTGGTGATGTCGAGATGGGTGAGGACCGCTCCCCCTTCCTTTCGCCGGAGCGGCACGGCGGTCACGAGGAACCACTGCGGCCCCGACGATGACGACCACATGTATTCGAATTCGAACGAGGGCGAGGTTCCTGTGAGGACGTTCCGAACCCCGGCCCGGACCTGGGCATCCTGGTGTGATCCGGTCCGGGCGGATTCATGCCACCGATCAAGGCAGTTCACGCCGGTTTCGACAGCGGTGTGAGGGCAGCCCTCATTGGAGCGGGTGAACTCCCGCCAGGCCTCGTTGACTGCGACAATGGTCCCCTGCTCGTCGAGCACGGCCAGACGCTGTCCGAGGCTGGCGAGGATCGTCGAGGCCCACCCTTCGCCGGCGCGACGCGCGGAGCCGTCGTCCATTTCGCGAGCAGTCTCCGGCCGGGGACCGGGCTCCGTTGAGGGAAAACATGCCGAGCGACTTGCCGCGAGCTCCGGCGCTTTCCGGCGAGATGCAGTCATGCCCATCCATCGACCCCGTTGATCAGTCATTGGACTCGCGCGGCGCCTCACGAGGAATGAGGAAACGCCGGTGTGTCAGGGCACTATGAAGCCAAGCATGACCAAGTCATGCCGGGCAGTCAATAGAGAACCCGTAGGAATTATTTCTCTGTCGGGAAGCTTCTTCCTCCTACTGTCAGATTTGACAGTATTCCGTCGCAGGCCGCCCCTGTATAAGTAGTCAAATAATGTTGTAAATTCGGCTCTCGGAGGATCTACACAGACTATGGGAGGGCGGAACGTGAAACCACAGGGAAACCTTTTCGACATCGTGCACCGCTGTCGGAGATCGCGAGGGCAAATCTCGGCATGGCCGTTGAGCCTGCGCCGCATGCTGGTGGCGGCCGCATCTCTCGTCATCCTGGGGGGGCCGCCGGCCAAGGCCGACGACTATCTCGACATTCCGAAGCCGACCGACAAACTTGCGCCGCCGCCTCCTCCGCCGCAGGTCGGGGCGTCCGTCCTTTCGATCCCTGCCAAGGTCTCGCTTCAGGACTTGCTCGTCATCGCGGCGGATTCCTTTCCCGAAGTCATCGAGAACGAGGGGGAATGGCACGAGGGGCCGTCGGTCGAAGGCCAGCCTCCCTTCCAGTGGCAGTATCGGCTCCATCGAGGCCCGGTTCAGGTGCAGGTCGAGAACAACGAATTGGAGATGCTGTTCCCCGACATCCGATATCGAATCGCCGTGCGACGCACCAAGCCGAGCGGGGAGATCGAGGATTCCATCTGCGGATACAAGCCGGATGAGCCGCGACACATGAGCATGAAAGGCCGGTCGCACCTGCAATGGGCCGACGACTGGACGGTACGTTCGGCTACCAAGTTCGAAGAGCCGGTGTTTCCCGATCCCTGTGTCTCGACCGCCGCGGGCGCCGACGTCAGCACGATTGTGAAGACGACGGTGCAGGCGAGGCTTCCCGTACTGAGCAAGAAGATCGACGACAGGATTCAGGAGGGCAGCCGGCAGCGCCGCGGAGTAGAAAAGGCCTGGCGAACGCTGCTGGCGCCGACCGAACTGGCCCCGGAGCTGTGGCTGAATCTGCGGCCGGGACAAATCGCGGCCGGACCCATTATGGGAAACGAGGATCAGCAGGTCGTGGCCTCGCTCAATCTGCGGCTGGAGCCGATCGTCACGAGCGGGGCGATGCCGTCCGTCGGGGAGCGGCCCTTGCCCCCGCTCCAATTGGCGACCGGCGCGGCCGACGGGTTCCACCTCGCGATGCCGATGATGGTGGACTATGACTGGCTCAATGTCAGGGTCCGGAGGCAGCTCGTGGGACAGACGATCCCGGTGAGGATCGGCGACCCGGTCTCCATCACCTCCGCGCGGCTGTACGGCAGCGGAGCGAACCTGATTCTGGCTCTGGGCGTGACGGGAAGCGTGAAGGGGACGCTCTACGCCGCAGGGAAACCGGTGATCGACCCGACCACGCACGTTCTCAGGTTCGACGGATTCGACTTCACCATGGATACGCGGAACATTCTCGTCCGCACGGCCAATTGGCTGCTACGGGACGAAATCCTGGAGACCATCGAGCCGCAGACCAGGGTGGACCTCTCCGACCAGATGGCCTCGATGCGCCGCGCGTTGGACAAGGCCCTGCATCGTGAAGTGCTGCCCGGAGGTTGGCTCAACGGGATTGTGACCAAGGTCGAGCCGAGGGGTATCTATCCGATCGAGGGAGGAGTGGAAGCGCAGGTCGTCGCGGACGGAACGATCGAGCTCTTGCTGCCGCCGGCGCGATGAGGCGTTGTCGCGGTTCAGCGGGTCTGGTACTCTTCCTCCTCACAAAGGAGTCTCCTTCGTGATCCGCTTCAACCTGTCCGCCGTCTTGTTGGCGACGACCTACGCCTTTTCGGCCGGCACCGGACTGGCCGGTCAGGATATAGAGTCGGACGTCGAGGCCTTGGCCTCCTCCGCGATCACGATGAAGGAAGTGGTCGGCTTCATCGCGGGGTTCGGGACCACCTTTGCGGCGGTACCGGACCTCATCGTCATGCTCAAGCGGCGGTCCACCGTGGGAATGAATCCGACGATGGCGGCCATCATGGGCACGTTTCAATTCGTCTGGGTCTACTATGGGTTCCTGATCGCCTCCAGACCGGTCATCATCTGGAACATCGTCGCGGTCGTGATCAATTTCATCATGGTCGGAGCCTATTACTATTTTCTCCGGGGCGAACGGGCCCAAGTCGAAGGGTGACGGTGGCACATGGCACTCTCTCCATTGGCAGGCAAGCCGGCTCCCGGCGACATGTTGATCGACGTGGCCGAGCTCGAACGGCAGTATGAGGCGCGCCGGCCCGACGTCGACGACGGCAACCAGCTGGTGAGTTTCGGGACCAGCGGGCACCGCGGCTCGCCGTTGCGCGGTTCGTTCACCGAAGCCCACATTCTGGCCGTCACCCAAGCCATCTGCGAATTTCGCCTGCGGCAGGGAACGGACGGGCCCCTTTTCATGGGCAAGGATACGCATGCCGTGTCGAGTCCCGCCCAACGCACCGCCCTGGAAGTCCTGGCGGCCAATCGGATCGACACGGTGATCCAGCCCCAGGACGGAGTGACGCCGACTCCGGTCGTGTCGCGCGCGATTCTCTCTTACAATCGGAACCGCTCGGCCCATCTGGCCGACGGCATCGTCGTCACACCGTCGCACAATCCGCCGGAGGACGGCGGATTCAAGTACAACCCTCCCACCGGCGGGCCGGCGGACACGGACGTCACCGCGTGGATCCAGGATCGGGCCAATGCCCTGCTTCGAGCCGGCAACGCGGACGTGAAGCGAATGCCGTTCGAGCGGGCGATCAAGGCGCCGACCACGCATCAGGAGGATTTCATCCTGCCGTATGTGCGGGACTTGAGCCATGTGCTGGACATGGAGGCGATCCGCGCAGCGGGCATCCGGATCGGTGTGGATCCCCTCGGCGGCGCCGGCGCTCCGTATTGGGAGCCGATCGCCGCGCTCTACAAGTTGGATCTCTGCGTGGTGAATCCGACGATCGATCCGACCTTCGGATTCATGCGCGTCGATCATGACGGCAAGATCAGAATGGACTGCTCGAGCCCCTATGCGATGGCGGGGTTGGTCGGGCTGAAAGATCGATATCGGATCGCGTTCGCCAACGATCCGGACGCGGACCGTCACGGAATCGTGACGCCCGCGGCCGGCTTGCTGAACCCCAATCATTACCTGGCCGTGGCGATTCACTATCTGCTGACCCATCGCCCGCTGTGGAACGCGCAGGCCGGCGTGGGGAAGACGCTGGTCAGCAGCAGCCTGATCGACAGGGTGACCAAACGGTTGGGCCGGCGTCTCTACGAAACCCCGGTCGGGTTCAAATGGTTCGTCGCCGGGCTGTTCGACGGATCCTGTTGCTTCGGCGGAGAAGAGAGCGCCGGGGCGAGCTTCCTGAGGAAGGACGGAACCGTGTGGACCACGGACAAGGACGGCTTGATCATGGACTTGCTTGCGGTCGAGATGACGGCCTGCACGGGCAGGGATCCGGGAGAGCTGTACCGGGACTTGACGAAGGAGTGCGGGGCCCCGAGCTACACGCGGATCGACGCCCCTGCCACGCCCGAGCAGAAGGCCAGGCTCGGCAAGCTTTCGTCGGAGGCCGTGACGGCGACGGTGCTGGCCGGCGAGCCGATCACGGCGAAACTGACCAAGGCCCCTGGCAACGACGCGCCGATCGGCGGCCTCAAGGTCGTCACCGACAACGGATGGTTCGCCGCGCGCCCGTCCGGGACGGAGAATATCTATAAGATCTACGCCGAAAGTTTTCGCGACGACCGCCATCTCGCCGCAATCGTGACCGAAGCCCAGCAGATCGTGGACAAGGCGTTGGCGGCTCCGATCACGGCCTGATCCGCAGGCCGAACGACGGGGCGGATCCGAACTGAATCGCAGTGCAACAGAGAGGGAGAACAGGTGTCATGGCGACTACGATCCCATCCGTCGCTTCGCGCCCGGCATGGAAAGCTCTTGAGGCGCATCATCGGACCATGCGGGACATGCATCTCCGGACGTTGTTTGCGAACGATCCCGGCCGAGGCGAGCGTCTGACGGCCGAAGCGGCCGGCGTGTTTCTCGACTACTCCAAGAATCGCATCACCGACGACACGCTTGAGCTGCTCTGTGCGCTGGCGGACGAATGCGGCTTGCGCCGGCGGATCGATGCCATGTTCCGCGGCGAGCGAATCAATGAAACCGAACAGCGCGCGGTGTTGCACACGGCGCTTCGCATGCCGAAGGGCTCGTCCGTCGTAGTTGACGGAGTGAACGTCGTGGCCCAGGTCCATGCCGTGCTGGACCGGATGGCGGGATTTTGTACCGGCGTTCGGAACGGCGCTTGGAAGGGGCACACGGGGAAACGCATCCGCGCGATCGTCAACATCGGCATCGGCGGCTCAGACCTGGGCCCGGTGATGGCCTACGAGGCGCTGCGGCAGTACAGCGACCGGGACATGACCGTTCGGTTCGTCTCCAATATCGACGGCACGGACTTCGTCGAAGCGGTACGCGATCTCGATCCGGCGGAGACCCTCTTTATCATCTCTTCCAAGACGTTTACGACATTGGAAACGATGACGAACGCGCACAGCGCCCGCGCCTGGCTGTTGGCCGGTCTGGGCGGCGACGCCAAGGCCGTCGCCAAGCATTGCGTGGCCGTGTCGACCAATGCGGCGGAGGTGGCCAAGTTCGGTATCGATCCGGCCAACATGTTCGAGTTCTGGGATTGGGTCGGAGGGCGGTACTCGATGGACTCGGCGATCGGCCTGTCGACGATGCTGGCAGTCGGACCCGAACGGTTCCACGCGATGCTCTCCGGGTTTCACCAGATGGACGAACATTTCCGCACTGCGCCGTTCCGGCAGAATCTTCCGGTCTTGATGGGCCTGCTGGCGGTCTGGAACGGCAATTTCTTCGGCGCGGAAACGGTCGCGGTGTTGCCGTACGATCAGTATCTGAAGCGGTTTCCGGCGTATCTTCAGCAGTTGACGATGGAAAGCAACGGCAAGCATGTGACATTGGAGGGGATCAAGACGACGTACCAAACCGGCGCGGTTTACTGGGGCGAGCCGGGCACCAACGGGCAACACTCCTTCTACCAGTTGATCCATCAGGGGACGAAGCTGATCCCCTGCGACTTCATCGCCTGCATGAAGCCGCTCAATCCGCTGGGGCGGCACCATGATCTGCTGATTGCGAACGTGTTTGCGCAAAGCGAGGCTCTGGCGTTCGGCAAGACGGCGGAGGAGGTCCGGGCGGAAGGCGCGGCCGACCGCCTCGTGCCCCATCGAGTATTCGAGGGAAACCGGCCCTCCAATACGATTCTGTTGGAGCGACTGACACCGGAGGCCTTGGGTAAACTCGTGGCCCTGTACGAGCACTCCGTGTTCACTCAAGGAGCCCTGTGGGGGATCAACTGCTTCGATCAGTGGGGTGTCGAACTCGGCAAGGCTTTGGCGCAGCGCATCGCCCCGGAGTTGGAACGCGCGGAGGCCCCGGCGCCCGCCCACGACAGCTCGACCAATCATCTCATCCGCCGGTATCGGGCCGCGAAGACATCGCCGTAGCCGGGGGAAGACAAACTGTTTGCGAGGGGACTGTCGCCCTTCGGATCGACGACTGTCCCCGTTGCCCTTGGAGACCGGGACAGACGCCCGGCTTCGCCGGGCTACGGCGAGAGCCAGTCCCCCGCGGGCTTCCGATCGACGCGAGATCTCAGCTGGAGGATTGTTTCAACATCCTGATAGCCGGAAACGTAACGTTCGTGATGCGCCCAAATAGAGAGAAGCGGACGGAACGGCCGCATCGCGCCGGCGGCGCGGCCGTGATGAGCTGCGTAGTGACGCTCGTGGCCGGTATGGCCGTGGCATGGGCTGAGGACAGCGTCGTGGCGCCTGGGGCAGTTCTGCGGAAACTGGCCGGCGACTTTGAATTCACGGAAGGGCCGACGTGCGATGCCGAGGGCAACGTCTTTTTCACCGATCAACCCAACGATCGAATCATGCGGTGGAATGCGGAAGGCGGCCTCTCGACGTTTCTTCAGCCGGCCGGCCGCGCCAACGGCATGTATTTCGATTTCAAGGGGAACCTTATCGCGTGCGCCGACGAGAGAAATGCGCTCTGGTCCATCGCCCCGGACGGTCAGGTCACGGTCGTGCTCAGCGAGTATCGCGGAAAATCCCTCAATGGCCCCAACGATGTCTGGGTCCGTGCCGACGGGGCGATCTATTTTACCGATCCGTTCTATCGTCGGCGCTGGTGGAAACACGACAAGATGCCGCAGGACGGTCAGCACGTCTACTTTCTTTCGGCCGATCGCCGGCAACTGGTGCGGGTGACGGACGATCTGCAGCAGCCCAACGGCCTCATCGGGACGCCGGACGGAACAACACTCTATGTGGCGGATATCGGCGCCGGCAAGACCTATCGATACGACATGGAGCAGGACGGGCGATTGCGCGGGAAAAGATTGATCGCCGAGTACGGCTCCGACGGCATGACGTTGGACGAAGAGGGTCATCTCTACTTGACCGGCGACGGGGTACGGGTGGTGGACCGCGACGGGCGGCAGGTCGAGCAGATCGTCGTGCCGGAAGAAGCCTGGACGGCCAATGTCAGCTTCTGCGGACGGGACCGGCGCATGTTGTTCATCACAGCCGGCAAGGGGCTGTACGGTATCAAGCTGCGCGTCAGCGGCGCGAACGGTGCGAAGTGACAAACGAAACCGCCGGCCGGCGGGACCTCCATCAAGCAAGTGAGTGAGTGGTATTGGCGATGAAGGCCATCACGGTCGAACCCTCAAAGCCGGATTCCGCCCGGCTGCGTGACGTGCGGGAGCCGGACGAGCGTCTCGGTTCGGTGCTGGTGGAAGCCATTGCGGTCGGTCTGTGCGGCACGGATTTGGAGATCGTCCAGGGGAACTTCGGTCGTGGTGCAGTTCTCTAACGCGTGAATTCCGGTCGTCGGCTTGAATCGACGCAGAATGCGTCGGAGGAGCGGGAGACGGCGACCGATGATGAGGGAGGAGAATCGGAGCATGAGCGGGAGCAAATCGCGGGGAAGTGAGAAGAAAACCGTCGAGAAAAAGACCGTCTCGCAGACGGCGGATCGAGGCGCCCTGACACACGAGCATGAGCGGCTCGAAGCGGCGCGGACGCATAAGCTGGCCTGGAAAAAGTGGGGGCCCTACCTGAGCGAGCGGCAGTGGGGCACGGTGCGGGAGGATTACAGCGAATCCGGCAACGCCTGGGACTATTTTACGCACGACCAGTCACGGTCGCGCGCCTACCGTTGGGGAGAGGACGGGCTGGCCGGAATCTCCGACGACAAGCAACGGCTCTGTTTCGCCTTGGCGCTCTGGAACGGCCGTGATCCGATCCTGAAGGAGCGTCTGTTCGGCCTGACCAACAGCGAAGGCAACCACGGCGAGGATGTGAAGGAGTACTATTTCTATCTGGACAGCACACCGACGCATTCCTACATGAAATATCTCTACAAATACCCGCAGGCCGCCTATCCGTACGACGCGCTGGTCGACACCAACCGCCGGCGAGGACGGCAGGAGATGGAATACGAGCTGATCGATACCGGCGTGTTCGACGAAGACCGGTACTTCGACGTGTTCGTCGAATACGCCAAGGAAACCCCCGACGACATCCTGATCAAGATCAGCGTCAGCAACCGGGGCCCGGAGGCGGCGCCGCTGCACGTACTGCCGACATTGTGGTTCCGCAACACCTGGTCCTGGTCGAAGGGCGCCGCGAAACCGAGCATCGAGCAGCTGACCGGCTCCAAAGGCCTGACCATTGCCATGGCCGCGCACGAAGAATTGGGCAAACGCTATCTCACCTGCGAGGGCGACGTCCCGCTGCTGTTCACGGAAAACGAAACGAACATGCAGCGGCTGTTCAACAAGTCGAACGCCGGTCCCTATGTGAAAGACGGCATCAACGACTATCTCGTGGGCGGCCAGCAGGCGGCCGTCAATCCCTATCGGACCGGCACCAAGGTCGCCGCCGCCTACCGGATCGACGTTCCCGGCGGAGAGACGACGGTGATTCGCTTGCGGCTTTCGCACGCGGCGCCGCAGGACAATGCCGCCGCCGCCAAGTCCTTCCTGGTCCGCTTCGACAAGGTCGTGAGCGAGCGTCTCACTGAGGCGGATCAGTTCTATGCCGCCATTACTCCGGGAAAACTGAGCCGGGAAGAGGCCCTGGTGATGCGGCAATCCCTGGCGGGTTTGTTGTGGACCAAACAGTATTACTACTTCGATCTGGACAAGTGGTTGGAAGAACACGGGGTGGATCCGTTGATGCCGGCGAAGGCGCCGAATCTGCGTAATCGGCAATGGTTTCACATGCTCAACGACGATGTCATCTCCATGCCGGACAAATGGGAATATCCTTGGTACGCGGCCTGGGATCTGGCGTTCCACTGCGTGGCCCTGACGGCCGTGGACGCCGATTTCGCCAAGCAGCAACTGGACTTGATGCTCCACGACCTGTACATCCACCCCAACGGACAGGTTCCCGCCTACGAGTGGAACTTCGGAGACGTCAATCCTCCGGTGCATGCCTGGGCCACCTGGTTCGTCTACCAGGCCGACAAGCAGATCAGCGGACAGGGAGATCTGCAGTTCTTGAAGAACGGGTTTCAGAAGCTGGTTCTGAACTTCACCTGGTGGGTGAACCGGAAGGATCCCGGCGGGCGGAACGTGTTCGAAGGAGGCTTTCTGGGGTTGGACAACATCGGTGTCTTCGATCGGAGCGCGCCGCTGCCCACGGGCGGCTCGCTCGAGCAGGCGGACGGCACGGCCTGGATGGCGCTGTTCTCCCAAAACATGCTGGACATCGCGCTCGAGCTGGCGGCGCACGATCCGATCTATGAGGAAATGGCGCTCAAGTTCCTGCAGCATTTTCTGTGGATCGCCGCCGCGATGGATCGCATCGGCGAGCATCGCGATGAAATGTGGGATGAAGAAGACGGGTTTTTCTACGACTTGCTCAGGCTTCCCGACGGCCGGGCGACCAGGCTGAAAGTCCGGTCGATGGTCGGGTTGCTGCCGCTCTGCGCGTCGACCGTCTTCGACATGGACGTGGAAGCAAAGTTTCCGGACCTCCTCGAACGGGCGAGACAATTTCTCCGGCGGCATCCCGAGCTGATGGCCACCATCGCTCCGCCGAACAAGCCCGGCGTCAAGAATCGCCGGATTCTCTCGATTCTGGACGAACCGAAGCTGCGGCGCGTGCTGGAGAAGATGCTCGACGAGAATGAATTTCTGAGCCCGTTCGGGATCCGCTCTCTCTCGCAATACCACCGCGATCATCCGTATGTGTTCACGGTGCACGGTGAAGAGTATCGGGTGAACTATTTGCCCGCCGAATCGGACAGCGGCATGTTCGGCGGCAACTCCAATTGGCGCGGGCCCGTCTGGATGCCCGTCAACGTGTTGATCATCAGAGCCCTGCTGAACCTCTACGGGTACTACGGTAATGAGTTCACCGTGGAGTGTCCCGCCGGATCGGGCCGTCGGATGACGCTCTTCGAAGTGGCGCAAGAGATTACCAGGCGGTTGAGCCGGATCTTCGTCCGAGACAAGGAAGGGCGCAGGGCCGTGTTCGGCGGGGTCGAGAAATTTCAGAACGACCCGCACTGGCGGGATTGCCTCCTCTTTTACGAATACTTTCACGGAGACAACGGCGCAGGCCTCGGGGCGAGCCATCAAACCGGCTGGACCGGCCTCATCGGACGTCTGCTCCAAATCTACGGAGAGGTCAAGGCCGAGGACGTCCTCGAACAAGGTAAGCTCGGCACCTCGAGCCGCGTCGCCGGGTTGGCCCAAGGTCGAAAAAAGACCGGTCCGAAGACATGACCGGGACCGTGGATCGCATCCTGTGAACGAAAGGAGACGACGATGAAGACAGGCTGGCCGAGACGACCGGTGATCTATGAGATCAACACCTGGGTGTGGCTCTACGAGCTGAGTCGAAAGCACGGCAAGCCCGTCACGCTTGCCACCGTCCCTGACGCGGAATGGGACGGCCTCGGCGCCTACGGGTTCGATGCGGTCTGGTTCATGGGCGTGTGGGAACGCAGCCCGGGCGGTATCGCGATCTCCATGAAGAACGCCGGGCAGTTGGCGGATTTTCGCAGGGCCCTGCCTGATTTTTCTCCCGAGGACAACGTGGGATCGCCCTATTGCGTGCGCCGCTACGTCGTGGACGCCCAACTGGGAGGCCCGGAAGGATTGGCCGCCGCGAGAAAGAAACTGGCCGCCCGCGGGCTTCGGCTGATCTTGGATTTCGTGCCGAATCATGTGGCGCCGGATCATCCATGGGTGAACGAGCATCCCGAGTACTTCATTCAAGGAACCGACGACGACGCGGCCAGGCAGCCGGATGCGTTCGTGCGGCTGGAGGGCAAGGTCCTGGCCTGCGGACGCGATCCCTATTTTCCCGCTTGGTCCGACGTGCTGCAGTTGAACGCCTTTGATGCCGGATTGCGCAAGGCGGCGGTCGATACGGTCAACTCGATTGCCGATCAATGCGACGGCATGCGCTGCGACATGGCCATGCTCCTGATGAATCCCATCTTCGAGCGGACGTGGGGGGCGCGGGCCGGCGCCAGGCCGGCAACCGAGTATTGGCCGGAGCTGATCGCGGCGGTCCGAAAGCGTCATCCCCAGGTGTTGTTCATCGCCGAGGCCTACTGGGATCTGGAGTGGGACCTGCAACAGCAGGGGTTCGATTACTGCTACGACAAGCGACTCTACGATCGGCTGGAACACAACGCGGCCGAGACGGTGCGGTTGCATCTCTGCGCCGATCCGGCCTATCAGGAGCGACTCGTCCGCTTCGTCGAAAACCATGACGAACCGCGGGCTTCGGCGGCGTTCGAGACGGGCAAGGTGGAGGCCGCTGCCCTGACGGCGGCCTGCTTGCCGGGAGCCAGGCTGTTTCACGAAGGGCAGTTCGAGGGGCGCAGGGTGAGACTTCCGGTATTTCTCCGCCGCAGGCCGGATGAACCGACCGACCAGCGGCTGCAGCGCTTCTATCAGGCGCTCGTACGGTTGCTGCGCGCGGACGATCTGAGAAACGGGGAGTGGTCCTTGTGCGAGCGCCGAGGGTGGCCGGACAACCAGAGCTTCATGAACCTTCTGGCCTGGTGCTGGCGCAAAGGCGACCTGCGGCATTTGATCGTGGTGAATCTCTCTCCCGCAGCCGCGCAGGGAGATGTCTTGCTGCCGTGGAACGATCTCGCGGGTCGTTCGTGGAAGCTCAAAGATGTCGTCAGCGGCGACGTGTTCGACCGTCACGGCGACCAGCTGAGCAAAAGCGGGCTCTATGTCGATCTGAACGCGTGGAAGTTCCACGTGCTGACGTTCTGAGGAGATCGCCCCCTGATGTCCGACGCTCAGCCTGCCGTGTCCGATCGCTGCACTCCCTATACGTTGTTCGACGATGGACCCGCCCATCGTGTTGAAGAGAAGCTCGGCCTGTTCCGAGGCGGCCGCAGGCAGACAGGACGTCGTGTGTCGTTCGCCCTGCTCGTGGCATGGCTGCCGATGCTGTTGTTGGCTGCGGCACAGGGGTTGGCGATCGGACCGACGCGTCTGGAATCCTTTCTGATGGACTTCATCATCAACGTGCGGTTTCTGATTACCGTGCCGGTGTTGCTCCTCGGAGAAACCATTTGCGAAGGGCAACTCCGCAGCGTCGTGGGCCAGTTTATTGATGCGCGCCTGGTGAAGGACGAGGCGCGGAGGCAATTCGACGAGATCGTGCAACGCACCGTGCGCGTGAGCCGCTCAGGCCGTACGGACAGCCTCCTGGTGGGGGTGGCCTATCTGCACGGCCTGACCGCCCTCATCGTGCATCTGTATGGTCTCCATCACCCGACCTGGCGCGCGCCCATGATCGACGGGCATATCGCGATCTCGCTGGCCGGGTACTGGTACCTTCTGGTGGCCTTTCCCCTCTACGCCTTTCTCCTCTGGCGATGGCTGTTGCGTATCGGTTTGTGGTGGTGGTTCTTGCGTCAAGTGTCGAAACTCGACTTGCAGATTACGCCAAGCCATCGAGATGGAGCCGGAGGACTGGGCTTCTTGAGTGATTCCTTCCAGGCGTTCGCCCCCTTCGTGTTCGCCGAGGGAGCGATCATCGCGGGAACGGTGGCGGATTTCGTCATGTACGAGGGGGATACCCCGCTGCAATACCAGTGGCACGTCATCGGATTCGTCGTCGCCATGCTCATCCTGATTGTGGGGCCGTTGTTGACGTTCATGCGCCCGTTGTACAAGGCCAAGGAAGAAGCCATGCTGCGATACGGGGCCCTGGCGTCGCGCCTGATCCACATCGTCGAAGGCAAATGGGTTCAGGCGGCTCCAATGCGGGAGGACCTCGAATCGAGCATGCCGGACTTCCGTGCCGTCACCCACCTGGGGCAGTCGGTGACCGCGGTCCGCAACATGTCGATCCTTCCACTGCAGAAGGACGACGTGCTCAAGCTGATCGTGATGGCGTTGCTCCCGGTCCTGCCCGTGGCCGTGACCCAGATCCCGATGGGAGAGGTCTTCTCCCTGTTGATGAAGTTGGTGCTTTAGGAGCGAAGTGAGAGACCAATGATGAAACAGCTTGCATGGCATGGTGCCCTGGCGATCGTTCTCCTCTGTCTCACCGGCTGTCCTGGATCGGTCTATCTATGGGAAGTGAGAACCGAGTCGACGAGGAAGCCTCCCGAGTTTTCGGTCGCGGTGTTGAGGCGTGAACCGCTCGGCATCTTCGAAGCGCTCACGTCACCGGGACTCCACGGCAATGAGGTCGGTCTTGCCCTTTCTCTCAAGCGCGTGGTTGAGCGAGTGGCTCCGACCATGAATCTGGTATCTCCCATTGAGGTGGCCTCCCGCATCAATCGGCACGGCCTAGCGGGCGAGTATACCCGCATGAGGATGGACTACGAACAAAGCAATATACTTGACCGTGACCCTCTCAAGAAGATCGGACAAGTGCTGGGAGTCCGCTACATTCTCCAGCCTCGTCTGGCCGCCTTCACGCAGACCCTGTACGATCGGTGGAAGGTCCCGGCCTTGGAAATCAACGTCATACGGATTCGTTCGAGCATTCTGAGGCTCAGTTTGCAGATATGGGATACAGAGACAGGCGATCTCGTATGGGCGTCAACCGCGGAGGGCTCGTTTCAGGAGGAAGCGCTCTCGGAGGATCCGGTCTATTTGAGGGAAGCGGGCAGAATCACATGGGGCAGCATCATCTCGGATTTCGCGCGCGACAGAACGGCCTCCCGGTACTCTCCGACGAACAATCTTGTGGATTCGCTGATCGGGCCGGATATCGAGGAAGAATCGCACGCCGACGAGTCCGCCGCTTCCGCGCCGCCGGCGGGGCAATAGGGATCACGGACTGAGCGCGCTCGACGGTCGTCCGTTTGAACTGACCTTGCTTTTTGTGTATTGTGCGATGAGCGGTCTTGTCCGCTGGTGTTGCGTCCCAGAAGTTCCGGTACTAATCCGTTCGCCCTGAGCCTGTCGAAGGGCGCCCACTTTCAAAGAGTTCCGTTCATGGTTCGACAGGCTCACCACGAACGAACTTCTGGGACACAACGCTAGACGTCCGGAGATCGATGGATGGAATCAGGATGATTAACCAACAGGAGGTGATTGCCATGACGACAGGTTCACGACGGCTCGCCGTGCGGTTCAGATCGGTCGCGGCCGGTGCCGCGTTGTTCGGGATGCTGTGCGCATATGGCGCGACCGCGGCCGTGGCCGCCGACGCACCGGAGCAGCAAATGCTGGTGGACAAGGCGCTCCTGACGGTGGAGTCCTTTGCGGCGGACGACGGCATGAAGGGAGCGCTGAAAGAGTTGGGGAAGGAGGCCAAGGCGCTGTTCATCGTGCCGCAATTCATGCGGGGCGCCTTCATTTTCGGCGGGGCAGGGGGGAGCGGGGTGCTCTTGGTGAAAGATGACAAGACCGGAAAGTTCGGCGATCCCGTCTTCTATAACATCGGCTCCGCCAGCTTCGGACTGCAGATCGGCGCCGACGTTTCTGAAATGGTTCTCGTGGTGAGGACCCAAAAAGGGCTGGAAGAATTCTATACGAACGATTTCAAGCTGGGTGCGAATGCCGGAATCGCCGCCGGCCCGGTCGGCGCGGGAGTCTCGGCGAAAGGTATTTCTGCAGACATTGTGGCCTATGCGAAAAAGAAGGGCGTCTTCGGCGGACTCGCCGTGGACGGATCGGGCATCACGGTCTCGAACGATTCGAACAAGGCGTATTACGGGAGAGAAGTCCGGCCCACGGATATCGTCGTGAAGAAGGAGGTCGGAAATCCCAAAGCGTTGAAACTGCGGCATGCCGCCGACAAATTGGTGGATTAGCGCCAGCGAATGCGCCGGGAGGCAGGCTAGACGAGCGCGGGCAACGTGGAGCAAAGAGGAACCGCTGCGGCTCTAGCGCTCCTGTTGGTTGCGCTTGCGAGCGGCTATCCTGCAATGGGTGAGGTCGCGGCTGCCGAAGCTGTCGCCGAGAGCGAGCCGGCGCCCTCGACCGAAGTGGAGGAAGAGGTCGAGACGGAGATGGAGCCGGAGACCGGCACATCTCCCCCGGGCGAGGCTCCGAAACGAAAACGTCGCATCCTCAAGCGTCTCGGCCCGCAAGGATTGACGACTGAACAGGAGGCCGAGGCCGAACGACTCCGGAGACTGGGCGCCAAGTACGGAACCGACCCCACCGCCATCGTCGGCCGGGTCCAGCTATCCAGTCAATATCTCGATCTGCCTCAAAGCGCGAATGCCACCGCGACGGTCGCACGCGTCGATCTCCCGTTTCGAGGGAACTACCTGCTCCGGTTCGATATGCCGTTTCTCAAGACGGTCGATCCCAATCGTCCCGGAGCCACCAATCTGCGAGGCCTGAGCGATCTCAGCGTCACGGCAGCCTGGCGGGCCTACAATACGCCTGAATATGCCGTACTCGTCGGCGTGCTGACGACGTTACCGACTGCCGCAGAGCCGGGATTGGGCCTGGGAAAATATACGGTCGGTCCGGCCCTTGCCACGGCCCGGTTTGTTCCACAATGGGACTCGTTTCTGATCGGCTTAGTGCAATATCAGGCCGCGGTCGGCGGAGACCCATCGCGAAGCGACGTGTCGCTCTTCAGCACCACCGTCCAGGTGAATTCATTCTGGGCAAGGAAGTGGTGGACCGTTGTCAATGCCGTGGTGCAAGTCAATTTTGTGCAGAACGCGAAGAGCAGCATGACGATGGAATTCGAGGGCGGCAGGAATTTAGTCGGGACACTGGGGGCCTACGTGCGGCCGGGCGTCGGAATCTGGGGCCGTGATTTACCCGGCGCCTATGTCTGGAACATCGAGGTGGGAATCCGGTACATGTTCAAAACGTTCTAGAACCTATCTCACAATGGGTGTTCCGGTCAGAACTGGTCATGCCCGCGAAAGCGGGCATCCAGAATGACCTGAAAAGACTGGATTCCCGCCTGCGCGGGAATGACGACCACAGATTCCATCCCATCATGAATGAAATGTGAGACAGGTTCTAGTCATTATTATTTCAAGGCTTCGGCGCCGCCGACGATGTCCATCAGTTCTTTGGTGATGGCCGCCTGCCTGGTCTTGTTGTAGTAGATCGTCAATTTCTTGATCAGTTCTCCGGCGTTCCTTGTGGCGCCGTCCATGGCCGTCATGCGGGCTCCTTGTTCGGCGGCCGACGACTCCAAGAGGATGCGGTAGGCCTGGACGTGAAAATTCCGGTGCAGCAGCTGTTCCAGCAGCTCATCTTCGCTCGGTTCATACAAGTAGCCTCCGGGGAGTCCGTCGGTACCGGAGTCCGCTTCCTTGAGGTTCGAGATCTCCACGACCCAGTCGAGCGGAAGCAGCCGCTCCACGACGACGCGCTGTTGGATGGCCGACTTGAACTCGTTGTAAATCGCATAGACCGCGTCGACGCGGTCCATCGCGTAATTCTCAAGGGCCTGGAGTTCGTTGCCCAACAACATCCCGTGCTCGAACGAGAGCTTGTCGAAGATGTCCACGATCTCTCGACGCACCGTCCAACCGCGTCTCCTGAAAAAATCGCGTCCCTTCCTGCCGATGACGACGACCTGGACCTTGGCGCCGGCGGACTCGAATTCCTTCAAGGCGGTAGCGGCCGTTCGCAAGATGTTCGCGTTAAACGCGCCGCACAACCCCCGGTCGCTCGTGACGACGGCCACCTCGATCCGGTGACCTTCCCGCTTCTTGAGCAAAGGATGCGCGTCCCGATTCACGCGCCGGCTGAGCGCGCGAATTGCATCCCGCATCGTGAGCGCGTACGGCCTGGCAGCGAGAATACGGTCCTGCGTGCGCTTGAGTTTCGCCGCCGCGACCATTTTCATGGCTTTCGTAATCTTCTGGGTTTTCTTGACGGAATCGATTTTCCGCCGGACCGATTGAAGACTGGGCATGCTCCTCCCTCATCAAATATGACAACGCCCGCTTGTCACCGATGAGAAGTGCGACTTTAGCACCGAGAATCAGGACGCATCAAGGCGAGGGGGTTTAGGCTGCAGAGGCAGGAACATGCATTGAGGCAAGATGGGACTCTTGCGGCCTCCGCTAGGGCGGAAATCTCTACAACGCACTGTCGTGCAGAATTAGCTTCGTTCCCCTCAGTAGAGGAATGACGGGTGGCGGTCTTGCGGTTGTCTTCGTCCCTGGGATTATGGACAATACAGGAACACTGCGAGAGCGGGTTCGTTGCCGAGATCGAAGTGGACGAGGCGGCCTCAATTCTCAAGCGGATTGGATGCGGAGTAGACTCACGGCGACATCAGTGGTGAGTGCGCGACTCGGGTGCCGGCCGACGACGCTGCTGACTCGGAACGCAGACGCAACCTTGTTCTACCGACCCCGACAAAGCCAGAAGGAGTCATTCATGCAGAAATCGTTGTCTGAGAAGGAACTCAAAGTGATGGACGCCTATTGGCGCGCCGCGAATTACCTTTCGGTTGGGCAAATCTATCTCTATGACAATCCCCTGCTCAAGAAGCCCTTGAAGAAAGAGCATATCAAGCCTCGTTTGTTGGGACATTGGGGCACGACGCCCGGTCTGAATTTTATCTATGTCCATTTGAATCGAGTCATCAGACAACGAGATCTGAGCATGATCTATGTCACGGGGCCGGGGCACGGCGGCCCCGGGCTCGTGGCCAACGCCTATCTCGAAGGAACCTACAGCGAGGTCTATCCCGGCATTTCACGTGATGAGGAGGGTCTGAAGCGGCTGTTCAAGCAATTTTCGTTTCCAGGAGGCATCCCAAGCCATGTGGCGCCGGAGACGCCCGGGTCGATCCATGAAGGCGGGGAGTTGGGCTACGCGGTGTCGCACGCGTACGGAGCCGCCTTTGACAATCCGGATCTGATCGTGGCCTGTGTCGTCGGTGACGGAGAAGCGGAAACGGGACCGATGGCGACGTCTTGGCATTCCAATAAATTCCTCAACCCTGCCTCCGACGGAGCCGTGTTGCCGATCCTTCATCTGAACGGCTACAAGATCGCCAATCCCTGCGTGCTGGCCCGCATCAGTCACGAAGAACTGGACCAGCTGTTCCGAGGCTACGGATATACGCCGTACTTCGTCGAGGGCCATAAACCTGCCGACATGCACCGGCTCATGGCTGCCGCGGTAGACCGGTGCCTTGACGACATTCGTCGGATCCAGATCCGGGCGCGGAAGAGTGGCGTGAAGGAACGGCCGCGCTGGCCGATGATCATACTGCGTTCGCCCAAGGGATGGACCTGCCCGAAATCGATCGACGGGAAGCGAACCGAGGACTACTGGCGCTCGCATCAGGTGCCGATGGGTGAAATGCATGACAAGCCCGGGCACGTGAAGATCCTCGAAACTTGGATGAAGTCCTATCACCCGGAGCAGTTGTTCGATAAGCACGGCAGGCTCAATCCGGATCTGGCCGAACTGGCTCCGAAAGGCGAGCGTCGGATGAGCGCCAATCCGCACGCCAACGGAGGACTCCTGCTCCGGGAGCTGCGTCTGCCCGATTTCCGTGACTATGCGATTCCCGTGAAAACCCCCGGAGCCATCACCGCTGAATCGACCCGCGTGATGGGACAGTTTCTCCGCGACACCATGAGCCTGAACCGGGAGACCGGAAATTTCCGTCTCTTCAGCCCGGACGAGAACAATTCGAATCGTTGGCAGGATGTGCTGGAGGTCACCAACCGCGCCTGGGTGGCGGAGCGCTTCCCCTTCGACGACCATCTGGCGCCGGACGGTCGGGTGATGGAGATGCTCAGCGAGCACCAGTGCCAGGGGTGGCTGGAAGGGTATCTGCTGACAGGACGCCACGGCTTCTTCTCATGCTACGAGGCGTTCATTCACATCGTCGATTCCATGTTCAATCAACACGCCAAGTGGCTGAAAGTCTGCAACCACATTCCCTGGAGGCGTCCCATCGCCTCGCTCAATTATCTGCTCAGCTCCCATGTCTGGAGGCAGGATCACAACGGCTTCAGCCACCAGGACCCGGGATTCATCGACCATGTCGTGAACAAGAAAGCGGAAGTCGTGCGGGTCTATCTGCCTCCCGACGCCAACACGCTGCTGTCGGTCACGAATCACTGCCTGCGCAGCCGCAACTATGTGAATGTCGTCGTGGCCGGCAAGCAGCCGGCGCCTCAGTGGCTGTCGATGGACGAGGCCATCAAACATTGCACGGCCGGGATCGGCATCTGGGAATGGGCCAGCAGCGACAACGGGACGGAGCCGGACGTCGTGATGGCCTGCTGCGGCGATGTGCCGACGCTGGAAACATTGGCCGCCGTGGATCTGCTGCGCCGGCATCTGCCCGCGCTGAAAATCCGTGTCATCAACATCGTCGATTTAATGAAGCTGCAACCGCCCAGCGAGCACCCCCACGGTCTGTCCGACCGGGATTTCGACGCGCTGTTTACAAAGGACAAGCCGATCATTTTCGCGTTCCACGGCTACCCGTGGCTGATCCACCGCCTCACGTACCGGCGGACCAATCATGACAACCTGCATGTCCGAGGCTACAAGGAAGAAGGGACGACGAGCACCCCGTTCGACATGGTGGTGATGAATGATCTGGATCGGTTTCATCTCTTCGCCGACGTGATCGACCGTTTGCCGCAGTTGGGGTCGAGGGCCGCCTATGCCAAGCAGGCGGTTCGCGACAAGTTGATCGAGCACAAGCAATACATCGCGAAATACGGTGAAGACATGCCCGAGATTACGGGGTGGCGATGGGGGCATGGCGCTCCGTCGAAACGGCGCGGCGGTTCAACGGAGGCGGACAACGTGTGAGCCTCGATTCCGCCGGACGGCGGCCTCTGTCCACGTGAACGCACAAGGGAGACTGTGAATGGCGCAACGGAAGCACAACGATGGAGGGTCGAAGCTGAAACGCAAGGAATATGAGGAGGAACTGCGGAAGCTGCAGGCCGAGCTCTGTCATCTCCAGGCCTGGGTCAAACACAAAGGCCTGCGCGTCATCGTCGTGTTTGAGGGACGCGATGGAGCAGGCAAGGGAGGGACGATCCGGGCCATGACGGAGCGGGTCAGCCCTCGGGTCTTTCGGGTCGTCGCGCTGCCCGCCCCATCGGATCGGGAAAAAAGCCAGATGTACCTCCAGCGCTATATTCAACACTTCCCCGCCGTGGGCGAGATCGTCATTTTCGACCGCAGTTGGTACAATCGCGCCGGGGTCGAGTATGTCATGGGATTTTGCAACAAAGATGATCATCGCCGGTTTCTCGACCTCTGTCCGATCGTCGAACGATATATCGTGGACGGAGGCATCCTGCTCGTCAAGTACTGGCTGGAAGTCAGTAACGATGAACAAGAGCGGCGATTCGAGGCCCGCATCGAGGATCCGTTGCGCCAGTGGAAGCTGAGTCCCATGGATCTCCCCTCTCGTGAGAAGTGGTACGAATATTCGCGCGCCCGCGACCTGATGCTGGAAAAAACCGACACCAGGCATGCGCCGTGGTATATCGTACGATCGGACGACAAGCGGCGGGCCCGCCTCAACTGCATCAGCCACCTGCTGAGCCTGATTCCCTACAAGAAACTGCCGCGAGAAAGGATCCGGTTGCCGGGCCGCTTGAAAAAGCACAAATACGACGATCAGGCGTCATTGGAAGGTCGGCGATTCATACCGCAAAAATACTGAACGCACCGAACCAGCCTCAGGAGAGGACCATGAAAGGTGAAGACAAGAAGGTCACCGCCGAGCATGAGCGATTGCGCGCGGATGGTTCCGCATGGAAGCGCTGGGGGCCGTACCTCAGCGAACGCCAGTGGGGAACGGTGCGGGAGGACTACAGCGAGGGCGGCGACGCCTGGAACTATTTCACGCACGATCATGCCCGCTCCCGCGCGTACCGTTGGGGGGAGGACGGGCTGGCCGGGCTGTCCGACGAGCGCCAGCGACTCTGTTTTGCCCTAGCCCTGTGGAACGGGAAGGATCCTATTCTCAAGGAACGGCTCTTCGGTTTGACCAACAGCGAGGCCAACCACGGCGAAGACGTCAAGGAGTACTACTTCTATCTCGACAGCACGCCGACGCACTCCTATATGAAATTGCTCTACAAGTATCCCCACGCGGCCTATCCCTATGCCGATCTTGTGACGACGAATCAGCGGCGCAGCCGTGAGGAGATGGAGTATGAGTTGCTGGATACGGGTGTGTTCGACCAGAACCGCTACTTCGACGTGTTCGTCGAATATGCCAAGGCCGACCCGGATGATATCCTGATCCAGGTTACGGCGGTCAACCGAGGACCGGAGGCTGCCGAGTTACACCTCTTGCCGACCCTGTGGTTCCGCAACGACTGGGCTCAATGGCTGGCCAGGCCGGCCGAGAAGCCGGCGCTCAAGCAGGTCAAGAGCCCGAAAGGCACCAGCGCCCTGGTGGCCTCGCATCCGGCGCTTGGGGAGTACATCCTCTACTGCGACGGCGAGGTGCCGCTGCTCTTTACGGAGAACGAAACGAACAACAACCGGCTCTTTCCCGAGTATCCGAACGCGAGCCCTTATGTGAAGGACGGCATCAACAATTACGTGCTGCATGGTCAGCAGAACGCCATCAATCCCGACCGGATCGGCACAAAAGTCTCGCCTCATTACCGGTTCACGATCGGTCCCGACCGGTCGGCGACCGTGAAGTTGCGACTGGTCAAACAAGGCGGTTCCAAGGAGGATCCCGCGCCGTTCGGCGCGATGTTCGACGGCATTCTCAGCGAGCGTGTCAAGGAAGCCGACGAGTTCTATAAGGCGGTGACTCCTCCTTCCGTTTCTCCGGACGCAGCCAACGTGATGCGCCAAGCCCTTGCCGGCATGCTGTGGAGCAAGCAGTACTATTTTCTCGACGCCGATCAATGGCTGGGTGAGCATCGCGCGCATCCCCTGCATCGCGGGAGTCGCGACTTCCGCAATCGGGAATGGTTTCACATGATCAACCGCGACATCATTTCGATGCCGGACAAGTGGGAGTATCCCTGGTATGCCGCATGGGATCTGGCCTTCCATACGTTGCCGCTCTCGATCGTGGACCCCGACTTTGCCAAGCGGCAGATGGAACTGATGTTAAAGGGTGTCTATCAGCACCCCAGCGGGCAAATCCCGGCCTACGAATGGAACTTCAGCGACGTCAATCCTCCTGTGCATGCCTGGGCGACGCTGTTCCTTCACCGCGCGGAGTTGGCGCTTCGAGGCGAAGATGATATCGATTTCCTCAAATCGGCGTTCAACAAGCTATTGCTGAACTTCACCTGGTGGATGAATCGCAAGGACCGTTTCGGGAAGAACGTGTTTGAGGGCGGATTTCTCGGGCTCGACAACATCGGCGTGTTCGACCGGAGCGCTCCGTTGCCCACCGGCGGCCATCTGGAACAAGCGGACGGCACGGCCTGGATGGCGCTCTTCAGTCAGAACATGCTGGAGTTGGCCGTCGAGATCGCCCCGCACGATCGCACGTATCTCGACATGGTCCCCAAGTTCGTCGAGCACTTTCTCTATATCGCTGCAGCGATGAACAAGCCGGGATCAGACGGCATGTGGGACGAGGAAGACGGGTTTTATTACGATCTGTTGCGGTTGCCGGACGGGAGCGCCACGAGACTCAAGGTGCGTTCCATGGTGGGGCTGTTGCCGCTTTGCGCGACGTCGGTGATCGAAGAATGGCAGCGCGCAAGGGTTCCGGAGGCGGCGGCGCAATTTCAAGAGCGCATCCTGCAGATGCCGGAGCTTCTCCGCTCTATTCACCTCACCGGTCCCGGCCACCAGGGGGTGAACCATCGCGGGATCTTCGCGCTGGTCAATCAGGAACGCCTGCGCCGGATTCTCACGAAGATGCTGGATGAGAATGAATTCCTGAGTCCCTACGGCATCCGGTCGCTCTCAAAATTTCACCAGCAGCATCCCTATGTGTTCCACGTCGCGGGGCAGGAGTACCGGGTGGACTATCTGCCGGCTGAGTCGAACACCGGCATGTTCGGGGGCAACTCCAACTGGCGCGGGCCGGTCTGGATGCCGGTGAATGCCATGATCATCCGAGCCCTGTTGGCCTACCATCTCTATTACGGCGATAACTTTAAGATCGAGTGCCCGACCGGGTCCGGACGGATGATGAACCTGTTCGAGGTCAGCAAAGACATCGCCGACCGTCTGACCCGCATATTTCTGCGCGATACGCAGGGCAAACGTCCGGTGTACGGAGGCAGCAAGACATTTCAAGACGATCCTCACTGGCGGGACCACATTCTGTTCTACGAATATTTCCACGGGGACAATGGCGCGGGACTGGGCGCCAGTCATCAAACAGGATGGACCGGACTGGTGGCGAAGATGATCGAGCTCTATGGGAGGCTTGATCCTCAGACTTTCCTCCAGGAGGGGAAGCGTGGCGCCTTCGCTTCAGGCAAAACGGCCAAATAGGGGAGGGAGAGATTGGATCACGGAGCCATGTCCGGCAACGGCGGAGCGCCTGCAGATCCGAATAGACAGCGCCCCTCTTTTTCGGTACACTCCAACGCCCGAGGGGGAGGCCGGTGGAGGTCGAGTCAAGGATGCCCCCATGTCATAGTCGAACACAGGAGGACAGCATGCGGAAATGTTTCACCACGGGCCTGATGCTCTGCGGACTGATCTCGATGGTCGCCGGTTGTACGAATTACTACCGCGTGACCGATCCCTCTTCCGGGAAGAGCTACTACACGACAGAGGTCAAGGAGGCCGGCAAAGGCGGCGCCGTGAAGATCAAGGACGCAAAATCGGGAAGCATGGTGACCTTGCAATCGTCCGAGGTCAAGGAGATCACGTCGGATGAATATGAAGCCGCCATGAAGGCACCGTCGATGAAAGCCACGGCTCCCATGCCGTCTGTCGAAGCCCAGCCGGCCGCCAAATGATTCCATGCGATTCCCCTGTTGACGGCGTCTCTTCGCCGGTACAGACGCAGGTGGTGAAGCCGGCCATCACACGCATGCGCTCCTCGGCCTCTTGGACGACGTTCGTGTATCGGTGCTTCCGGACCGCGGCCTCTGTCCTTGCGGTGGTGATTGTCCTGGCAGGGTACGTCTTACCTGTTCTAGCCGAAGAACCCTCCTCAGAGGCTCCGTTCTCCGACAAGCTCATGATCCGCGGTGGATGGGCCTATGTTTTTGGGGCGACGGCCAATGTGTCGGTCGCCGGACCGGTGTTGGGACTCGGGGCCGCCGTGGACTTCACCAACACGCTCGGAGGGAACAGCAGCACCGATGCGTTCAGGATCGATGGGCTCTATCGGTTCAACGAGCGGCATGCTGTCGGCCTGTCCTGGTATCGCGTCGGATTGAGCGGGAACAAGGCCATCAACCAGGAAATTCAAGTCGGCGACAACATCGTGTCGGCCGGCGCGGCGACGCAGACCGGGCTGAGCTTCAACACCTATCGGTTGCTCTACAGCTATTCCTTCTATCGGAGCGACAAAGTTGAACTGGCCTTTTCTCCTGGTCTGTACATCATGAAGACCAACTTCAATTTTGCCGCACAGGGGACCATTAACGGCAAGGCGAGCAGCACCGCTCTCGTGAACGAGCAGGTGACGTTGCCTCTCCCGTCCGTCGGGTTCGTTCTGAATTACAACATCACGCCAAAATTGCAATTCCAAAACCGCTACGACTTCTTCTATCTCACCATCAATGATTACTCAGGAGCGATGTTCGAATTCTACGCCGGGCTTGAGTATCGGCTCCTCAAGCATTTCGCGATGGGCGCCGCGTACGACCGACTGCAGGCCGGCCTGAGGGGGGACGGTGACAAAGGCTTTACCGCCAATTTCAGCTATAACTTGGCCTATGTATACGCCACCATCTATCTCTTCTAGCCAGAGCATTGCTTGACCGCTGATGAATCAGTGTCCCGCAGGACACCCATCCGCTGATTCCCGCCCTGTTCCTCTTCCTTGCGCCGTTTCTTTTCTCATGCGATTCCGGGCCGGGACTATTCGGTCGATGAGTTGGGGACTGGCTCCCGCCGTAGCCTGGCGGAGGCGGATGCCTGTCCCGGTTCGGACGGGGACAGACCGCGCGCGGCCGCCTGCAGGGCGACGGGCGGGCAGACGCCGGGAAGGGTGTCAGGCATCGATCTCCGGTTTCCAGGGGAGTCGGACCGGAGACAACTTATGCAGATCCGGCAATCTCGTGATGCGACCGGCGGAAGGAGGATCGTATGAACCGCCTGAAAGGCAGTAGGCCTCTGATGGTGATCGGAAGCATAGTCGTTATGGTCGCCACGGTTACGATGGCGCCCGTGAGGGCCGATTCGGAAACCGTGCAGCCGACGTTCAAAGAACTCATGGAGCGAAAGACCAAGACGAATTCCGCGCCGGAAGGCGCGGCTGCCGGGATCCCGGACGATTCGCTGGGTCGAGGCACGCCGCGGTCGAGCGTCCAGGGTTATCTGCAGGCGGCTACGGAGCGTAACTACGCGCGGGCCGCAGAGTTCTTGGACCTCCGGAATCTGCCGCCCGGCCTGACCGAAAGCCAAGGGCCCGAGCTGGCGCGCCAACTGAAAATCGTGCTGGACCGGGCTCTCTGGATCGACATCGAAACGCTCAGCGCCAACCCGGATGGAGAGTCGAACGACAATCTGCCCGTGGTGCGCGAGCGGATCGGACATCTCTCGGCACAGGAGAAAAGCTACGATCTGCTCATGCAGCGGGTGCCGCGCGGGGACGGGGTCTATATCTGGAAATTTTCGAGCCTGACGGTGGCCGACATTCCCGAGCTGTATCAACAGTTCGGATATGGGCCGCTCGAGCATGTGCTTCCCTCTTGGTTGTTCGACGTCTCCATCCTGGGTGTGCATCTCGTGGTCTGGGCGGTGGCGGTGGTCCTCGGCATCCTGTTGATCCCGGTTGCACGGCTGGCGGCCTGGCTGCTCGCCGCCCTGCTGGGGGCCGTGCGGGCCGACCTGGCGCAGCAGTTCACGCAATATTTCAGAGGGCCGTTCGCGCTGTTGGTCTGGACGGTCATCGGGCGTGAAGTCATCGGCATGATCGGGCCGTCCGTGGCGGTTCGAGCGCTCGGGCAGGCTCGTACCGTCCAAGTGATCGCCTTGGCGTGGTTTCTCGTGCGGCTGATCGACTTCGTCGGGCATCGCATCGGCGTCAACCTCGATCAACAGGGGCTCAGCGGCTCCCGGGTCCTGCTCACGCCAGTGGCCAGATTGGTCAAGATCCTCGCCCTGGCGGGCGCGGTGCTGCTCTGGCTGGACAATGCGGGCTACAAGGTCACGACGCTGCTTGCCGGGCTCAGCATCAGCGGCGTAGCGGTGGCGTTGGCATCCCAGAAAAGTCTGGAGAACATCTTCGGCGCGCTGACGTTGTTTGCCTCTCGTCCCGTGAAGGTCGGGGATTTCTGCCGGTTCGGCGATCGGGTCGGGACCATCGAGGAGATCGGGCTCCGCGCAACCCGCGTCAGGACCTTGGAGCGAACGGTCATCACCGTCGCCAATGCCGAGTTCGCCAATATGCACCTGGACAATTATTCGGAGCGAGATCGCTTCTGGTATCACCCGACCCTTCAACTCCGATACGAAACGACGCCGGATCAGATCCGGTATGTCCTGGTGGAGATCCGCAAGATGCTCTATGGGCATCCCAAGATTCTTTCGGAGCCGCTGCATGTCCGATTTAAGGGGTTTGGAGTCTATTCCTTGGACGTCGACGTGTTTGCCTACATCGGAGTGACCGACTACCAAGAATCCTTGGAGATTGCGGAGGACTTGAATCTCCGCATCATGGACATCATCGAGGCGGCCGGGTCGGATTTTGCCGTCCCGGCCGAGGTGCAATACTCGTTGCCGGGGAAGCCGTTCGATGAGAATCGGGCGAAGGCCGTCGGCGCTGCAGTGAAGGAATGGAGATCGAAGCGGGAACTGTATCTGCCGGGCTTCCCGCCGGACAAGATCGCCGCGCTGAAGAACTCATTGGAGTATCCGCCGGAAGGGTCGCCGCAGTATACACCGGCAAGGGTCTGACAACGGTGTGGACGGGCGGCAGCGGTCTCAGGCAGGACCTGTCAGTTTTGACAGTTTCGACGAGCGGGGATTCATGGCAAAAGATCGTGAATGTCACCGAAAGAGGACGGAATGAAACAGCTCAGGATCGGACGCGTTTCATGGTTCGCGGTGGTGTTTCTCATGCTATTCGCCGGATGCGAATACGTCCGCCCGACATTGAACCGGCCGTTGGAAAAGTGGGATCCGACCGGCGGGTACCGGTTCACCAACGTCGGGCCGCCCGGTTCCGATAATACCGACAGTTTCTTATTCGTGGCCGCATTTTCCGGTGGCGGCACGCGCGCGTCGACGTTGGCATTCGGCGCGTTGCGTGAATTGGCTCACCAGGAGATTGTTTGGGAAGGCAAGAGGAAGCGTCTCCTCGACGAACTCGATCTTATTCACGCCCTGTCCGGCGGCACCTTTACAGGCGGCTACTATGCGCTCTACCGGGATCGAATCTTCCATGACTTCGAATACCGGTTCCTTCGGAAAAATTGGGAGGGCGAGCTGAAGGAGCGCGTCTTCAAATCGCCAAGCAATTGGTTCCGGCTGTGGTCCCCGTATTTCGGCCGCGCGCACCTGATGTCCGAACTTCTGGACGAAGCCCTTTTTGATCACAAGACCTATGCCGATCTGGCCGCGCTGCATCAGCGGCCGATGCTGATCATCCATGCGTCCGATATGGCCACCCTGGCGCGGTTTGAATTCACGCAATTCCAGTTCGATATTATCTGTTCCGATCTCAGCCAGCTGCCTATCGCCGATGCTTCCGCCGCCTCGGCCGCGCTTCCCCTCGTTCTGAGTCCGATCTCCTTGAAGAACTACGCGAATGATTGCAAGTATGAGGTGCCGGCATGGTTGGAGGAGGCGAAGAGGCGAGGCAAAATCGGAGGGCAGCGGGCTAACGAGTTGCTCTCTTATACGGACGTCAAGAAACGTCCCTACATCCACTTGCTCGATGGCGGTCTGTCGGACAATCTTGCGCTGCGGGGACTCATCGAAAACAGCGGCTTGCAGGGAGGGTTTGAAAAGTTATTGCTTGCCGCGGGTGTGAAGAATATCAAAAAATTCGTCATTCTGACCGTGAATGCTGAGACGTCTCCTGATGTGATGGAGTTCCGCAGCGATCATGTTCCGGTCATTTCCAAGGCCATGAGCTCATTGGTCGACATTCCGATCAATCGATATTCGTTCGATACCACCACGCTCATCAAGATGGGTGTGGAAAAGTGGCGGACGGAACTCCAGTTCAAACCGCGCCCTCCAGGGAGTCCTTTCGCCGAAGACGCCGACATCTATTTCATCAACGCCAGTTTAAATGAGATCGAGGATCCGGACGAGCGCATTTCGTTGATGAAGATTCCGACGACCCTGTATCTCAAGGACGAGCAGATCGATCGGTTGGTCACGGCGGCCGCCAAGCTGATCCGAAACGACAAGGAGTTTCAGCGGTTGATGAAGGACGTCGAAGCGCCGGCGCCTGTCGCATCGGAGCGGGCAGCTGAATCACCATCGGTCGATGCGGACGTTCGGCCGCAATAGCCGGCCGTGGCCACGTAGATTCGTCGAATTTCGTCCGACTTTCGGAAGAGAGAGGCCGAAAGGGAGGTGTCGCAATGGGCAAACTAGGATCTGCGGCGTTCTACGCCGGGTTTGTCGTCTGTGCTCTGGCCCTATTGTTCGAGCCGCCGGCGTGGGCCGGAGGCCTGTCCCTCTATGAGATCGCCACCGCGGACGTGGGCCTTGCCAGCGCCGGTTGGGCCTCTCGCGCCCAGGATCCGGCCACGTTGCTGAAGAATCCCGCCGGCATGAGCCGGCTCACGGGTAATCAGTTTCAGGCCGGTGCGCAACTGCTGCAGGCCGGCATCGGGTTCAGTCCCACGACCGGTACCACCGTGGAGGGGAACAGCGGCGGCAATCCGGTCGGCGTGCTGCCGAGCATGAGCCTGTTCTACGTTCACGGCCTGGGCCAGGACGTGAAGGTGGGGCTGGGCGTCTTTTCGAACTTTGGCCTCGGCATGAGCTACGACTCGGGATGGGTCGGCCGCTACTATGCGCTCGAAAATACGCTGATCGGAGTCAGCATGATGCCGGGGCTGAGCTATCGCATCAACGAGAAGCTGTCCATCGGCGCCGCGGCGAACGTCATGATCGGTTATCTGAACTACAGCGCCGCCGTCAACAATCGCGCGCTCCTCAACGTGCCGGACGGAAACATGCAGATGACGGACACGACGGTCGGGGCCGGCGGCAATGTCGGGCTGCTTTTCGAACCTCGCAAGGGCACCAGGTTCGGTGCCACCTACTATTCGCAGATCAAGCTCGACTTCGGAGCCACCCCCACTTTCACCAACCTGACCGGTCCCCTGGGAACGGCGCTCCAGAACCGCGGATTGTTGAACAGAGAACTCGATCTGGGCATGACCGTGCCGCAGTCGGTCATGGTCAGTTCCTACCACGAGTTTACCGACCACTGGGCCATGATGCTGGACTTCGGCTGGCAGGACTGGAGCCAGTTCGGCAAGGTGGATGTCGGCGTCACCGGAGGCAATGCAGATCCGAGTCTGACCACCAACATCAATTATCAGGACACCTTTCACGTGGCCTTGGGAAATCGCTATCGGGTCACGGAGGCCTGGCTCATCAACAGCGGGTTCGCCTGGGACAGCTCCATGCTCAAGGACCAGGACCGCACGGTCACGCTTCCGATCGGCCAACAGTTCCGGTTCGGGCTGGGCGCCGAATGGCAGGCCAGTCCCAAGCTCAACGTGGCGTTCAGTTATGAACTGGCCTACGGCGGCGACCTGCCGGTGAACCAGAATCGAGGTCCCCTGACCGGCGCGGTGGTCGGACAATTTCCCGGAACCTATATTAATTTCTTTCAGGTGAGCTTCATTTGGGGCAAGGGGGCCGGGCAAGCCTGACCGGCTCCTGACCAGTTGCCGGCGAATGGGCCCAGTTGACCGGTTGGAAGAAATTGCGACGAATGAACAGGCAGATGCATGAGCTATAACACGAGTGCGGAGCTGCTGCTCCTCGGCCTGTTCGTCGGCATGGTTCTGTGCCTGCTCATCGGGCAACGGCTGGGGCGCAGGGACCGGGCGCAGAACAGCGACTCGACGATCACGAGGCTGACCGCGGTGGAAGCCGCCATCTTCGGCTTGATGGGCCTGATGATTGCGTTCACCTTTTCCGGCGCGGCGGACCGTTTTGAATTGCGGCGACAGTTGGTCGTGGAGGAAGCCAATACCATCGGCACCTCTTACCTGCGTTTGGACCTGTTGCCCGCCGCCAGGCAACCGGCATTGCGCGACCAATATCGCCGATATTTGGAAGCGCGGATCGGTGTCATTCAGGCTCTACCTGACCTGGAGGCTTCCGGTAAGCAGGCGGCGATTGCGACCGGCGTTCAACGCGAGATCTGGTCGGGAACAGTCGCCGCTCTTGGCGAGATGGATCGCGAACTGACGGACCTCGTGCTATCCCCGGTGAATGCAATGATCGACGTCGCGACCAGGCGCAGCATCGCGGCACAGACGCATACGCCGAAGCTCATTATGACCATGCTGTTGCTGCTGAGCTTGTCCTGCTCGCTCTTGGCCGGGTATGTGCTGTCCGGCACCCAGGCACGCCATGTCCGGCTGCATCTGCTGGTGTTTGCGCTGGTGATGACCGTGACCATCTTTCTCATCGTCGATCTGGACTATCCGCGCTACGGGTTGATCAAAGTCGATTTCGCGGATCAAGCGCTGCTGGATGTCTTGGCCGGCATGAAGTGACGCGCCGGAGAGCATAGAAAGTGAATGGAAGGGGGAACCGCGATGAAGGTATGGATGATGAACCGCTTCAGTCTCATGCCGTCGCTGGCCCTGTCGATCATGATGATGGCGACGAATGTCGATGCTGCGGACCAGTTGGATCGGACGGTCTTGCCGATTCAACAGCCCAAGCGGCCTCTGTACAATGAGCTGGACGTGCGCAAGGCGAAGGCGCCGCCTCACTTCGAGGTCACGGCGCCGGCCGGTGCGCCGAATGTGCTCGTCGTGCTCGTCGACGATCTCGGCTTCGCCGGTACCAGTACGTTCGGAGGGCCGGTCGAAACGCCGGCCTTCGATCGCATTGCCAGAGAGGGATTGTATTACAACAATTTTCATACGACGGCCGTCTGTTCTCCGACCCGCGCCGCGCTCAAGAGCGGGCGCAATCATCACGTCAACAACATGGGCTCGATCATCGAAACCGGCACGGCGTTCCCTGGGAACACGGGACAGATCCCCAACAATGTCGCGCCGCTGGCCGAGATGTTGCGCTTGAACGGCTACAGCACGGGCGCGTTCGGCAAGTGGCATGAACTCGCCGCCTGGGAAGCGAACGTGTCGGGACCGTTCGACCGCTGGCCGACCCGCCAAGGCTTCGACAAGTTCTACGGCTTTCTCGGCGGTGAGACGAATCAATGGGCGCCGTTCATCTACGACGGTGTCCATCCGGTCGAACTGCCGGCGGACCCCGATTATCACTTTCTGACCGACATGACCGACCAGGCGGTGGCCTGGATCAAATACCAAAAAGCCCTCACGCCTGAAAAGCCCTTCTTTGCCTATTTTGCGCCGGGCGCCACGCATGCGCCGCATCATGTGCCTAAGGAGTGGATCGCGCGCTGGAAGGGCAAATTCGACGAGGGGTGGGACCAGCTGCGCGAGGAGATCCTCGCGCGTCAGATCGAACGGGGCGTCGTGCCCAACGGGACCGCGCTGGCACCGAAGCCGGAGGCCATCCGCGACTGGAAGAGCCTGAGCGATGACGAAAGAACACTGTTCACGCGTCAGTTTGAAGTGTTCGCCGCCTTCATCGAAATGACCGACCATGAAATCGGTCGAGTCGTCGAGGCCATCGGCGAGACCGGGCAGCTCGACAACACGCTCGTCTTTCTGATTTACGGCGACAATGGGACCAGCGCCGAGGGCGGCTCGAACGGCATGTACAGCGAGATGACCTACTTCAACGGGGTTCAAGAGCAAGTGGCGGACATGCTCAAACACCTCGACCAGTGGGGCGGACCCCACACCTACCCGCACATGGCGGCCGGCTGGGCCGTGGCGATGGACACTCCCTATCAATGGACCAAACAGATGGGATCCGATTTCGGCGGGACGAAGGTCGGCATGGCCGTCCGCTGGCCCAAGGGGATCACGTCCAAAGGGGAGCTGCGCACGCAGTTCACCCATGTGATCGACGTCGCGCCGACCATTCTCCAGGCCGCAGGTCTTCCGGAACCGAAGGTCGTGAACGGCACCATCCAACGTCCGATGGACGGGGTGAGCATGCTGTATTCCTTTGATCGTCCTCAGGCGAAGGATCGGCATACGACCCAGTACTTTGAAATGTTCGGCAACCGCGCCATGTATCGGGACGGTTGGCTCGCCAGGACCATCCATCGGGCGCCCTGGGAGCGGGAGCCTCGCCGGCCGCTGGCCGAGGACATCTGGGAACTGTATGACACCACGCGCGACTTCAGTCTGGTCCACGATCTCTCGGCGAAGTATCCCAAGAAACTGGCCGACCTGAAGGCGCTCTTCATGCGCGAGGCCGAGAAAAACCATGTCCTGCCGATCGACGACCGGGTATTCGAGCGGTTCATCCCGGCCACGGTCAGCCGGCCGGATCTGATGGCGGGTCGTACCTCCCTGACGCTGGCCGACGGCATGACGGGCATGACGGAAAACACGTTTCTCAACATCAAGAACCGGTCGAAAACGATCACGGCCGAAGTGGACGTCTCAGAGGGCGCCAAGGCGCAGGGCATCGTCATTGCGCAGGGCGGCCGCTTCGGCGGCTGGGCCTTGTACGTGAAGGACGGCGCGCCGGCCTATGATTACAACTTCCTGGGCCTGGAGCGCTTTACCGTCGCATCAGCGGAGACGTTGAAACCAGGCAAGTCTACGATCCGTTTTGAATTTGCCTACGACGGCGGGGGATTGGGCAAAGGCGGCACCGGCACCCTGTATATCAACGACCGCAAGGTGGGAGAAGGGCGCATTGGACGGACTCAACCCATGATCTTCTCGGCCGATGAGACTGCCGACGTCGGCATGGATCTCGCGACACCGGTGGTCGAGGTGGTCGGGGCCGAGGCAGCTTCACGGTTCACGGGCAAGGTTCAGCGCGTCATCATCGAACTGCCGGAACCGAAATGAACCACTATCGTGATATACCGCAGACATGGCGGTTTCTGTCCGGCCTCCTGCTCCTGGTTGCGTTGAGCGGATGCTCGCATGAACCGGTTCACTACGAGTCGAGCTGGGCGACGGTGCCGATCCAGGATCTCAACGCCGTTGTCGGCGAGTGGCGAGGTGTTCTCATGAAGGAACGCCGGATCCTGCCTGCAGGAGAGGTCACGCTGACGATTCGCGACAACGGCACGTATTACTTCGTCGGTCAGACTGCCTCCGATACGGTTCTCGGTAGCGGGCATATCGGAGTTCGGGATGGTCGTTTGGAGGGAGGCTCCGATCTCCGAACCCTCTCCGGCACTCTCCACGACAAGAAGGGAAAGCCGCTCCTCTTTATCCAGGCGGTCAACCGACAGACAGGAGACCGCTTTCACGGGGAATTGATGAGAACCGAATGATCGCCCAGATGGTGTGAGTGCCGTTGAGCGGGCGGTGCAGGACTCATGAAGTCGCAGAAGAGTCAGCAGAAGAGCCAGACGGAATTTCAAGGAGACGACGATGATGGAGCGCCGATTGCGAGCGAGACGTGCAGCTTGGTGCGGAATGTTGATCATGGTCGGATGGGCATGGTCGGCGGCGCTGCCGCCGGCCGTCTCGGCCCAGTCCTCGCCGCCGGCCTCCGCGGACCAAGGGCGGATGAGGCAGTCGGCTCAGGCGGTCGCGCCTGAGCCGGAAAAACACTCTGAAGTCATTCGTGTGCGTCCGACGGAAGGGTATATCGCCGGGTTCGGGGGCTATACGTTCGGTGGAACATTCAGTACCGACGGCATCGGCAACCTGGCCGGTGACAGTTTCGGCAACCGCAATCTTGCAGACTCCGGGGTCTATGGCGCCAAGGCCGGAGGATTCTTCTCCGATCAATTGAGTTGGTTCGGGGTGGAAATCGAAGCCTTCAATACGACGCCCAATATTGAGCAGCAGGGAGCCGCGCCGGGAAGCTACATGCGCGTCACGACCTTGGCCGTCAATGCGATCGTCCGGGCGCAGTTCTCATGCACCACGACGCTCGATCACACGGAACAGGTGACTCGTCGAGTGGAGATGCGGTACGAGCGGGAATTTTGCCGGTTGCAGCCGTACGCCGGGATCGGACTCGGTATCAATTGGACCTATATCTCCAATAGCAGCTTTACGGCTCGCGATAATTTTGTGCCCGGCCTCAACGTCCTCGGCGGATTGCGCTACTACGTAACCGACCGGATCGGCCTCTTTGCCGAATACAAATACAACCGGGCGACCTTTGATTTCGTCGCCGATACCGGGGCGCTGACCGGCTTTCAAGGCACCTACAGCATCAACCACATCGTGGGCGGACTGTCCTTCCACTATTAGCCCTCTCTATTGTTGCTCCTCCGGCATCCTGTGCCGTAGAGTGCCGACTGCTATGACAGGGGCCCGTTCCACCCGGCGCTATCCGCGCCTCCGCACCATCGGCTATGTCCTGTTAGGATCGGGCCTGGGTCTGATCCTCTTCGTGCTGTACCTTCAGACAGCGCATGCCTTCAGGCACGTGATCGTCCCTCTCGCGGACAGCCTGCTCCCAGGCGAACTTCGCGCGGAGAACGGATCGTTGACGCTTCCCGTTGCGGTCGACATCACGGGTCTTTCGTACCGGCGGCCTGACAGAGGCCTGACTGTCACCGTCGGCCGGCTTCGTCTCAGTTTGTCCGCCGTGCGGTCGCTCCGCGAGCGACTGCTGTTCATCGACGACGTCAGGATCGAGCATGCGGAAATCGGCATCGTCGTTTCCCCGAATGAAAGCGGAACAGTCGCAGACGTCTCCACCGCGAAGATTCCGTTGCCCTGGGCCGTTCGCCGCGGTCACATGGACGAGGGCGCTCTCTTCGTCAAGACGGACCAGACGGATGTCGCCGTCACGGAGGTGCAGATGACGGTGGAGGACATCGGATTGGGGCGAAGCGGCGCCGTCGATGGGCAAGGAGACATCATGGTTCGGCAACAGGCGAGCGGGAATCGCTGGGCAGGGCGAATGGCCGTGACCGGTTCAGTTGGACAGGACCAGAGCGGGAGGCGAATCGAATGGGACACGGCGAATGAAGTGATTGTTCGAGAGTCGCCCCTGAACGCGAACGGAATGCTGTCGGGCATCCTCTCGTTCGATCAGCGAATCACCGGCAACTACGACCTCGTGGCCGCGGCCCTGCAGGCCGAGGCGGTCGTCACCGCCCGCCTGGGAGAGCGTCGCCTGCTTGATGCGGCCGTGACGCTGCGGAGGATCGGATCGCCGGAAGGAACGGAAACGGATCTTGGAGTGAGGATTCACGAGGTGACGGAGCAGGCTCTCAATCTGCTGATGGACGAGCAACAGGCCTTTCGCCTTCGCGCCTCGCACGTCGGCGGATATATCGATGTCCATGCCGTTGGATCACGCTATGCGGTTCGCTCGGTCCTCGCCGGAGAGCAATTGCAGGTTCTGGTCGACCGGACCGTCACGCCTCCGTTGGATATCGACCTTGCCCAGACCGCGACGTTCGACAGTGATTCCCGCGATCTGACGTTGGAGATATTCGATATGCACGTGGCGGACCAGCGCAAGCTCTGGCTGACGGGAGAACTGAAGCGGACGCTGGCGTTTAAACTCGGCGCCGGCCCTGCCGAACGGGAAGATCCGGAACCGCTGAAACCCGCTCAGGCCGATTGGGCGATCACAGTCAACGATCTGAGTGTCGCCGACCTACGCCGTTGGTTCGATGCGTTCCGTTGGAACGGATTGGACGATCTGCAAGCGGGACGAGTGGGAGGGGTCATGACGGTGTCCGGGCGGAGCAGCGGGAACGCGGTGGATCTGTCCGTCCGGTTGAGAGTCTCGGATCTCGTCATGGACGTCGAAGGATCCGAGCCGGGACCGCCGGTGACGTTCGAGCATGTCGCCAGCGGGACGTTGACGAATTTCACCCGACTCAGAATTTCTTCGTTCGTGACGACGGCGTCGGTCTCCGGCGAACGCTCCAAGGGGACGTTGGAATGTGCCGGGACGATCAATCTGGCCGCTCCGGCCGCGGATCTCGACCTGCACGGCTCGCTCGTGCTGAACGATCTGCACGCGAGCGCGCTCAACCCCCTGCTGACTCGGTGGACAAAGGCCGGTTTCCACCATGGCCATTTCAACGGAACCGCACAGGCTTCGATGACCGGTGCGTCGCTCAACTGGGAAATCGATCTTCGGGGTCGTCAGATCAGTTTCAACCTCCCGAAGAAACCTCGCCCGACTCTTCCGGTGGAGCTAGTGCTCAGGCAAGCGGGGCTGGTCGATCGAACGGCCCGCGTGCTCAAGGTCGAGAGGGCCGTGCTGCAAGCGGTTCAACAATCTCGTCCGATCCTGACGGCGGTCTTGGATCATCCGATGCATCTGGCCTTGGGTCGAACGGAGCGAAGCCGCGCAGCCGCGCGGGAGGACGGCCCATTGGCCACTCTGGGGATCGACATCCATCAATTGGACATCGAGCAGCTCAGAGCGCGTCTCGAATTCCTGAAGCTCGCGGTCCTGGATCGGATCACGAGCGGATTCGTCGATGCGCAGCTGACGATCCGCTGGTGGGGAGACACGGAGCCTCTGGCCATCGGTGGAAATCTTGATCTCGAACGTGTGACCGTCGATGCCGATGTTGCGCGGATCAGCAAGCCCCTGACGTTGCGTACCCGAATCGAGGCTGTTGTGAAGAACCCGTCTCTCATTGAGCTGAATATGTTGAATATACGCGCGCTGGACGGCGCGGCTGCGCTGGCCGAGGCGCGTGTCAGCGGCACGGCCGACTTGGCCGAGGGGGCGATGGATCTCCGCACGCGGTTCCGCTCGGGGGATCTCACGGCGTTCCTCGTCCGGATGGGCCGGCTCGACACATCGAAACGCACAGTGATAGCCGGCGGTATCCTCACGGCCGAGGTGCGGGCATCGAGTCAGGGGGGCGGTTCCCCTATCTCTTTACGGATCGGTATTCGGTCCCGCAAACTTCGGCTCAAACCGCTTCCCCCGCACGTCATGACGTACGACGTCGACGTGCGGGGTACGGTGGAGGTGAACGGACCCAGGACGGCCGTCAAGCTGGATCCGCTGGCCTTCACATTCACGCATGCGACGAAGGCGGCGGGCACGATGACGGTGTGGGGGCACTGGCCGATTGTGGCATCTGAGGCCGAAGCGACGGCCCGCATCGTCGTCAAGAATCTGGACTGTGGGCCAGGCCTCGACCTGTACGGAGCGCTGCCGGGGCGTCATGCCGGTCCCGTCGCGCTGAACGCCGATTTGAGAGCCGCGCTGGATATGCGGAATGGGAACGTGACCGTGAGCGGAGAGGAAACCATCGGGCCGGTACGCGTCTCTCGAAAAGACGGAGGCCCTGGTGAAGCCACCGTTCGGCTCGAGCAGGACGTGAGCTGGCACGAGGCGACGCTGGCCCTCTCCAAGCTGACGCTGACGGCCGATCGACCCCACGGCACGACTGATCACGCGGCAGTGAGCGGTCGCTTCAGCTTTGGGAAACAATCGGCAGCCGAATTCGAAGGAAAGGTGGCTTCCTTGGATGCGGCCTGGTATGCCGCGCTGCTCTCGAAGCAGCCTCCCGGTACACAGTCCGTTGCGCCGATCTTATTCAAGCACCTCGACGGCGCGCTCTCGATCGGCACTGTCTCCTACGGACGTCTCATGATCGGTCCCGGCCGGCTGACGGTACGGGGAACGGAAGAGCGGATCCATCTGGCGGTTGATCCGACCGGTCTGGCCGACGGACAGGTCGAGGGGACGATGGCGTTGACCGGCCGGCAGGGGAGGGGTCGTCTCGAATGGACGGGCAAGGGCGAGGGCTTGAACATCGAAACGATTCTGAACACGATCGAACCGGGCGAGACGGCGCGCATGACCGGGGTCGGATCCTTTCGAACCTCCGGCAATATGGTTCCGGGTGGAACGCGGCCTGAGGAACAGATGAAGGGATCGCTCGACTTCACCATTACGGGGGGACAATTCACTCGCATGCCGCTTGCGAATTTTCTCGCAAGGGAAACCCATATCGAAGAATTCAACCGAATGGGATTCTCCGAATTCCGGGGAGAGGTACGTGGGGAGGCGGGCGACATTCACGTGAATCGGATCGGCGCGACCGGGTCTGTCTCCTCACTTGAGGGAAGCGGGAAAATCGGGTCGGACGGAACGCTCGATGGAATCGTCTTTGTCAAGATCGGCCCCACGTTCAGGCAGAACCTCAAGATCCCCTGCATGTCCGCCGTGCTGCTGTTGCCTGACGGCTTTGCGGCTCTGCCGTTCGCGGTACGCATCGGCGGCACTGCGAAGGCGCCGACCTATCGGGTCGATCCCTCTCCCTGGGACCAGGCGAAGGGCACAATCGCCGATTTCGCGGGAAAAATGAAGAATCTGGTTATGGGATGCCGCGAGCCGTCTTAGCCCCGCCCCCTGTCATTTTTGACAGTTTCTGGGGCTTGGTCAAAGTGATAAGAGTGTGATAAGTAAATGGCTCGTTTACTGTAATGTCGGTCCGATGACGGTCTGACACTGATGTGTCGCTCGTTCCGGCCCATCGTTCCTTAACTCCCATTTCAGAAAGGATTCGCTCATGTACAAGGTGATGTCGGTTGTGTTGGCTGGGGCCATGTTGACGGCCGTTCCGGTGTTTGCAGCAGAGGGGCAATCGGATACGAACATGGAGATCTTGAAGCAGAAGCTCAAGGCGGACAAGAAACTGCTGGTTGCCAGCAACATGGAACTGTCGGACGCGGAAGCCAAGCAGTTTTGGCCCATCTATGAGGCGTACCAGAAAGATTTGGAGGGCGTAAACCAGCAGCTTGGCAAGACCGTCATGGAGTATGCCGAGGCCTTCAACAAGGGGTCGATCTCGAACGATACCGCCAAGAAGCTGCTCGGCGAGGCGCTGTCGGTCGAAGAGCAGGAAACCAAGTTGAAGCGCACCTATGCGGAAAAGCTGGAGAAGGTCCTTCCGACCACAAAGGTCGCCCGGTATATCCAGATGGAGACCAAGATCCGCTCCCTGATCAAGTTCGAGATGGCCCAACAGATTCCGCTGGTGTACTGAGCAGGCATCCGGAGAGGCCGCGGGATGGTTAGAAACGCCGTCCGGTGCGGCCGCGAGAACACAGCCGGCGGACTTGTTCATCATCCCGCCAGCGTGGTGTCCCGTAAGCTCCGGTAATAGTCCGTTCGCCCTGAGCCGGTCGAAGGGCGCCCACTTTCAAGAAGTTCCGTTCATGGTTCGACAGGCTCGCCACGAACGAACTTCTGGGACTCAACACTAGGCGTGACCGAGAGTGCCCCCTTGCCTCCTAGTGGGGAAGGGGGCACTGTCTTACCGTTGTGGCGCAGGGCGGACGATCGACAAAACGACTAGGACCGAAGCTGGATCGTACGGTCGGTTCACTGGGGTAGGCTCATTGACGGCCTTGAAACAAGGAGGAAGCATGCCGGCAGCGGATTCCAACGACGTAGCGATTCTGCAACAGGTGTTTCATCCATCTGATTTTACTCCCGCCAGCGAAACGGCCTTTGCGCATGCATTGAAGGCCGCGCTCGTCGCCCAGGCCGATCTCACCATCCTGCACGTCTCCACGAAGGAGAAGTCGGACTGGACGGAATTCCCCGGTGTGCGGGCGACGTTGGAACGGTGGGGGCTCCTCCCGAACAACAGCTCGACGTCCGACGTCGCCAAGCTCGGCATCGGCGTCAAGAAGATTCAGGCGCGGCATGACGACCCCGTGGAATCCGTGACGGCCTATTTGAAGAGCCACAATGCGGACTTGATCGTCCTGGCTACGGATCAGAGCAAAGAACAAATTCAGTGGCTGAGCAAGTCGGTCGCCGAACCGATCGCGCGCAAGTCGCGCCTGATGACCTTGTTTATCCCGAAGGGTCTGAAGGGATTCATCTCGCTGGCGGACGGCTCCATCTCGCTGAGCAGCATCCTCATACCCGTCGCGACTGTTCCGCCCCCGCAGCCGGCCATCCAGGCCGCCGCGCGCCTGGCACGCCGACTGAACGTTCCGAGCGGCACATTCAATCTCCTGCATGTCGGAGACAAGACCAGCATGCCGGCCGTGAACCTTCCCGAGTTGCCTGGGTGGACGTCGAACGTGCTGACCAAACAGGGCGACGTGATCGACGTGATCGTCGGGACGGCGGAGGAGATCAAGGCCGACCTCATCGTCATGACCACCGATGGACGCAACGGTTTTCTGGACGCCTTGCGCGGGAGTCACAGCGAACGGATCCTCCGGCGAACGCCCTGTCCGCTCCTGGCGATCCCTGCCGGCGGGTTCATTTCATCGGTGATGTGACGCCGGAGCGGGCATCGTGAACCGGTTACAACAACCGGAGAGCCCGGCGCCACCGGCCGACTGAAGCCTGACCGACTCACCCGGATAGCGGGCGGCGATCGTGGCAGGCGAGCCTTCCGGGGTTGTGCCGATGGAGAAGGAGGCCGACGTCATGCCGAATCGACCAACAGCAGGTTGGTGGATTCTTTCTTTGGCGCTGCTGGTCGGCTGTGTGGGCGGCCCCGAGCACCAAGGCCCCTCCTGGAAACCGATACCGATTACCGAGGTGCAGATGGTCGTCGGTGAATGGGAAGGAACGGTCAAAAAGGAGCACGGCGCGCTCTTGGAGGGAGGAGGACGTCTCATGATCCGTGGCAACAACACCTACCTGTTTGCGGGTCAAACGTCGACCAGAGCCGCGGTCGGCAGCGGACCGCTTGAAGTACGAGACGGCCGATTGATCGGTGATACCGATCGCCGCGCGCTGACCCTGACGTTGTACGACCACAAGGGGCAAGAGGTGCTCGTCGTCGATGCGACGAATCATGAGACGGGCGAGCGGTACCGGGGAGAATTTCGGAGAGCGGAAGGGGCAACGGCGAAGCCGGCCCCATAGGCTGCGGGCGCCGACCGTTGCCGTCTCTCCCTGTTACTTCCAGATATTCTTGAGAAGGTCTGCAACGCCGGGACCTCCCTTGGATCCCATGAATTCGGCGAGAGCTTCCGGCATCTTGGACGTCTGTTCTGCACTCATCCCAAGTTTCGACATCACCGCGTGCGCCTCTTCCATACTTCCCACATTCTTGAACCCGCCCAACGCCTTGCTCTGATCAAGAATCCGGTCCATGTCGGGCACAGAATGGTACAGCCAAACATTCCGGTTGTTTCACATCGGCTCGGTATTTACCATAAGAGCCGGCATGCCGCCTACTGTCGATTGTGACAGAGCATCGATGGCGGGTAGTCGTCGGCCTGGGCGATTTGATGGTCCTGAGGGGTGACCACGACCACAGATCGACGTACATTGTGATGGACAATATGTCCGGTAGACCTCTCGGCGGCTGCTGTCACTTTTGACAGTTCCAAAGGGATGGGAGGACATGCTACCCCAGAGAACCGGGCCGTTACCTCTACCTACAGGTGTTGAGCCGTATTGCCACGAGGAACAACCAAAGGAGCGAACTCTATGACATCGAGAGATTCAGTCGAATCCTGCCGTATCCGATTCGGTCGGAATGCCATGAAGCATGTGGGCTTGGCCATGGCCGTTGTTTTGTTGACGGCGTCGGGTGCCTGGGCCAAGTCCGCTTCGCCCGCTCCAGCAAAGATGGTGCCGGTGACCGTCGATACTTTTATTCGCGCCGAGACGGATTTGTATTTTAGCAACATCGTCAAAGACAAGGGCTTCGGCAGGTTCACGCATAATCGCCAGCTCACGCCGATCGGCAAGCAACTGGTCGTGCGGTCGAATCGGGACACGCTGTATTCGGCCGCGGTGTTCGATCTTGATGCAGGACCGGTGACGATCGTGCTCCCCGAAGCCGGAACGCGCTTCATGTCGATGCAGGTCATCACGGAAGATCATCTCTCTCCGCTTGTCGTCTACAAACCGGGCAACTATACCTTGACGCGGGAGGAGATGGGCACGCGCTATGTCTTGGCGATGGTCCGTATCTTGGTCGACCCATCCGACACGGCGGATCTGGAGGAGGTTCATGCCCTCCAGGACGCGATCAAGGTCGAGCAGGCCGGCGCCGGGAAGTTCGACGTCCCGCGATGGGATCCTGTCGGTCAGAAGAAGATCCGCGATGCCTTGATTGTGCTCGGCGCGACGGTTCCCGATTCCAAGCATATGTTCGGCACGAAGGAACAGGTGACGCCGCTCCGACATCTGATCGGATCGGCGGTCGCATGGGGAGGGAATCCGGAGACCGAAGCCGCCTACATCAACGTAACGCCCACCCGCAACGACGGCACCGCCGTGTACAGATTGACCGTCAGGGAAGTGCCGGTCGATGGCTTTTGGTCGATCGCGGTGTACAACGCGAAGGGGTACATGGAAGCGAACAAGTACGAGGCCTACTCGTTGAACAGCATCACGGCGAAGAAGAGGCTCGACGGTTCAGTTGCGGTGCAGTTCGGTGGATGTAACGGCAAAATCGCCAACTGTCTTCCGATCATGAAGGGATGGAACTACATCGTGCGTCTCTATCGTCCTCATCCGGAAATATTGAACGGCGCCTGGGTGTTTCCAGAAGCAGAGCCGACGAAGTGAACTGTGACACGAACGATGAGCGACGAATAGACGAATCTCGGTATACCGGTGTAAGCGGAGTCCACCGATATGGAGGGATCATGACCACATCGACCGTGTCTTATTTCGTGCTGCGAGTAGGGTTCGCCTTCGTCCTGGTCTGGTCGCTTGCTATGTCGGACATCGCCAGCGCTCAGCCGCAAGCCAAACCGAACATCCTCGTGATCTGGGGCGATGACATCGGCCAGTTCAACGTCAGCGCCTATAACCGCGGGATGATGGGCTACAGGACGACCAATATCGACCGTCTCGCCAGGGAAGGGGCGCTGTTCACCGACTGGTACGGCCAGCAGTCCTGCACGGCGGGGCGCGCGGCCTTCATCACCGGGCAGTCGCCCATTCGCACGGGTCTCACCAAGGTCGGTCTTCCGGGCGCGCCCGAGGGCATGAAGAAGGAGGATCCCACGATCGCGACGCTTCTCCGGGCGCAGGGCTACATGACGGGTCAGTTCGGCAAGAATCATCTCGGTGACCGCGACGACATGCTGCCGACCATGCACGGGTTCGACGAGTTTTTCGGAAACCTCTATCACCTGAACGCGGAGGAGGAACCGGAAAACTCCGACTATCCGAAGAACCCGGAATTCAAAAAAAGGTTCGGCCCACGCGGCGTGATCCACAGCTTCGCTGATGGCCGCGTCACCGACACGGGACCGCTCACCAGGAAGCGTATGGAGACGATCGACGAGGAAGTGAACGCCAAGGCCCTCGATTTTATGGAACGGGCGAAGAAGGCCAACAAACCGTTCTTCCTCTGGTGGAATTCCACCCGCATGCACATCTTTACGCATCTGAAAAAGGAATCCGACGGCAAGACGGGGCTCGGCATCTATGCGGACGGCATGGTGGAACACGACGGCCATGTCGGCCTATTGCTGGACAAGCTCAAGGAACTGGGCCTCGAAGAGCACACCATCGTCATGTATTCCACGGACAACGGAGCGGAAACGTTCACCTGGCCGGACGGGGGCACCACGATGTTTCGCGGCGAGAAAAACACGCAATGGGAGGGCGGCTTCCGCGTGCCGACGGTGATCCGTTGGCCCGGCGTCATCAAGCCCGGGACGGTCATCAACGAGATCTGCGCGCATGAGGACATGCTGACGACGCTCGTGGCCGCAGCAGGCGATACCACAGCCAAAGAGGACCTGCTCAAAGGCCGCAAGATCGGTGATCGGACCTACAAGGTGCACCTCGACGGGTACGACCTCGCGCCGGCGCTGAAGGGCCAAGTCGCCTGGCCGCGGAAGGAATTTATCTATTGGACTGATGATGGCAGCGTCGCGGCCCTGCGCTATGAGAATTGGAAGATCACGTTCCTGCGCCAGGACGCTGAAGGACTCAAGGTCTGGCAGGAGCCCTTCACCCCTGTCCGCGCGCCGCTGCTCACCAACTTGCGGATGGATCCGTTCGAGCGCGCCGAGCACGAGAACGCGATGGGGTATCAACGCTGGTATCTGGATCGCATGTTCGTGATGGCTCCGGCGGGGGCGTACGTCGGGCAGTGGCTTCAGAGCTTTCGTGAATTTCCGCCCCGACAGAAACCCGGCAGCTTCAATCTCGACCGGGTCATGGAGGCGGTGAGCAAGCCGCAGGGGAGCGGCAATTGACGCCTCCACCTCAGAGGTGAACTCCCGACTTCCGAGGCGGCCTGCGGCTTATTGGGTTTTCCCAACGTAGCCGCTTGAACCGGGCGAAGTCATGATCGCAGGAGACGAGAGCCCAGGGACTGTCCCTCTGGAACGGGGACAGTCGCCAGCCCCCAGCGGACAAGAAGGGCGACAGTCCCCGCGTGGGGGCTGCTGTCCCCTTGGAAGCGGGACAGTCCCCAACAGTCGCGACGGGTCGCACGCCCGTTGCAGTTGAAGCGTTCATGGAGAGGACTGGTTACAACGAACTTGCGGCGTCCTCAAGACGCGCATCGGCAGTGAACAACTCGAGACCTTCTATGCGCCGGCGTGCCATGAGAAACGTTGCCAGATGAAGCGCGTCGAGCGTACGAAGGGCCCTGTTCTGTGCTACATGGCAGGCCAGATCACAGACCGTGGAGGTGAGTTCCCACAGCTCGCAGCGAGTCCACAGCGCGTCGAGTTCGCGCCGTGCATCGGCGAGGCGGCCTTCGGTGACAGTGCCTTGCTGTCGAAGCCTGTGCAGGGCGCGGGCCGATTCGACGAGAGACAAGCGGGATGTCACAAGCAAGGGAGCAGCAGCGATACAGGCTTCAATCTCCGGTGTCGTGCCGCGCTCAAGCGTGGCACGCAAGGCGACGGACGTGTCCAGGTAGAGGGATGTGCCAGGCTCCATGGGGCCGGTCAACGCCGATCCTGTCGAAGATCATCCAGCAACGCCTGTGCCGTACCCGTGGTCAGCCCGAGGCCTCGGCTGTGCCACGCCCAGTCGCCTTTCGCTTGCGCTGCCCTGCTGAGTTCACCGGAGGCGGCCAGCGCCTCCAACACGTCCTCCAGGGGTCCGGCAGCAGGTGTCTGCCGTCGTGCAGGATGGAGTTCTGCCACGACCTCGTCTCGCTCCGTCACCAACACCGTTTCCCCACCCTTGACCAGGCGGACGTACTCGGAGAGCTTCGCCTTGAGCTGTTTGATCCCAACGACCTTCATAGATCTATCGTAGTCACCGGTGGTCACATTGTCAATGGAGGATTGTGAACTGCGACGCATCCCAACGATGGCGAAGCCCACCATGGAGAGTGAGGCGGATCTGGTCAACTGACATAACAATGACGTGTCATCACGACTATCGGTGTCGCTTGCGGCCGAGCACGTTCCTGACGATCTCTTCGTTTTCCAGTACCGCGGCTATGGTAAGAGCTTTATCGAGTTTGATCCTGGGCGAACCCATCGTGTGGGTCCGCTCCCGGTGGCGATGTTTCGGCGAGGATGGTTTGAGCGATGCCCGCATGCCCGCGCGAAGCGTCCGATCAAGGAGGCGGTTCAACGAGGTGTCTTCCTTGCGCGCCTGGTCCTTGAGCTTTCGGAGTAGTTCGTCGTCGGTGCGGATGGTAGTGCGCATGGAGGCATCATAGCTTCACCGTGGTTGATGTCAAGGCATCACTGTACGGTGATATGTTCTGGCCCGAGTTGGGCGTAGACGAAAGCGCAAGAAAGGTCAACAGCATTGAATCTGTGAAGTGAACTCCAACTACGAGGAGGGGATCGTGAGTACGTCTGACACGTTACGCGGGTTGTTGCGGGTAGGGTACGGCGTCGTCTTGGCCTGGTCGCTCGCTCTCGTCGGCGTCGCCGCAGCGGAGACGAAACCGAACATCCTCGTCATCTTCGGCGACGACGTCGGAATCAGCAACATCAGCGCCTACAGCGGTGGGCTGATGGGCTACGAAACGCCTAACATCGACCGCATCGCCAGAGAGGGCATCCGGCTCCTTCATTACTACGGCGAGCAGTCGTGCACTGCCGGCCGCGCGGCCTTCCTCACGGGTCAGCACGGTATCCGCACGGGCCTCACCAAGGTGGGCTTTCCAGGCGCGCCGATGGGGATGAGTCAGCTCGATCCCTCCATCGGCGAGATCATGAAGCATCTGGGCTACGCCACCGGCCAGTTCGGCAAGAATCACGTCGGCGACCGCAACGAGACCCTGCCGACGGTCAACGGATTTGACGAGTTCTTCGGCAATCTCTACCACCTCAACGCGGAAGAGGAGCCGGAACTTCTCGATTATCCGAAAGACCCTGCCTTCAGAGCCAAGTGGGGGCCTCGCGGAGTGCTGAAGCTCAAGGCTTCCGACAAAGATGACTCGACCGTCGATCCCCGCTTCGGAAAGGTCGGTAAGCAGACCATCGAAGATACCGGCCCGTTGACCAAGAAACGGATGGAGACGATCGACGACGAAACATCGGCCGCAGCCATCGACTACATGAAGCGGCAGCACGCCGCAGGCAAACCGTTCTTCGTGTGGTTCAACTCAACGCGCATGCATCTGCGCACGCATGTCCGCGCCGAACATCGAGGCCGGTACCAGCACGGTGATAGCGAGTACATCGACGGGATGATCGAGCACGACGAGACAATCGGCTCGCTGCTCAAGGCGTTGGACAGCATGGGCATCGCGAAGGATACGATCGTCGTCTACACCAGCGACAACGGCCCCCACATGAACACGTGGCCGGACGGAGCGATGACGCACTTTCGTTCTGAGAAAAACACCAATTGGGAAGGCGCTTTTCGGGTGCCCTGCCTGGTTCGTTGGCCGGCCGTGATCAAGCCGGGCACGGTGACCAACGAGCTCATGAGCCACAACGACTGGATGCCGACACTCGCCTCGATCGCAGGGGAGCCCGGTCTGATCAATAAGCTTTTGGACGGTTACACCGCCAACGGGATGACCTACAAGGTGCACCTCGACGGGCACGACCAGTCCGTGTTCCTTCGCAATGTAAGCGGTACGGTGGCGAACAATAACGGCGTGAAGAGTGCCAGAGATAAGTTCTTCTACACGAATGATGACGGCCTACTCGTAGCCATGCGCGTCGGTGACTACAAGCTGGGCTTTGCCGAGCAGCGCATGCCAGGCACGATGGCGGTCTGGGGTGAACCGTTCACCACGCTGCGCCTGACGAAGATCTATAACCTCATGCAGGATCCCTTCGAACGGGCGGACATCACCTCCAACACCTACTGGGACTGGATCATGAACCACGTCCCCCAGGTCTACCAGGGGATGGAAGCAGTACCGAAGTTCGTTGCATCGTTTAAGGAGTTCCCACCACGTTCCTACCCGCCGAGCTTCAACCCGGCGAACATCATGGAAGAGACGCTGCGTGAGATCAAAGCCAAGCAGAAACTTGAGAAAGCGTTCCCCATGCTCCGGCAGGAGGGCGAGAAGGGCGTGGAGAAGGAGTAGGGAGCGATCCGATCGACAGGATGCTAACCCACGGAGGTCGTCGCAGCGGCGAATTCGCGATTGCAGCAGAAGCGGTCATGAATAATGCGGGTTAAATAATTACAATTTGCGCATGGTGTCCAGGAGCCGAGGCCAGCGCCGCATCACGGGTCAACAGCGGTGCTCCAAGTGCCTCAGCAAGTGCAATATAGGCGGCATCATAGGCGGTGACGTTGTGACGCAATTCCCATATCCTGAGTAAAAAGAGGTCATGTGGATATCGAGTCACTGGAAAATCGACAAGATCTTCCAGTGCATGAAGTCCACGGGAGGCGTCAAGCTCCCGGGCCCGCTCATACCGGCGAAGGACCTGCGCGACCTCGATATCGAGCAGATGGGGTGCGTGAAGGGTTTCGCCGGGATCGAATAATCGTTCGGCAATGTGGATTCCAGGAGAGGTATTCAACAATACCTCGATCACGACCGAAGCATCGACGACGATCAACGGCCTTCTCGTTCCGCTCGGACGGCCTTGGCTGGAGAAATTGTGAGTGCGACGGAAGGGCGGCGGGCGAGACGATTTTTCAATTCAGTGATCGTGGGCCGCTCCGCCACGCGCCGGACCTCTTGAATGAGGTAGTCAGACAGCGCGAGGCCCGCAAGGGCGGCTCGAGACTTGAGTTTCCGATGCAAGTCGTCCGGTACGTGGCGAAGCTGAATCATCTTGGACATGGGTGCAGCCTAGCTGCATGTGCTCAACATGTCAATGGTATTGTTTCAGGGCTGGAACGTCATGCCGCCCCTCTACGATCCGCTGGTGCCCTGATTCAACAAGGTCTCGCTGCCGGCGAATCGGGAAGGTGAATCGGGTGATACTGAAAAGGCCGCCAGAACCTGTCAGTTTTTCCAGTTCCGCCGGCTCCCAGATGTGCTACCTACCCCTCGATCCTCCACCGACAATGAAGAAGGGAGCAGAGCATGAGCGCTTCAAGAGGAATGGCACTCGGTAAACCGGCGTTGGTCATTATGTTGATAGGAGTGCTTGGCGCCTGCGCGGGCGGTTTGGTGGGAGGTAAGGAGAGGACGCACGCCTACTTCGACAAGCTCGAGCAAGAGACGTTGGCGCGGCTGGTGAAGGAACAACCGAAGGCCAAGCAAGAATTGGAAGAGTCAGTCGGCTATTTGGTGGCAGAGCAGGACGTGGTGAAGATTCCGACCATCGGATGGGCGACCGGGGCCGGTGTCGTGCTGGACAAAGCGACGGGCAAGCGGTCCTATCTGAGGATTCCCGAGATCCAGTTCGGTATGGGCTGGGGCGGACGGGTGGAAAAGATCGTCATGATCTTCCAGGACATCGACAAACTGCGCGATATTGCGGACGGCAAGTGGTACGCGGGCGCATCGGCTGAAGCGGCGGCCAAGGCGGGCGACGTGGGTGCTGCCGGGAGCGGAGGCACGGCTGATCTCTTGAAGAAGGGATATACATCCTATGTGTTGACCGACGCGGGCGTGTCGGCGACCGCGACGGTTGCCGCCTTGCGGGCGCAACCCTATTCAATCGAGTAAAACCCGCACCGGCGTTATCTCGGAGTCAGTGGGTTCATCCATTTAAGACCTGGAAATCGCGAGAAATCGCGATCGGTCGTGTGGAGGGTCGCGCCGTGCTCGATGGCGATTGATGCGAGCACAGCATCCATGATGAGCGGCCCGACAGTTTGCCCCTTGCGCATCAGTCCTTGGAGAATGTCCCAGTGACGGTCACCTGGTTCCAGAATTCCTGCCTGTGGTTGAGAGAGCCAAGCAGCCACCGCGGCTTCCGCCTCGGAGGTGGTGAGAGGACGTTCGAAGGCGCGAGGGTTCGTCGAAATTCTGAGGAAAGCCCAGAGCGTGAGCCAAGCAAATCGCACAAGCTCGGCCCCCGAGAGAGTGCTCTCCAGCCAGGCTTTGCTCGCTTCATACTGGTCGGACCGTGGCTGGTAGGCATGGAGGCGAAGGTTGGCATCAACGGGGATCATCGATAGAGTGGGCCTTCCACCTGCTCCAGCACATCGGCGACATTGTCTATGGTGAGTCCGGGCAAGAGCGTTCCCAGGTCGCGGGTCACCACCCTGAACGGCTCCTTGGAGAACCGGCTGTGCCTTATCGAAAGGCCGCGCCGTAGCATCTCATTCACAGTCTCTCGGAAGGAGCGACCGGAACGACGAGCCTCGGCCTTGAGCTTGGCGGCGACATCGTCATCGAGCGTCATGGTCGTACGCATACGTTGATGCTGACCCAAGAGCATCATGATGTCAAGTTGCCCGCCCTTCCCTCCGCACCGCGCTTGTGCTACTGGTGGACTGGTTTCTCGCCCATCCCTTTCCCTCACGGGGAGAGGATAATACGAGGAATAGCGCCCTGTTGTTTGAAAATGATGCGATCAAGCCACATGGCGGTGGACTCGCTTGTCGATCTCAGGTCCAACCGTCCGTTTCGCGATTCTGAGATCAAACTCGGTCTGGAGTCCAAGCCAAAGATCGGAAGAAACGCCAAAATACTTGGACAACCGAAGCGCCGTGTCGGCAGTAATGGCGCGTTTTCCATTGACGATCGCGCTGATGCGGCCTGGCGGGACAGCGATCTCACGAGCGAGCCGATTGATACTAACCCCCAGGGGTTTCATGAATTCTTCCAGCAGAATCTCACCAGGATGAATAGGATCGAGCAATCTTGTGCGCGCCATCGTCACACCTCAATGGTAATCGACAATCTCGACCTCGTGGGCATCCCCTTGCCTCCAGATAAAGCAAAGTCGCCACTTGTCATTGATGCGGATACTGTGTTGCCCCTTGCGGTCTCCTTTCAGCGCCTCAAGACGGTTTCCCGGAGGAACCTGCAGGTCCTGCAGCGACCGCGCGCGATGCAGGTACAGCAGCTTCCTACGCGCAATTCGCTCAATACTCCGAAACCGAGGGACTTCCACGTCGGCGAACAGGGCTTCGGTCTCCTGAGATCGAAAGGAGCAGATCATTCTCGATCAGTCTATTACGTGCCGCGTCATAGGTCAAGCAGATTTGGCCGGTAAGAGACGCATAGAAGAGATGAAAAGAGGATATGCAAAAGGAATGGAGGAACAATGAAAGCATCGAGAGCGCTCCTGACTCTGATCCTGGCGACTCTTACGATTGCGCTGGCGAGCGTGGTGGCGAAGGCAGCGGACGATCCTCTCCCCTCCTGGAACGACGGTCAGGTCAAAAAGACGATCACGGAATTTGTGGCTCGCGTGACGAAGGACGGCGGCCCTGATTTCATCCCTCCAGCGGAACGTATCGCGGTCTTCGATAACGATGGCACGCTCTGGGCCGAGCAGCCGATCTATTTTCAGTTGCAATTCGCGCTCGACCGCGTCAAGGCCCTGGCGCCGAAACATCCGGAGTGGAAACAAAAGCAGCCCTTCAAGGCCTTGCTCGAAGGCGACAGGAAGGCCTTCGCCGCGGGAGGGGAGAAGGCGATCTTAGACGTGATGGCCGTGTCCCATGCAGGGATGACGACGGACGAATTCGAAGCGACCGTCAAGGACTGGCTTGCCACAGCGAAGCATTCGCGATTCAAGCGGCCCTACACAGAGGTTGTGTACCAGCCGATGATCGAGCTGCTGAGCTACCTGCGAGGGAACGGATTCAAGACCTTCATCGCGTCCGGCGGCGGCGTGGAATTCATGCGTGCCTGGGTTGAAAGGGTGTATGGTATCGCCCCTGAGCAGGTCGTGGGCAGTACAGGAAAGCAGAAGTTCGAGATGCGCAACGGCAAGCCGGTGCTGTTGAAGCTGCCTGCCGTGGATTTTATCGACGACAAGGAGGGGAAGCCGGTCGGCATTCAGAAATTCATCGGCCGGCGACCGGTGTTCGCGTTCGGCAATTCAGACGGGGATCATCAGATGTTGCAGTGGACGGCCGCCGGGTCCAGCGCCCGATTCATGGGACTGGTCCATCATACGAATGCGGAGCGCGAGTGGGCCTATGACCGCGCGTCCCATGTCGGCAAACTGGACAAGGCCCTGGACGAGGCGAATGCGAAGGGCTGGACGGTCGTGGATATGAAAAAGGATTGGAAGCGCATCTTCCCGTTCGACCAGTGACAGCAACGACAAAACGAGAGGGGGACAATCTGATGATGCCACGATGGGCCAGGGCCGTGATCGTATCAGTGTGCGCCGGTGCCTGTGTGGTTGCGCTCAGAAATCGAGTAGTCGAATAGGGGCAAGCTGAAGGATTATCGGACAACCTGGAGTAAAGGCTACGAGAAGCATTCGTCCCATCGCCGGGCTTGTGGTCCTCGCGTCCATGGGCGTGATCTGCCCGCTTCCTTTCACGTTTGCCGGCGAGCTTGTGCGAGACGAGCCGATCCGTAAAGGACGGTGGGAGGTCCTCCTCTCCCCACAATACACATTGGCCAAGAATCTGGGGTTCGACGGAGGCACTACCGCGAAGGTCAACGATACGTGGGGATTTGGATTGCAGATCGGCTATAACTTCACCGAACACCTCAACCTGGCCGGCTACTTTTCCTGGACCCAGCCGGACTATCAGGCGGTCGTGCAACCGGCTCCCGGGAATTCCGGCCCCGCTCGTAACATCAGCGGCAGCCTGCAGATGAACACTTTCGGCGCCGTCCTTACCTACAACCTGCTCGCCCGTCCCCTGACTCCCTACGTCGAAGGGAGTCTGGCCGGCACATACATCAACACGGATATCGCCGATGGTCCGCCGGTCTCCGGATGCTACTGGGATCCGTGGTTCGGCTATATTTGCGGCACCGCGCAACCTACAAAATCCGGTACCTTTATGACCTATGGTCTGGGGGGTGGGTTGCGTTGGGACATCAATAGGTATCTCTTGATCCGCGGTGGGGTGAGGCAACAGTGGATCGATATATCCAATACAGGAATTCCAGGCTTTACGACGTTCAAGCTCGACATTGGGTTTAAGTTCTAATCCAGCGGGAGGTCCCCGCCTGTAAAGGCGGGGGTGTGAGCAGGGTCCCGCGTCTTCCGGTAGACTGGGATGCGTGAAACTGCACACAGCGGCGCACACGGTCTACAAAACGCAGTACCACATTGTGTGGGTGACCAGATACCGCCGCAAGATCCTTGTCGAGGGCGTGGCGGCGTATTTGCGGATGAAGCTACGGGAAGTCCAGAAGTATTATCCTGACTGGCACTTCACGGAGATAGGAATCGACAAGGATCATATGCATGTGCACATGGTGATCCCACCGAGGTACAGCGTGAGTTTTGCCGTGGAGACGATCAAGAAGAACACAAGCCGGAGGCTGCGAGAGAAATTTCGGTTTTTGGATAAGGTGTATTGGGATCGCGGCGGCATCTGGTCAACCGGGTACTTTGTGTCCACGGTCGGGATTACAGAAGAGATTATCAGGCGGTATGTCGCCCGCCAAGGGAAGGAAGACGCGGGACAAGCGCAGCTTGAATTCTGAGAGAACCCCGCCTGTAAAGGCGGGGGAATCTATTCGAGAGAAGTTTCACAAATTTGAGCAGAGGGTCAACTACCCGTTGCTTCATGTCCGCGAAAGTGGGCATCCAGTCCTCGATCCAGACAATATGCTGGGGAGAAGTCCGTGGCTGGATTCCCGCTTCCGCGGGAATGACCAACGGCAGTGCTGCTGATGGCAAGCTGACCTCCCGCCCGTCTCTGGTCAGGATGAGAAATCTTAAGCAGAAGTTTACAATTCTCACCATGCGCTCCATTCGACGCCGACTGGAGGAGCAGGTGACCGGAGTGGATATGCAAAGTGATAGGAAACAAGTCTTTCCGACCGAGCAGCGTTGCGGACGGTCGATCGAAAAGGGGAGGGCAATATGATGATGCCACAATGGGCCAGGGCCGCGATAGTATCGGTTTGCGCCGTTACCTCTTTCGTCGCGCTCACAGGATTTTTCGGCGCGAAGGGGGATAGCGCGGAAGAGAAACGGGCGAACATCCGCGACATGCAGCGCCAGACGCTTGCGGATCTGTACAAGGAGAAACCGGGCGTCCAGGCTAGGCTGGAAAAGGCGGCCGGCTACGCAGTCTTCAGCAACATGAATGTCAAGATCTTCATGGTCGGCAGCGGTAACGGATACGGCGTGGCGGTGGACAACGCCACCAAGAAGGAAATCTTTATGAAGATGCTCGAAGTAGGGGGTGGTGTCGGATTGGGAGTCTCGGACTTCAGGGCCGTGATGATCTTCCATGACAAGGACGCCTTTCAAAAGTTCGTCGATACGGGGATCGAGTTCACCGGAAAGGCCGGCGCGGAGGCCCAATCGGGAGACCAGGGGATGGCGATGCGTCACGAGGAGAAGCTCGCAACGGCCGGAGAAGAGAATGTCCAATTGTTCCAGGGAGTGGAAGTGTACCAAATGACCAAGAACGGGGTGATGGGGCAGGCGATGCTGTACGGGACAAAATATTGGAAGGATAGCGACCTGAATTGACATGCGGCCCGAGAGGAACGTGACGGTTCAGCCTGTCGAAGCCTGGAGATGCCGATGCTTGTCCGTGACGCCATGACCAAACGCGTGCCCCACTTGCGGAACATCCTGTTCGGCGGCAGGCTGTTGATCCTCATGCGACCCGAACGGGACAGAGGACAACCATGCGGTGATGGATGAAATGTGACGTGCAGTGGCTCTGCTCGTTCGGCCTGGTCGTGGCTGTTGTCTCCCTGCCTGGCTGCGGCGGCGGCAAGTACAAGGCCATGCTCGAAGCGGCGCAGAGCGAGCTGAGTCCTAGGACGATCGCGCATGACGATGCGCATAAGCTCCACATCCATGAGGCGCTGGTGGCGGAGCAGGGACTGTCCGGCCTGACTTTGTCGATCTTTGTCTTCATGGAGCGAGGCTATCTGGTCGGTCATGTGGACAGTCCGGAGCAAGCTGCAGCGGTATTGAAGACGGCCCGGCATGTTCAAGGTCTGCGATCTGTGGAGGGCTACTTGCCGGTGACGGCGCCGAGCGCCGAGGGCAACACCGTGTCGGACAAGGCCTCGGATGTCTCGCTGAAGGCCCAGGTCGTGTCGGCCATCGCGCTGGAACCGGGCGTCGTGAAGAGTCGGGTGCATGTCGAGGTCTTGGACGGGCGGGTCGTCCTCCTAGGAGTCGTCTCGGGAGAGCCGGAACGCCGTCATGCCGAAAAGGCCGCAGCGGGGGTCGATGGGGTCAAGGCCGTGACGAACTGGTTGCTGCTTCCCGAGGAACAGTACATGTCGATCCGGAAGAAAATGCGGTAGAGACAGGCGGAGGCCCGACGATGGTTCGAGCGACGATGATCATCTTGACCCTGTTCGTTGCGGCCGGATCGGCCGCGGCCGAGACGGACCGGCTGGCGTCATGGAATGAGGGTCCGGTAAAGAAGGCGCTGATCGACTTTGTCACACGGGTCACGACAGAAGGAAGTCCGGAATTTGTGGCGCCGGCCGAGCGCATTGCGGTGTTCGACAACGACGGCACCCTCTGGGCCGAGCAGCCCATCTATTTCCAAGTCCAGTTTGCCTTGGACCGAGTCAAGGCCCTTGCGCCCACGCACCCGGAGTGGAAGGACAAACAGCCGTTCAAGGGATTGCTGGAAGGCGACAAGAAGACCTTCGCCGCCGGAGGAGAGCGGGCGATCTTGGATGTCATGGCCGTGTCGCATGCGGGGATGACGACGGACGAATTCGAAGCGACGGTCAAGGAATGGCTGGCGTCGGCCAAGCACCCGCGGTTCCAGCGGCCGTACCACGAAGTGGTCTACCAGCCGATGATCGAACTGCTCGGCTACCTCCGCGCAAACGGATTCAAGACGTTCATCGTGTCCGGCGGCGGCGTCGAATTCATGCGGGCTTGGGTCGAGAAAGTCTACGGGATTCCTCCTGAACAGGTCGTCGGAAGCGTGGGGAAGGAGAAGTTTGAATTTCGGAACGGCAAGCCGGTGTTGTTGAAGTTGCCGGCCGTGGACTTCGTCGACGACAAGGAGGGCAAGCCGGTCGGCATTCAGAAATTCATCGGCCGGCGGCCCATATTGGCGTTCGGCAATTCCGACGGCGATCTCCAGATGTTGCAGTGGACGGCAGCCGGTTCCGGCGCGCGATTCATGGGCCTGGTCCACCACACGGATGCCGAGCGTGAATGGGCCTACGACCGTGGGACCCATATCGGCAAGCTGGACAAAGCGCTCGACGAAGCGACGGCGAAGGGCTGGTCGGTCGTCGATATGACGCGCGACTGGAAACAGGTGTTTCCGTTCGGCAAATGAGCCGGAGCCGCCGCAACCATGTCGAGGAGGAGCAGGGGGCGCTTGACCGGTGTGCGATGGGTGGGGGTGGCGGTTTCCCTGTCGGCGCAGGCGACTGCGGTACTGGCCGAAACCCACGTTGAAGGGCGGGCCTTGCTCTTTTATACCGACGACGTCGGGATTTTCTCGGCGACGCGCCGCCTGACCAGGGATGAAGATCCGACCCAGCCCGCGCTCGATTCCATCTTGACCAACCAAGGATCGGATGTCGTCTTCGAGCCGGATGGGATCGCTCGGACGTCCATGGACAGCCGATGGGGAACCACCCACTTGAGCATCCGGGGACAGGGATTCATCTATGCGGATAACCCACGATACAATCACGGCACGCTAAAGATTGACGCCGTTCAGGCCTTCTCGTCCGACACGCGCCTGCTTCTCAGATACTACTACGCCCCGAACCTCTTCCTCGGTGAAAACGAAGATCGCCGGCCCGGCGGCGTGGGGCTTGTGGACGAGGTGGTGACCAGTCAAATCGGCAGCGCGAGGATCGAGCAGCGTCTGACGAAGGATGTCGAAGTGCGGCTGTTGACCAGAGTCGGGATCCGGCGCTACAACGATTCGTTCGCGCAGCGAGACACGAACTTCTGGACGATCGGCCCGCATGTGGAGTGGCGGGTGTCCGAACGGGTGAAGCTGGGGCTCAGTTATCACTATGAGCGAGGTCTGGCCCAGGGGAGGAACGAGCCGCAGCTGCGGGATGACGTGTCCTACATCAACAACTACGTCAGCGCCGACGTGGACGTCGAGCTGATCAAGCGGCTTACGCTCTCTGCGGCGTTTCACTATGAGCGGAACGATTGGACGAGCGGGATCGTCGGAGACATCCGAAACGGCGCCCATGAAGACGTCATTCAGGGAGAAGTCATGCTCATCCATCAAGTCACCGAGTCGTTGCGGGCCATGGCGGGCTTTCAGCGGTCGAATCGCAAACAGAGTTTCGAGCCGGAATCGATCAAGAATACCAATGTGGGGATCGGCATCGCCGCGCAGTTTTGAACCGGGGACTGACAGCCTCCCCCGCGTCTGCCTGCCCGCCGCATGGCTTCGACAGACGGGCGGGTGCGGTCTGTCCTCGTCCGAACCGAGCGTTGCCCGTCCGAATCGGCGTCCGCACCGGGACAGGCACCGTCGTGGACGACGGAGCCGATCCCTAAGCAGCGCGGTGATCGAGGTGGTGCAGGTAGCCGCTCAAGGAGGCGGCATGATAGGCTTCAGACCCTGTGGTGTCGGGCTGAGGACGGAGAGCGCATGACTGGGAGAGCGAAGCAGAGGCGAAGATCATTCCTGTGGCCAGCCTTGGCCGCAGTCGCTTTGGCGGGGGCGGCAATAGGGGCGGGGTATGTCTGGTTGGAAGGACGGCCGCCCGCTACCGCTCCGGACGGCATGGTGTGGATTCCCGGCGGTACCTTCTGGATGGGGAGCGACGAGCCGATGTTTCGAGACGCCCGCCCGGTGCATCAGGTCGAGGTGGATGGATTCTTCATGGATCGGACGGAGGTCACCAACGAAGCGTTCGAGCGATTTGTGAAGGCCACCGGATATGTGACCCTGGCCGAGCGGGTGCCGAGCGCGGACGACTATCCGGGCGCACCGCCGGAGAATCTGGTGGCGGGGTCCGTGGTCTTTACCGCCCCGCCCGGTCCGGTCCCGCTGGACAATTATTTCAGATGGTGGAGTTATGTCACCGGCGCAAGCTGGCGCCATCCTCAGGGGAAGGAGAGCACCATCGCCGACAAGATGAATCATCCGGTCGTGCACGTGGCCTACGAGGATGCGACGGCGTTTGCCGCCTGGGCCGGGAAGCGTCTACCGACCGAAGCGGAATGGGAGTATGCCGCGCGCGGCGGTCTGGTCAAGAAATCCTACACGTGGGGCGATGAGTTCGAGCCGGACGGGAAGATGATGGCGAACTCGTTCCAAGGGCACTTCCCGGATCATAACAGCGCGCATGACGGCTTCATCACCACGGCGCCCGTCGGCTCCTTCCCGCCGAACGGCTTCGGCCTCTACGACATGGCCGGCAACGTCTGGGAATGGACGAGCGATTGGTACCGCCATGACTACTTTCATACGCTTGCCGAGGCCGGCGGGGTGCCGCGCAACCCTCAAGGTCCTCGGAACAGTTTCGATCCCAGCGAGCCGGGCGTGCAGAAAAAGGTCCACAAAGGCGGCTCCTATCTCTGCACCGATCAGTACTGTGCGCGGTACAGGCCCGGGGGCCGTGGGAAGGGCGAGCCGGACACCGGTACGTCGCATCTGGGGTTTCGCCTGGTCAAGGACGCGTTCGACCCAACTACACCAAGGAGGAGTACATGAGACGAGTAGGCCGCGCAGCGATCATCACCCTGGTAGTCACCACGGCGGTCGCCGGTCAAATGGTCGCGCCTGTGCATGGGCGAGCCGAGGACCCGAATATGTCGCCGTCCGATTATGAACTGCTGCGCTCGGACATCCGAACCAAGAAGGCGAGCCTCATCGCCGAACAGATCAAGTTCACGGACAAGGAAGCGGCAGTCTTCTGGCCGGCCTATCGCCAGTACGAGGTCGAGCTGGCGGGGATCCTCGACAAGAAGATCGCGCTCTTGAAAGACTATATGAGCCACCATGAGACGATGACCGATGAACAGGCCAAACAATTGGCCGAGAACGTCTTCCGTGTCGATCAGGAAACCCTCGATCTCCGCAGGAAATGCTTCAGCACGCTGGAGAAATCGATGCCGGCGAAGACGGTCGTGCGGTGGCTGCAACTGGAACGCCGCCTGCAACTGTATGTCGATGCGCAACTCGCGAAAGCGCTTCCCGCGATCAAGGAGTAGGAGTGGTCGCAGACGATCCACACAAGCAGAGAAGGTGCAATGACGGACAAGGAGACATTCATGCAGCGATTCGTCCGGTGGCCGCTCGCGATGCCGGTGCTTCTCTGGCTCTCACTGTCGTTGGGATGTGAGACGCCGCAACCCGCTCAACCGACGGCGTGGATGCCGGTGCAAATCACGGATATGTCCGGCGTGGCCGGGAAATGGGAGGGCATACTCCGTCGGGTGCCGCAGAACAAGCGCAACGACTTGGTGGCCCTCATCATCGAACCGGACGGGCGATTCCGCTTTACCAGCGTCCGGACGATCGGAATCTTGAGCGGAGAAGGCGCCTTCACGCTGAAGGACGGGAAACTGACGTTCCGCTCGGAGCGCGGCACGATCAACGCCGGGCTCTTCGAGGCAGACGGAAAACGGATGCTCAAGGCCGAAGGGGTGGGCACGGACGGCATGGAATACCACACGGAGATGATGCCGATGCGGTAGGAGCGCAGGGCTCGGGTCCGGTGCAGCGCGCCGACATCGGTCAATTCGATTCTTGCTTCGGCGGTCTGCCGTGGATCTGTTTCTGACGGAGCAGTTTCGTAAAGTAGGTGCGCTGCAGGCCCAACTCCGCCGAGGCCCTTGTCTGGTTCCAGTCGTTCCGTTTCAGCGCTTCCTCGATCACCCGCCGGCTGTAGGCTTCGGTCATATCGTGATAATGGCGAGAGGTCGGCATCGGCGCGCCTTCCGGCGAGGTGGAAGGTTCCGGGGTCGACAGGTGCAGATGCTCGGGCTCAATCCGTTCTCCCGGCGAGAGAATATAGGCCCGCGTCAGCACATTCTCCAACTCCCGGATGTTGCCCGGCCAGCGGTATTCGCTCAAGAGGCGGAGCGCCGCGTCGCTCAACGAGGCGCGTTTCTGGATGCCGAGCCGTCCGGAGGCACGGGCGAGAAAATAGCGCGCCAGGGCCGGCAGGTCGTCCATGCGTTCGCGCAGCGGCGGCAGGCTCACGCTGATCACTTCGAGCCGGTAGAAGAGATCTTCGCGGAACGTGCCCTGCTTGATCGCCTGCCTGAGGTCCTTGTTCGTCGCGGCGAGGAACCGGACGTCGGTCTTGACCGACTGGGTGCCGCCGACCCGGTAGAACGTCTGGTCCTGCAGGACGCGCAGCAGATGACTCTGCATGGACAACGACATGTCGCCGATCTCGTCGAGGAAGAGGGTCCCGCCTTCCGCCACCTCGATCTTGCCGGGCTCGCGCTTCACCGCCCCGGTAAACGCGCCCTTTTCGTGACCGAACAGCTCGTTCTCCAGCAGATCTTTTGGAATGGCCGCGCAGTTGACGGCAATGAAGGGCTTGTCCTTGCGCGGACTCCAGGCGTGAATGGCGCGGGCCACCACTTCCTTCCCCGTCCCCGTCTCTCCCAGGACCAAGATGGTCACATTGGAGGGAGCCGCCTGCTTGGCTACCTTCAGTTGAGCCTGCAGCGCGCTGTTCTCCCCGACGAGCGAGCCGTGCGTGTCCTCCACTTCCCGCTTGAGCTGGCGGAGCTGCCGCCGCAGTGAGATGGCGGCCAAGGCCTTGTTGATCACCACGGTCAGATGCTCACCCGTGAAGGGTTTCGTCACGAAGTCGACGGCACCCAGTTGCATGGCCTGCACAGCCAGCTCGATCGTTCCGAACGCGGTGAGCATGATGATGGGGGGGTCGGTCGGCCCCATTCCGACCGTCGCAGGATCAATGCCCGCCCGGTCCTTGTCCGTCTTCTCCCGCAACTGCTGGAGGATGTCGAATCCTGAGAGTCCCGGCAGCTGGATGTCGAGCAGGACCAGATCCGGCTCGTCGCGCTGAATCACGCGCAGGCCTTCGTCGCCCTTGTCGGCGGTCAGCGGCTCGTGCCCCATCCAGGTGAGACGATTCTCCAGGCCGAGAAGAATATCCTGATCGTCATCCACGACGAGAATGCGTGCGCGCATGATTACCTCTCTGAATAGAGTGCTGCGTGAGACGGTTCACTTGTCGCCATCCTTTTCGCCGTTCGACCCGTAATTAGGAACCTACGCCTCAGGAGGCTGCGGTTCAGGAGCCATGGCCGGCAAGGCGATGTAAAAGCGCGTGCCGAGGCCCGGTGTGCTTTCCACCCAGATGGTGCCGCCGTGCATCGCCACGAGATTCTTGGTGATGAACAGCCCCAATTGCGCTCCCTGGGAGGAGGGGATGGACGACGGCACGCGTGAAAATTCCTCGAATACCCGTTGGAGATGCTCCGGCTCGATGCCGCAACCGGTGTCGGCGACACAGATCCGAACGTCTCCGCGATCCGCCTGCGTGATGCTCACGGTCACCGTCCCGTCGCGCGGCGTGAATTTGATTGCGTTCCCGATCAGATTCCAGAAGATCTGTTCGACCTTGTCCCGGTCCCCCTGCACCTTCGGCAAGTTCTCGGTGAACGTCAGGCCCATCGTAATCGCCTTTTCCGCTGCGACGGTCCGGAGACTCTCGACCACCAGATCGGCGATCTCTCGCACGCAGAGAGGCTCCATGTTCAGCACTTCCCGGTTCAGGTCGAGTCGCGACCAGTTCAGCAACTGATTGATGATGCGGGTCAACCGGTCGAGATTGTGGCCGATGCGGTTCAAGTAGGTCGTTTGTCGATCCGTCAGGGGACCCGTGACGCCGTCGAGCATGTTGTCGGCGAAACTGCGGATGGCCGTCATGGGAGTCCGCAATTCGTGCGAGGCGACCGAGAAGAACACCGACCGGCGATGGTCGTGCTCCTGGAGGAGCCGGTTGGCGGCGGAGAGTTCTTTCGTGCGGGCTTCGATCCGGTATTCCAGATGCTGAGTCAGCTGCGCCAGGTGCGCATAGGTTCTCGCGTTGTCGATGGCGGAGGCCACATGGCCGGCGATCGTCAGGAGGATCTCGAGGTCTTCCTGGGAGCAGGGTTGAGAGCCGCGGTCTCCGCCGAGAAATCCGAGCGTCTGGTTGTGGCTCTGGAGCGGCACGAGGGCGAAGGAGGTGACATCGACCCGGTTGGCGAGTTCCAGGATCGACGGATGCATGCGCTCGCGCACCGTCGCGATATCGTGGACGAGCACCGGTTTGGCATGCAGCATCAGCTCGGCCATCAACGTCCCGTCTTCCCTGATCGGCACCGTGAGGTATCTGGCCGCTTCGGCGATTTCGTCCGTCACGCCGGCTACCTGCGCAACATAGGCCGTGTCGCGGTCTTCGTGCCGGAGCATCAGGACCATTCTGGAGAACTTGAGGTTCGAGATGAGCAGCTGCAGCACGGTATCCAGTAACGCGTGCATCTCCAGCGTGCTGGCGATCGCCGCGCTGGTCTGGTGCACGGTCGTCAGCTGGCTGATCTGACGCCGAATCGTGTCCATGTTCGCGGTGATCGCGAGATTGCGTTCGTAGAGCGCCCGCGTCATCAAGTTGAACGTCTGTGTCAATTGACCGACCTCGTCGTTGGTCGAGGGGACGAGCGTCGAGGGGGAGCGACCCTCCGTGAGCTGGCGGGCGACTCCGGCCAGACTTCTCAGCGGAGTCGTCACGCGCCGGGCCAGGAGGTGAGCCCCAAGAATGCCGCCTCCGATCAATGCCGCGGTCAGGAGCAGGACGTTCCTGACCATGCCGGCTACGGCGGTCCGAACTTGGGCGTCGCTCACGCCGATCTGCACCATGCCGAGATAGGCGGGTTTGGCCCGGTCTTTGCCGCGGGACTGAGTCTCCTCGAATTGGTGCGGCAGAGGCGACAAGGACGGATCGGAGACCGGCCGGCGGAACACCGGCAGGGCGAAGTCGTAGAGATGCTGCTCGAAGGGGGAAAGGAGCCAGGACCGTTCCTCCTCGGCTGAAGAGGGGAGGAGGGTCATGTGCTCCTTGGACAACGACACGGGAGTCATACGGGGAACCGTGATGGGTGTTTGTGCGACCTCCAGCGCGAGCTGCTCGTCCGGGTACAACCGGCGCTCCTGCGAAAAGGTGAGACTGCCGGATGATTCTTTCACCAGCTTGTTTTGCTGGGCCAGGATCATATGATCCGCCCCGCGGATGACGACGTAGACGACGTCCTCGACCGCCATGAGGCTTTCGGTGAATTGCCGGAGCGTCGCGCGATCTTCCGCGATCAAGCCGCCGTAGCGGAATTGTCCGTTGTTCACCACGCTGGTGAGGAGAATGGTGCCGAGCTGCTGGAGGTCTTGGATCATCGCCGCCCGTCTGGTTTCGATGAAGTACCAGGTCAGCGTCGAACAGGCGACGATCAGAATCAGGCTGAAGAAGGCGACAAATTTGGTGCGTAGGCTGACGAATCTGGAGGCGGACGGCTGGACCGAAGTTCCGGCGGCCTGTGGCGATTGAGGCGTGCTCATCGCATGGGTCCTCAATAGGCTTCGTCTATAAGGTGACTGACATCCCGGGGAAATTCAATCCCGAGGAATCGGGCGATCTTCATGTTCACGGTAATCTTGAGCCGCTCGATGGGGATCGGCTTCAGGGGGAGCCGTTTGTCGCCGTCCAGGATCCGTCTCGCGAGTAGGCCTGTCTCGCGCCCCACTTCTCCGTAGGTCACCGAGAAACTCAGCAGGGCGCCGAGCCTGGTCAGCTCGGGTGAGAATCCGATCACCGGGATGCCCCGCGCCTGGGCCGATTCAAGGATGAAGCCGATCGACTCGTTCGTCAGGACGGTCGAGTCCGGCATCAGCCACAGGGTCTCATTGAAGGTCAACAGCGTGCGCAGTTGTTGCGGCACGTCCCTTTCGCTTTCGACCGGCAGGCTCTTGAGTTCGACGGAGAGGGCGGCGGCCTGCTGTTCGGCCTCCCGAATTTTGCCGGTGCTCTTGCGCGGATCGTAGAGCGTGCCGAATTTCCGCCTGCCGGGCAGGAAGGTTCGGATGAGTTTCAATTGGCGTTCAACGGGGATCTCCAGCAGGGTGCCCGTGAGGTTCGGGGAGACCAGATTGTGGCGCTGGGGATCCAGTACCATCATATAGACGATCGGCGTATCGAGAATTTCCATCTTGGCCGCCTGAGCGGCCTTCAGTCCGACGGCCACGACCAGGGAGGCCTCGGATGCGCGGATTTTGCGCGCGAGCTTCCGTCCCAGGTCAAGATCTCCCTGCAGATCGAATTCCACGTAGACGGCATTGGACGGGGCGGTGGCTTTGAATCCCTCGATAGCCTGGTCGTAGGCGGCGATGCTGGAGGATTTCAGGATGGCGATGTCCGGCGCCTGCGCGTCGGCGGGCCGGATCGACCAGACCGGAGCGATGAGTGTGAGAAGCAGTCCCGCGCGGATGAAGACCGACCGGACGGCTCGGATGCCGGAACGGGCGGGAGGCGGAGCGACGCGTTCGATGTTGGCATCCTGCGATCTCATCGATGGCTGACCCTTTATGCGACGGCTGTCGCTATCGTGCTGTCGATCCCGGATTCGATTTGTTCTCCTGCCCCTCCGTGTCGGCGATGCCACCCATCGTACCCAGCACATGGATCGGTCTCCGGTCTTGATCCCGGACGATCCGGCCGGTCCAGACGATGCGCTGGGTGCCGCCATGCTGTTTCCTGATGCGATGTTCCAGCACGAGGTCGTCGCGCTGTTGGTCCGTGACTGCGGAGAGCGCGGTGGCGAACGCCGCTCGATCCTCCGAAAAGACCAGCGCCAGCCAGTCGCGCGTCGTGAGCATGGTGGCTTCGGTTACGCCGTTGAAAAAACGGTTGATGTGCGGCGACCAGCAGATCCGCCCGGTCACCAGATCCCAGTTCCAGACACCGATGTCGATGGCCTGCAGGGCGAGCCGCAGCAGGACATCCTGGCCTTTCAGGGTCTCTTCCATCCGCTTGCGGTCGGTAATGTCGGTCGAGATGCCGCACATAGCGTAGGGAATGCCCCCCTGGTCGTGAAGCGGCAGCTTGATGGAAATGTAGGTGCGGGGGCCGTCGATATGGGGGGCGATTTCTTCATACTCGATCGTGGTGTTCCGGTTGAGCACTTCGAGGTCGTTCTTGCGGAAGGCGTCGGCGACGTCGCGCGGGAAGATCTCGTGGTCGCTTCGCCCGATGATCTGTTCCGTGGTCAGGTTGAAAATCTGCTCGAACCGGCGATTGATCAGGAGATACCGGCCGGCTGGATCCTTGATATAGATCACCGCAGTGGTGTTGTCGGCCACGCTTCGCAGCAATTGTTCATTGCGGCGGATGGTCTCTTCTGTTCGCCGGCGATCCATGATGGACTGGAGGGACCCCGCCATGCGCACCACGGTTCCGCTCTCGTCCCACAGGGCCTGGCCTCGGGCGCGAAACCAATGGTAGCCGTCGTGTTTCGTCTGCAGCCGGTATTCGATGTCGTATGGCACGCGCCGGTCGATGTGCGCGGCGAGGGCGGCAAAGACGCGGCCGCGGTCCTCCGGATGAAGCTTGCTCGCCCAACTGTCCAGGATGTCGGGAAAGTCTTGGTCGGCGTAGCCCAGCATTTCTTTGAAGCGGGCTGAGTACCAGATGTGGGTCTGAGGAGAGGTCCAATGTTGTCCGGGGGCCGGTTGCCCGTCCCAGAACCCATCGCTGGAGCCGCGAATCACCAATTCGAGCCGCTCTTCGCTCTCTCGAAGCGCCCGCTGTGCGGTCATCCGCTCCGTGATGTCCTGGAAGACGATGACGGATCCGATTACGTCATTCTCCTCCTTGAGGGGCGTGCTCACATATTCTACAGGCAGCGCGGTGCCGTCCTTTTTCCAGAAGACTTCATCAACGACGCGACGGATTTTCCCGTCCCTCATTGCGGCGTGGATCGGGCACTGTTCCACCGGGTACGGAACGCCGTCCGGTTTTGTGTGATGCATGATGCGATGCATGGGCTGCCCGACCAATTCCTCGACCCGATAGCCCAGCATGGCGGCGGCGCTGCGATTGACAAAGGTCGTGCGTCCGTCGAGATCGAGGCCGTAGATGCCTTCTCCGGCATGCGTCAGAATCAGCGTCTGCCGGTGTCGCAGCTGATCGAGCGCCTGTTCGATCCGTTTACGGGCTGAGATATCGCGGATAATGCCGCTGTAGTAGTTGCCGCCGTGCGTCTGCCATGTCGCCAGGGACAGTTCGATGGGAAATTCGGTGCCGTCCTTCCTGAGCCCGTACAACTCGATGATGGAACCGATGACCCGGCTTTGTCCCGTCGCCTCCATGCGGGCCAGGCCCAGTTGGTGGGCCTGCCGGTAACGGGACGGCATCAGCATGGTCAACGGCTGCCCGACCGCCTCCTCCGGCGCATGCCCGAACAGGACGGAAGCGGCGCGGTTCCACGACACAATCGTCCCTCGTCCGTCTGCCAATATGATGGCGTCGGAGGCGGACTCCACCAGCGAGCGGAACCGGTCCTCGCTTTCGCTGAGGAGATGTTCCACCCGGTGCATCTTCACCGAGAGTTCCTTGACCCCGATTGCGCGACGCAGCGTCTGGCGGAGTTCCTCATGGTTGTACGGTTTGGTGAGGTAGGTGAACGCCCCCTCGATCAGCGAACCGACGGTGCGTTCCTGGGCGATGTGAGCCGTGAGGATGATGACCGGCACGGACGCGTCCAGACGCTGCATCTCCTTGAGCACGTCGGACCCATCTCCGTCCGGCAGCCCGAGGTCCAGAAGGACGGCATTGAAGCGCTGTTCGCGGACTTGGGCAAGGGCCGCCGCACAACAATCGGCCACGGTGACGTCGTAGCCGTCGTGCTGGAGCAGGTCCTGCAAGCCGATCACGATATCGGGGTTGTCTTCGACGACAAGGATCCGATAGGGGCTCGTCTGTTCCATGTCATTCTCACCGTATCGGACCGTGCGGGCCGTATTTCTGAAGGAGGCGCAGTGATCGATCCTCTGTGGTGAAATCCGTTGTGCCACAGAAGAGAAAAGCAAGTCTTGTGCTTGCGCGCGATTGTCGAACGTGCGTGAGGGTGGAAGCAAGATGTGCGGCGCGGGAGGACGCCGCCGGCCTAGGTCGCGTCATTCACGGCGGAGCCGGCCGGTCGGCCGGCCGGTCGGATGGGGATGCGGGGGCGCCCCCGTTTCAACGGGGCCAGTCGCTGGGGAAATGCGCCGCCGTTACTCTCTTCCATCTGCGAGACGGAGTCGTCGAGCGCTTCGGTGATGAGACGAGCCAACGTGCCGTGACCGGTCCAGTACACCGCATTGCGTAACCGTTCGAGCAGCTCCAGGGACAGAGTGATTGTGACACGTTGCTTGCGCTGCCTTCCTGCGGTGGGACGTAACGAGACTCCGTCCACTCGCAACGGCCGCTCATCAGCGAGGAGTCGCGGCGGTTCCTGAGCAGGACTGTGCGGATAAGGCAGGCCGTTCATGCTGCGATGGTTCGGCGCGTGGAGCTGGTCTTGTCGATGTCATCCCGCTGGGGCGTCACCTCCGGGGCCGAGGTCGCATGATCGGGTTCCTCGCCCCACAGCACGACAACGGCCATGGCCCAGATCAGCCCAACCAGTCCGGTCAGCAACGCTCCAACGACAAGATCCTGTGTCATCGCGTGGATCCTTTCTTCAATGGCTCGTCTTCAAGGGCTCGGAGGGCCTGGTGGCCTGACAGACTTACTGCGGAGATGGTCAGCAATCCCTGTGCCATCACCGGCTCGTGCCCGGAGCAAGACGAATGCGAAAGAATCCGATGGTTTTTCTACCGACATGCCTCTGAAGGCGCGACCGTGTCGTTTGGCTTGTGAATCGAAAAGGATTCTCAGCTGAATCCAAATGGATCGGCGATCATCGAGAGCCGGCAAACGGCGGGGAGTCAGCCGAGGCGACATGGGCAACTTCAGATCAGGAAATCGACCGAGCACAATCCGCCGGACGAGAGGATATGGCTATCGTTGTTGAGCTTGGATCGATCGTAGATCCCATTCAGCGACGCCGTTGAGGCCGACCTGTTTCAGGAGACCGGCGCGCAACCTCCTCAGCGAGGCGTCGGTCGGGTCGGCATCGATCAAGGCGCAGAGACATCCCATCGCATCGTACCAGAAGCCGGCACGTGCGTTCTCCTTGACCGTGTGCACCGAGCAGGTGATGATCTTGGCGTCCAACGCGATGAGACAGTCGCTCATTTCACAACGCTCAATGACGCCGCCGCCGACGATGTCCTTGGAGGGAGACGAAGGATCGCGCACGACCGAAACGTACCAGCGGTATTGGATATTCGGATCGAGTACGAGGCCCAGGTCCTTGATCGAAATGGAAAAGATCCCCGGCTGTTTCGGAGTGGGGATCGGCGCTTCGTACAGCGGTCTCACCGAGTGATTGTCGATGAGTGTGAACCGCATTTCGTGAGGCGTCGGCTTGGACAGAAACCAGTTGAGGACGGGGGCCTGGCTCGACGTGAATCCCACATGATCGGGCACGAGTGCCTGGACTTCCGGATCCGTTCCCTCCGTGCCGCGCAGCTCTCCGCCGACGCGCGCGCGAGGCGTGAATTTCTTCGGCAGCTGATAGAGGGGAATCTCGTCGATCGAGACTCGTTTGACTGTGGCAGCTTGCTGTTCGGAGAAGGCGGTCTGAGCGGTTGCGCCGCTCAACCCGATCATGAGGAGCATGAGCGAGGAGAGCAGCGCGCGGAATGACGAGGAACCGGTCGAGGCGTTTGGAGACCAATTGTGATGTGTAGCGTTCATGGTGGCGGCCCTCACATTAGGTGTGCGGCTCGATGTTCATGAGAGAGAGTCCTCCTGCTACCGGCTGGTCGACGGAAGCGCCTGCAGGTCCCAGGCGGCCACGCCGTGGAGGCCGACCTGCGTCAACAAAGACGCGCGAAGCTTTCTGAGCGAGGCGTCGGCCGGATCCGCGTCGATCAAGGCACAGAGACAGCCCATGGCGTCGTACCACAGTCCCGCCCGCGCGTTTTCCGCCACGGACTGCGTGGAGCAGGTCATGCGAGCATCCATGACGATCAAGCAGTCGCTGAGCTCGCAGCGTTCGATAATGCCGCCGGTCACGATGTCCGGCCAGGGAGCCTGCCGGACGATCGACACGTACCAGCGATACTGTACGCCCGGCTTCAGGACCAGATCCAGGTCCTTGGTGCGGATGGAAAAGATGCCCGCCTCTTTTGGAGACGGGATCGGCGCTTCGAAGATGGGCCTCACCGATTTGTCGTCGACCAACGTGAACCGCACTTCGTGCGGCGTCGGTTTGGACAGATACCAGTTGAGCACCGGCGTCTCCTGAGACGTAAAGCCGACATGATCCGGCACGAGCGGCTGGACGACCAGTTCCGCGCTGTCGGCTGCCCGATCCGTTCCGCCGAGGCGGGCACGCGGCATGTATTTCTTCGGAGGCACATAGAGGATACGCGGCTCGTTCGATGAGCCGGAATCGACCGAGGCCGGCCAGACGGCCGGCACGGCCTGGCAGATCAAGCCGACGAGCAGCAGCGCCGTCAGCCCTTGGCGACGAGCTCCAACTAGACCGGTGGCGGCGGGCGGGGTGGTGGTTGCGGAATGGCGACACAGAGACGGCATGAATGTGCTCTACAGCCAGTTGTTCAACAGGAGAAAGGGCGACCAGTATGCCGGATGTTGATAGATGCGGTCACCCAGGAGTTTGATCTGTGCCCGCTGCATCGCCACGGCCTTGTTGACCGAGGGATTGCGGAGTTGACGATAGAATTCAGAAATCAACGTCGAGGAGGCCTCGTCGTTGATGAACCACAGGGTCGCGAGCGCGCTTCGGGCGCCGGCCTTGATCGCGACGCCGGCCAACCCCAAGGCCGCGCGATCATCGCCTACGCCGGTCTGGCAGGCGCTCAACGCGAGCAACTCAAGTGGATCCTCTCGATAGCGAAAGAGCCCGATGATCTGGTCCAGTTTGGCCATGGTCAACTTACCGTCGAACGTCAGCAAGAACGAATCGTTGACGTCGGTCGAAAACTTCCCGTGTGTGGCGATATGCAGGATGCCATACCGTCCTTCACGCAATTCCTGTTCCAGGCGTGAAGCGCGAAAGTCTTCGTCAAGCAATTGATCCCCGCCATAGAGGTTGTGGATCGAATCTACCTCCTCGGCGACGTAGGGTAAGGCCGGAAACCCTTGGACGCTCTTGGTCAACCCGGTCGCGAGGAAGCGGACTTTCTCACGGGTCAGCGGTTTCGGGTCTGTCATGGTGATCCCAGGCGTGATGGCGAGCGCGAATTTCTGAATCAAAAAGGATTCGCCGTCGTGGAGGGCGGCCATGGGAATCGTCCGCAGGGGTCCATCCGGCACGATGACCAACGTCGTGATGTGTTCCTGCTTCAACTGTGTCTCGAGCGGCCTGATCAGCCAGTCGTACAACTGCTGGGCATGAGGAAGGTACTCGCGGGTCGTCCGCTTCTCTACGCGACGTCGGAAGTCCCGCACCTCTTGAGTCACGGTCTCGACCGCCACCGGCACGGCCGTACGGTAGAATCCGGAGGGCAGCGTGACCAACAGCTCGATCCGCTTGCCGAACAGGATCGGGTAGATGGCCGCGGTATCGGGCGAGAGGCGGTCGAAGGTCGTCATGCGGGACCGGATCGCATCGACGCAGCCGTCCTTGAAATAATCCCGCAGCTCGGCAGCCTTGAAGGCCTCCACGGCGTCTCGGGCTGCGAGCAGGTAGCCTTCCGCAATCTTCTGGTCTTCCGTCCGTGACGCCCGTTGCAGAAGCAGATCGGCAAATTCGAAGAACAACGGCTTGATCGATTCCTGGTTCGACAGCGAGGCTTCGGCCGCCGCCTGGCTCACTTCGAACCGGATCGGTTGCAGGGTCGTCGCTGCCTGTCGATAGGCGGCAAGGGCTTCATCAATCTGATCCATCGAAGCCAGCAGCCTCGCCAGTTGCCATTGCCAGCGGTAAAGGGATTCCGGCGCATCCACCGATTGTGCCGCGAAGACGGCCCGCCTGGTCAGCGGCAGCGCATCGTCGGTCCTGGCCTCCAGTTCGTACAGATGCCCCATGTAGCCCAAGGCATAGGAGAGGGTTCGCGTGTCCTTCAACTGTTCGGATACGGTGATGGCTTCCTGCAACGCGCCGGCCGATCGGAGGAGTAGCGGCTTGCGGATGTCGGGGAGGGCCGGCAGCAGGGTTTGGTAGACCAGACCGATGTTGATGAAGCCGACGGCCTTGTCCCGGGAAACGGGCAGGTCCTTGAGTTGATTGAGCGCCTCGTCAACCCACTGTCTGGCAGTGTCAGACTTGCCGAGCCGCAAGGAAATTCTGGCGGCATTCACGCGACTGTTCACGGCCAGCATCGGAAGCCCGGCCTCCCGAGCCACAGCCACACAGTCCGTGAAGGCTTCCAGCGCCTGCGTGTCCTGCCGTTTGAGGGCGTAGAGCACGCCAAGGTCGTTCAAGATGGCAGCGGAGACCGCCGGGGTCGGCTGCCGCCGCGCCACTTCCTCGGCTTGAGCGAGATACTGCGCGGCCGGATCCAGCTGCCGGGCTGTGAGGTACGCCCGCCCGATCTGGTCGAGTACCGTCGCATGCCAGGCATGGTCGGATCCCTGCTGCGCCAGGGCGAGAGCGAGCTCGAGAGATTGGATCGCCTGCGTGCTTTGTCCCAAGGCTTGGGTGGCTTGCGCGGCGGACACCAGCGCGCGACTTTCACCATCGGCCGATCCTGCCTCATGATACTGCGTGGCCGCCGCCCGCCAATGGGTCAGGGCTTCCTCGAAGGCGCCCCGTTGATAGGCCTGCGCTCCCTGTTGCATGAGGGATTCCGGCGTCCCCTGGTTCGCGGTAGCGGCGAAGAGCAGGAAAGGAATCAGCACCATGCACGCGAGCAACGCGGACGCAGGCCACCGGACCTGATGGAGGCTGCCTTGTCTAGTTTGGGCGTTCACATTGTTCTCACAATCAAGTGTCGTGCCATTCGGTCAGCGTTTAGGGGACTGTCGCCGTGAGTGCTGAGTCCGAAGTCCTGAGTGTTGAGTTACCCCCATAGCCCCAATATCCCTAAAACAGCTAATCATCAGTCTCATATGGACTCTACACTGCCTATAAAAGGGACAGGCACCCGCCTTCGCCAGGCTATGGCGGGAGCCAGTCCCTAGAACAGATTAATCACCAGCCCCATGTGGACCCCATAGTCCTGCAGCGTGTTGCCGACACGATTCGGAGGGTCACGGACGAGCTTGTAACCCCAGTAGACCTCATAGTTTGCACGATCATGAGGGAGGATGCTCCAGCGGAGCCCGGCGCCGACGCTGGCCAGCGTATTCGGGTTTCCGATCGCTTCACTGGTCGTCTTATTCGCGCCCAGACTCCAGCCGTTTCCCACGTCGGCGAACGGCGCGAGTTGGAAGATCGGTTCGCCGCTGGCCCGACGCCAGAGCGGAAAACGTGACTCGACCGACGCGATGAAGGCGTTGTCTCTCAGCAGCGTCACCTCCCGATAGCCTCGCACGCTGTAGCGCCCGCCGACCGAGACCTGCTCAAGCGGAAACAGGGGGGAATTCGACAACTGCAGGTCCATGCGGCCGAGAAGCTGCATGCCGAACAGCTTGTCTCCGAACTGTTTGATGCCCTGCATCTGGCCCAGCCAGGAGAAAAACTGGCCGTCCGGCAGGTTCTTGTCCGCGTTGATGGTGGCGCCCAAGACGTTGAGGCCGACGCTGAAGCGGGAGCGCGCCGCCACCACCGTGTCCGGCGTGCGGTGAGTCCAGTCTTGAGCGAACCGCAGAGCGGACACAGTGGCCGCGCCGTTCTGAAATCCCGGGAACAGATCGAACGGGATGTCGGAGAAAATGAAGCTCTGGGTAAAGAGATGCTCGCCGATGATCGACAACGCCACCTCGTCCGTCACCGTGCGGTAGATTGGTTGGCGAAGACTCAGGCCGATGATTTCGGTATTGGTCTTAATATCCAACGGCTTGAACGGTTGCTCGATCAGAGTGTAATCGGTGCGCCGGTAGTAGGGCGAAAAGGTCGTGTCATAGCGGTTCAACGGAATCGCGTAGGAGGTATCGATGATGGGAAAGGCCCCGGCAGACCCGCCGAACGTCAAGCTGAAGGGGTCGCCGTGCCCGGTCACATTGTCGTACACCACCGTGCCCAAGCCGCGGAACTCTCCCACCAAGGGCACCTGGTAATTGTTCCCTTCGATGTAGGCATGGAACGGATTGCGGTCCGTCACTTTGAGATTCAGCCGGCTCTCTCCCGGCGCGTCTCCCGGACGCAGCTCCGCATTGATGCGCTCGATGCGCCGGTCCTGCTGCAAGAGCTGCAACTGTTCCTGCAGCGGTTCCATGCTGACCGGTGTGCGGACACCCTTCTCGACTCGATTGCGCAAGTAGGAATCGGCGAAAAATCGGTTGCCGCTCACGTCGATGCGAGTCAGCTTGCCCTCGATGACCTGCACGGAAATGATCCCGTCTTTGACATCCTGGTCGGGAATGATTGCGCCGGATGTGATATAGCCGGCGTTGATGTACTTGACCGTCAGAGCCAGACGCAACCGCTCGAGAGCTTCGGTCGTCAACGTGCGGTTTTCGAACGGCGCCGTTACTTCGTCGAGCTGAGCCTCGGTAAAAACCGTGCTCCCGACCACTCTGATGTCTTTGACGAACACCTTGATCTGTCCCAACCGCTGCTCGGCCGGTTCCTCCGGCGGCAGCGGCGGAGGTGGCAGGACCGGACTGGGAGGACGAGGGGGCTCAGGACGCTCGAATTCTTTCTTCAACGGCGCCGGGGGTTCGCCGGACCGGCCGCTCGGATCGAAGATCGGCGGAGCGATCTGAGCATGAGAGATCGAGGCAACCAACAATGATCCCATGAGGCTTCCCCATCCGATGACCGGCTGCAGAGATCGGCCAGGTTGTCCCGTCTGTCCGGCCGCTCGTCCCGTCATGATCCACAGCCTGTCGGCAGGTGATCGTAGGACGATATCGCGGAGTTACTGCATGATGGGATAAGGGCGACACAGAGTGGGGCAGTCGTTCTTAAGAAGCGCGAAAGTGCCAGCGGCCGTTTGCCATCTTGCATGGTGGTCATCAAGAATTCCCCGCCTTGCATGAGCTCGGCCAGCAGGATGTTGAAAAAGCCCTCCGGCTGTGTTCTCGCGTCGCTCAGAGGCTCAACGTACGGCAGAGAGTACGATTCGCCACTTCGCTCGCTGCGGCCTTGCCGGAAGGCCTTTTTGAACATCCTGGGAGCGCTTCCGACTTGCGATAGCGATCCTGCCCGGCCTGTGTTTTCGAGGTCAAAACAGTCTTTCGACAGCCTGCTAGGGTTGGGGACTGGCTCCCGCCGTAGCCTAGCGAAAGCGGGTGCCAGTCCCGGTTCGGACGGGGACAGACGCCACGCGCCCGCCTGCCGAAGCCATGCGGCGGGCAGGCAGACGCGGGGAAGGGTGTCAGTCCCCGAGATCCTCATTTCGCGACGAACCGTCCTGAATAATGCGCGCTAGTGAAAATGCCGCAATCCCCCTTGGGAATAGGGTCGAACGGCTCTGGCGCGTCTGCTTAGCCAGTTGTTGGAAACTCACTCGTGTTGCCATTGTCGGAACGTCCATCCTGAACTCAACATTTCTGAAATGAACCATCGCTGCCTCAAACCTCGTCTGAGGTAGCTGGTTGTCCGAACTCTCCGCCGAAACCCATCGTGATCAGATCTGTGAATTGAGGAAAATGCAATGCGCAGGCCTTGGACGTAAAGATGATGGCTCGTGAAGGGACGATGGTTCAGAAGGCGCGCAACCTGGCCAAATGGACCGGATATGAGTGAATCTATTGAAGTGAGCGTCGCCCGGGAAGGGGAGGAGAGATTGACTTGTTTACAAGTTCATGGAACCTAAAAGTATTCTCGGTGAATCTAAAAGGATTCAGGTAGAAGCGGGACTGAATAGAACCTATCTCAAATTCCATTCATGATGGGATGGGATCTGTGGTCGTCATTCCCGCGCAGGCGGGAATCCAGTCTTTTCAGGTCATTCTGGATGCCCGCTTTCGCGGGCATGACCAGTTCTGACCGGAACACCCATTGTGAGATAGGTTCTAGTGGAACAAGGTGTCAGGAACTGAGTGAAAACCGGGAAACGGTTCCTGACACCCTTGCGCTTACCGCAAAAGTGGAAGGACCGGCTACCACCGTCAGTTGCATGTGGAGGTAGCCTTTCCGTCCTAGGTGAGTCAGTTATTTCCGCCAGATCGGGATTGGCTTTTCGCTGAGCAGGACGTGTTCATAGCCGACCCCATGATGCATAGCTGCCGCAGGGATGGTGTAGGAAAACTCTAAATACAGCTTGGTCAAATTCTTGGGCAATTCGGGCAGACTTATCTGCTGCACCATGGGACCAACATGACAGTTCAGTACATCCCAGTCACCTTCCGTAGCGCCGATCCGGATATCGAATCCCAATATTTCTTCGCCGTTAGTCTTCCAAGCAATAATGACGTCCTCCTGAATGGGTATCGTTGTTTGGCTCGTAATCTCCACTGCGGCTGTCAGCGTCGTTGCCATGTCAAGCCTCCCTCGGTTTAACTCAGCTCCCGTATGGCTCGAACTCCGTTTGGTGATACGTCCGTCGCCTATGTACCGCAGGTGAAGGGAACGGGGGTTGTACTGAACAGTTGGCCATTCTTCACATATTGCGTTCTCACGTAGAGCGTCGGACTACCAGTTACGCTAATCGTCACTTTGTTGTCCTGCAACTGACCTGGAGGGAAATTGCCGACTATCCATGCGCCGTTGTACTTATTGTACGATCCCGATTGGGTTCCGACCTGAAACTTATACTGTGTGACTGTCCCCGGCCCGTCCGTGGTGTTCCACACGAACAGAAAGGGCCCTGTACCACCACCCCTGGAATGGTATCCACTCGGGATATCAAAATGCATGACTCTACCTCCTGGTTTGTTTGTGTGATGCACTTGCTACGATCCGCAGCCTGCTACCCAGTCATCTTCAACGAGTTGTGCCGCTACTGCCCAAGCAGAGGGGAGGCGGCGCAGCGAAACGATCGTTGGGTCAGAGGATTCAGACGGGAGCCCTCGGTTTCCGGCCTGCATTGCCGATCCTGCCTCCGATGACCCCAAGGCCAACGGACTTGTCAGCCAGCCGCCGGGCTCAGTCGGCAGGGTGTCGCGACCCGCCACGACAAAGCTGCTGACTTCCCCACGCGCGATCGCCGCACAGCGCTGGCTGAGCAACGCCGTCACTTGAAGGGGCGCTTTTCCGAGCGGCTGAATCTTGCCGCCGGCTGGGGCGATCGGTGCTTGAATCGTGACCGTGCCTTGTTGGCCGAACTGCGAGGAGGCGCTCACGACACTGGTGGCATCCGGCAAAAAGAGCCCGCCGTTGGTGATCGTGATGTTGATGTTGCCGCCCGGCCCCTGCACCGCCTGCGCGAGGATCTGACTGTTCTGCAAAATCACAAATTGCGGATCGATATTCACGCTCCCACCTCCGCCGGTGCCGTCGAGGACCGAGGCGCTGATCGTGCTGTTGGACAGTTCTACCGTGCCGTTGGGGTTCGTCGTGATCTTAATGATGCCGCCGCTGGAGTTATTCGCTTCGGTCGTGACCGAGCTGTTGACGGCGGTAAAAATCTGATTCGCGGTAATAGCGATGTTCCCAGCTATCCCCGTGCCCGTGCTGCTGCTCGAAATCTGCGCGTTATTCTGAAGCGTGACAGACTGGGCGTAGACCGTGATATCGCCTGCGGCCCCAATGCCTTGCGTGGTCGTGAAGATGCCACTGGATTGACCGGAGCTATCCTGCCCGGCTATGGCGATCAAATTGGCTTGCGTACCTGGCCCATTGAGTCCCTGAACAACCACGGTGCCTGCTGCGCCGGTCGCTGGAGGGAAAATTGGATCGTCAAGGAAACTGCTGCTCGTTATTCTTCCTCCATCAGCCAAGGTCAGATTGTTTGTGTTGATCGTCACGGAACCTGCATTGCCCGATGAGCCTGTGCTCGTTGAAATAACTCCGGCTATGACTCCTCCAAATCCGTTAGGCCCTTGGGTGACTGTCAGACTCGGGGTAGTCACGGTGATTTGACCACCATTGCCGCTACTACCAAATAGGACATCGCTCGTCACGCGACTGCCCGATACCAGGAACGAGTCCGTCGCGTTTAGCGTCACGTTGCCCGCGTTTCCGGGACTGTTAAGTGCGGCAGTTGTGATTGCACTTCCCTCCGTGAGCGACAGCCGAACAGTTTCAATGCCGATGTTCCCTGCTGTCCCTCCGGTAAGAGTTTGGGTTTCGCTCCGGAGACTGCTGAGTCCTGATAGCGTCACATCGCTTGCTTGGCTGCCAGGACCGGTGAGTCCAAGGACAGAGATGCTTCCACCGTGACCAGGCCCAGACGTGCTGGCTTCGACTTGTCCCGGAGCGCCCTCAGTTGCGCTCAATGTGAATTGCCCTGCCTGAAAGCTGATATCACCAGCGTTTCCTGGTCCAATGGTCAGCGTCGAGATGTCGCCCCCAGCAACGTTAATCGTCGGAGCACTTAGGAGAACGTGACCGCCGCTGCCTGCACCAGGTTGTACAGAGTTCGCGCTCGCGTTGATGAATGAATCAACAGCGCTGATTGTGTTTTGTGCCGATATGTGGATGCTACCTCCAGCACCCTCTCCAGAAGTGCTTGCTGAAATCGTTGCAAAATTGGTGAGTGAGACCGTATCGGACACTACAGTGATATTCCCCGCATTTCCTGAACCTGAGGTCGTGGCCGACAACGCGCCCTCGTTAGAGAGCATGACGGAGTTGCCGTTCACGAAGATGTTCCCGCCTGCGCCGGAACCTTGTGTGTTGGTGAACAGACCGCTGCCTGTGCCGTCGATGACGACCGATTGCGCTGGGCTGGCGACGCCTTGGATGGTGATGTTGCCGGCGTTGCCGGTGGGAGGAGGAATAATCTCTCCCTCGAAAATCGGTGTTTGGCGCACGACACTGCTGCTGGTGAGCTGGCCGCCGTTGTTGACTGTGACGGCATCCGCATGCAGCGAGATCGAGCCTGCTTGCCCGGCAAATTCGGTCGAGGTCGAGATGATGCCACCATTCACGTTGATCGTCGGAGCCCGGAGGTCAATGGTCCCAGCGTTCCCATAGGCCAGGAGCTGACTGCTACTGTCGATTCTCGCTCCGCTGGACACTTCGATGGAATGAGCTGTAACCGCGATATTTCCCGCGTTGCCAGCGAAGGTTGGGTCGTCAAGACCGCTGATCGTATTCGAGAAGATTCCGCTCGTCAGCGTGCCTCCAAACGGATCTGTTCCCTGACCGGTTACGACGACGGATGCAGTGGCATTGACCGTGATGTCGCCCCCGCGACCGAGCCCCAGCGCCGATGAACTTACGATCTGGCTTCCCTCTGACACGGTCAGGTTTTGGACATTCATCACGATCGGACCGGATGCCCCGTTGGCGTTGGACAACGTCGTGATCGAACTTGTGCCGGACATCGTGAGATTCTGAGTAGACAACTCCAGTCGTCCCGTATCGGAAATGGACCCGCCAATGTCGATTCTGCTGCCAGAAGAAAGGGCAATGGAGGAATCCGCGGTGATTGCGATTTTCGGAGTGTTTGCGGCTGCCGGATCTGAGTCAAGGAAGGTGGTGCTATTGATTCTTGCTTGATCGCTAAGTGTCAGACTTCCTGTGTGAATCGTGATCGTGCCGGTGCCGCCGGAAGTGTTCTCATTTGTAATGAAACTCGTTGTGCCGAAATCGTTCGTTCCGACGAGAGTGATTGAATCCGTTGCGGTGATGGCAATGTTTCCGGTCGGCGCGCCGCTTCCGCTCACGATGTTAATCTTCCCTCCGCTGAGCAGATTTAGATTCGTCGCCTCGATCGTGATGTCTCCGGCACGAACTCCTTCACCGAAACCAAACATGCGAGTCTCAACTGCGCCCATGTCTAGTAGGTTGATGACCGGGGCCCGGAGCGTTATCGACCCGGTTGATGCCAGCCCCAATGAATCACTGAGTATTTCGCTGGGGTTGCCAAGCTCGTCGGCTCCACGGACTGAGACTGTATCAGTTGCCGTCACGGTGATATTTCCCGGAGTCCCTGCGTCGGTGCTGTTCGTATAGACAAGGGAACCGTCCGCGATTTCGATGGTCCGGCCGGTAACTTCGATGTTGCCGCTTCGTCCCGCACCTCTGGCCCAGGCGAATAATCCGCTCTGGTGATTAAGCGAAACTTCGTCGGTCACATTGATGCTGATTGCTGTGGGCGCTCCGTCATTGGCGCCGGTTGTATGGGCGATCAGGATCGCTCCCTGGTCCATCACGAACCGGCCCCCACGAATGCGGACGGTCCCCCCGCCGTCACCCGACACGTCAACGACTGCTCCTTGGGAGAGCGAAATGGGGCCCATTGCCATGCTTGGATCGGGGAGGAAGTCCACGGTTGAAATCTCTCCCGCTGACGCGACGCTCACCAGGTTGATCTGCCCGCTGGGGGCTGAGAGGCTACCGCCGGTCATCGTCACGCCGTCAGGAGCAGAGGCGGTCAGTCCTGTGTCCGGATCGGTAAAGGTGAAACCGGTTTTCCCTCCGACTAGTGAGAGTCCTGTTCCGGTTGCCACAGCAAGTTGGCTGCCCTGTATGGCGATGGCGGCGGGATTCGAGCCCAGAAAGCCGAAGGAGGCGACTGGGGCAGTGGTCAATACACTTGTTGTTGCAGGATTTGCGTGGAAGATTCCACTCACGCCATCGACCTCAACGAGACGGAGGTAATCGGCAGTGGTAAACGTCGCCATCCCACCGATATTCAAAGTCGCAGTTGGCCCGAAGAGAACGCCGGCGGGGTTCATGAGAAAGAGGTTCGCGCCGGGATAGAAGGTCGCGCTGTCGATCGTCCCGAAGATAGCGGAGGGGTTTCCGCCGGTCACCCGGCTGAGAATGTTGCTCATCGCACCGTTGGGGAGTAGGTTGGACGTTTGAAATTGCGCGATATCTCCCGTGGCCACGCTGAACTGACCGAAACTGTGGAACAAGTTTGTGCCCACCGTGGTTCCGCCCCGAATGCCGTAGGTGTTGCCGCCGCTGGGCGGCAGCACTTGGGTGCCGAGCCCGGCAGGGCCCGGTGTCGGCGTGAGCGAAGTGGCAGCGCGGGCAGAGGGGCTTGAATGATGGTCCATAAGAAGTAGTCCGATGCATAAAACCACGCAACCGACTTGTCGAAGAAGTATGTCTCGCGGGTGTTTCCCTAGATCCCAGCGCGGCATATCCGGTCCCTCCAATGAGTTCCTAAGAAGCGGTGACGGTGCACGATCGCTCCCTAGAGTTCAAGTTCACCTCTCCCTTTGATTGCTCCATGCCACCTGGAGTGCGCTAACGAGCTGCTCCGGTGCTTCAATCCCAGCGGATATACGGTATTGCTCTTGAGCTAAAGCAAAGAAAGTCGTCTCCTGGCTTTGCGAGACTTTCAGTAGGGCGGCCAGCGAAGCAAGGTGCTCACCTTTGCCTCTTGCCATTTCCTGGGCAATGCTGCTTCCGTTGGCCAACGCAAAGAGTTTGACTTTCGCGTTTGTAGCTACTTGACCGTCTTCGGTGACGCAAGAAGGACAGCCGAACATCTTTGCGGTGGAGTAAGTTGTGGAACAGAGGACGCTCAAGTCTGACTTTGGCACACATCCAGGACATGGCAGTGGAGACCCATCCACGAGCTCGTTTGCCGAAAGGTCCGGCGGCGTTCCAGATGTGATGATTTGAGCTCCGCTATTGAGATCCACGTAGCTGCCGGCTTTGAGCGTAATGGTCACTTCGCTTTTTACCCAACGGAGACTGGTTCCCGGATTCTTCTGCGCCCCGGTCTTTTTCGAGAAGGCAGTTGCGCAGGTACTCGAACATGTCACCGAGTGACTGAGCGTCGAGCCAACCTGCTCATAGGTGGAAACCTTGTAAAAGCTTCTGGACGTTATCGAATTCCCGGCAACGGCCCCGAAGTTTCCGTTCAAGTAGGTATTGTAGTATTTGGTGGAATTCGGCTGCTGAGCGTCTTGCTGTTCAAGAACGATCGTGAAGGTCTTGTCCCCACCCGTGTTGGTAATTCTGGCGTTGGTAATCTGAAGGGAGTCGTGGGTCAGATCAGTCAGTGCTTGAGGGAATTCGACACGCGCGTAAGCACCTCGGCCTGAGCCTGAAGAGACGGGAGCTACAGTGAGCACTCCGTAAGAACCTCCGATGTTTATACATTTAGTCGGATCATTGCAGTTAGCGGGGGCCGGGTTCGGCGGTACCTGTCCGTCAATCGTGACGTTGATGTTCCCCGCGTACGAGAGGGATCTGGTGAATGTAGTCACCGGAAGGCATAAAAAAAGGAAAAGCACTACAAGCGTCCATTCTCGACGAAACCTCATATCGCCTCCCTTATTTAGGTGAATGAATTTGCCAGCTAGTCAGTGTTGAAACAGGCCAGGGCTGTAATCGACCCAGACTCTCGGCTGTGCGCTTAATCTCCTTCAAATGCGCTCAAGGGATCAGCGGATTGCTCCGTGACAACGCTTGTTTGACAACCCGGTTCACCGTCGCTGAAAGTGGCTGATCCGGGGAAACTTCCAGCGCTTGCTTAGCCAAGGGGCCGCCAATGGCTCCCAAAGCCGTTGCAGCTCGAATTTGATATTGGGTTTTCAACTGTGACACGTGGAAACTAATGTACTCGCTCTCGGTGAGTCGCAGCGGAGCATCAGAATGTAACGAAGAATATTTCCGGAGGTCTGCGTAGCGTCGTTGGAGAAAGCGGGTCACAGGTGCCAATTCAATCATCGTGGGGCCGTCTTGCAGTGCAGCCGAGAGGAATGGCACGGCTTTGGGACCAAGTCGGACCACTGCCTGGAGCTGACGGGGAGTGCATTCCTCGCATTGCAACCAGTTCAGGACTATACGATGAACAGCGATGGTTCGTTCTTCCGTTGAGGGAGGAGCCAGCTGGGCACTGACAATCTCACCATTTGAGAAGTTCATCATTACCACGTAGGCGGTTGTTAGTAGACGACGTGTACCGCCGGGATGTCTCATCATGATTCAACCTTGTGACCTTTCGCCATGGCCCACGCGATTTCAGTTGATGTCAAGCGTCAGAGCTGGACATGTTGCAGTACGCATGGAGTCCAGACAATCTCTGGGTGACAACCCATCCAAGGGTCTCGTTGCTAAGGTGTGTCGATGAATGGCTGATAGATGGTTGACATTCGACCTAAAGCTCTGTCCTTTGGTCAACACGCTACGAATTGGACTGCCGGACCACATGAGAAATTTGCAGGCTGGTTCCAGATAGCCAGGCTGTCCCACTGATGCAGGGGGCAGACAGCGGCCGAGGCCGCTAGCCCACTCAAGGGGTTCGGTAATGTCGCCGCCCGCATCGTTGAGATCTTGTAGAAAGAGGGCGTGGCCGAGCTCATGAGCCAAGGTGGTGGAATTGGCGATCGACGTGCTGATGAGGATGTCGTTGTACCGGTGTAAGTCAAGGTGATCATTGCTTGCGCCGTTTGGGGGGATGTCACAAGCCCATCCGTTAGCGTGGACAGGTATTCCATTGATATCGGCTTCCTTTGAGAGTTGCACAAAGAATACCCTCACTGTCGTAGGCCTTTCGTCTGGTTTGATATCAAAATGAGGATAGAGTAAGTCTCGGTCGGCGCAGCCGGCCTCATACAGTACGGGGTTGGAAGCCTTGCTCGTAATTTCCGGCGTGTCAAATGTAATGCCCGAACGCATGTTGTCGAGAATCGTTCTGGCTTCGGTCAGCCAATTCTCGGCGAGTGATTGGGTGGTCGGCGGCACGGCAGGACATGGGAACTGCTCTATTCGTTCAGGACATGGAGCAGCGGAATGTTCCCAGGCGATATAAAAATGAATGGGGATCTTAAGCATACTATTCGTACCCTTAACCTCGGCTTTCGCCTTGTCGCCCAGTCTGTCAGTCCAACTTGTAACCGGAGTCACAAGTTTCATGCCTCTGCCTTGCGAAAACACCGAGATCTCAGGACTGCATTGTTCGGTGGTACCGGAGTAAGTTTCCGCCGTACAAGATCCATCGTCCCTCAACCTGTTCTCTCTCATTTTGAAAATTGTTGCAGACTTAAAGGCCTCGGGCTCAATCCACCTCCCGGCTGTTGTTTCTCCGATCACAGGAATGCGTCCGTTTGCTAATACCATTGCCTCTTCCGTAAAGCTCACTCCCATGGCTTCGTTTTCGAGCAGTTGAATCTGATCGACAGGATCCGAATGTACGGGGTCTGGGGACAGGCTCAAACACCACATAACGTGATAGCCGATCTTACGGTGGCTCAGTACAGTCTTGCCGCTGGTTACAGATACCGTTAGTTCAACCGCTGCAAGCTCCCGGCCGTGCGGCGTGCCGGCTTTCCTAGCCTCGCGGTCCAATCTCTCGAGAGCGGCTCTATCGAACGACAAGCTGATGTTACCCGCCGGAAACGCGATGGCCGACCGCATATCCAATATGGCGTCAATCAGTCTAGTCGGTGTTAGACGATGCTTCATGCTTGTTTCAGGGATTCCACTGATGCGTGCAACTTTTCTCCCCATAAAGAAACGCTCTTTGCTCTTTCCGATCAAGAATCGGCTTGGGTTAGTGAGGGATTGTTCGCCCACTCCTGTAAAGTTCAGCTCCGTATTTGGAGGCAGTCCTTCAATGTCGAGGTTGGCTGATTCGATGACGTCGCCGCGCAGATCAATGCGGAGGTCTATAGGGCCAGACGATCCAGCGTCACAGCCAGGAATTTCACATCCGATAAGGAATGGTATTGGATGTGGGCCTGGTGGAATTTCAGGAATCGGGCGATTGAAGAATTCAAGCAATTCGTTGAGACAAGCCGTGAATTCGGACCCGAAGGATGCCGGAAGCCCATTAGCAGAATCTGAAGCGGAAGCTCTCGAAGTGCCATGACCAAACGTAAAGATTATTATAAGCGGGATTACCGTACGTGTCAGGAACTGTTTCCAATACACCCAGCCAGGCGAAGGAACTGATTGCTGAGCGGGTGGTGAGGTATAACTATTCCGGTGAAGGTGAAGCGCCATGACGTGGTACCCCGTTTCGTCTAGGTGCGAATCAGCTGCCTAGCTATGCCTTTCGTGAGAAATGCTCAATAACCCTTTCGACTAGGGGCGATGGCCTCTGCTTCTTCATCCCAAGCTGTCGCTGTTATCCCTCCAATTCCCCCCACAGCTTGTAAAAGCCGGGTCGTGGGTCAGTTTCCTCCTGCGTCACGCCCTCGAAGGCGGGCATCCACGCCTCGATCAGGCCTCAATGCTGAGGAGAAGGCCTTGACTGGATTCCCGCTTCCGTGGGAATGACACAGTTCAGTCCTGCTAATTGCGTACTGACCCACTATCAAAAGCCGTATTATCTGGTTTGTCCGGTTCATCTCGTTTGTCTTGTCTCATCCTCATTCCCAATTGCCACCGTCCAGAACTCTGCAGCCTGCACTCAGCACTGAGCATTGTTTCTGATACTCATAGCCTCCCCAAATTCCGTCTGATCTGCTATCGTAGGAGTGACGGAGGTGCTGAATGAAAACGTTCACGGCATATGTGGAATGGGATCCGGAAACAAAGCTGTATGTTGGCTTCGTACCGGGTATCGCCGGTGCCCATACGCAGGGGAAAACCCTGGATGATTTGCAGAGAAATCTCAAGGAGGTGTTGGAGCTGTGTCTTGAAGAGTCCCACGCGACGGGTGAAGATCTCCCACGATTCATCGGGCTGCAGCAGATTGAGGTGGCCGGGTGAGCCGGCTTCCGATTGTCGATTGCAAGACTATGGAAAAAGTGCTGTTTCGCCTCGGATTTTCGGTGGTAAGGCAAAAGGGGAGCCATATATTCTACCGGCATTCCGACGGGCGGAGCACCACCGTGCCTCACCACCCGGGAAGTGATCTGGCTCGGCCGTTGATTCGAGAGATTCTGCGAGAAATTGACTGTACGCCTGAGCAGTTCCGTCATGAGCTCGATACCCTCTGCGTTCACTCCTCTGATTCCAAATTCCTCATTCTCGATCAGCCTCCGTCCATCACTCAGGACCCAGCACTCAGATCTCAGCACCTAGCAGTCAAGGCTCAGCACTTCTTCTCTATTCCTGCCAGATGATCTCGACGACGATGTAGACCAGCGCCGCCATGAGGGCGTGGGCGGGAAGCAAGCTCACTCCGATGTCCATGGGAACCTCGCTGGTGATTCGATTCACTGCTGCCATCGCGAGATTGCAATGGGTAGGCCAACGGGAGTTTTCGCGCGAATCAATTGCTCTTTCAGCGTGAGACTGCAATGTGAACAAGGAGATCTGCCTGTGCGGGGATTCACAACCCGGTGACGGAAGGATCTACCGGTATCAGGCCGAAAGGACCTAAAAGCATTCGCGATGGATCGAAAGTGATTCAGTAAGCAAGTCAGCGAATGACGAATGAAAAAGGCTGTCGACGTTGAATTGCAACCATAAGTCAGATAAAGTCAGAAAATCTGAAGTAGTCAGAATATAGAAAGGAGCCTGTCCATGGCGCTTGTCAAAGTCTGGGGAAAGGGTCAGCTCACGATTCCTGCGTCGATCCGGAAGGAGTTGAATCTGAAGGAAGAGACTCCATTAACTCTCGTCAAGGTCGGCAACGTGATCCTCATGACACCAAAAGTGCTGGAAATTGATGCGTTGGCCAAGCAGGCAAGAAAGGAAATGAAAAAGGCCGGACTGTCGATTGAGGAGATCCTGGCGGATCTTGACAGAGAGCGAGACCGTTATAACAAGGAACGATATGGAACGTAAGCGCTGGACGATTGTCCTTGATACCAGCGCGCTGATCGCAGGAGTGTACTCTTCGACTGGAGCCGCGCATGAAGTACTGCGTCTATGCGAAGCCGGAGTTGTTCAAGCCACAGTCTCTAGGCAAGTCCTGGTGGAAGCGGGTCGCAATGTATCACAGAAGATGCCAAGTCTATTGCCGGAGTACCGCGCCTTCCTCAAGCAACTTGCACCTGCAGTCAGGGAGGATCCAACACGGGAATCTGTTCAACAAGCGGCCAATGTGATCCATCACAAGGATGCCCCTATTCTCGCCGCGGCGATGCAAGCATCGGTGGACTTCCTCATCACCTGGAACACGAAACACTTTCAGAAGAAGGCCGTTCGTGCCTACGTCCAATTCCCGATCCTCACACCAGGGGAATTTCTCGAAGTCTTCCGCCAGTCCTTACTGAAAGAATGATAAAGCGGGATGGTCCACACGGATCAAGCAGCATGCTCGTGGATCAGAACGAATTCGAGGGCAGAGAACGTTGTCAGTAGTCGGTACCGCCGTGACATATACGTGCTGAGAGACGAAAACGAGCGAGGCTGTGCTCCCTGATCGATGGTGGACACAAGGTCGCTGGAGGCAGGGCGGCCCATTTTCTCAATCGTCTCAGTGCCGCTCGTTGGTCAATTCCAATTCCCAGATCCGGACCTGCTTGCCGCGACTGCGGTACAACGGGGCCGCCATCCGCTGCATCTGGACGACCGCCCGCACCTTCTCAGGAAATGGCAAGGCTGCCAGCCGAGCTCGGCGCTGTTCCTTTGCCTGGAAGAGCTTCTCGATCTCCGGCGTTATCCGATCCATTCCTTCCATCTTCCTTCCAGATTATGCCGGCGGAGGATCATTGTGAGATAGTCTTCATCCAGCGTGGCCTGCTCGCGCAAGATCCGCACTCGTTCACGATCCTTGGCTCGACCGGTCTGGAGACATATCGCCACCAGGTGTTCGACTCGGAGGACCCTCGTGGGGACTGATTGATACAACATCTCATGCGCGTCTCGTAACGCCTCTTCTAAGACCGTGTTATACGCAGGGAGGAATTGGACCGGCACCCCCTCGATGACGACACATTCGCCCTCTTCGATATACCCCTTCGCGCGCAGCACGGTATAGAGCTGGGTGAGGGTCAGTACTCCGGCTTTCATCTCCGGCAGCAACACGAAAATGTCGAGGTCGAATGTCAGGAGCGGTTCGACGTAAAAGGTCGCCCCCATCGCACCGCCGATGGCGTAACGGCCCAACACGCCATCGCGCTCAAGCTCGTTCAGGACTTGGAGTGTTCGATCCATATGGTCAGATCAGTTGCGATCCTACCTTGTTTCAGCGTCAAAAGAAACGACGTGGAGAGAAGATGGAATGAACTCAGGCTAGCAGAACAGACAACTTGGTTGTGGGAGAAGCACTGACGTGTGTCATTCCCGCTTCCGCGGGAATGACACACGTCAGTCCTTCTGATGGCAAACTAACCCACTACCCGAAAGGCTGAGCGCTTGAGTCTCAACACCATGGCGCTCGTCAAAGTCCGGGGAAAGGGAAATTGATCCATTGGTCTAGAAGGCCAGAAAGGAAGTGAAGAAAGCCGGCCTTGCCCTCGATGACAATATAGACGACTGGGAGAGGCAGTGCGAGCGCGACAACAAAGACCGCTCTAGGCAATGAAATAGAGTGATGGAACGCAGGCGTATTGCCAACTGTGACTCATACGATCATGCCGTAGCTTGCTAGGAAGTGCCAGCTTTGCTAGGCTTGGTTTGCTTTTCAGGAGGACAACATGGCCGAAAATATCATTGTGTCGGATCCCGCAGTCATGATGGGAAAACCTGTAGTCGCAGGAACGCGGATTACCGTAGAACTCATCATCGAGAAGCTCGCGGCAGGCGAGAGCATTGAGCAGATCTTGGAGGCCCATCCTCGGCTGACCCGTCAGGCAATCCAGGCAGCCCTGGCGTTTGCCGCCGACGTGTTACGAACTGACGTTGTGTACCCTGTGACCTAGGCGTCTGTGTGAATCTGCTCGCGGACGAAAGTGTCGACCAGTCAATCGTGCGTCGTCTCCGAGAGGATGGCCATCGAGTCTGGTCGGTTGCCGAAATGGAGCCCGGTATCAGTGATGATGCGGTCCTTGAGCAAGCCAATCGAGAACAGGCCGTCTTGGTTACAGCCGATAAGGGGTTTGGCGACCTCGTATTTCGACAACGTCGAACAAATGCGGGAGTCGTGTTGCTCCGCTTAGCCGGACTTTCATCAGCAAGCAAAGCCAAACTCGTTGCCTCGTGCTTCCATTCACATCCCGCAGAATTAGCGGGGGCCTTTACGGTGATCTCGCCGATTGCGATTCGCATACGGAACGTAAGAGGGAAGACATCAACCTGATGATTTCTCAAAGCATGACCATAGGAGACAGGTGAGAGTATTTCACATGCATTCATGTTGTTGAGAGCGTTCCCTCGCACGCCTCAATTCAATCTCCGAATCAGAACTGCAGTAGGCTCCACAACTACTGATCCAATCGTCGGTGACAAGCTGCGCCACCTTGGCTTGGTGAGGGGAGCCGGCGCAGGGACACAAACAGCGATCCGTCGGAGTGAGTCGCGATTGCAGGCGCATCGGCTTCCACCGAGATTCCTCCCTCGGCGGGGATGGACGCCAAGGGGCTCGTCAGCCACCCGCCCTGGTTAGGACTAAGGCACTGACAGGCCACGGGAAAGCGATTTGGGCTTGTTCCTGAGAATGCTGGCAATTCCTCAACGAAAAATCAGCCGCTTCACACACAACGTGGGAGGGATTGCCCGCTGAGGAGGGACCGTCGGCGGCTTGCGTGCGCGCGGGGAAAATGCTACGGTTCGCACATGACGCAATTAGCAAAAAAACTCGATAGCAAGCTCGCAAGCTGGCGTCCCGAGATCGCTGCGCAAGTGGAGCAGATTGTCACCGAAGTTATAGAGTTGGCCGACGCGAATGCGGTCGATCTTTTGCCCTCTCGCGCCGTCGTGCAAGAAGTTCTCGATTCGCTCGATGAAGACCAGGCCGGGTGAGATCTGGCTAGCCGATCTCGGCTTGGCTGCCAAAGTCCGTCCCGTGCTGGTCGTTTCGCGGCATGACCCCGATGCTCCTCGCGCCCTTACGATCTATCTTCCACTCACAACCCAGCACCGCGGCAGTCCATACGAAGTTCCCGTGGGATCACTCCAGTTTCTCGATCAGGCGTCTGTCGTCAATGTTCAAGGAGTAGGAGCAGTAATCGAACCTCGCCTGGTACGCAAGCTCGGCAGCTTGCCGGCCGACACCTTCACCAAGGTCAAAGAGGCCCTACGCTTTATCTGTGATTTGTAGGTCCGAGCGTTTTGCCAACTCAGCTATGATCCGTTGATCCGTAAGCCGTCCAAATCAGCCCAACTCCGTACTCAGATCCCTACGAAGATTCGCAGCCTGCGATCCAATCTTCCTCTGAAAGGATCTGTGCCACTTGGCTTGGAGAGGGGAGCCGGCGCAGGGACACGAACAGCGACCCGTCGGAGTGAGTTGCGATCGCCGGCACACCGGCCTCCACCGAGATTCCTCCCTCGGCGGGGATGGACGCCAAGGGGCTCGTCAGCCACCCGCCTGGTTCGGTCGGCAAGGTGTCGCGGCCTGCCACGACAAAGCTGCTGACTTCTCCGCGTGCGATGGCCGCGCAACGCTGACTGAGCAACGCGGTCACTTGTAGCGGAGTGCTGTTCAGAGGCTGGATCTTGCCGCCAGCCGGGGCATTGGGAGATTGGATAATCACGCTACCGCTTTGGCCGAATTGCGAGGAGGCGCTCACGACGCTTGTGGCATCCGGTAAAAAGAGCCCATCATTGGTGATCGTGATGTTGATGTTGCCGCCCGGCCCTTGCACCGCCTGCGCCAGGATCTGACTGTTCTGTAGAATCACAAATTGCGGATCGATGTTCACGCTCCCGCCCCCGCCGGTGCCGTCGAGCACCGACGCGCTGATCCTGCTGTTCGAGAGTTGCACCGTGCCGCTGGGCTCGGTCGTGATCTTGATGATGCCGCCACCCGATTGATTGGCCTCCGTCGTGACCGAGCTGTTCGCCATGGTGAACTGATTACCGGCACTGATATCGATGTTGCCAGTATTACCTGGGCCGGTGCTGCTGCTGGAGATAGTTGCGCCATTTGACATAGTGACCGATCGACCAGCAGTAAGAGATATGTTCCCGCCGGAGCCAGAATCTGGGGTAGTTCCGACCGTGCGGCTAAAAACTCCGACCGAGTCTCCGTTGCTCAACGTACCAGACATCGCGATCTGGTTTGTTGTTTGAATCATGATGTTGCCGCCGTGACCAGAATTTGTTGTGCCACTATTAATTTGTGAGCCGTTCCCCATAATTAGAAAACCGGTCGTAATGTTGATGTTTCCAGCGTTGCCACAGGCACCTGAACAGAATTCGCTTCCAACTGTCTGTGTGAAGATTCCACTGGGATGGATATTGGTAATACCGAAAAATCCTCCAAAGTCCGGGAAGGGGAACTCACCGGATATTTCCATTGTACCGGCATTGATGGTTACAGTACCTCCGGAGCCGCTGGTTGCGGTACTTGTGTTGATTCGGCCTTGTTCCATTGTCAGTTTCGGCGTCGTCACGGTAATGTTGCCAGCGACGCCTTGGGTGCCCGCTCCGCCCACCGAATTGCTGAACAAACCACTAGGATTGAAATGCCCAAACTCATTGGCTATCCCCGCAAGACTGACGTGATCAGTGGCATTCACAACGATATCCCCTGCCTTAAAGTCACCGAAAGTGCTCGTGTTCCAATTGCTCCCGTTTCTCATCTCCAATATGCGACCGGTAAAGTCAATTCCACTACCTGGTCCTCCAAATGCATTAAATGTTTGAAATTGTGAATTGTCCGTAGCAATAAGACTGTCGGCATCAATTGTGATGGCGCCCCCTCGACCCAGCGCGCTAGCCGCCACCTGAGTGTTGACCATGTTGATATCATGAACATTGAGCGTGATATCGCCACCCAATTGAGTCTCGTCGAAGGCAGTCGTCGCGTGCGTATCTAGAATGACGTTCTTCGTCTGAAGACTATTCGCCGTAATCGTAAGTTTTCCAGCAGAAGTGCTGGGTTCCAAGCCAAGTAGTTCAGCATTCTGCGTGCCGGTGCTGAGGTATGTGTTGGTCAGTTCGATGTGATTGCTGGCCGTGATTGTGACATCACCTCCGAGTCCGGCTCCTTGAGGACCGGTATCAATGAAATACCAGGTTGGTCCAGTGCTCGGGCTCGTCACGGTCAGGTTGCCCGTCGTGATGTTCACGTTTCCAGCACGTCCGTCACCGGTCGAATGAGTATCAATCAAGGCAAACAATGTGAGGTCGGGGTCGGTCGAGGTAGCTCGCATGTTAGCGGACGTGATTTGAACCTCACCGGCATTTCCGGTTCCGCTTGTCGTAGCAGAGATAGCAGTCACGGCACGCGTATCTGAAATCGTCACGTCGCCAGTCATCTTAATATTGACAGCAACGGGTGCTGCATTGCCATCGATGGTATTCGCTAAGATAGTGGCGTCATCTATCACGAGCTGGCCTCCGCGGATCTGCACCATACCAGCGGCGTTTGCCGACACATCCAAAAGTGAACCGCCAGACAGGGTAACATTTCCCATACTGCTGAATGACTGACCGTTAACGTTTGGGCCGGTTTGAAATGTGGAGTAGAGCACTTCGCCGGGCGATGCCACACTCACAAGATTAATATGACCACCGGGTGCCGAAAGCTTGGCTGACTGAACAGCTCCGTTATGCAACGTGCCTCCCTGAATCGTCGTATCACCACCAACTAAAGAAATGCTTTGATTCGGCTGGACGGAGAGTTGGCTGCCCTGCACGGTGATGGCAGCGGGGTTTGTTCCAAGGAATCCGAAGGCAGCGACAGGGGCTGTAGTCAGAATACTGTTGGCTGAAGGATTGGCGTAGAACATTCCAGCTCCAGCGTTGACTTCGGCGAGTCTCAGGTAATCTGCTGTCGTGAAGGTCGCCATCCCTCCCACATTCAACGTCGCGTTCGGACCGAAGATCACTCCAGCCGGATTCATTAGAAACAGGTTCGCATTTCCAAATCCGGTTGTCTGGATCGTCCCGAAGATGTTGGATGGATTTCCTCCAGTCACCCTGCTGAGTATGTTTGAAGTGGCTAGTCCGGAATCGTTCAAAAAGTTAGCGATGTTGTTGGTCGGAACGTTGAAATCACCCAAACTGTGAAACAGATTGGTTCCCGCTCTCGTGCCACCCGTAATGTCGTACTGCACCTTGCCTATTGGAGGGGTCTGGGAAAGGTTAACCTGTGTGTTAAGCCCAGATGGTGTGATAGGGGGCGCGGCATGGGTGTCCACACTCTGGAAGGAAAATAGTAGCCATAAGGATCCAATGACAATAGAGCAACAACCTTGGAAATAAGTCTCCATGCATGGCTTCACCGTGGAACCTCTCAGATGGCCGGGTGACATAAAGGCCATTTCTCCCTGATTCAGTTCCTGCCAAATGAGCAGGAACTGAATCAGGTTTTCACGGAATCATCGTTGTCAGTTACTGCTATTCCCTCTACCGAATACACTGACAACTGCAGGCCCCATTGTTATTGACTGTTTGGCATCTCCTTGTCGGAAATTGCCCACATATCTTACCCGCTGTATCGAGGCTGCATCGTTGACCGCTCGTACAGCCAGGGTAAGAAAGTTGGCTTATATCAACGCCAACACACATGACAGGATCTTCGACACAATCTTTCTTCTTCTCTCCACTTGGTTCCCCATCTGTTTTTGGTTCTTGACCTTTGCCTTGCATAACTGGTGCGTCGGCTGCCGAAAGTACTGTTTCATCTGCGAATGCTGGCTGAATGGTAAATGACGTGCCCGAACCAAGGCTTCCCATGACGATCACCAAGAAGAGCGTCCCGAACAGAACTCGGAAATCAAGACTTGCACAAACCGAATTCGGTATCATCTCCTACTCCTTTTGTAAGGTGAACTGCTCTTGATGGCACCTTATGGGCTACAGCTCATCAATGATTGCCCGTAAATCAGGCATCACCCCAATTCTGTCAGCATTTGGATCGGCCTGGGTCGAATTCTCTGAATGTGTTGCAGTAGTCGCATTGCTCAGCACACTCCGCATTTCATCCGCAGATAGGGTCCTATTAAGATTTGATTTAGCGTAACCCTGAACCGCCAGCGCCGCTCCCGCAATGATGGCAGAAGCCCCAGACGTATATCCGAAACCAGAGACCCAAGTCTGAGGACCGGCTAGATCGTAGGGGACACAAATCTGGCTCCCCCACGCAAAGCAATTGATCCTGCTTCCATAGTTGCTTTGCAGAACTCGAACATAACCCGATCTGCCTGCCGGTGCGTCAACTGCGGCCACCATGATCGCTCCTGAGTCTTTCCCCCAGTGAGGAGCGGCATATGGGTCAAACTGATCCAGATCCAATCCCCCATTACCGGCTGCCTCAACTACAATGATCCCCTTATTGAAAGTGGCGGTCTGAATCAATTCAAACAATAGAGGATCGACTTCCACTGGAAGATTCTGATACCAATCCAACTTGTCTTGTCCGGGATAATATCCTTTCGCGTCGACCTGAAGTTCCAATAGCATCACGTCACCGTAATCAAGTTTCTCGATAGCTGCTAGGATGGCCTGATACCGATCCGGATATTGCGCGTCTGGGTCAGGCCATATGGACGATACCATCTTGGTTCGTATGTATGGAGTAATTCCCACACAGCCAATCCCGTTATCCTGCGCAGCTACTATGCCCAATACAGCAGTCCCATGAGCAAGGTCTTGGTTAACACCATGAATTAACTGAATGCCGGCTGGAAGGTCTTGGTGATTGAGATGCCAGCCTTGTTCCACATCTGCAAATCGAAGGCTAACTCCGGAGCCATCCCCACCTTGCATTGTCCATGCATACTCAGCATCGATTCCGTCAGGTGCTGGTCCAAGATATGTTTGCCTCGGCCCAAATGGTAGATTTCCTGCCCGGTTCACTAGAGGAGAAGGCGTAGGCCCACCTTCGATGTAGGCTATTTCGGTGGTGTTCCATGCATCCAGTTTCTTTGCAATCCCCTCTACATACTTGCTGGACGGACACTCGACAACAAAGTAGTTTTCCAATTTTGCTGGCCGAAACGGCCCATCTAGGCTCTTGGTCTTATCTGCCAGCAAGCGACACCTGCGAGGGGAGAGCCTCGTAACAAGCCGTTGCATTCTGATTTCTGGGAAAGACTTCAAGAGCTGCTTCCATGGTCCCAGTTTGCCTTCCTTAAGATACTTTTGGAATGTGGAGTCTTTGTCTGGGATTTTCATGTCGGGATAAAACTTTACTACGACACGGGGAACATAATTCGTCGGCCATCGAGCCCCACTCTTTCTTCGAAGGTCTTTTTTCTTGGTCTGTTTTCTCGTGGAAGCCCGGAGAGATTCAGGTGGCATGTGAACCTCCTACTAGCCAGTCATTTCTTCGCTTCTGCGCCTAGTGAAGTCAACCCTGGTAGTTTCATAGGTGGTTTGCCGCAATAACCCTTTCGCGTGGGGTCGTTGGACGCTTGTAAAAGCCGTATTTTATAGTTTGTCTCGTTTGTTTAGCTTGTTCCGTCAATGTCGAACTCAACAGCCGAAGCCAAACAAACTGAACGAACCGGGACAGGCACCGGCTTCGCCGGAGCCAGTCCCTCTACTCCTGCCAGATGTTCTCGACGACAATATAGATCAGCGCCGCCATCACCAAGTTGGCCATGATCGGTGTTACTCCGATATCCATGATCTCCTCCCATGGTGAGACATCTACATGACCCAATAGCAATGGCCAGGCCAGGTGCGGATGCAGCGAGCCACTTCAGTGCTGGATGCGCAAAACCGCAAATGAGAAAAGGCGATTCGGCGTTCGGCTCAGTCGAGGACCTTGCCTGAGTTTCTGAGATGGCTGAGGACGAGGAACGTAAAAGAATTCAGACTGAATCCAAAGTGATTCATCGAGATGGGAGATTGCGGCATGTCGAATTCGAGCTGAGGTGTGGCTTAAGAGGAGTCTTTATTTTTAGCAGGAGGTGGCTGGGATCCACCAGAAAAAGTGCGATTTCTCCGTAGATTAGGTACAATGTGCCTCACTGAAGACTGACGCAGCGGCAACCAGCCGCTGAAGCGAGGAACGATCACGATGCGACAAACAGTCAAAGCTCGCTATCATGACGGCGTGCTGGAACCGCTAGAACCGCTCACTCTCGCCGATGAAGCTGAAGTTCAGGTGACAGTGGAGACGGTTTCTTCGGTGAGCGCCGAGGAGATTCTCCACCGAGCAGCGAATGTCTATCAGGGCTTGCCGCCGGAGCAAGTTAAAGAAGTTGAGACCATCGCGTTGAACCGCCGACACTTCTTTCGTGAGCCGGCTGCCTGATGGCCCAGCGGCTCGCACTCCTCGATACCGATATTCTCTCTGAACTTTTGAAGCGGAATCCGGCGGTGACTCAACGAGCCGGGCTGTACTTGACTGAGCATGATCGGTTAGGTTTCTCCATCATCACACGCTATGAGATTCTGCGTGGGCTTAGAGCCAAGCAAGCCCGCACCCAAGAGTTGGCCTTCCAGGCTCTGTGTGAAGTCAGCCTCATCCTCCCCTTAACTGATCGTGTAACCGAATGTGCCGCCACCTTGTATGCCGAACTGTATCGGCGTGGAGAGTTGCTACCTGATGCCGATCTCCTCATTGCGGCAACTGCCTTGGAGGGCCAACGCATTCTGGCCACGAACAACATCCTACACTTCAAGCGCATTCCGAATCTGATCATCGAGAATTGGAAGCAGGAGGCCGGTTGAAGCCAATAGTTATGTCTATCTGTTTTCGTCTGAGATGAAAGTGCCAGAACCGTTTATTCTTTCGCATTTTTCGGCCATACCGTCATCTGGATCTGTCTTTGCCACGCGAGAAAGGCGAGAGAAGCGCGAAAAGCGAAATGAGCGTGAGAAGCGAGAAGAGTTAGCCGCCACTTCTGAACGGGGCCAGCAAGGGAGGCTCGTTGTGTGACTCTCACCAGTCCCGTTCGCCTCCCGCACGCCCATTCCTCATTCCGAACGAGGTGCAATCAACTCCGAACCCCGAACTCAACATTCAGAACTTCTTCCATTATCCTGCAAGACGGTCAAAACGTTCGCCGATTAGGCCGCAGTGAGCGAGAGGTCGAGTCGTAGACTGCTTTCCCCCGCCCACCCATCGACTGCGGGAACAGTCGTTTTCCCGGGGCCGTACATCGAGGCCTTGAGAGATACGAGAACGACTCCAGCGGGCGATTTCAACATCTTGCTACTCTTGCCAGATCATTCCGATGACGACATAGACCAGCGCCGCCATCAGCAAGTTGGCCATGATCAGTGTTACTCCGATATCCATGATCTCCTCCCATGGTGAGACATCTACATGACCCAATAGCAATGGCCAGGCCAGGTGCGGATGCAGCGAGCCACTTCAGTGCTGGATGCGCAAAACCGCAAATCAGAAAAGGCGATTCGGCGTTCGGCTCAGTCGAGGGACTTGCCTGAGTTTCTGAGATGGCGGAGGACGCGGAACGTAAAAGAATTCAGACTGAACCCAAAGTGATTCATCCGAGGCGGGAGATTGCGGCATGTCGAATTCGAGCTGAGGTGTGGCTTAAGAGACGCCGCTATTTGTAGTTCGCGGAGAAACTAGTCCGGTGAGCCCACTCGATAGGTGATCCACCAGCCTGATGCTCCAATTTCAATCCGGTCAATCTGTACGATCTTCCGTTTTACGTTCGGCGCCACTGCGAGTTCAGCCGAGAGTTGGAGGTTTTTCTCCTCGAACGTCATGTTTGGCTTTTCATCCTGGATGAACGTCTTCTTTTCTTCTAATGCCATCGAATCCTCCGGTGTACGGCTATTCAAACAACACGAAATCGACGGCGCGCATAACAGCAGGTTCGGATGAGAGCGACCGGGATGCTTCATCAGCTGCTTTGATGGCCGCTTGTCGCTCTTGTTCCAGGAAATTGACATCTACTTCTGGGTTCTTCTCCGACAGCCCCGCGAGATACGACTCAAGTGTGCTGGACGTTTTCCTCGCCAGGCTGATGTAGTCCACGACATCCTGGAATCCTCCTCGGCTAACGGGCCTGCCTGCCACCACTTCTGTGTCTCTTTGAAGAACTCCGGGCGCAGAGAATTCATACAACGAAAACGGATATGAGACGGGAAGCTTCTGAGCGAGGGCATCGAGGTCCCGGCGAAGCTGCTCTGCCTCGGATCCTTTGGTGTCCTTCAACGTCTTGTACAGATGGGCATATGTGGCCAGTCGGTAAGTACTGGAGGTTGGATTCTGCGACGGGATCGTTCGCTCGGCGCCTAATTGAGCCAAAGTTGATATGGGCGATCCCAATCGACCTCCCTCCAAGATAGGCAGGTCAAACCCCACGTAGCCGATGACCAGTGGACGCGGGAACGTCTCGCTTAAGGTAATGGACCGGCTGGTTGCCGCCGCAAACTTTACCTTCCCTCCTGGCAGTTCATCGGAGACTAACTGGTTGAGTGCAGCGAGGGTATCGGCATAGTTCTTTTCGGGCTCGCCCTGCGTCAGTCCCGGTAGCTCGACAGGCTTATTGGCTCCCCCACGTGCTTCTCCAGAAACGGAGTCGTCGTTATTGACCGTGGCCGTGATCTGACCGGTGCTGTACACACGACTCACCACTCTCAAAAATTGCTGTTGATTATTCTGAGACGCGTACTGCCGTAGGATGCGTCGATTTTCATTCGCCCAGGTTTGTACCAGACTTAACAGGTGCACATGATCCAAACCATAGGTGAAGGAGTCAGCAATGGTCAGCGTGCCGCTTGCCTTTCCCGCATGCATCAGACCAATAGCCAAGGGCACACCTTGGACCGGAACCGCCAGATTGAGCCCGGAGCCGGACGACGCCGAAAAACTATACGTCGGAAATGCGGCACGTGGCGCCAGCCCCCACTGATGCTTGCCTTCACGGTCAAGCGTCTGCCACATGGCGGGTGGAATCATTTCGTCGCTGATTCCATAGCGGGAATTGTAGAACTTCGTAAAGTCGCTTGAGTAGAGCCGAACCAGATGCTGGTCCAAAGCCAGGAACCCTTTTTCTCTATATGTCCTTACTTGATCTTCGATCGGCGTGCTGACGAGCAAGACATCGCCGGGTTGCAGATCTTCCGTCAAGGGGTAGACTGGGATGACCTGGCTGGCCCGGATAACGAGGGCCCAGTCTTTGGCCACCTTTTCAAGCTGTTGGTTCCGAAGTGCTCCGGTGCAACCGAAAATCACCAACGGCAGCACACACAAACTGATCAGGCGCAGGAGCATAGAAGTCTCATGGCTAGGTGAGGTGTCGTAGGAGTGTCAGCATCTCATGGACACGCCATGCACACGATATGCTCTTCTGCGTCGTTCGACAAGCAATTCCGAGCAACCCCTGGCGTTCATGTCCAGCGAATCATATGGACCTACTGTCTTGCCGGTAGACAATTTCCTAGTCCTGCCAGATGATCCCGACGACGATATAGATCAGCGCCGCCATCACTGCGTTCACCAAGAATAAGATTACGCCGATGTCCATGAGAGCCTCCGTTGCCGATTGGGGTTACTGCTGCATGTATCGAAGTGCAATCAGCAGGCCAGGAGAAGTCCGAGAAGGCTCCGCCTGCATTGCACGTGCGTGGCTGCACCGAAGACAAGGAAATCCGCCGCGCGTGACCAAGCACATGGAGAGAGAAGGATCTATGTACCGGACGGGATGGGCTCTAAAAGAGTTTGGGATGAATCAAAAGCGATTCATGGAGAGGGGAGGCTGTGTGTTTTGTGGAAGCGGGGCAGCCACCGGCCGGAAGGGTGGTTGTCCTTTACGATTGCCCGGCGGAAAGACTTTGACAGAAGAGATCAACCGTCGTTCGAAAAAGGAACAGCACCGTATCGCGAGGGGAGGCGGCAATGGCCGCACCCGCCGCTGCGCGGATCTGATCGGCTGTGAGATGAAACCGTTTGACTACAAAAGCAGCGTCGTCCAGGTCAATCTCCGTTCCCCGCCGCAACTTGGCAATGACGTAGTCGAGAGGAGCCATCAGTCTTACTCGAAGATTTGCGTGATGCACCAAGTCGCTTGCGCGATCTCGGTACCCAACCGGCATCGCGATGACCGACCACCCGGAAAAATTGGTGGTGAGGTCGGCTGGAATCTGATGTTGATTCAGGAATTCGGCTAAAGGCTCAACAGCCCCAACAAGCTCCGCATCCACATCCCGGGTCACACGGTCCTGGTAACCATACGCCTGCAGAGCCAACGCTCCCACGAGCAAGACATCTACCGGGTCGCTGGTTTGGCCGGCATACGTTCTCAGTAAGCCGACAATATACTCAACGGTGAGCGCAGACAAAGGAGAGAGCCTCGGCAAACGCCCGATAATCGCGGGAGTCGATAGGACCCGGATCCGACGGAAGCGGCGTTCTGTTCAAAAGATGGGTGATCAGGCGTCTGTATTGCGTGTACCAACGGCAAGCATTTCGATACGCGGCTTCAACAGCGGGATCAGATGCCCAAGGCGAGAGATCAAGTTGATCATTGACAAGGATTTCGAGCCATAGCATCCGTCGGCCTCGTGCGGTCTTCACGGCCTCGGCAATGGAGTCCGTGCCGAGATAGGCCGGCAATAGGCGGAGAGGGTTTTCGACTGGACTAAGTCGAGCTTCCTCGTGCATGGCGCGAGTCTACCACAGCGCTTGATCCGTCAGGAAGCGCCGGACACCTTGGCGGACGAGTAGAAGGATAGGCACCGGCCGGGAGGCTCGCGGGTCCCAAAAGGAAGGCCGCGCTGTCAGTAATGAGGACAGCGCGGCCTTAGTGGCGCAGAGGCGACCTGCGGACTCTGGAAGGGTCAGGACCAGAACCAGCCTGGACGGCGGCCGTCTCGCGACGGTCGAACATCCGGTGGTCGGCTCCGCGCCGGAAGCTCACAGGAGTTCTGAGATTGCCGTGCTGAGTTTCGGTCATGATTCAGAGGACATTTATCTTGTTCTCGGAGGGCCAAAGGCCGCCAACTCAGGAATCACCACTCAGGACTCCGTCGATCAGTCCTGCCAGATCTTGGTAATCACAATGTAAATGAGAACGGCCATCAGTGTATTGCCGAGGATCAGGATCACCGCGAAGTCCATGATGGATCTCCTTCTCGTCCTGTGGTCCGACGATGGATTGTCTGCGTGACCCTTGCTCTCGGATAGAGCAATACATATGCCATCACCTAGGCCATGGGATCGGGGACATGTCGGTTGATCCATACACAGCGTCATTGGTCGCAGTTTTAGGGGCGATTCGCATTTATCTCGTCACATGCCTGTCACGACGGAGTGAATCGATACGGCACAAACTGAATCTGTTCGTCCTGTAACGGCATCAGATTTGATCCAGGAGATGTAAATCAGGAATCAAGATTACGATTGAGGACTTTCTGTCAACGCTCCGCGGTGAGTCTGCTGAATGCTGAGCCGGAACTCAGCACGTCACCTGATTGTTTCCTGTGTCGAATAGAAGGGAAGCGTGAAGTAGAACGACGTGCCTTGACCGACCATGCTTTCAACCCAGATGCAGCCGCCATGCAACTCGACGAGACTCTTGGCGATCGCTAGACCCAACCCGGCTCCTCTGGCCTCCGCTGATGTGGTCGTTCCTCGGAAGAATTTCTCGAAGACTTTCGGCAACTCGGCAGGCGGGATGCCGCAGCCGGTGTCGGACACACAGATCCGCAGAAAGTCGCTGTCATCGTGGACCTGTGCCTCCACGGCAATCCGTCCCCCCGCCGGGGTAAATTTGATCGCGTTGCCGATGAGATTCGTCAGAATCTGCGTGAGCTTGTCCCGGTCCGCATGAACAGCCGGCAGAGTCGCAAGAGAGTGCGATTCGATGGTCACGGATTTGCCGGCCGCGAGCGACTGCAATCCTTCAACCAGCTCGTTCATCCAGCCGACGATCGGGATCGACTCCCGTCTGAGCTCGACCCGGCCGGCCTCGATGCGCGAGAGATCGAGCAGATCGACGATCATTCTGGTCAGCCGGTCGATGTTGAATTGGATGCGGCGCAGATACTGCGATTGCTTGTCGTTCACGGCGCCCGTCACGCCGTCCAGCATATTCTCGACATAGGTGCGAATCGACGTCATCGGCGTGCGCAGTTCGTGCGACACCATGGACACGAACGAGGACTTCAGTTGATTCAACTCTTGTAACTGCTTGTTCGCCGTCTCGAGCTGGATCGTCCTCTCAAGGACTTTCTGCTCAAGCCCGGTGTTCAGCTCCTCAATCTCCCGATACGCCGCGACGTTGTCCAAGGCGATGGCCAGTTGATTGGCGAAGGTGACCATCACTTCAAGATCATCCTGGGTCAAACTGTGTGCCTGGCCTCGATCTACAGTGAGAGACCCGAGGATCCACCCCTTGACCTTCAGAGGAACAGTAATAAAGGACTTGGTTCCTGTTCTCGTCGCCAGTTCCCGGTACAGTGGGTGGAGTTGATCCAAGACTTGGGATATCTCATGAATCAGGATCGGTTGTCCCTGCTGTAAGACGATGCCTTCGAAACTAGCTGGGTCTGTGACAGGAATTTCAAGCTGTTCGGCAAAGCGGGCTACTTCTGAGGAGACGCCTACAAGGCGTGCGCTGTGAGCAACTTGTCGTAGCGGATCATAGAAGACGATCATGACCCGGTCAAAGGTCAGTTTATGGATCAATGTTTCCATGGCGTGACGAACGAGGGTCTCTCGATCACGGCTGGATGTGAAGGCAAGGCCGACCTCGTACAGGGTAGTGAGATGATCGACTCGTCGCCGCAATTCGACCGCCGTCTGCTGGAGTTCAAGGTACGCTTTTTCGAGTTCCTCATGCCGAGTGTTCAGTGAGGAAGTTTGTTCCTCGATAACGCGCTCTCGTCCGCCAATCTCATCCTTTAACACCTTACGCGCCACACCCGTAGCAATCCGTTTGCCTGGGTACCATCTCGTCGGCTCAGTCCAACGGACCTCCCATTCACAGTAGTCATCTCCTTCCACAATGCATCGCCGGTCGACCATCGTGGCCTGTTCCAAGTGATGCACCTTTTCGGGAACGATCGACACGCCGACTTTCAGGGCATTGCACCAAATTTTGGCACAGGCGCGGCGATATGGTCCAAATTGCCGTAAGGCCCGATCCATCAGCGTCATCCTGAGAATCGCATAGTCGTCGGCGACTTCGATGCCATGCAGATCGTAAGAATCCTTCGCGTAATGTTGAATCCAGCGAGCGGCGCCTCGGTAGATGCTCTTGACCGAGAATGGACGCATGAGGGTTTGCATGATGGGTGGAATCAGCTTTTCACGTCCCATGTGGAATTGGAAGTCCGGATCGCCGGAGAGCTCCACGCAAAACTCAACCAGATAGGCGGTAAATTCATTGGAATAGGATGTCCAGGGATTCTTCAAGAATTGCGCCGTGACATGGTAGGCGCGATCTGGGATCCGCGCATTGAGACGTTGAATCAAGTCTTCGACTGCTCGCTTTCCGGCATCTGTCCCGTGAGTTCGCGCGACTGATTCCTCCAGGTATTCCACGTTGGATCGGATCGATACGCCTGTCATGTCTCGAATCGAGCTGCCGTCGACGTCCTTCCCGAACGGACGAAATTCCATAAACGGACGCTCGAGTATCCGATGCGCCTTTGGATACAGCATTGGTGTTGTAGCGGACGGAGCATGGGCGCGAATGTCAGGGGTATCCCAAGGAGGGCTAGAGTGGAGACTCTCCATTCGGTCAGGTGCTGACCCTTGATGCTTGTCGGTAGCCAATACTTCCTCTCGATGTGTTCATTTTCTTCAGAAGTTTATTCGGAGATTCAAGACACCGGCGTGCAAGATCGTATCATATGTGCCGTTGATTACGGGGCGGAGATTGTTCGTGATCGTCCTGGATTCGTAAAGCTGGTTCTTATACGCCACATCCAACCCGATGCCCTTTATGCCGACAGGACCCAACAGTGGAGTGTTGCATTTGATAATTCCGAGAAATCGTCCCCGGTCTTTACAGAGAAAGCCGAGACCTACGGAGAAGGAATTGTAATTGGCGTCGGGCACGGCTGGCTCAAACGTCTGTTCGGGAACAGGCGTTTGTGAACGAATATATCCGAACCGAGCGGCGACTTCCCATTCAGGGAGCACGTCTGGCCCCAGCCACTTATACTCGGTGCCTACGCGGGGGATAAACACGCCGCTCCAACCGCGTGGCTCCGGCAGCGTAGTCCCATTGCTGAGCTGGATGTTCAGTTGCTTCATGCTGTGCCAGTCAGCGTAATCAAGATCAAACTCCAATTTCCATTCGTGCTCTGCATCGCGTACCGGCCAGTAGGCCACAGCTCCCGTGTAGACATTTGGCAGAGTGAGGTCCACTCTAGCATCTGCGAGTAACCCACCGTTCACCAGGAAGTTTCCGTTGAGATTTAACGTGGTCTGGCTACGGTACACAAAGGCCAAGTTCAAACGTGGTTTGCCGGCTTCGTTTCGCCAGGGCGTCAGCATCACACCAATGTTGTAACCGACGGCGGTATCTTTCAGGTTCAACTCCAGACTTGTCGAAGGAGGAATGAATGAGTTCACCTGGACCGCGCCTTCTCCGGCAAAATTGGCAAAGGTATAGATATCAAGACCGGCACCAATGGAGAGATAGTCGTTGAACCGGTAGGCCATGGTCGGCTTGATATCAAGCAACGGCAAGGTTGCAAAGGTATCCAACGCTGAAAACGGCACATTCTGCGGCCAATTAATGATGAGCCCATAGGGGGAGTTGACGCCGACCCCCAAGGTCAAATTCTTTAGGAAACCAATGTCATAGCGATCTAGGCCTGCCGTGAGGTAAAAATTCGTCGGTGGCGGCCAGGCGATGGATCCGTCCAGGTTGCCCTTGTAGTTGCCGCCGGTGGGGCTGGTGTAGTTGTAGGACCCTCCAACCAAGAGGAGTCCTCCGTAAAATTGGACTCCCTGCAGTTGCGTCATGCCGGCAGGATTGTAGTAGATTGCGGATGGGTCGTCTGCCTGAGCGGCAAAGGCGGTCCCCTGCCCAGACGCAGCCGCACCTTGATCCAGCACACGAAAGGCTTCTCCCCGGGCTATGGCGGGCATTGACAACATAAGCAGCAATGCCAGAGATAACCACGGTAATGCCGCACTCGAGCCTGTTGCGTTTCGCATGCTGTCACCTCATGCCTGGAACTCCAGGTAGAAGTGTTTCGGAAACAAGTCGATCGGGTCGAACGGATCGTCGATCGCCCTTCGGAGATCCTTGAGTTGAAGCAGACGCGTGAACAATTCCTGGAACACAACCGGTATCAAACAACGGCCCATACATTCATGTCCGTCGTACCCGAAGAACAAATAGTCACGCTGGTTCCGATCGGTCCTGAACTCGTTCGGCTGCTTGAACGGTCCTTCGGCATCGAACATGGCCGGCAGGGTCGCGGCAAAAACCACCGTGCCCTTCTTGATTGTCGTCTGTCGTGGGGTCCCAACCGCGATTTCCGTGTCGCTCGTGCACATTCGAAATAGGAGATGGTTTTGTGGGTTGAATCTCATGGCTTCAAAGGTGTACCGGAGCACGAGAGCCTTATCGTTGAGCCTTGCGGCCTCCTGAGCCTCTTTGAGCTGCCGCGGGCGGCGGATCAGTTGGTCGATCGTCCTGGCGACGGCCTTCAGGGTGGTTTCCACCACCCCGACCGTGAGCCCCATGATGTTGCGTCTGACAAAGTGCGGAGCAAATGCGGGCTGCGCCTTCTGTTCCTCCAAGATGAGCTGTTTCAACACGGACTCCGTCCGCATGTCATATTCCTGGATCAGGCCGTCCAGATAGGGGTTCATTTCCGCTGCGGCCCTATCTGCAGCCTGTGACCATTCCGGAATTCCCCTCAGGTTCAGAAACAGGTCACGGTAGATATCGCGCAACCAGCGTTTGAAGCTTTCCGGATCCGGACCGGGCACTCCGAAATATCTCGCATTGATGCCGAGCGGAATGGGCCAGGCGAGATCCTGAATCACATCAATCTTTCCCGATTTGCGCTGCTTGAGATCGTTGAAAATCGGATCAAGGATCGCGGTGATGATCTGACCGAGCTGGTGAGTGACGGGGCTGTCTTGGACGGCCTTGGCGAGGATGGGCATCTCCCTCTGATACAGCGGGTCCGACAGCTCCCTGCCGAGAATAAACGGACCTCGTGGCGGATGCCCAGGCGGAAGATCCATCTGCTTCCGGTACAGCGCCACACTAAACTCAGGATGTCTCCTCCCGTCGAGCACTTCGACGACGTCCGCGTACTTCGTGATGACGGCAATCGGAGGGTTGGCAGTGTAAATTGGATTTCCGAATACTTTATACCCGTCCATTGTAAAAATTGTCCCTTGCGGTCCATCGGCCATCTCTCGCAATTCTTGCAACATTTCTTTTGGACGATAGACCAGCCAGCTCCTGATCATCTGCCCCTGCTCCTCAGATCGTTTGGCGGGGTCTCGATACCGTGTCGAGATCAATTCGAATTCTCTCCGGAAGGAAGACAGATCGCCCTGCACAAGCGACTTCAACGCGGTTAGGCTGGGAAGAAAGAAATACTCTCCACCTCGCGTCGTGACGAACTCCGGGAGATTCAGCGCCCAAGGTCGCCGCGTTCCAGCGGGCACTGTGAACTTCCGAGCGGTTTCATTGAATGAGAAAATCGTGACAATCGCCGAAACGCCGTCGGGGTGGGGGGTTATCTCTACCTTCTCAACTTGAAGCGATAGCGCTAACTTCTCCGGAAACCCAGCCGTCCTGTCCAGTTTGATTCCGGAGGATGGTTTGTAAGTAATCTCGATCGTGGTGGGGTTACGGACGACTGCTGTGACGGCGCCGGCGATGCCGCCTGCGAGACACATTCTTGTGAGAATGTCAGAATAGGTCTGCGGAGCATGGGAGGGGGTCACATCCCGTTGATCTCGATTGTTCCCAAGGAGTGGATCGCGGTCGGTTCGATCCAAGCGAAACGGATCGCCGTCGTTGACCCAGTTGCGCTGAACGAACTCGAATTGCCTTTCGATATCGGACACCAGGGCTATGAACACCAGACCGCGATCTTCGGTCTCGTCGTCTTTTGTTTGTATCGGCCGCCCATAGGGTAAACTGCGCCGGATCATCCGGTGTCTCGTGCTCATCGATTCAAGAATCAGATTGCCGTGTGTGTCCAGCTTTAAATCCCGCGGATTGGTCCTGCGAATGTGCGCGCCGACGGGACAATGGATCCCCTTGTCATCGACCGTTCCGGTGTTTTCATCCACAAACGCAAAGGCGTTGATTGTTTCATCGGTCGTGAACGCAGGATCATCACGTTCCCAGGATCGATCGACGGGACAACCGCTCGGCCAGCGACCGACCATGAGGGCTGCCAACCGGTCTTTGGCCGCCGTATCCCCGAAGACGAATTTCGCCTCTTCTTTCATTTGTGCATGGAACTTGGCCACGTCTTGATGGAGCTTTCGCAGGACGAGATAGGTCCCGTTGGTTCCGAGTTCCGGAGGAATCAGCGGCTGATTGATGCGATCGAGCTCATCTTTGTAACCCAGAAGAAACTCACCGAGTTTCAAAGGTGCAAAGGAATCCGCCAGGTTTGCGTCGGCTCTCGAAGGTTTGATCCGCTTTCCCCCGTATGGTTCGATGGGAGGCCCTGGATTCGTTCCCTCGATCCACGGCTGGCTGATTCCATCCTTGAAGCCAAAATGTTCTTTGTTGCCCGGGAGACCGTCCGCCTCCATCCTCGCCAGCAAGGTCACTCCCGCTGGAAACCCGGTTGTGCGCTCAATCTGGTCGTGAGCCTTCTTCTCGAGGTCATCGCAGTGCGTCCTGTCGGCGCCGTGGATGATGGCGAGGATGTGGACCTGGGGTGAGCCGAGCGGTCGCTCCCAGTTTTCCGGCGCGCTTCCGCCGAAATCACAGAGCACACCCGCCCGATTCTTCATGCCCTGTTGGAATTCCGGTGGAAAACTGTCGAGAGAGGTCGGTGACAGGCCGAGTGCCCGGAACCCCTGAAACGTGACTGCGATGTTTACCATTGACTGGGGCCTCTCGTGGACTTTGCGTTTCTCGGTGGTAATGAATTCGAGGAGAGCATCAAGCCATTGCAGTGCCTGTTCGACGAGGTCCACTCGGTAGAACAAATAGGTTGCGTAGCCGGCATCGTATTTACTCAGGATATTGCCTTGGACATCCTGAAGGTCTAGTAGGGGTTGCTCCGGGCTCATGGCGGAACCTCCGATCAGTGCTTATCGAAATCTTCGGGAGTGGGCAGCGCCAGCTCTGTCAAAAAGGCGTGAATCTTTCCTCTGGCGTCGTCGAGGCTTTTTGGCGTGATCATCCGGGCGCCAAGGGGCTGCTGGAGTTGAGAGTATTGTTTGCAGCACTCCGAAATGGCTTCAACCGTATCGGCCAGTTCCGGGAGCAACCTGGCGATCGCGTGTTCCGTTCTCCCTTTCCAATAGAGAGCCCGCTTCACTTCCTTGACCGTATGCCGCGGATACGCGGAATAGTAGTACTCGGCGGGGACCATGTGATCGCGTACATATTGAATGAACGGCCCTACGGGTCTTGCGCCGGGCCAGCCGATGCAATTTCCGAAAATCATATTGAGCGGGCCTTCGTCCCGCTCCGCGAATTCAGCCAAATACCCTTCAAGATCACCATCAAAATTGCTCGTAAATAGCAGCCGAGTGCCTCCATCCAAAATGACCCACCGCGCGTAGTGAATGGATTCGATCTGTTCAATCGGGCTCGAATCACCGGCCTGCTCCGCACGTTTCCGGAGATCGAAGATCATTCGTAACCGCTCGGCCCCTCCCGGGTTCAGCGGAGCGATAGCCGTCAATTCCGTGACGTTGTTGCAGAGCTGAATTCCTTTGCGAATTTCAGGCATCCGTCACCTCCTCCTGCCCGGGACCTTGTGATGTTTGAAGTCATCTCCGCAAGCTCCATGATGTACTTAGGAATACTTGGAGCGATTTGTCCTGAGCTCATCCTGATAGGCGGCGTACTCGAAGTTGAGCTGTGGGGCAAGGTCAGGCCTGTTTGTCTGCATCCAATCTAGGGCCGCCTTTTTCCCGATGATGTACGCCACCGAATAATCCTCCCAATACATATAATGATTGAGGGGAGTCCACCGTAAGAGTAGATGCCAAGGATTCCACCAGTGGCCCAGGCTGATCTCCTTGTCCAGAAAGACGGCCTCGCAATAGGCTGTGTTGAGTGGTTTCAGGGGGTATCCGACGATGTCCTGCGGGTCGAAAATGTTGATCCAGAGACCGTTGGGATTCTGCATGCGAATTGCCTTCTGGAAGCATTTCTCCGTATCCATCTTGTAACGAAGGGTATAGAGCGATAGAGGGCAACCGAGAGAGAAGAAATTCGCCAATCGCAACTGCGCCGGCCACCAACAGTTCCCGTTCCGACGCGCATCGTACAGTGCATCGGAAGCGATGACAGAGCCCAGGCTGTGCCCGACGATCGTCACAGGCGCCGGATTCTGCCCTGTAGCTTCGGTCGCCATCGTTTCGCTCATACATTCGGCAATCGTGGCAGTGATGATGTCGTGGATGCGCGCGTACTTGTTGTCACCGGGGGATTTGATATAGGCGATCAAGTCCCCCTGATACACGACAGCAAGTTTTCTGAGTCGGGACCAATACTTCAGCTGATGTAGCCAACTCTTGGGATTAGAAGGCACGTCCGTCAGAATTAGTCTCCACGGCAACTTTGCCCTCATCGACTTGCCTTTGATACGCATGGTAGGGAACAAATCATTCCACAACCTGTCTTGCTGTGGTTGAGTGACGTCGGACCACAAGGCCTCCTTAAAGTTGAGCGACTCTGGAGGGGGTATTATTCCCATGAGACGAGATACTGTCCCGGAGAAGGTGTGGAAGATCCGAGGTTGTATCCACTCGCTAAAACCCCCTGGTTCATCCCCGATCCCATGGACGAAAACTATGTGATGTGGGACCATGGACAGATAGTTTCCGAGGGTTGCCGAAGTCCGGAGGATCAGTTCAGGAGCGATGCGTGCGTCTTTTCCCTCCAGCAATCCACAGGCCAGGGTATCCGGCCCGAGTGTTAGGCGCCTAATTACCTGGTTTCAGGAGCCTTCACATCATGACTGCTCACTCGCGCCAACTACATGCCGAAGTAATAGGCTGAATCTCTTTGGGTACAGCTAGGATCGAATTTGATGCTAATTGCCAGACTAGACCCTGCTTCGAAAATGCCGCCGCTGTTACGCCACTGGTTCGAGGATCACGTGATGTCCCAACCGCTCCAGTTGCTTGACATGTCGGCGCGTGGCCTGTTCCCGCTCCCGCTGATCGAGATAGTTTGCCCCGAGCTCGTGGTACGGAACCCCGTGCTTCAGCATATGATAGACCATCACAAGGATTGTGTGGGCCACGGCCACCACGGCCTTCTTGTGCCCTCGATGACGCATGATGCGCCGATAGCGGGCTGCGAGCCGACTCTCTTTGACCCGGACGGCGGCCAGCGCCGCTTCCACTAACGTGGCGCGCAGCCAACGGTTGCCCTTCCGGGGCGTGCCGCTCGTATGCTTGCCCGCGCTTTCGTGGTGACCTGGGCAGAGACCAGCCCAACTGACCAGATGACGATCTGACGGAAAGAGGCGGAGGTCGAGGCCGATCTCCGCCACGACCCCTTCAATCGTTCGCTGGTTCACCCCCGGGATCGCATCCAGAGGGGTCAGCCTCGCCCCGAACGGGCGCAGTTGCTCCGCGATCGGCTCACTGAGCCGGACGATCGCCCCCTCCAAGTAATCGAGATGTGCTAACAGTTCACTGACCAGCAACGCGTGATGCCGCCGAAAGCGTCCAACCAGGGCCTGTCGCAGCGCCGGCAACTTGGCGCGCAGACGGCCTCTGGCCAGCTCGTCCAGCACGTCAGGATCCGTGGTGCCGGCCGCCAGAGCGTCCAGCATCGCGCGACCCGACACGCCGAGAATATCCCTGGCGACCGAGGCCAGCTTCACGCCGGTATCCTCCAGCACCTTGTGCAGCCGCTGTGCTTCGCGGGCGCGTTCTTGGGTGAGCACCTTGCGAGAGCGGACCAGGTCCCGCAACTCTCGGATCGGCGCCGGCGGGACGAAGCTCCCCCGCAAGAGCCCGCACTCCAGCCATTGCGCGATCCAGACACAGTCCTGCACGTCGGTCTTCCGCCCCGGCACGTTGTGCATATGGGCGGCGTTGACCAAGAGACAGCGGAAGGCGTCTTCAAGCACATAGTAGACCGGCTTCCAGTAGACACCGGTGTTCTCCATGGCGACGTGGGTGACGCGGTGCGCCGTCAGCCAGGCGCGCAGCGCTAGCAGGTCCGCAGTCATCGTGGCAACCGTACGGATGTGCTGCTGGCGGGCGCCATCAGGGCCTGGCACCCGCACACACACCGCCACCGTTTTTTTGTGCACATCCAGTCCAGCGCAACGCTCAATCAACGCATCCATGGCAACCTCCTTCCGGTTAAGGGGGCCGGGGCCCGGAGGAGCCTGCTGGTGAACGATTCTGCTTCTCGTGCTCGTGGCAACACTGCGGGGTGCCGCACGCTCCCGCGTCAGACTATCTCTCGGACTCACGGGTACCAAGGGTCTCCGACGTCACCCGGGCCACGGCCCCCTGTAGGATAGTGCATTTTCATGTTGCAGGGTGAGCCAATCGCTCATGAGGACTATCTCAAAATTCGTCCATGACGGGATGGGGTCTGCTGTCGTCATTCCCGCGCAGGCGGGAATCCAGACTATTCAGGTCACTCTGGATGCCCGCTTTCGCGGGCATGACCGGTTCTTACCGGAATACCCATTTTGGGATAGGTTCTAGAACGGATTCTCGGATGGTTGGATCTTTCCGTCGGTTCCGATAGACATCGCCTGATGTCTCTTACTCTCCCATCCTCTTGTGAGCCGGCTCTCATGGAGCGCTTTCTCAAAGTCGAAGCTACGGCCCTCTGGTCGGTCCGAGCAGCGCAGCAGGAAAGAACTGCCGCTTGATTCCGGTCATTCGCCACGCGTGATGCCGTACATATCTGCTGAAGGAAAGTTCTGTGGTTTCTTCCGTGCTTGTGGAGATGTATCGTTATGGACTATAGTGGTCATATAAACTAGTACAATGAGGTCTGATCTATGAAACGAACGGGGGTCTCAACGCTCAAGGCTACGTTGAGTGCCTGCCTGGCCAGAGTGAAGGCAGGTGACGAAGTGCTTGTCATGGAAAGGGGAAAACCGATCGCCAAGCTTGTTCCCTTGCGCAAAGGCACTGACGGCACCGCGGCTCATCTGGAGGACCTTGCTCGCGCCGGATTGGTCCGTGTGGGAACCAGCAAGTTGCCGGCCGGATTCTGGAAAATGCCACGGCCGAAGGATCGAAAGCGGCGAGGGTTGAAGGCCCTCCTGGCTGACCGAGCAGTGGGACGATGAGGTTTTGGGACGCCTCGGCTCTTATCCCGCTCTGCCTCCATGAGCGACAAACCGGTTTCCTCAAGAAACTTGTTCAGGAAGATGAGGAAATCGTGGCTTGGTGGGCGTCGCCCGTCGAATGCCTTTCCGCCCTCGCCCGGTTGAGAAGAGAACGTTGTCTCAGTGTCGCTGAGGAAGGACAGGCACAGGCGATCTTACGGGCGCTTATGGAGGCTTGGACGGAGGTTGAACCCAGCGGGCATGTCCGAGAACAAGCAGGGCGTGTGCTGCGGCTCCATCCATTGCGGGCAGCCGATGCCCTCCAGTTAGCCGCGGCGCTGGTGTGGTGTCAGGGGAATCCAGACAATCACTCGTTTGTGTGTCTGGATCAGCGATTAAGGGATGCAGCTCGACGGGAGGGATTCCTTCTCCTTCCCAGTAGCTAGGTAGACCCTTGCGTAACCACACTCAGAGTGCCACATGATTCCCAATCTCCCATCCTCCTGCGAACCGGCTCTCTTGGAGCGATTTCTCAAAGCCGAGGCCATGGCCCTCTGGTCCGTGCGGGCGGCGCAGGTGAGGGACGTACCCCCCGGCGTCTTGACGTTCCTCCGCCGGCATGAGGAAGAGGAAGCCGAGCATCTTCGTGAATTCGAGGCTCGGCTCGGGGTGATCTCGCACCGGCGGGAGAAGCTCCCACGGGTGCCCAGCCAATGGTGGGCACTGGTCATTCACCTCTACGGCTACGAGACGCTCGGATTGGAGTTTGCCAAGCTCCTGGTGCAGGTACAGCCGGAGCTGCAGTCGATTCTCGAGGATGAGCTGGTCCACGTCGAATTCTTCGAGGGAGAAGTGCGGAATTTGCTGGCTCAAGGAGGACGAGGTGCCGTGGAGGCTAGGAAATCCGCGCAAGCCTGGTGGCGGAGATTGCCACCCACCGTCGATCGGTATCTCGAAGGAGAACAGCTGGCTCCGTACCGAACAGAATTGAAACGTCTCATCCTGGCGTCGATTGAAAAACGGTTTACGGCTCTTGGACTCGTCTTGGAAGAGCGAACGGAATCATAATAGGGGTAACGGGCTACTGGGGTAGTGGGAGGGGATATGGATTGTGTCTTGATTCGGCATGGCATCGCGATCGATCGGGAGGAATGGGAAGGACCGGATGAGGATCGTCCCCTCACGGATCGAGGGGCGAAGCGAGTGGCTCAGGTGGCGGAAGGACTCAGGTGGCTTGAACTGCAGCCGACGCACGTGCTGGCCAGCCCCTTGCTGCGCGCGATCGAGACGGCGAAGATTCTACAAGAGACGCACCGCGTCCGGTCCGCCGTGCAGATCGCCGATGAATTGCTGCCCGACGCCTCTCCGGAGCGTTTGTTGACGCGCTTGTCGGATCTGCCGCCTGAATCCTGTGTGTTCTGCGTCGGTCATGAACCCCATCTGGGGCTGATCGCGTCGCTGATGCTCACGGGCAAGCCGTCGATGGGATTTCCCTTCAAAAAAGCCGGCGCCTGTCTTATTGAGATCGCGATGCCGCTCAAGCCGGGCCGAGGCATCCTGCGCTGGTGGATGGAGCCGAGCCACCTGCGCGGGCTCGGCAGAAAGAAACGCAGAGGCGACAAGCTGCCGCTGAAGACTTAAGATTTGGGGAGCGCGCCTTCTTCCCTGATCGGAGCAGGCATCGTGGTGCGGGCCAAGCCTCCCTGCCTCAAGAGCTGCTGAATCTTGCTTCGTAACTCGTCCTGAATCTCCTCAGGCGACTTTCTGGCGTCTACCACTTCGAACTTGAATTCCTCCGCCATCTTGTCGAATTCTCCGATGAGCAGCGATTGGTATTTCTTGAAGCTGTCGTAGAGGTCGGCGCCCAATCTGAGATCCATTCCCGATTCCCAGTAGTTCATCGCCTTGGTTTCGATCACACGCAAGACCAGTGTTTCCACGTCGATGCGGAGATAGCAGACGAGGTCCGGCACAAGCGCGAAGCCGAAGACGTCCCGGATCCATTTACGGTCGTTACTGCGGACGAAGTCTCGTGCGAAGGCCGTGAAGATGTAGCGGTCCGCCAGGACGATGAAGCCGGATCGGAGAGCCGGAATGATCTGGTGTTCCAGCCGATCGGCGAAGTCGGTCGCATAGAGCAGGCTCAGCGACCAGCGATCGATGATGTTGCCCTCCTTGGCGACCTCGATCGTCTTGGACATCAGGTTTGACCTGGTCCAACCGGTGGTGATGACCCCATAGCCCTGCACTTCGAGCCATTCCTGCAACATCTCGATGTGCGTGGAGCGGCCGACCCCGTCCGTGCCCTCGATGGCGATCAGTTTGCCTTTGAGATCACTCGGATTTAGGTACGTCAAACCGTCGCCAAAATAGTGAGCGTCTCCCATGAGTCCCCCGTCTCGGTTTGTAGTCCTTCAACGCCTCATCCACCAGGGCCCGCATGCCGTCCTGCTGGGCGGCAATGTCTTTCGTGGCATCCATCGGGATGAGTTGATATTCGTCCACGATCTTGTCGTATTGCGAGAGGATCCGCGACTGAAAAATGCGGAAGCTTTCGGTCACGTCCTGGCTCAGGTTCATGTCCATCCCCGCCTCGTAGTACTTGAACTGGCCGCGCGTGCCGCCGAGCAGGCGAGAGATGGCGACTTCGATAGGAACTTTGAAATAGAAGGCCATGTCCGGCCGGATCGCGAAGCTGTAGAGTTTGCGCACCCACTCGGGGGAGACCCCGCGCACCACGTCGCGCGCAAAGGCCGTGTACATGTAGCGGTCGGCCAGCACCAGCATGCCGGCTTTGAGCGGCGGCAAGATCTCATGATAGAGGCGGCTCGCGAAATCGGTCGCATGCAGCAAGCTGAAGGTGGTCGGCGTGAGGCTCTTGTTCTTCTTGCCGCGCTTGGTCGTGTCCTTGACCAGTTCCGAGGAATTCCATTCGGTGAAGAAGACCTTGTGGCCTTTCGATTCGAGCCACTTGTGGAGCAACAAGAGCTGCGTGCTCTTGCCGGAGCCGTCGATACCCTCGACGATGATCAGCTTTCCGGGATAGGGGTGGGGGGCGTTGGAAGGCGCGGTCTGGTCGATCATGCGTTGTCCTCTTGTGCCGAAAGAATGAAGTGGACCCGTCTGCGGAATACCCGTTCGAAGAGGTCCGCGCGGCCTCGCGCCGCCCAGGCTTCCAATTCCGCGTCGCCGGTGACGTGAGCGGTGATGGTGACGGTACGGCCGAGTCTGACGTCCACGGAGCGCACGACGGAAAATCGCGTGCGGTCGAGCGCATCCGCGATCCGGAGCAGCGAGGCCAGAAGGCGCACGGTGCGCTGGCGCTTCGCCGGCAGCGCCTCGTATCCTTCATGTTTGGTCTGCGGCAAGGCACGCCGATGATACCGGGCCACGTTGGCGATGATCTGCAGCTCATCGACCGAGAGGCCGCCCAGGCCGCTGTGGGTGATCAGATAGTAGGCGTGCTTGTGATGCTGGCGTTCGTTGATGAGATAACCCACGTCGTGGAGAATGGCGGCGTACTCCAGCCAGTCCCGTTCGGCCTGGCCGAGCCCGTGCAGCCGCTTGGTCTGATCGAACAGACGCAACGCCAGGCCGGCGACGTGCAGACTGTGCGCTTCGGGAGCCTGACAGCGGCGGGCAAACGCCATGACGTTTCGCCTGCGCAGATCGGGAATCTCCGCTTCTGCTTTGAGCCGTTCCTTGTGGCGGACGACAAAATCGTAGATGACGCCTTCGCGGATGGCTTTGTCGCAGAGCACCATCTCGTCGCGTTCCGTGAGTTCCATCACGCGGCGCAGCACGATGGCGGCGGGAAACAACGTGTCCACCCGCTTGGTGTCCAGGCCTGCGATGGCTAGGCGCTCCTTGATGGTCAAGCGTCGAAGTTCCTGCTCGAGTTCCTTGATGTCCTTGAGGCTGACCGTGGCGAGGTTGAGCTGGGGGAGCGGCCGCCCGGTCTTTTTCAAATGAATGACTTCGGTCAGATTGCCGGCCATGCCGGAGGTAGCGATGAAGGAGTCGAATCGCTTGGGCTTGAACGAATCGAGCGCCTCCTTCAATCGCTCGGTGACCAGATCTTCGAGCGCGTGCAACATGCCGTCCGAAGGAGGCGTGCGTTTCAAAAATTGGTCGGCGAGCCTGATGGCGCCGAGCTTGAGGCTCTTCACATGCAGCAGTTGGTCGCGGTTACCCACCATGAGCTCGACCGAACCGCCGCCCACGTCGACCGCCAGCACTGGTTGGTCCCCCATGGGCACGCTGTTCTTCACGGCGAGGAAGATTAGGCGGGCCTCTTCATTTCCGGACACCACCCTGATGGTGAGGCGGAGCTGCTCTGCGACCAGATCGATGAAATCGCCGCCGTTCTTGGCTTCGCGCACGGCGCTGGTGGCCACGGCCACGATTCGGTCATAGCCCTTGTTGCGGGCGAGGGTGACGAGCTGGCGCAGGACCTCCAGTCCGCGCGTGATGGCCTCATCGGAGAGCCGCTGCGATTCGAACGTCCCGTCGCCCAGCCGGGCCATATTCTTGAAGCGGTCGACAATCTTGTAGTTCCCGTCCGGCTGGACTTCAGCCAATACCATATGGATGGAATTGGTGCCGATATCGATGACGGCTAGCTTAGTCATGAATCACTGCTGCAAAATCAATAGGTTGGAGTTGAAGCCTTCGCCGGCCTCTGTATAGAATCGTCAAACCCGACCGCGACGATAAAGAATGAGCGGAGGCCTGTCAAGGCCATGATTGGTTAAATTATTGTGAAATTTCAACTACTTTGAGGAGAATTCCTATGAGACTGCAGTCTCCGCCTCGATTCATCGTGCTCACCGGTGCCTCGACCGGTATCGGTGCCGCCTGCGCCTTGGCCTGCGTGAGTCACGGTATGACCGTCTTCGCCGGAGTGCGATCTCGGGAAGCCGGCGAGGCGCTGCGTCGGCAGGGAGGAGAGCGTCTCATCCCGGTTCATCTTGATGTCACCGACCCGGAATCGATCCGGCAAGCGGAAAGGGTTGTACGTGGAACCGTGGGCCTGACAGGCCTGAGCGGCCTGGTGAATAACGCCGGCATCGCCGTGGGCAGCCCGTTGGAAGTCGTTCCGATCGACGCCCTGCGGAGACAACTCGACGTGAACGTGATCGGGCAGATCATGGTCACGCAGGCGTTCCTGCCGCTGCTCCGGCTCGCGCGCGGCCGGATCGTCAACATGGGTTCCATCGCGGGACGCGGAACGATCCCGGTCATGGGGCCATATTCAGCTTCGAAACATGCCCTGGAGGCGTTGACAGATGCGCTGCGTCTGGAATTGCAACCCTGGGGCATTCGCGTTGCGATCATCGAACCAGGCGCCATTGCGACACCGATCTGGGAGAAGTCGACGAAGACCGGCGATGAGATCGCCGTCTCGGTCGGTCCGGCCGCGATGGCTCTCTATGGAGATCTGGTGGCACGGGTCAAGGATACGGTCGCGCAAGCGGCGAGGAGGGCGATCTCACCGGATGTTGTGGCGCAGACGGTGCTCCATGCCCTGACCGCCTCGAAACCGAAGACCCGATATCTCGTGGGGCTCGATGCGAAAATCCGCAGTCTGATGCTCAAGTGGCTTCCCGATCGGGCGCAGGATTGGATGCTTACGAAGGTGTTGACGCTGCCCGCGTGGAATTCCAAGTAGCGCGAGGCAGCGAAGCGGGAAGCGAAAAACTCGAAACGCGAGACTCGAAACTTCAACGCCTCAAGATTCTTCGCGGACCTCAGCCGACTAGATCGGGATTGAGGCGATTCAAGGAACGGATGGACATGGCCTTGATCTCGTTGTAGATGATTGTGCGGCCGGCCTGGCGCAGCCTCGTGAATATGCCTTCGACGATCACTTGATCGCCTTCACGCACTTCCGCCTGACCGAGACCGATCACCTTGACCGTTCCCGCGTGGTCTTTGAGGAGAAATCCGTAGGCGGGTTGACCTTGGCGATTGGTCGCGAGCTGGACATTGGTGACTTCGCCGCTTACGACGACCTCCTGACGGTCGTATTGTTCGGGATGGGAGATCAACTCGGCCAGATCCAACATGCCGGAGGCGGAGACTGTCGGCGGAGCCGCAAGAATTCCAAACAGGAAGACGGCATACCAGAGTCGAGCGGCAAGAGGTCGGGTGGAACGCTGCGAATGCTGCGTCACAAATCGCATGGTGCCTCCTAACGAATACCGCTACTATACCGTGGCCTTTCCAGTTTGAACAGAGTCCAATTTCCTGTTGCGGTATCTTCTCTGACGCCGGTCGGCGATCATAGGCCGGCTTGAATCGATGAGGCCGTAGACACGTCGACGGCGCGGGTCAAAGCACTCACCACTTCCCCCCGCCATAGAGATCGGGATGTTGTTCCCCGAACATGCTCTTGAGCACGTGCTCTCTCATGTCGTTGGCCGGGTCGGTGGATTTCTTCTCGAGCTGCTTCGTGTCTTCTTCCTGATCGTGGGGTTTGGGGGTGACGCGGGCCAGCAGCGTCTCGTCGATGGATTCCGGCGAGCTGTCCGTGTCGCCCAGAATGGCCGCCAGCCGCTGGAGGCCGAAGAGGTTTCTGGTGACTTCCGACAGAACGGCGTTCGAGCTGGCGCCCTGGACGAGCGACAACCAGAACTTAGTTTCCACGTCCTCGGCGAGGGTTCCTCCAACCAACAATGTCAGTTTTTCGATGAGGTTCGCTTCCGTGCGCTCCAGGCCGTCATAGGTGGAGACCGATCGCTGGACGGGCCGCGCGGCCAGTACGGTGAAGGTCTCTTTCCACAAGTCGATCGGCGTGGATGCCGGTCCAGTCCCGGTGGCGGCCCCCTGCAGCGCGGCCTGCAGGGCCTGCAGGTACGCCGTCATGTGTTTGACCTTGCGCGCCGCCAGGCTGCCGGCGGGAATGCCCCAGATATGGGCGATTTCATGATCCTGAAGCGGCTGATAATCGGCCGTCTGGCGTTCGCGGGCGGCCAACGCCAACCGCTTCCGGTACCGCTCGGCGAAGCGGAGTTGGACCTGCATCTCGATGCCGAGTCTCTGTTGCTGATAGTCCTCAAGGGGAATCTCCTGCGCCTCCCACCGCTGTTCCAACATGCGGACGGCCGGTCTGTGAACGGCGGTGCGGGCCTGGGATTGCAGAGCCTGCAGGCCATCGGGCTGCAGATTGAATCGAGTCGTCAAGAGGTGAGCGGCCCGCTCGGCCATCAGCTCCCGCAGCCGCAACAACGTGGTGAGGCACTCGCTCTGCAGCCAGGTTCGTTCGCGCTTCAACCGGACTTGGCGGAAATACTGGTCGCGCTTGTCCCGGACCGCCTTTACGGCCTCTTGGGTCAGAATATTGTAAGTCGGCTTTGTGCCGGCCACACACCTGGGATCCGGCCGATCCATCGTCATGTAGTTGATTTCTTCATCCGAGACGTCGAAATGCTGCAACAGAATCAGATGGAGCATGATCCGGGCCTGGATCGGCAGCGCATCGATGACCGATTCGATGAGAGACGGCGTGAGCGGCGATGTGGCGGTGGACATGGTGTTAGGCGGTTCCCGTTCTTTGAGCTTCCAAGTAGCTGGCGACGTATTCCCGCACTTGCTGGACCGAGCCGTTGACGTACAGTTCTCTCGGAATTTCCACCCGGGTCAATGTCGCCGGGTTGATCCCGCGCTCCGAGGCGTAGTCCTCGTCGATATAGAGGCTCACCGAACCGTCGGCGTGTCTGATGGCGTAGAGGGCGTTGTTGTCGGCCATGGGAGTGACGAACGTCCGTCGGGATGCCGTCGAAACTGATCTACAGGTAACATATGCGCGAGCGCGCTGTCAAAGATCGGATCTGACTACAACTCATTCATTTCGTGAGGAGAATCCGCCTTCGCCAGACGACATAGCACGTCGACAGGACGATCGCGACAAGGAGGGTGTTTCGGATGCGTCCCGACCCGAAACAGGTGAGATTGACCAGACCGTTGGTGAAGCCGTAGGCGGCGTATATGAGGTACAGGAAGAGGGACCAACGCGCGAGTTTCATGAATCCCACCCCGACACCCAGATGCAAGGCGGGGGAGATGGCTTTGGTCAGGAACCCTGTAACACCTTCCAGCTTGGTGCAGTAGAAGGGCAGGAGATAGTCGAGATTCTTGAGGATGATCCAAGTGTCGTTGACCGCGCTGACAACGAGGAGCAATCCGAGAAACCGGATGTCGTGCCCTCTCGACCAGACCCGCTGCCAGGTGCGGAGCCAGTTCGATGTCTCGACGCTTGGACCCAGAAAGGCATCGTAGCTTTGAAAGGCCCACCACGGCAGCGCCAGGAGCATGAAGAAAAAGACTTCGGCCGCCCGCCCGGACACGCGGCCCAGCGCCAAGCTAAGGCCGATGAGCAGCAGGGTGACCGAGAAACTCGCCAAACCGGCGCCGACACGCTGTTGAAAGAGATGGCCGCTGCCCGGGAGAATCGCCGACAGGACGGCGGCGCGTTGATCGGCGTGGTCGTACATGCGGAAAATGCGAAGGCCTTCGACCCGCGGATCGAAGGCCTTCGTCTCTCGTTGAACCAGGTCTGTAGTCCGACGGCTCAGCCGCCGAGGGTGTCGAGCGTCTCCTTGAGGCTCCGGCGGATGCAGGTAAAGATCGGGGTGTCGCGCAGGGTATAGCGGGACCCTTCCGTTTCTCTGAGGGCCATCACCAGGTCCAGGAAATCTTCCGGCTTGTCGCTCTCGAACGCCACCACCCATTCCTGATCATCCAAACCGAACGAGTAGGTCGTGTTGAGCTTGACGGACGGGAACCGGTGCCCGACTTCAATGTGCTCGTCCATCATGCCCTGGCGGGCCGCCTTCGTCAGGAGGAACCATTCACGGGTCTTCAAGAACGGATACACGAAGATGTATTTGCTCTTGCCGGGGACGACCGTCAGCCGCTTGCTCTCCTGTCCTTCGTGCGAATGGTTGTCCACATAGATCGAGCGCTTGGTCATGGACAGGTAGGAATAGGGAGTGGAGAGATACTTGCCTAGGCCGGATGCCATGATCTTGGTGCTCATTTCCTGGAAGAGCTCCAAATCGTAACTGATTCGCCAGAGCATGATGTCGCAATCGCCGCGGATGCCGACGGCGGAATAGGCGATCACCAGCACCTTGCCCTGGTAGTCTTCGACGGCGCGGAGAAACTCTTGCTTGCCCCTCGTTCGCTCGTCTTCCGGGAGCCGCCGCCACGCCGGATCGACCTTGTAGAAAACAAAGTTCACATACTGGCGCTTGGGGGGTTGCGGTGGTGCTTGTTGCTCCGGGGCTGCCATGGACTCCTCCGTGTAACGATAACGTCTTAATAAGGCGGATTTAGCGTGCGGACTGCAGTGTTTATCACTTCGACTTTTGCTTTGTCAACGGGGCCGGGAACGTGTCGGCGGCTCGTTGACAGGGCTCCGGCGATCTGTTACTGCCAGCATGGCGAACCGTGGAAATTTCCACTCCCGGCGGCGCCCCATGTGTCGGGTTCAGATCTCCCACTGGGGCATTGCGTGGTCGCTGCGCGTGATCGCTGCGATGGTTCGCTGCGGATGCGCGCGAGACGACCGTCGACCATGGGACGGCGGGCCGGCGATTCGGAACGGGACAGAGAGCGACAGCCGACGGAGGGGACCATGGGTCGCCATCGTTCAATGTATCGGTATCGGCTTCGATCGGACGCGACGCGGACGATGGTTGCGGCCATGCTGTTGACGCTGAGCGGTTTCGGGACGCCGGCGGGGGCGATCGAGGTCGCCCCGACCAACGAGCAGGTGCGCGCGGCGCTGGCTCGCGGCAAGGACGCGGCTGAACGCCATGATCCGCCCGATAGTTTTTATGTGCGCTTCGGCTCGACGGACGCGGTCCATCCGAGCGGATTCCTGATCACCAAGCTGGGTTCGTTGTCCGTGTTGGCGACCCATATGGCGCTTCGCGGAGCGGAACCCAGCGACGCGGACATCATGCAGGTGTTGGAAACCAAGACCATGCTGGTCAGCACCGTCATCTTCGGTGATATGCCGACGATTGCCGCAGAGAGTTACATGGTGTTTGATCAGAGTGGGCGGACGATCAATCCCGTGACCGTGCGATTCGACGGGCAGGGCAGCCGTAGCGCGGCCTGGCCGGACAGCCCCCGCTTCAAGGCCAAAGTGATTGCATCCTTCAACTATGCGGATTTCGATCCGAATGCCCCCACGACCCTGACCGTTTTTCCGGCCAACGGGGGTGAAGTGAGTTTTGCCCTCGATTTCTCACAATTCCCCTAACGGACGCGCCGGCGCTCGATCGACAATATGCCGCCAAGACGCCCCGCGCCGCCGCTGCACCTTGCCGAAACCATCGCCGTCGGGTCGGAACTCCTGGTCGGCGGACGAACCGACTCCAATTCATTGCGGATCGCGGAGGAATTCGGCCGCCTCGGCATCGCGGTCCGTTTCAAATCGATCGTCGGAGACGACCGCAAGGACATTCGAACCGCAGTGGGAACGGCTGCCCGCCGGGCCGGCGTCATTGTACTGACGGGCGGGCTCGGACCGACCGTGGACGACTGCACGCGCGAAGCTGTCGCGGACGTGACAGGCCGGCGGTTGACTCTGCGCAAGGACGCGTCCGAAGCACTCAAGGCTCGGCTTGCTGAATGGGGGCGAATCCCCAACGCCGGCCAGCGCCGGCAGGCCTTGATACCGGCCGGCGCGACGGTCATCCGCAACCCGGTGGGCTCCGCCCCGGGCTTCTGGATGAAATGGAACGGCGCTTTGCTGATTTCCCTGCCCGGGGTTCCGTGGGAAATGGAAGCGATGCTGCGGGACTCCGTCCTGGCGCTCTTGGCCTCAGAATTGACTGACGCAGGCGCGAGCGTGTCTCCCCTCACGCGTCTGGTGTTCCACACGTTCGGACTTCCGGAAGCGGAGGTCGATGCGAAGCTGAAGGGGTTCATCAAACCTGCGACGCCGGTGGACTTGGGACTCTTGGCGTCGCCGATGGGCGTCTTGGTCTCTCTGACGACGAGGCCGTCACCACCCCTGAGCAAGGTGATGTTGCAACGGTTGGCCGATGGGGTGCGGTCGCGGCTCGCCGATTGGCTCTATACCGAGGGGCAAGACAGCATGGAGGAGGTGGTCGGTCGGCTTCTGACGGAGCAGCACAAGACCGTGGCTGTGGCGGAATCCTGCACGGGAGGGCTGATCGGTCATCGGTTGACGCAGGTGCCGGGCTCGTCAGCCTACGTCGATTGCGGCGTGATGTGTTACAGCAACCGTGCCAAGACCGACCTGCTCGGAGTATCGCCGCTATTGATTGCACGGCACGGCGCAGTCAGCGCAGAGGTGGCGTCCGCCATGGCACGGGGGATGAGAGAGCGAAGCGGCGTCTCGGTGGCTCTGAGCGTGACCGGCATCGCCGGCCCGGGAGGAGGCACGGCGACCAAGCCCGTGGGATTGGTCTATCTCGGGCTCGACACGGAGGATGGCCGGTCGATCACCAAGGAGTATCGTTTCAGCGGCGACCGCTCGGTCGTCAAACAACGGGCCTCCCAGGCGGCGTTGGATGTGCTCCGGCGCTGGCTCCTGGAGCGGGCGGAGCCCGCTTGAGCAGACAGACAATCGCATGATTCGCGCATTCCTTGCCGTCGTACCGGATGCCGAGCTGCTCGGGCGTCTTGCCCTGGTGCAGCAGGACCTCAAGCGGCGTCTGGGGCGGGATCTGCCTCGCAGCGTCCGGCTCTCCTGGGTACCGCCCGCGGCTATCCATCTCACGATGAAGTTTCTGGGCGACATCCCCGACGACCTCGCGCCGGTGCTCCATGACGCGATGGTTCAAACCATGAGCGGCCATAGGTCCCTGTCGATTCCACTGGAGCGGCTGGGAGCCTTCCCGGATACCAGGCGGCCGAGAGTGCTCTGGGCCGGTCCTGGCGAGTCGTGGGAGCGTGGCGAGGACGATCGGCGACTCGTCACGATGCACCAAGCGATCGAGGCATGCTGTCAGATTGTCGATCTCGCTCCGGACGCAAGGCCGATGGCTCCGCACCTGACGTTGGCGCGGGTCAGGGAAGGCAATCGTCAGCTCGGCTCACTGTTGGCTCGTGTCGGCAAGCTGGACGAACCGATCATGCCGGGGCCGCTCATGGCAAATTCTGTAGTATTGATGCGCAGCGAGTTGCACCCGACCGGTTCGGTCTACACACCACTGTGGGAGGTCCGCCTCGGCTAGACGTCATTTTAGAACCCCGAATCCGTGTTTCGACAAGCTCAGGACGAACGAAATACCATGAGGTTTTGCGGGGCATCCGGTTACCCTAAGCCCGCCGAGAGGTGAACGGAGGGTTTAGGGTTTGAGGGGGGAAGAAGGGCCGTTCCGACCAGGAGACGGCTAGGCTTGAGGAGGTTGCTCGCGCATGGTTTTACAGAACAGTTCGGTCAGAGCCGGGTCGAACGCGGTGCCGGCTTGGCGTTCAATCTCGTCGATCGCGGCCTTGACTGTGAGCGGAGTCGCTCCCGGCCGTTCGGCGGTGAGCTCGTCAAAGCCCTGAGCGAGTGAGACGATGCGCGCCAGGAGGGGGATACGCTCGCCCTGCAATCCGAAGGGGTGACCCGTGCCGTCCCATCGTTCGTGATGGAGGGCGATGATTTGCACGGCGTCGATCGGCAGGCCCAAAGCGCGTCCGATCCGAGCGCCAAGGTCGGTGCGGTGGCCGTCGCGGCTGGATTCATGCTGCAGAGCGTGACCCTCCGCCGCCTGGATGAGGTCCAGATCGTGAGCCAGTGCGCCGAGCGATAGGATATTTTGCTCGGGCAACGACAGCTGTAGTTGATTCGCGGTGAGCGAGGCATAGAAACTCACGCGATTGCCATGATTCACCAGATACCGGTCCCGTGCCTCCAATAGGTCGGAGAGCAACTGAATCGGCGAGGTCGTTTCACCGATGTGGGCCGGCTGCAGAATTGCTCCATTCTTTTGAGACGCGGCATAGGCGGCACCCAGTCTGCGCCAGGCGGCGGAGCAGCCCGGTTCCGGTCCCCAGAGCGCCCGGTCCTCGGCCAACAGGCTGCGCAGGCTATCGAGACGCTGTTTTTTTTGCGCGGTCTGCAGGCTGATCGTGAGCAATTCCGAAGTGTTGAAGGGCTTCAACAGAAACCCGGCTGCTCCATGACGGATACAGTCCATGGCGGACTGGAGCGAGCCGAAGGCGGTCACCATAATGACTTCGACTTGCGCGTGGGTCCGCTTGATTTCGGTGAGCAGGTCGGCGCCGGAGCCGTCGGGCAGGCGGAGGTCCAAGGTCACGAGATCCACGCCGTGGTCGTTGAGAACGGCCATGGCGGTGCGCCCGTTGTCTGCGGTCAAGATGTTGAAATTCTGGCGAAGCGTCTGGGTCAGCGCCGCGCGAGGCGCGGCTTCGTCGTCGACAATGAGCACGGTCGGTTTCACGTCGGGTGAGCAGGGCATGGCGGTAGACGGCATGCTTTTACCTGTAAGCTGAACACCCGACTTCGTCAAGGAATGAGCGAATCTCTGTCGCCGGTGCTTGACCTTGATTGGATCACGGAATACAGTAAAGCCATGCGTGTTGGGTTACGGATGTGGATTCCGCTCATGCTGGCGAGTTCGCTTGTTATCGCGCCTGTATGGGCCGGCGATGCCGATACCTTCGATCCGGAGCAACCGTTCGACTCGCTGCGCAATCGGCTGTTGTTCGAATCGCTGGCCGATCACGCCTTGGACCTTCTGAGGGATCACCTCGAAATTTCCGCAGATGCGCCGGCCGGGAACAGCAGAGACGAAGGACGTCAATCCCTCCGCTTCAGGTTTTACCCTGAGGGAAAATCCAAGTCCGATCAATACTTCGCCGCCGAAGGATGGCTGGGACCGTCATCTGATGCGCGGCGACAGGAGCTGCATTTCCAGTTCTCCCTTCCCGGTTCCTCGAAGAAATCTTCGAAGCAATCCGACTGGTTTCAGCGGGACAACGTACTGTAAGCGGTCTCGCGGACCTGTTGTGCGCCCGAATGCGGCCATTGTCCGATAGCGCGGGTCGTAAAACGGCTGCGGCGGGGAATCTTCGCTAGGCTTCTTCCGGCCGGTTTCGGTATAATCCGCCCTCTCCCATTCCATTACATGGACTGATCAGATTGACTAGGAGGACCGCTCATGGCCGAAAAAGACGACAAGAAGCGCGCGCTTGATTTGGCCCTGTCCCAGATCGAAAAACAGTATGGGAAGGGAGCCATCATGAAGCTGGGGGATGCGGAGGCTGCCGAGGCCGTTCCGGCCATCTCCACCGGCTCATTGGGGCTCGATATCGCCCTCGGCGTCGGCGGGTTCCCTCGCGGCCGAGTCATCGAGATTTTCGGCCCGGAGGCATCCGGGAAGACGACGCTCACCCTGCATGCGATTGCCGAAGTGCAGAAGACGGGCGGCGTGTCAGCCTTCATCGACGCCGAACATGCCTTGGATCTCACCTACGCCAGAAAACTCGGGGTCCAGGCCGATGATTTACTCGTCTCGCAGCCGGACACGGGCGAACAGGCCTTGGAGATCGCCGAAACGCTGGTGAGAAGCGGCGCGATCGATCTGATCGTGGTCGATTCGGTGGCGGCACTCACTCCGCGGGCGGAGATCGAAGGCGAAATGGGCGACGCGCATATGGGCCTGCAAGCCCGGCTGATGTCCCAAGCCCTCCGAAAGCTGACCGCCGCGATCGCGAAGTCGCAGACGACGGTGATTTTCATCAACCAGATCCGCATGAAACTGGGCGTCATGTTCGGGAACCCTGAAACGACGACCGGCGGCAACGCCCTGAAGTTCTATTCCTCCGTCCGGCTCGACATCCGCCGCATCGAGTCGCTCAAGGAAGGGCAGGAGGTGGTGGGAAGCCGGGTTCGTGTGAAGGTGGTCAAGAACAAGATGGCGCCGCCGTTCAAGCAGGCGGAGTTCGACATCTTGTTCGCACAGGGCATTTCCAAGAGCGGGGAGCTGGTCGATTTGGGTGTGGATCGGAAAGTGCTGGAGAAATCCGGAGCCTGGTATTCCTATCGCGGCGAGCGCCTCGGGCAGGGTCGGGATGCGGTCCGGGATTTTCTTCAGACGAATCAGCCGCTGGCGCGTGAGATTGAAGCGAAGTTGCGCGAACTGGCCGGTCTGCCGGGCCGAGGGACGGAGAAATCCGCCCCTGCGCCGGCGAAGGAAGAGCGGCGCGCAGAGGAAAAGCGCGAAGAGCGGCGACCGCACAAGGTCGGCGTGTGATGCAACAGGCTCCCACCGCAGCCTGGCGAAGGCGGGTGCCTGTCTCGGCTCCAACAGAGGGTCCGCGTTCAGACGGGGAGAGTCGCCGGTCGGAGAGACGAGCGCCCCCAGATGAGTAAGCCCACGAAGGACCCGGCGCTTCAATGTTCCGATCCGTGGCTTCAAATTTCGGTGCGGTACCTGGCGCGGTTCGATCGGACCACGAAGCAGGTCGAGGAGTTTCTTCGGGCGAGAGGCGCATCGCCGATTCAGATCACCCGCACGGTCCGGCGCCTGGCGACGCTTCGGTACCTGGATGATTCCGCTTATGCCGAACGGTGGATTGCGTCCCGATTGTCGAGAGGTCCGTTCGGAACGGTCCGGCTGAGAGTCGAGCTGCTCCGGAGGGGGCTCCCCGAGGCAGTGATCGATGCCGCGCTGCGTCGTGCGCTGGGTGAAGTCGATCAGGACGCGCTAGCCCGCAGGGCGGTGGGTCTGAAGCAGCGTCGCGGCAGCCGGCTGAGCCGGCAACAAATGCTCCGCCTCCTACGTCAGCGGGGTTTTGAAGAAGACGTCATCTCCCGTATTATGGGAGAATGGCCTGGGACGGAGAGGGGCGATGATGAACAACAGCGCTGATGAACTGCGACGGGGTTTCCACCGGTACTTCGAAGAACATGGGCATCGGTCCCTTCCAAGCTCGCCGTTGATTCCGCAAGCGGACCCCACCTTGCTCTTCACCAACGCGGGCATGAACCAATTCAAGCGGGTGTTCCTGGGCGAGGAAAGCCGCCCCTACAAGCGGGCGGTGACGGTGCAGAAGTGTCTCCGGGCCGGCGGCAAACACAACGACTTAGAGAATGTGGGTTACACCCGCCGGCACCATACCTTCTTCGAAATGCTCGGCAATTTTTCGTTCGGCGACTATTTCAAAGCCGACGCCATCTCGTTTGCCTGGGAGTTCCTGACCAAGACCGTGGGGCTGGATCGTTCCCGCCTGTGGGTCACGATCTTCCGAGAAGATGATGAGGCCGACGAACTCTGGCGGAAGATCGGCGTGTCCCCCTCGCGCATCATGCGCTTCGGCGAGAAGGACAACTTCTGGCAAATGGCGGACACCGGCCCTTGCGGACCTTGTTCGGAAATTCACTTCGATCAGGGGACGGCGGTTCCCGGCGACGAGACGCCGAATGGGGCGGGAGATCGGGTCATTGAAATCTGGAACCTCGTGTTCATGCAGTACAACCGCGACGCCGCCGGCACGCTGCATCCACTCCCGAAACCGAGCATAGACACCGGGATGGGGCTGGAACGGTTGGCCGCCGTCGCTCAAGGCGTCCATAGCAACTACGACAGCGATCTCTTCACGCCGCTGCTCGCGGCAATCGGCCGTCGCGCCGGAATCGCGTATGGAAGCAAGGAAGAGGCGGACCGGTCGATGCGGGTCATCGCCGACCATTTGCGGTCCGTGACCTTTCTGATGACCGACGGCGTGCTGCCCTCCAACGAAGGGCGCGGGTATGTCTTGCGCCGCATCGTGCGCCGAGCCGCGAGGCACGGCCGGTTGCTCGGGATCGTCGAACCGTTTCTGCACGAGCTGACCGCGGCGGTCGTGGAAAACATGGGTGAAGCCTACCCTGAATTGAGAAGCTCGGCGGGAACAGTGGCCGAGGCAACAAGGGGAGAAGAAGAACGGTTCATCGCCACCTTGGACCAGGGATTACCGATCCTAACCGATCTGGTGGACGAGACCAGATCGACCGGCCGCATGATGCTGGCCGGCGCCGATGTGTTCAAACTGTACGATACCTACGGGTTTCCGTTGGATTTGATCGGTGAAGCCTGCCGTGAGCAGGGCATGACGCTGGACGAGCAGGGGTTCGACCGCGCGATCGAAGAACAGCGAAATCGCGCGCGCAAGACCGGAGGATTCGAACAGGAAACGACGAGGCCCGGACTGGCCGAGCTGGCCGGGCAGGTCGGCGCGACCACGTTCGTCGGCTATGACCGATTGGAATCCGACAGTGTGTTGCTGGCCATTTTGAAAGGCGACCGGATCGTCACGGAGGCGGCGGAAGGCGACGAAGTCGAAGTCGTGCTCGATGTCACGCCGTTTTATGCGGAGGGCGGCGGCCAGGTAGGCGATCAGGGTGCGCTGCTGGGCCTGGAAGGACGCCTGGACGTCAAGGATACGACGAGGCCGGCGCCGGCGCTCATCCTTCACAAGGGGACGGTGAGCAAGGGACGGATCAAGCAGGGCGAGCCGCTTCGGGTGCAGGTGAACGGCACGACCAGGCAGGATGCGGCGCGCAACCATACGGCGACTCATTTGGTGCATGCGGCTTTGCGCGAATTGCTGGGACCCCACGTCAAGCAGTACGGGTCGTTGGTGGCGCCCAACCGGTTGCGGTTCGACTTCGCGCATTTCCGGCCACTGTCCTCCCGCGACATCGACGAGATCGAAACGACCGTCAACAGCGAGATCAGAAACAATGAGACCGTACGCACCGAGGTCATGAGCATTCAGGACGCCGTGGCGAACGGCGCGCTGGCGTTCTTCGGCGACAAGTACGGCGAGCAGGTGCGGGTGGTCACGGTCGAATCGTTCAGCAAGGAGCTGTGCGGAGGCACCCATTGCCGCCAGACCGGTGAGATCGGCCTCTTCAGAATCGTTTCCGAAACCGGAGTCGCGGCCGGCGTCAGGCGGATAGAAGCGCAAACCGGCAGCGGCGCGCTGGCCATGTGGAGAAAGCTTGAGGCGGAGGTGCGGGAGTTGTCCGATCTCTTGAAGGTCGCACAACCTGAACTGGTGTCCAAGACGCGCAAGCTGATGACCCAGCTCAAGGACAAGGAGCGGGAGCTCGAAGAACTGAAGTTGAAGATGGCGAGCGGCTCTTCCGTCGCCTCCACGGTGAAGACGGTCGCCGGCGTCTCCGTGCATGTCCAACGTGCGGACGGCATGGACATGAATGGTCTACGTGCCCTGGCCGATCAGATTCGTGACAAACTGCGGAGCGGCATCGTGGCGCTGGGAGCGGCGACGGACGATGGCAAGGTTGCGTTACTTGTGGTGGTGACCAAGGATCTGTCCGGCAAGATCAAGGCCGGCGACCTGATCAAGGTCATGGCGGCCGAAGTGGGTGGAACCGGCGGCGGGCGGCCGGAGATGGCTCAGGCAGGAGGGAAGGATCCGGCCAAACTGGATCGCGCGCTGGAAATGGTCTTTGATCTGGTTGAACGGGCGCAGCAGCGGTAAACTTATGCAAGGCCGACGTATCTTGGCCCTCGATTACGGAACCAAGCGGATCGGGGTCGCCCTCAGCGATGAGCTGGGCTGGACCGCGCAGCCGCTCGAGACGTTTGAGCGCCGTACCCTTGATCGGGATATCGCACATGTCGCGTCGTTGGTCGGTTCTCATGAAGTCGGACAGGTGGTCCTGGGATTTCCGCTTCAGTTGGACGGACGGGAAGGGCCGGCAGTTCAGGCGATGCGGCAATTCGCCGACCGTCTGGAACAAGGCCTGCCGGTGCCGGTCGTCCTCTGGGACGAGCGGATGACGACCAAGGCGGCGGAGGACTTGCTGATCGCCGCTGATGTGAGCCGGAAGAAGCGCAAAGGCGCCGTCGATCGCGTGGCCGCCGCAATCTTGTTGCAGAGCTATCTGGCAAGCCTGGCGTCGCCCCCTTCTGGCGCAGGCGGCGGTTCCGATTACGAGGAGGCAACGCTCGCACAGGCTCATGACATCCCGGATTACCCTCATGCTGCTCCTGTCCGTGGTCGTCGCGCTGGGCGTGGCCGCCTATCGCGTGATGAAATGGGCTGAAGCGCCGGTCGTTTCCGGTCAGGACCATCCCTCTTCCAAAATCGTGACGATTCCGGATGGCTCCACGTTTTTCCAAGTCGCGACCTTGCTCGAACAGGAAGGGTTGATCAAGAGCCGTCCTGCTTTTGTTCTGCTCGGACGGTCACAGTCGGCGGACCGGCGGATCCGTGCCGGGGAGTACGAGCTCAACGCGGCCATGGCGCCGGCGGAGATTCTTGCCAAGCTGCTCAGCGGTCAGGTGGTCCTGCACTCGATCACCATACCGGAAGGGCTGACCTTGGCACAGATGGCCCTGTTGATGGAGCAGCATGAGGTCGCGGACCGGGCCGACTTTCTGAGGCTGGCGCGGGATGGTCCCTTCATCGCATCGCTGGGTCTGAGGGTGGACAGCCTGGAAGGCTATCTCTTTCCGGATACGTACAAGTTTCCCAAGGCGGTCCGAACGAAGGACGTCCTCACGACCATGGTAGAGCATTTTCGACAGGCGTACCGTCCGGAGTTGCAGGCGAGGGCGGACGACCTGAGGATGACCCAACATGAGGTGGTCACGCTTGCCTCGGTCATCGAGAAAGAAACCGGGGCGGACGCGGAGCGAGCGGAGATCTCCGCGGTCTTTCACAACCGGTTGCGCAAGCACATTCCGTTGCAGAGTGATCCGACGGTCATTTACGGTTTGACCGGATTCGACGGCAATATCCGGAAGAAGGATCTCTCCAGCCCGAGCCCCTACAATACCTACAGGGTCGTGGGCTTGCCGCCAGGCCCGATCGCCAGTCCGGGTCTGAGAGCCATCGAAGCGGCGTTGTATCCCTCGAATTCACGCGCCCTGTATTTCGTGTCGCGCAACGACGGTACCCACCATTTCTCCTCGACACTCTCCGAGCATAATCAGGCGGTCGAGAAGTATCAGAAACGTCCGTTCAGACGCGGTGCGCTGCCGCGCACCTAATCCCATCCGGGTCGAGGTCCCTGTTCACCAATCGATGCGGGAAAGGAGCATGATGAGCGATGGATCGTGGAATCTGCCTGCGTTGATCGACCATACGATTCTGCGTCCAGAGGCGACCAGGCACGATGTGTTGCGCCTCTGCGACGAGGCCCGGATGCACGGCTTCCCGGTGATCTTCGTCCCACCGTGCTATGTCGGGGAGGCGGTGGAGGCCGTGGCCGGCGCCGCGATTCGGGTGGGCATTCCGGTCGGCTTCCCGCTCGGCGGCCACTCGACTGCGGCGAAGGTCGCGGAAGCCGTGGACGGGGTGGCGCGGGGCGCCACGGTGGTTGACATGGTCATCAACATCAGCCGTCTGAAATCGGGCGACGTTGATGCCGTCCGTCGGGATATTGCCGAGGTCGTTGCGGCGACGGTCTCCGCCGAGCACAAAGTCATCATCGAGACCTGCTACCTCACGCTGCAAGAAAAGATCACGGCCTGCCGGCTGGCCTTGGAGGCACGGGCGGACTACGTGAAAACTTCGACGGGATTTGGACCAGCCGGGGCGACCGTGGCCGACGTGAAATTGATGAAGGAGCAGGTTGGTGGGAAGGCCAGGGTCAAAGCGTCCGGCGGCATCAGAAACTGGGCCGCCACGCGGGCCTTGCTGGAGGCAGGAGCCGATCGAATCGGCACGAGCGCCGGCCTGGCGATTGTCGCGGAGTGGAAACAGAAGCGTCGCGCGTGACGAACTGCACGACGTTTCGCCCTGCAGCGGCTTCTGCTATAGTGCGCGCATCATGCAGCGCGTCATTCTGTTCGTACTCGGAGGGTTCGGAGTCGGTGCCCTGCCGGACGCCGACGACTATGCCGACGCCGGGACCAATACCTTAGCGTATCTTGCCGAGGAGACCGGCGGAGTGAACCTTCCCACGCTGGAATCGTTGGGTCTGGGCCACTTGGGCGGTGTCCGCGGTGTGCGAGTGATGGCACAACCCAGCGGCTGCTTCGGCCGACTTGCGTTCCAATCCACCGGCAGCGATTCGCTCCTGGGAAACTGGGAACTGGCCGGATGCATCATCACTGAGAAAGCGACCGACTATTCGAGCGGTTATCCCGAAAAACTTCAGACCGAGCTGGAGCAGATTTTCGGAAAAACCTTGGGCAATCAGGTTGCCTTCGGTCCTGCGCTGCTCCGGGAACTGGCCACGCAGCACCTGTCGTCGAAAGCGCCGATCCTATGGACCGATGGCCGGCGGACCTGCCATGTCGCCGCACATGAGACCGTGCTGGCGGCAGACCATCTTCTGCGATTGTGCCGAGAGGCCCGCAGGGCCGTGAAGGAGCCGTGGGGAATTTGGCGGGTTGTGGCCCATCCCATGACGGGACAACCGGGAGCCTGGCGCTACAAACCCGGCCGGCGTGATTTTGCGATTGAGCCGCCGGCTCAAACCATGTTGGACGTGCTAGGCCGTGCCAATCAGATTCTAATCGGTGTGGGAAAAGTCGGGGATCTGTTCAGCGGTAGGGGATTTACCAGGACGCTACAGTCGGCGTCGTGGAGCGCGGCATTCGACGAAGTCGACGGCATGCTCAACAAAGTGCCGCGTGGCCTGATCTATGCCGGACTGGATGTCTTTGACGACGAGCCGGCCGGGTCCGTGACATCGCTCCATGAATTCGATCGACGGCTTCCTCATGTGCTCGAGCAGCTGCGGCCGGGGGATCTTCTCATCGTGACCGGGGATCACGGACGGCATCCAGCCAAGAAACATCGTCTACCGACCAGGGAATATGTGCCGCTGCTGGTCACCGGGCCGAAGCTGGCTCAGGGAGTCAATCTCGGCGTGCGCCCGAGTGCCGCCGACCTTGGACAGACCGTCGTGGAAGCACTTCTCGGGGAGGCGTTGCCGGTAGGAGAGAGTTTCCTGGACGCGCTGCAGGCGGGATAGCTCCTAGTGCTGAGTGCCTGGTTCTGAGTGCTGAGTTTCAAATTCGCTGACCCAAAGTCAGAATTCATACCTCGGAACTATGAGACGAGCATGTCCTACGAAGAGAAATTGAAGGAGATCGGCGTCGAATTGCCGCAAGCTCCGAAGCCGGTCGCCACCTATGTATCGGCGGTGCGGGCGGGCGATCTGTTGTTCTTGTCCGGCGTGCTGCCGATGCACCAGGGGCAGTTGGCCTGGTCGGGAAAACTCGGTCGCGAATTGCGCGTCGAGCAGGGAGCCGAGGCGGCCAGAACGGCGCTGCTCAACGCCCTTGCGATCGTCAAGCAGGAACTCGGCTCGCTGGATCGGATCGTACGCGTCGTCAAAGTTGTGGGGTATGTCGCGTCCGCCGACGGATTTACCGATCAGCCTCAGGTGCTCAACGGCGCATCCGATCTGCTTGTGGCGATTTTTGGCGAGAAGGGGCGTCACGCCAGAGTGGCGGTCGGGGCGATGGAGTTGCCCCGCGGCGCCGCAATCGAGATCGAGCTCATTATCCAAGTGGCCTGATCGCTGCTCTGTCCGACGTCACCGCTCGTCCGAACATCGCCGCCGCGTCGGCTTGACACCCGAAAAAACCGCTTGCTATAGTCCGATTGCCGCGTTGATTCACGTTGTACCCCCGAACTTCCCTCCTTCTCCGGTGCGTGGGGTTCTCGTGCCACGCAGAGCCTTGTATTCTCCTCTGGTTATGGGCTCACTGAAGGGACGAACATTGCGCTCGTTGAAGACGCTAGTGAGCCTGGGGGGAGTTGTCCTCCTGTCGTGGCACGCAGCCGCGCTGGCCGCGCCGCCGGAAACTGCCCTCCATGTCGAGCCCTCGACAGGAGTTCCCGGTGCCACGGTTACCATTGTCGGACATGGGCTGGGCGCGTTTAAGTCGATGCAAGCCAACCAGGTGACGTTCGGAGGAATTCCGGCGCTGATCCAGCGTTGGGATCCCGACGTTGTCGAGGTCAAGGTTCCGTCGAAGGCGCAGACAGGTCCGGTTGAGGTGAGGATCGGGAAGAAAAAGTTGCGCGCCGGAACCTTCACCTCCGTCTTTCCGAAAATTACCTCCATCAATCCCGCCGCCATCGAGCCGGGCCACACAGTCGAAATCGTCGGCGAACACTTTGGGGTCACCGCCGGTCCTCGTGATCCGAACACGATGTTCGGAGTCAATGATGTGCTGATCGGGGGCGTCACCGTCAGGCCGCGGCGATGGAAAGATGAAAAGATCGAGGTGGAAGTTCCAGCCAACGCGAAGTCCGGCGAAGTGGTGGTGCGATTGTCCTCGTCCGATCCGCTTCCCGACGGGTCCTGTTGCGCCCCGGTGCAATACGTCCTGAGCAATCCCGTGTCCTTGAAGGTGATTCCTGTGGTACAGGTGGATCCGTTGCATGGACCGGCTGGGACGAAGGTGGTCTTGTTCGGTCAGGAATTCGGCACGGCCAGGGAAGCAGGCGATGATGTATTGATCGGCGGGCGTCCGGCTGCCGTGGTGCAGTGGACCGATCGGTCGATCGTGGCGCACGTACCCATGAACGCTGAGACAGGACCGGTCGTGCTCAAGCGAAAGGGACAGGAGCGGACTGTCGCGACCTTTACGGTGGAGACCCCCAAGGCCACAGGCGTTTCGCCGACGGGCGCCCCCATCGGAACCATGATCAGGATTCGAGGCGAGCATTTCGGAGCCTATTCGGAAAGCGGCTCCACCCCCTACAATTATGTGGACTTCGATACCGGGCAGAACCGCGTGGAAATCGGCGGTGTGCCGGCGGTGATTTACCGTTGGCACGACGACCGGATCGACGTCTGGGTGCCGTTCAGCGCGAAGAGCGGTCCGGTAGTCGTCAAGCGAGGGGCTCCGAAGCCGAATGCCGACGGGTCCTGTTGCACCGAGGTTGGGATCGTCTCAACCGAAGCAGGAACCTTCGCCGTCGTTGTGCCGGTGATCGAATCGTTCTCGCCTGCCTCCGCAGGACTGGACGACATCGTGACCATCAAAGGGTCTGGATTCGGGACCTTCATCAAGACGACTGAAGCGACTCAACCGGGACTCGCCGAAGGGGCGTTTAAGCTCCATCAAATGGAGCTCGGCGAAAACGTCTCCCGCACGGAGGTCCTGTTCAACAACATCGGAGCTATCGTCGTGTCGTGGACCGACACGGAAATCAAGGTTCGTGTTCCCCACCGTCACCTCTTCGGAATCGGGAAGCAGGGGCAGTTCAATCCCGATCTCTCGACCGGGCCTCTCGTGATTCGGCGCGGATCCTGGGACATGCTGCCCGACGGGACCTGTTGTACCGCCAAGAAGTGGCTGACCTTGGAGGCAGGGACATTCACGATCGAAGCCAAGGGCATGCCGGACCAGAGCTTCTTTGAAACCAGGCCGGAAGGCAGCACCAACGATTGATCAGATGCGCCTCTCGTTCGGTCCTATGAGCATCACCCGGCTCCTCCTTCTCATCCTCGTCCTTGGTTTTTCGTCACACGCCTCATCCGAGCCGATTCTGAAAACCGTCCCGCAGAAAACCGGCACGGAAGTGACACTGATGGGCTTGTACTTTCGCAATCCCCAGGTCGGATGGGCTGTGGGAGCAGGGGGTACTGTGCTCAAGACGATTGACGGGGGGCAGAAGTGGAAGAAAATTCCGAGCGGCACGACAGCTTTATTGACGGGAGTGTTGTTTGTCGACGACAAACGGGGGTGGATCGTCGGAGCGAATGGGACGATTAGACACAGCACCGACGGCGGGGCCACTTGGGCGCCGCAACCGATCGATACCCAGACGCCTCTGTACGGTCTCTCATTCGTGTCGCCGCAGGAAGGATGGGTCGTCGGTGGGAATGGAACGATTCTCCACACGACCGATGGCGGCGACAGTTGGGCAGACCAATCCAGTACCACTTCCGCAGCGCTCTACGCCGTACAGTTTGTGACCCCGCGTCGGGGAACTGCGGTCGGCGCTGTCGGGACGGTCCTCGCGACAGAGGACGGAGGGGCAACCTGGGTTGCGCAGGAGACTCAAGGTTCGGTCACTCTGTTCGATGTCTTCTTTTCGGATTCCACGACCGGGTGGGCTGTCGGCAATGCCGGCGCCATGTTCCACACGACGGACGGAGGGGGTCGTTGGGTCGATCGCACGTTGCCCTGTACCAAGACCTGCACGAGATTGACCGATCTGCTTCGCATTCGGTTCACCGACCCCAAGACAGGCTGGATCGTCGGCGAACGCGGCATGGTTTATCACACGACGGACAACGGATTTACCTGGACCGAACAGGGGTCGATCGCAGGTGTCTCCCTCTTCGGTTTGGCGTTTCCCGATCCATTGCATGGCTGGACCGGCGGGGAAAAAGGGACGATCGTGCAGCTGAAGATCGGCAAATAAGGGACTGGCGGAGCGGGTCCTGCCATCGATCATGGCTCGTACTCGCACCCCGCCCGGTGTGGGGACCCCGCTGCGTGCGAGCCATTGATCGATGTCACCCGCTACTCGCTTGGCTCGCAGAGCGCTCTGTTGGGTTCGACTTCAGATGCACTGGAGAAGGCGAGGAGAGACTGGACTCGCCTCAGTTCAGCAAGTACGGGGCCCGGTTCCGGCACAAGTCGCGTGCCGGCCATCTCATGCCGCTTTTACAAACTACCTGAACGAACTACCCCTTTGAGTAATCCGCCCCGATTAGCCTGATTCAGGTTCCTTCCCTGCTCGATAACTGTCATTCAGGAACGACAGCAAGCACTGCGCTCGCGATTCCATTCGTGCGGGACACGGAATGGAACGGATGGCACGGCCAGGCAGATACGAAGCCCAGTGTGGTTGAACGAAGAATGGAATGAGTAGGCGTTCCTTCGCTATCCCAATTCGCCCAATCGAGACTGCACAATGCTGATTGCGACGATCGCCGCGGTCTCTGCGCGAAGGATGCGTGCGCCGATCGTCACCGCCTGAAAACCGATGTCGGCGGCCTGGCGAAGTTCTCCCGAATCCCATCCGCCTTCCGGGCCGATCAGCAACAGAATGGCCTGGTCCGTCCCATCAGGCAGGAGAACCGACGTGAGGGAAGGTTCCGCCGATCGTTCAGCCAACACGAATTTCGTGGCAAAAGGGTAAGAGGCTATCGCCTTGGACAACTCAGTCGGCGCGGCGATCGTCGGAACAGTCCAGCGCTCCGACTGTTGCGCCGCTTCGAGTGCGATGCGTTCCCATCTCGCGCGCTGGTGCTCGACCCGATCGGGATGGATCTTCACCACCGCATTCTTGGTTTGAACGGGGACGATGTGATCCACGCCCAGCTCAGTGGCCTTCTGGATCACCCAATCCATCTTCTCTCCTTTCAGAAGAGCCTGGATAAGGATGAGCGACGGGCTTTCCCGCACCGGCGCAAGAGTCGTTGCGACGATGTGACACTCCAGACTCTGCGCCGTGACCTTCATGATCGTCGTTCGATACCGCCGACACCTGTCGTCGGTGAGAACGAGCGTTTCGCCAAGCTGAAGCCGGAGACTATCGCGCAGGTGTTTGAGGAGCGGCCCTTCAATACGGACCACAAGCGGCGTAACGGCGTCGGAAGCCACGAAGAAGGTGGGCATAGGAACAGCAGACTGGTGGAGAGGCGATCTTACTCGAAGAACGTCTTCATCTTATCGAAAAACCCGTCGCCGTCCGGTTCCATGGACATGCCGCTCTCTTTCCCGAATTCGGTGAGCAGTTCCTTTTGACGGCCTGTGAGCTTCGTGGGGATCTGGATCTTGATGGTATAGAGCTGATCGCCGGTCGTCTGTCCTTTGAGGCTTGGAATGCCCAAGCCTTTGAGGCGCAGAACCTTGTCCGGCTGGCTGCCCGCCGGAACTTTCAGGACGGTCGGGCCTTTGAGTGTGGGCACCTCGATCTTGCCCCCGAGAATGGCGGTCACGAAGTTGATCGGCACGTCGCAGAGAATGTCGTTGCCCTTGCGTACGAAGACCGGATGAGGCTTGACGGTGATCGCGACATAGAGATCTCCGGGAGGCCCTCCGTTGACTCCGTGCTCGCCTTCGTTGGCGAGGCGCAGGCGCATGCCGGTCTCGATGCCGGGTGGAATATGGACGGCGATGGTCCGTTCGCGGTAGATCCGCTGGCGGCCTTGGCAGGCGGGACAGGGCTCGGTCACGATGCGGCCCGCGCCGTCGCACTGACCGCAGGGACGACTGACGCTGAAGAAGCCTTGCTGGAGTCGAATCTGTCCGGCGCCTTTGCAGCTGGGGCAGGTCTTGATCGCCGCGGTAGATTTGGCTCCGGTTCCCTTGCAATCGCCACAGGATTCCCAACGGGGAATCTTCAGCTTGGCGTCCTTACCGTAGACCGCTTCCTCGAACGTCAGTTCGAGGTTGTATTGCAAATCGTTGCCGCGCTCGGGACGTGCCCCGCCCCGTTGCCCTCCGAAGAAATCCTCGAAAATGTCGTTGAAGACGTCTCCGAAGCCTCCGCCACGGCCGAAATCGAAGCCCTCGAATCCGGTGCCGCCTTGCGTGCCGGCATGCCCGAACATGTCGTAACGTTTGCGCTTTTCCTGATCGCTGAGATGCTCGTAGGCCTCGTTGATCTCCTTGAACTTCTCTTCGGCGTGCTTTTTCTGTTGGTCGCCGGTTTGGAGATCGGGATGGTACTGACGGGCGAGCTTACGGTAGGCCTTCTTGACCTCGTCCTCGCTCGCCGTCCGCTCGACACCTAATGTTTCGTAGAAATCGCGTTTCGCCACGGAAGGCATCATCCAGTATGGATCGCGTAGAAAGACCGGGCCCCGCGTTTTGGCGAAGCCCGGTCTCACTGCTGAGTATTTTAACTTACTTCTTGTCTTTGTCCACTTCTTCGAACTCGGCGTCCACGACCTTCTCGTCGGTCTTGGCGCCGTTGTGCTGCTGGCCCGACGCATCGCCCGCACCGGCGCTTGCCGAGGTATTGGCCGACGCCTTCTTGTACATTTCTTCGGCCAGTTTGTGCGATGCGGTCGTCAACGCCTGCGTGGCGGATTCGATCGCATCGGCATCCTGGCCTTCCATGGCCTTTTTCAAATTGGCGATGGCTTCCTCGATCTTGGATTTTTCTTCCGGCGCGATCTTGTCGCCGTGCTCGGAGAGATTCTTCTCCGTCTGATAGAGAAGGTTGTCCGCCTGATTTTTGGCTTCGGCGGCCTTGCGGCGCTTCTTGTCGTCCTCGGTATGCGCCTGCGCGTCTTTGACGAGCTTCTCCACTTCCTCCTTGCTGAGACCGCTGGAGGCCGTGATCTTGATGGACTGTTCCTTTTGCGTCGCCAAGTCCTTCGCCGAGACATGGACGATACCGTTGGCGTCGATATCGAACGTGACCTCAATCTGCGGCATTCCGCGGGGAGCGGAAGGAATGCCGACCAAGTCGAACTGGCCGAGCAGCTTGTTGTCGTTGGCCATCTCACGTTCGCCCTGAAACACGCGGATGGTCACCGCCGTCTGGTTGTCTGCAGCGGTTGAAAAGACCTGGCTCTTCTTGGTCGGAACGGTCGTGTTCCGCTCGATGAGCTTGGTGAAGACCCCACCGAGGGTCTCGATGCCCAGCGAGAGAGGCGTCACGTCCAGCAACAAGACGTCTTTGACGTCGCCCTTGAGCACGCCGCCCTGAATGCCGGCGCCGATGGCCACGACTTCGTCCGGGTTGACGCCTCGGTGCGGTTCCTTGCCGAAGAAATCCTTGACGACCTGAATGACCTTCGGCATCCGGGTCATGCCGCCGACGAGCACCACTTCGTTGATGTCGCGCGGCGACACGCCGGCGTCGGCCAGCGCCTTTTTACAAGGATCGATCGTCCGCTGGATCAGGTCGTCGACGAGCTGCTCGAGCTTGGCCCTCGTCAACTTGATGACCATGTGCTTAGGTCCGCTGGCATCCGCGGTGATGAACGGGAGGTTGATCTCGGTTTCCTGGGAGGACGACAATTCGATCTTGGCCCGTTCGGCCGCTTCCTTGAGACGCTGCAGCGCCATCCGATCCTTCCGCAGATCGATGCCCTGGTCCTTCTTGAACTCGTCGACCAGCCAGTCCATGACGCGGAGGTCGAAGTCGTCGCCGCCTAAATAGGTATCGCCGTTCGTGGACTTGACTTCGAAGACGCCTTCGCCGATTTCGAGCACCGACACGTCGAACGTGCCGCCGCCGAGGTCATACACGGCGATCCGTTCGTCCTTCTTCTTGTCGAGCCCGTAGGCCAACGACGCCGCGGTGGGCTCGTTGATGATTCTGAGCACGTTCAACCCGGCGATCTGTCCCGCATCCTTGGTGGCTTGCCGCTGGCTGTCGTCGAAATAGGCCGGCACCGTCACGACGGCCTCGGTGACCTTCTCGCCGAGATAGTCCTCGGCGGTTTGCCGCATCTTCTGCAGGATCATGGCGGAAATTTCCGGCGGGCTGTAGCGTTTGCCGCGAAGTTCGACGTGCGCATCGCCGTTGTCGGCTTCGACGACCTTGTAGGGCAGGCGCTTCAGGGCCTCCTGGACTTCCTTGCTGCGGAACTTGCGTCCCATGAGGCGCTTGACGGAGAAAATCGTATTTTCCGGATTGGTGATGGCCTGTCGTTTAGCGATCTGGCCGACCAGCCGTTCGGCCTTGTCCGTGATGGCGACGACGGACGGGGTGGTCCGGCTGCCTTCCGCGTTCGCGATGACCACGGGGTCGCCCCCGCTCATGATGGCCACGCAGGAATTGGTGGTCCCTAAATCGATGCCGATGACTTTACCCATGTGTATGTGCTCCTTCCGCTCTCACAGTGATTTCATCAGTTGATGTCATCCGTTCCATCCGCCGCCTCGCCCGTCGACACCGTCACCATGGCGGCTCTCAAGATGCGATCATGCAAGCGATAGCCTCGTTGAAACTCCTCCACCACATGCTGGGCGGGCACGCTGTCTGACGGTACGGAGGCCACGGCTTGATGGGCGGAAGGGTCGAAGGGTTTGCCGACCGTTTCTATGGCCTGTACTCCGAACCTCCCCAGCACCGTGAGCAATTGTTTCAGGGTCAAGTCGACGCCTTGAATCAGAGAATCGTTGCTCCCGTCGGTCTTGGCCGCCTTGATGGCCCGTTCCAGATTGTCGACCGTCGGTAAGAGTTCCTTGAGCAGCTGTTCGTTGCCGAACCTGATCTGTTCTCGCTGGTCCCGCTGGGCCAGGCGTTTGTAGTTGTCGAACTCGGCGGCGTGCCGCAGATATTTGTCGTTGAGCGCTTTCAGCTCTTCAGCCTTGGCGACCAACGCCTGTTGCAACGCCGCTTCGCCCGATTCTCCGGATGCTGCGGGCGAGTCGATGACACCATCTTCATCTAAGTTGTCAATTATATTGGCGTTCTTATCGTTTTCAGACACTGGTGCACCTCTTGCCGCTAAGAGGTAGTCACCTATGACATAAAGTCAACAGGCGCCTGAAAAATTACTTGGATGGCCGCATGGGTTGAACTTCGCGGGTCAAACTTCGATGGAGGGGGAGGAAGTTCCGTGCGCGCGACCGTAGAGCAAGCGCAATCCTTCCAGGGTCAGCAGCGGTTCCACCTTTTGAATGGACAGGGTTTCCGGTGCGACGATGGCGCTCAGCCCACCGGTCGCGATGACGAGGGTCTGACGTCCGAGTTCCTGTTCAATGCGCCGCACGAGGGCATCAACCAGGCCTGCGTAGCCGAACAGCAGACCGGCTTGGACGCTCGCCGTCGTATCCGTTCCGATGACGGTCTTCGGCTTCGTCAACTCCACTTTGGATAACTTTGCCGCCCGCGCGAACAACGCTTCCGCAGAAATGCTCAGACCAGGGGCGATGACCCCGCCCAAATATTCGGCGCTTGCCGTGATCGCGCAAAAGGTGGTGGCGGTGCCGAAGTCAACCACGATGAGGTCCCGCCGGTACTTGTGATAGGCCGCCGCCGCGTTCACGAGACGATCGCTTCCGATTTCCTTGGGATTGGCGTAACGAAGGGTCAGACCCAGATCCATCTCGGCACCGACGACCAGAGCCCGCTGGCGAAAATAGACACCGATCAGCTCTTCGAAGGTTCCGGTAAGGGCTGGAACAACGCTCGAGACGATGGCTCCGGTCATGCGTTCCAGGGGAATGCCGACGGACGTGAGCAAACTGGTGAACAGGATGCCGTATTCGTCGGAGGTCTTTTTCGAGTCGGTCGCCAGACGCCAGTGGGCGATAAGCCGAGGTCCGTCGTAGACCCCCCAGACGATGTTGGTGTTGCCGATGTCGACGACCAGGAGCATGCGCATATTGTACGGCACTATCCTGCAGTTTCTCCAGGCCGCACGTGAACGATGTCCGCTGCGCGAAGGGAGCGAATGTCGGGACGCCGTCTGCCCGTCGAGAGGGTGTCTCTGACGACTTGCAGGGAGCCGTCCGTCCCAATGGTCTTGGCGATTCCGGTGAATTCCTCTCCTCCGGCGAGCGAAACTCGGACACGGCGCCCCAAAGTGACGCACCGGCGTGCGTAAGCCATAGCGATCCGCCGGCTGCCTTCAGCCGTCAATTCAACCAAACAATGCTCGAGTTCGAGGAGCAGTCGGCTCACCAGATGATGGCGGTCCAGCAGACGACCGGTTTCCTGACGGATTGTGGTGGAGACAGCTCGGAGTTCTGGAGGAAAATCATCGCTGGTGCCGTTGACGTTGAGCCCGATTCCGATCACCTGAAACGAGCCGGACGAGGCGGTGGAACCGCTCTCGCAGAGGATTCCTCCGATCTTGCGCTCCTGGACCAACAGATCGTTTGGCCACTTCAGTGTCGTCTGAAGCCAGGCCGCTACTTCAATCGCCTCCGCGGCGCCGAGGGCGGTCGCCAGGGGCAGCCAGGACAGCCATTGAGAGAAGCGCGTCGGCGGCACCGAGGTCTTGACGATCACAGAACAATAGAGGTTGACTCCCGGAGGGGAAAACCAGGTGCGTCCCAAGCGACCGCGTCCCTGTGTCTGCTCTTCGGCCACGACGACCGTCCCGTGCTCCGCTCCTGCCTGAGCCAGTGCGAATGCCTCCCGGTTCGTCGAATCCACTTGCTGATGGAGTTCAATTCTGGCGCCGAACGCCTCGGTGGCGAGCAGACTTCGGATACCGTCGCGAGTGAGCGGAGGTGAGAGTGGCGTCACCGGTCAGGATCGCCTTTTCGTGTGCGACGCGGCCTTCAGTTCCAGGCTCAATGTCGCGGCGGGAGCCGAGTGGGTGAGTGCGCCGATAGAGATACGATCGGCTCCGGCCGCCGCCATGGCGCGTACATTCTTGAGGGTGATCCCGCCCGAGACTTCGACCAGCGCACGGCCGGCGATCAGTTTGACGGATTTTCTGACTTCGGTGACGGACATGTTGTCCAACAAAATGATGTCGGCTTTGCCCTCCAGCGCCTGTTTGACGTGCCGGATCGACTCCACTTCCACGATCACCGGTTTCCTGGGCCGTGCTCCGGCTCTGGCAACCAGGCACGCACTCAAAATAGGCGCCCGTTTGCCACGCAGGAGGGCCAGATGATTGTCCTTGATGAGCAGGCCGTCCGCTAGGGACCGGCGATGGTTGACGCCGCCACCCATGGCCACCGCCCACTTCTGGATCGTTCTCCATCCCGGAAGCGTCTTGCGCGTATCCATGATGCTGACGGAGTACCCTTGCACGGCGCGACAGAACCGGCGAGTCAGCGTGGCGATGCCGGAGAGATGCTGGAGAAAATTCAGCGCAACTCGCTCCGCCCTGAGAATCGACCGCCCGTCACCCGTGATGGTCATGAGGACGTCGCCGGCCTTGGCCGGCGTGCCGTCGCGCCTGACCACGGATAATCGAAGCGAAGGATCGACCGCCAGAAAGGTTTGTACCGCGGGAGTCATGCCCGCGACCACGATCTCTTCTTGAGCGACGATGCGGGCACGGGCTTCAATCGGGACGGAGAACAGACACTCTGTCGTGACGTCTCCTTCAGCGAGATCCTCGACGATTCCCATGCGGACCGCACGCCTGATGTCTGCAGCCGGCGGAGGCACCATCGTCAGGCTTCCAGCATCGCCCGCAGCTGAGTGGCACTGCTGGCGAGGATGCTCTGGTCGCCGCGGAGTGTGCGGAGTCGCTGCTGGTGGTCGGCAATGACTTCGGGCGGCGCCTTGGCGCTAAATTCCGCGTTGCCCAATTTTCCTTGCAACCGACCGATCTCCTTGGCCTGCTCGTCCTGCTGCTTGAGGAGGCGATCCAGCGCTTTTTGGACATCGACGTCGTCGGCCACCGTGACCGCGACGGCGAGCCCTTCCGTGACCATCCGCAGCCGCTTGACGATCGAGACGTTTGGATCCGGCTCGATCGTTCCTCGACCCAGATGCGCAATGTACGGATGAAGGGCCTCCACCTGTCGCCGCCGGACCGGGTCGTCGTGCGTGACGACGAATCGGATCGGCTGCGCCGGAGGATAGCTCAGCAGCGCCCGCGCGGTGCGGAGCAGACTCACGGTCTGGTCGAGCAGCGTAAAGCGCTCCTCCATGTCGGGCGCCGCCCAAGAAGCGACGGGAACCGGATACGGCTTCGTCATGACGCTGTCCCCTTCGTGGGGGAGAGCCTGCCAAATCTCCTCTGTGAGGAAAGGCATGAACGGATGTAGGAGGCGCATGATCGTCTCGAGTGTGTCGGCGAGCGTCTGCCTGGTCGCTTGTGCCTCGTCCGTCGCCGCCTCTTGAAGCGCAGGTTTGATCAGCTCCAGGTACCAGTCACAGTACTCATGCCAGATGAACTGATACAGCGCCATGGACGCCCGATCGAAACGGTAGGTCTCCAACTCGTTGCTGACGAGCTGGACGGTGTGGTTCAGGCGGCTCATGACCCAGCGATCGGGAAAGGATCGCTCGGAAACGGGCTTCGACTTGCGGGGCTTGTCGAGATGCATATGGGCAAAACGAGCTGCGTTCCAGATCTTGTTCGCGAAATTTCGGTACCCTTCGATCCGGTCTTCGGCGAGACGAACATCACGACCGGGGGATGCCATCGAAGCCAGCGTAAAGCGCAGCGCATCGGTGCCGTATTGGTCCATCACGTGAAGCGGATCAATTACATTGCCTTTCGATTTGCTCATCTTCTGTCCCTCGGCATCCCGCACGAGGGCGTGAATGTAGACGTCGCGAAAGGGCACATCTCCCATGAACTTCAGTCCGAGCATGATCATGCGGGCGACCCAGAAAAAGAGGATGTCGAGGCCGGTTACCAACGTCGAGGTGGGGTAGTAGGTCTTCAGTTCAGGTGTCTGATCGGGCCATCCGAAGGTCGAGAACGGCCAGAGACCGGACGAGAACCATGTGTCGAGCACGTCGGGATCGCGCAGCAGTTTCACGCCCCCGCAGGTAGAGCAATTCGCGGGGGCGGAACGCGCGACGATCGGGCGGGCAGTCTTGGAGAGGACGAGCCTCTCGCGGCCGCCTGTTTCGCCGGAAGGTCCCTGGATCTGATGCGTGAAAATCGAGCCGGCGTTGCACGCCAGGCAATACCAGGCCGGGATCTGGTGCCCCCACCAGATTTGCCGCGACACGCACCAATCCTTGATCTCCCTCATCCAGCCGAGATAGTTGTTTTTCCACCCCTCGGGGATTATCCGAATTTTTCCGGTTTCTACCGCCTGGATGGCCGGCTCCGCGAGCGGATGGATTTTCACGAACCACTGGGGAGACAGATAGGGCTCGACGATCGTCTTGCAGCGATAGCAATGACCGAGGGCCATTTTGTGGTCCTCGGTTTTCTCAAGAAGGCCATACTCGGTGAGTGCGGTGACGATCAGCGCCCTGGCTTTCTGGACCGGCTTCCCTTCCAGTTGACTGCGGAGGTCATCCTCCACTTGGGCTTCACGCAATCCGGAAGAATCCATTCTGGCCTGTTCGTCGTATAGGGAGAGCCGCGGAAGTCGATGTCGTTCGCCGGCTTCAAAGTCGTTGAAGTCATGTGCGGGGGTGATCTTGACCGCCCCGGTCCCGAATTCTAAATCGACCAGCATCGGATCGGCGACGACCGGAATCCGGCGCGCGGTGAGGGGGAGCAAGACATGGCGCCCCACCAGGTGGCGATGGCGGCGATCCTCGGGATGGACCGCCACGGCCATATCACCCAACAGGGTCTCTGGTCTTGTCGTGGCGACCGTCAGCGACAGGGCGGGCTCGTCCGCCAGCGGGTAGCGGATGTGATAGAGCTTGCCCTTGACCTCCTCATGCTCGACCTCAATGTCCGATAGGGCGGTCAGACAGCGCGGACACCAATTGATGAGCCGTTCGCCTCGGTACATCAGTCCGTCTTCGTGGAGGCGGACGAACACCTCGGTGACGGCTTTCGAGAGTCCTTCATCCATTGTGAAGCGGAGCCGGTCCCAATCGCAGGACTCGCCGAGCTGTTTCTGCTGGTTGATGATCTTGTTTCCTGACGTGGCCTTCCACTGCCAGACTCGTTCAATGAAGCGTTCGCGGCCGAGCGTTTCCCTGGACGATCCCTCCGCCAGCAGTTGCTTCTCCACGACGTTTTGGGTGGCGATGCCGGCGTGATCGGTGCCGGGAAGCCACAGCGTGTTTCGTCCCTGCATCCGCCGCCAACGGATCAGAATGTCCTGGAGGGAATGATTCAGCGCATGGCCGACGTGCAGCGAGCCCGTGACGTTCGGCGGAGGAATGACGATGGAATAGGGCCGGCCGGGGCGGTCAGGCGACGTGTGGAAATAGCCTCGGTCGATCCATGTTTGGTACCACCGTGCCTCCACCGTTTTGGGGTCGTAGGTCTTGTCGAGTTGGCGGGTCGTCATGCATGCCGTTGCAATAGGCGGACGCATCTTAGCATGCGGATGAACCCCTCTCAAGATTCCAGCGGGGCGCGCATGCTTGAGCAGCCGGAGTCCCTGTGCTATACAGTCGCGCAGCGAGCCGGAAGGAGTTCCGGTTGGAATTCACACATCTCTTCAGTCAGTAGGGAGAGCATCCATGGCCACCGGTCGAGAAAAGGATCGTAAGACGAGGAAGAAGCACCGTAAGAATGTGAAGCGGATGAAGGCGCTGGCTCAGGCTCGGCGTGGTAAAAAGGGAAAGAGGGGCTAGCGGTTGTCTCTGACCGTCATGCGGCTTCGGTCAGTCGTTTGAGTTCGTTCTTGACCTGCTCTTCGGCAATTCCGGGAACCAGCTCCAACACCGTCTGCTGAACGTGGTCGTTCGCCGCTGCGCGGACCAAGTCCTCGGCCAACGCCTCCGCTTTTGCGGTTGCCGTTTTCCGTATCTCTTGTGTGATCTCGTCGTCGATTGATCTCAGGTGTTCCCGCAAGGCCGCGGGCACGGCGACCTTGATGGCTTCTTCCTGTTCCCGGACCAGCAGATCGACCTGGTCCTTGATCAATGGAGTCGCGATTTCGACAAGGCCGTTTCGGAGGATCGGTTCGAGCGCCGGCAATTCCCGGGAGAGCACATTGGGCAATTCTTTCTTGATCAACGGCTCCAGGAGTTCGGCCAACCGTTCCTGCGTGAGCGTCGCAGCCAGTTGCTGCTTTGCTTCGACCTCGACCGCTTTGGATACCTGCACGGCCAGGTCTTTGGCGATCATGCCCGGTAGGATGTCCGCGATTTTCGTCTCCGCCTTTTCCGTCATGGATTGCATGAGCTGTCCGAATAGCCCTTTAATCGGGTCTTCGGGTTCGGGAGCCGGGGTCTTGGCCGAGGGAGTGGAGGTCATGGCAGCTTCCTTCTGTACGGGCGGCGGTATCACCTGGGCGACAATTTCTCCGGTCTGGTCGTCATCGGCAAGGGAGCCGGTGACATCATCGTCATCGGAATCGGTGGCGCTGGACATCGGCGGCCATACGCGCCGCTTCTTCTTGGTCCCATTCGCCGGTGCCGGCTTGCTGCGATCGAGATCTTTGATGAGATCGAGCAGGTGCTCGGTTTGAAACGGCTTCTTGAGGAACGCCTTGACGCCCAGAGCCCGCAAATGAGATTCATCGAGGCGATCCGCCGCGCCGACCAGGGAAATGATGAAGGTCTCGGAAAGCGTATCCAGCTTGTGAACTTCCTTGCAGAATCCAGAAAAGGTCATGTTGTCGAGGTGATAATCGGCGATAATCAGATTGGGACCTTGCTTGCGGGCAGCCTCCAGGGCCGTCGGACCGTCCTGGAAACCAATGACTTCGTAGCCTTCAGGCGTGGAGATCTGTTCGACCATGCGACGCACGGCCGGGCTGCTGTCGATAATGAAGATGGTGGATGACACACAACCCTCCAATTTTATTGAACTATATCGAAGCTAGCAGGGGGCATATTCTTTGTCAAGAAAATGGCCGATCGATGCTGCTTCTTGCTCCATCCTCCGTTGAGAATTGCCGATGAGCACGCGGGTGCGAGTCGTCTTTTTTGATGCAGCCGACACCCTGTTCCACGTGAACGGGGCGGTGGAAGAAATCTATCTCCGCCATGCGGTGGAGTTTGGATTCAAGGAAACGAGTGATTCCCTGACGGCGATCAAACAGGCGTTCAGCCGGGCGTTTCGCGAAGCGCCACCGCCGGTCTTTGCCGCGACTGAACCTGCGCAGATCAAGCAAAGTGAACGTCTTTGGTGGTTCGATATCGTCCACAGCGTCTTCTATCGAGTAGGACTTTTTGAGCGGTTCGACGACTTTTTCGACCGGGTCTTCGACGTCTTCGAAAATCCGACCTCCTGGAGGCTGTTTCCCGAGACGCGGGCGACATTGGATCGGTTGCGGACGCAGGGCGTCGAACTCGGTATCATTTCCAATTTCGATTCACGCATCTTCGCCCTGTTGCGGGGGCTGGAGATCGCGCAGGCGTTCGATACAGTGACGATTTCCAGCCTCGCGCGCGCGGCAAAACCTTCGGCCAAGATCTTCCGGCTGGCGATCGACAAGCATGCGGTGGATCCGGGCGAGGCGCTCCATGTGGGAGACAGCCCGAGGGACGATGCGGAGGGGGCAGCGAAGGCGGGGTTGAACGCGCTTCTCCTTGACCGATGCGGCCGATATCAAGGCTCGAACTTGCCGACGATCAGAACACTCGACGAAATTCCCGCCTATCTGGCCGGTCTATAGCAGAAGCGGCACGATCTCCTTGGCGCGGCCGCGCAGGACCAGGTTGACAAGCTCGGATTGCGGCGTCGGCTCCGGATTGATTTCCGCCACGAACGCACCGGCCTTCTTGGCTACCGCCGCGAATCCGGCCGCCGGATAGACGACTCCGGATGTTCCGATCACGAGCAGGAGGTCGCACCGGTTGAGCGCTGCGTCGCATTGCGTGAGGTCTTCATGCCGGAGCGGCTCACCGAACCAGACGATATGCGGGCGCAGGAGACCGCTGCAGTGCCGACAGAGAGGGAGCAGTGGTATCGGGACGGCACGATTTTCTTCGATCCGCCCGCAGGAGGTGCAGCGGACCATCCAAATGTTGCCGTGGATTTCCGTGAGTTGTTCCGATCCGGCGGATCGGTGTAGTCCGTCGATGTTCTGCGTGATAAGCCAAAAGCAGCCGGCTCGTCGTTCAAGCTCCGCGACGGCGTGGTGAGCCGGATTCGGCTGCTTGGAGGCGATGAGCTCTCTGCGCCAGTTGTACCATTCCCAGACCAGCCGCGGATCGCGGGCAAAGGCTTCGGGTGTGGCGAGGTCCTCCGCTCGGAAGTTACGCCACAATCCGTCGTTGCCGCGAAACGTCGGCACCCCGCTGTCCGAGGAGATGCCCGCGCCGGTCAACACGGTGACGGCCTCGGCTGCGGCGAGTGTGGACTTTAGGATGGCGAGGTCCGACTTCAAGGGAGCGTTCTCGTTCCGGACGCCGAGCGCTGCGTCATCGTGCGCACCATGTTATAGTAGCGGCACAGTGAAGGCAATTACCGGGGACGGCATGACACACATCATGGTAGTCGGCGCTGGTTCGGTCGGAGGCTACTTCGGCGTCCAACTGGCCAAGGCGAATCCGGACGTGACTTTCCTCCTGCGGCCCAAGACGCTCTCCGCCGTCAAACAGCATGGATTGACGGTGCGGAGCGCGGGCGGCACTGTCACGGTGCGCCCTCGAGCATCCTCCGATCCTCGAGACCTTCCACGACCGGATCTTATCATCCTTGGCGTGAAGGCCTATGATCTCGACGAGGTGATGGACCAACTCGAGCCGGTGATCGACGACCACACGGTGCTGCTCACGCTTCAAAACGGGATCGACACCGAAGACCGCATCCTTGCCCGCCTCAAGCGAGACTGCGTGGTCGGCGGGGTGGCCTTCATCTATTCCAAGATCGCGGAGCCGGGTGTTATCGACCACTACAAGAAAGGGGCGGTCGCCATCGGGGAATTGATGGGACACGAGAGCGAACGTCTGCTGCGCATTCGTGATGTATTCGCCGCGGCGGGCGTGCCCTGTCAGCTGTCCAAGGATATCCGGCGCAGCAAGTGGGAAAAGATGTGCTGGAACTGCGTCTTCAATCCGATCACCGTCTTGATCGACGACAAGGTCGCGCAGGCATTGGATCATCCAGAAATGACGGGCGTTATCCGCCAGATCGTCGGGGAGGTCGCGGCGGTCTCGGCCGCTGTGAAAGTACCGCTGCCGCCGGATATGGCGGATCGAGTCGTGAAATGGACAGAGGAGATTCGGGACATTCATACCTCGATGTACGATGATTGGAAAGCCGGGCGGCGTACCGAGATTCGGAATCTGAACGGTTACATTGTGGATCAAGGCCGGACGTTCGGCATCCCCACACCCGTGAATGAAGCGTTGACCGCCATGATCAAGACCATCACGGAAAAGGCGAAGAGCGGCCCGGAGGTCGTCCGCATCGACGGCGCCGTCGTTCAAGCTGTGTCGTTGGAGCGATCGACTCTGCGCCAGTTGCCGGCGGAGCACCAGGTGGAAGACATCGGCACGATCATGCCCGGCATGCACGGTCGGGCGATTCGAGTCAATGGATTGCTCGAGCTGCCGGCCCTTTCCCTGGGGGCCGATCACGTCACCTTCCATTCCTTCGACGGTAAGTATGCGGCGACGCTCACGCTGCCGCAAGCCAAAGAATACGGGTTCATCCTGTACGAACTCGACGGTAAGTCGCTCCCTGAATCGAAGGGGGGGCCGTTTCGGCTGCTCACTCCAGGACTCGGGGATCTTTGCGCGAACGTCAAGGGATTGGGCCGTATCGAGGTGAGGGCTGGGAAGGGCCGCGATACCAGACCACCCGAGCGCCCGCCTCAGTGTGCTCCGCCGCGCTGATCGGCTCAACGGATCACTTGAATGGCCTTCCACCGCTCGGAGCGGTATCGCCACAGCATCAACCCCATCCGCAACGTCCAGTCCGCGATCATGGCCAGCCAGACATAGAGGACCTCCAGCTGCAACCAGAGACCGGTCACGATGGCAAACGGCACGCGAACGGCCCACATGCCGATCGTCGTGGCGACCATAATGAAGTGGGTATCGCCGGCCCCGCGCAGGGATCCGGCCAGAACCATGGTCAAGGCCAGGGGTACTTGCAGCAAGGCCACGATTTTCAGAAACACCGTACCTAGCTCGATCACCGCCTCATCATTCGTGAACGCGCGAAGCAGTACGTAGGGGAAAAAGAAGAAGACGACACCCATCATGGCCATGACGAGGGAGGCCAAGCGGTTAGCCTCCCAGTTCTCCAGTTTCGCGCGCGTATACTTTCCCGCACCGATACTTTGGCCGACCATGGTCGCGGCGGCAATGGCGAAGCCGTAGCCCGGCAGGAAGGATAGGGATTCGATCGAGAGACCGACTTGATGTGCTGCATAGGAGACGGTGCCGTACCCCAACACGATTTTGGTGTACAGCAAGATGCCGGCTTGCTGTACGATTCGCTCACCTGAGACCGGTGCTCCCACCTGCCAAATGGTTCGGAGGAAGTCCATGCGAATCTGCTTTCGTCCGTGGAGGAGCGGTCGACAGCGGCGAAACAAATAGAGCGAACCGGCCGCTTCGGCGAACCCGACCGCAACCGCGGCACCTTGCACACCGAGCGCGGGGAGCCCCCATCGGCCATAAATCAATGGATACGCGAGGGTGACGTGGAGGAGGTTCACGGTGATCATCGCGTACATCGGCGTCTTCGTGTCGCCGGTGCCTTGCAGGATGGACGACATCACCTGAAGCAGGACCGTGAACGGCATGACCAGAAAAATGAGCGTAGAGTAGGGGAGCGCGAGCGCCACGACGTCCGGTGCCGCGCCTAGGACCTCCATGGCCGACCGATTCAAGAGAAAACCGGAGACCATGAGGACCAGCGAAACGGCGATGGAGAGGCCGAGAAATTCCCGTGCGGCCTGGCTTGCGTCTTTCCGTCGCCGCGCGCCCCACAGTTGAGCGATGATCACGTTCGTGCCGACGGAAAGGCCGGACACGAGCGTTGTAGCGATGAAGGCCAACAGTTGACCAAGACCGACCGCCGCGATCGGAGCAGCACCGAGCCCGCCGACCAGAAACACAGCGACAATGCCTTCGGTTCGTTGCAGCAAGCTGCTGACGGTGACCGGAAGCGCAAGGGTGATGACGGAGCGTCTGATCTGAGTGACACCGTCGGCCATGGGGCGCTATCCTAACAGACTACCGAGCCGGACAGTCGGGTCTTCGTCCGGGCGACACTTATGAACGGAATGGAGGGGCACACCGATTCATCGGAATGTGCGGCACCGCCGCGGCTCTCGAAGTCCAAGTTCCTGGCCGGTCTTCAATGCCTCAAGCGGGTCTATCTGGAAGTTCACCGGCCCTACCTCGCGACCCCTCCGGACAGCGCCACGCAGGCCTTACTGAACATGGGACAGGAGATCGGCGTTGTGGCGCAACGCCGCTTCCCCGGCGGCGTACTCGTCGCCGCGGGTGTCCGCCGACGCGAGGCAGCCTTGGCACGGACGGCGGCTTTGCTCGAGGATCCGAGCGTGCCCGCGATTTTCGAGGCGGCGTTCGAATGCAACGGCGTGTTTGTGCGCGTCGATATTCTGGAGCGGACGCCCGCTGATGAAGGTGGTGAACCGGGCTGGCGCCTGATCGAGGTGAAATCGTCAACGAAGGTCAAGGATGTTCACCTCTCTGACCTGGCCGTCCAAAGCTACGTGCTTCTGCAGGCGGGGATCCGGCTTGTCGGGTCCTGTCTGATGCACATCAACACGGGGTATCGCTATCGAGGAGGGGATCTCGATCTGGAGCAACTGTTTGCGATCGAGGACGTCTCGGAAGCCGTCACCAGACGAAGAGCCGAGGTTTCCGGCCTGCTGGCCGTCATGAAGGAGCGACTGAGGGCTCTCGAGCCGCCGGCCGTCGAACCGGATCACCATTGTCTCAGTCCCTACGAATGTCCGTTCTGGGCGCACTGCACGAAAGACAAACCGGACCGATGGATCTATCGACTGTCGGGACCCAAGGTTGCAGTCGATGGATTGGCTCAACAAGGCATCATGACGATCGACGAGATTCCGGCGGAGGCACCTCTGGCTCTCATCCAACGCCGGATGAAAGACAACGTCGAGTGGATTTCGCCGAAACTCAAGGCCGCGCTCGAGTCGATTCGCTATCCGGTTCATCACCTGGATTTTGAGACGATCATGCCGGCCATTCCTCGGTTTTCGCTCACCAGACCGTACCAATCGATTCCCATGCAATGGTCGAATCACATCGAGTACGAATCCGGCGCAGCGGTGCATCACGAGTTTCTTCATGATCAGCCGACGGAGCCGAGACGACGTTGGGCCGAGTCGTTGCTCGAGTCTTTGGGAGAACAGGGGACCATCTGTGTCTATTCGGCATACGAACAGGCGGTGGTCAAGCAATTGATGGAGGATTTTCCGGAGTTTCGGTCCGCCTTTCGGGGAGTGCTCAAGCGTCTCTGGGACCTGCAGGCCGTGATCCGAGCCCACTATTACCACCCGGATTTTTGGGGCTCGTATTCGCTCAAGTCGGTGTTGCCGGCTATGGTGCCGTCCATGAGCTACGACGACCTGACAATTCGGGATGGGGGACAAGCAGCAGCGGCTTACTATTACATGGTCTTTATTGAGACTGATTGGATCGAGCAGGCGGCGACCAGGGATGCCTTGATGCGCTATTGCACGCGCGATACCTGGGCCCTGCTCCAAGTGCGAAAGGCCCTGAGGCAGAAAGCGAAAGCGTCTTGAGAAGTCTGCGGCGATGCATTCGACGAATCGCCGATGTGATGTCTACTGTGTCGTGCCTAGTTGGCGGAGAGGGTGGGATTCGAACCCACGGTCCCGTTACCGGGACAGCAGTTTTCGAGACTGCCCGATTCGGCCGCTCTCGCACCTCTCCGTTCGCTGGTGAGACTCACTTCCGGCAGGACCGCTAGGTCTCCGTTCGCTTCAGCAGCAGCGGGGAGCTTACCGTGCAAGGCGTCATTTTTCAATGGGGTTTTCTGCGGGGTGCAAATCGTCTCCATGGCCAAGATTAGGTTTTGTGCTTTGGTTTTACCCGTTTATGTACTATATCTTGTGTACTATTACAGGCTTTGGGACCTCTTGCCGTGCGGTAATACTCACGCGGCGTTCGGCGAGACTCCGGAGGCGGTTCGTCGATACTCGCCTGGTCAGTTCGACGCCGTGCGACGCTATATGATCCCAATCCTACATAATCGTATGCGCGGACATCTCACCCATACCGGATCGCTTGCCGCATGTTGATGCAGGTGCCGAGCTCGATTCCCCGGCTGGACGAACTCTTCTTGTGGCGCTGCGGCCGTGATCCGCAGGCAACGGCGTATGCCTATGTTCGCGATGATCTTGAATTGGGCGAACACTATACATATGAGCGGCTTGCCAAACAGGTCGGCCAACTCGCCACGCAGCTTCGCCGACGCGCGGAGCCCGGCACAAGAACCCTTCTGCTGTTTTCTCCGGGGCTTGACGTGGTCTGTGCGTTCTGGGCAGCAATTCTCGCCGGCCTGGTTCCGGTTCCTGCGCCTCCGCCCGATCCACTCAGGTCAAAGAACAGCCTTCCCGGATTGCTGGCCATTCTCGAGGATGCGTCCGTCTCGTTGATCTTGACCACGTCGGGGGTCGAAACCACACTTGCGCATTTGTCCACCGAAATCGGCGTCGCCCTCCCGCCTTCCTTCACCCTCGATCAACCTCAAGAGCCCCTGCCATCGGAAAAGCAGAATCAGATCCGGCAGGCGGAACAGGGATCTTCAATCGCCTATCTGCAATACACCTCAGGATCGACGACCAGACCGCGCGGGGTGATGATTTCTCACGGCAACGTACTGGCGCAATGCCATGGGTTGACCGTATCGACGGCGGTCGGAGCAGGAAGCCGATCGCTCTGCTGGCTGCCGTATTTTCATGACTACGGACTTGTGCACGGGATCATCGGGCCGTTTTATGCCGGCATACCGGCGTTTCTGATGTCTCCGGTGACGTTTATCCGTCGGCCGCTTCGATGGCTCGAGGCTGTCGACCGTTGGAAGATTTCCCACAGCGGCGCCCCCAATTTTGCCTATGAAGCTTGCGTCCAAGCAGTGACCAAACGGCCAGATTGGACCGCCGAACTGAGCGGCTGGGCCGTAGCCAGTTGCGGTGCGGAACCGATCCGTTCTTCCACGATTGAGGAATTCTGCGGCGCTTTCGCCCCGCACGGCTTCAAACAGACGGCGCTGATGCCGGCCTATGGTTTGGCCGAAGCGACACTGGTTGTCACGAGCGCTCATGTTGACGAGGCTCCGCTGATCTTGTCGGTCGCGGCCGAGAAGCTGGAGATCAACCGTGTGGAACCGAAGGCCGGTCGTGGAGAGGGCATTCGCACGCTGGTCGGTTGTGGGCGGCCGCTTCCTGATGTGCGGATCCGGATCGTTAATCCGACGACCTTGGTCGACTGTCCACCGGACGAAGTGGGTGAAGTGTGGGTGTCGGGACCCAACATCTCGGAGGGCTACTGGAACAGGACGGAACTCAACGATGAGACCTTCGTCTCGGGCGGAGAGGATCGGACGCGACGGTATCTCCGTACGGGGGATCTGGGCTTTCAGCATGGCGGCCAGCTTTTCATCGCAGGGAGACTCAAGGACCTCATCATCCTGAACGGTCGAAATCTCTATCCGCAGGATTTGGAACTGGCGGTGGACGGTTGTCATGTCGGGCTGCGGCGCGGCGGTTGTGCGGCCTTCACGATCGAAGGAGAGCGGACTGAACAGCTCGTGGTCGTACAGGAACTCGAGCGCGTCCGGGATCTGGATACCGATGCGGTCGCCACTTCCATACGGACCGCGATCGCCGAACTCTGCGGCGCTCCGGTCCATGCCGTCGTCTTCGTCCGTTCCGGCGCCATTCCAAGAACCTCGAGCGGAAAAGTCCGGCGTCGCGCCTGTCGAGCCGCCTACCTGACCCGAACACTTGCGGTCGTGGCCTCGCATACGGCGACGGATGTGACAGATCCTGTTTTAGAGGGGGAAGCGCGACCGCTACCGCTGGCGGGGGATGACCGCGAAGCGGCTTTGATCCACGCATTCGCAGATTGTGCCGGCGTCGCTTCCGATCAAGTCCGGCTGGACAGGCCGATGGTCGGCTACGGACTCGATTCCCTCAAAATCACGATGTTCAAGCACCGGCTCGAGTCGGACTTCGGCATCGACGTGACATTCGGTCAACTCTTCGGACAGTGCACGCTCAGGGACCTCGCCCGGATGGGCAACGCACGGGCATTATCCTCCCGCCAACAGCCGGAGGAAGCCGACTCCAGGCTGCCTGGCCTCCGGCGGCGCCAGTTGCAAGCGGTCGGGGACGTTGAACCCGTTCGGCCTAGCAACCTCTCACCGGGTCAGCGGAGGCTGTGGTTCATCGAGCAGATGCATCCCGGAGGGGCGCTCAATCACATCGTGCTTGCGATTCGGCTCTGCGGCCTGCTTCATCGCAGCCGGCTTCAGGACAGCCTGACGGAACTCGTCCGTCGTCACCGGCTGCTGCGGGCCGGCTACTCCGTGGCGGCCGACGAGGTTCAGGAACAAGTCATGACAGAGGTGGATGTCCGGATGCGCCACTTCTCCTTGGCAGACCTTCCGACAGGGAGCCTGGATGACGAAGTTCGAAGGTGGATCAAGGAGGAGACGCTCGTCCCGTTCGACCTGCGCACGCCTCCTCTCCTGCGGGCTCTGCTCCTGGATCGAGGACAGGATGAGCACATATTGGTGCTGACCGTCCATCGACTCATCGCCGACGGATGGTCGTTGCGCGTGCTCATGAGGGAGTTGGCGGCGATCTACAATGCGGACGGCGAAGTAAGCGGGCTTCCGCTCCCGTCGGAGCAAGGATACCGGGAGTATGTCGAGACCCAGCGAGAGGGGACTTCACCGGAACCGGTTTCGCACTTGGATTATTGGACACGTCTCCTCGCTCACTACCCATCCGTACTTCAGATCCCTACGGATCGCACTCGGCCGCGGGTACGGCGATACCTCGGCGGCGCCCGTTACCGCATGCCTGACAAGTCGTTGCTTGAGGAGGTCGAGCTGTTCTGCCGACGGGAAGGGGTCACAAGGTTCATGCTGCTCTACGCAGCATTTGCGGTTTGGCTCCAGCGGTGCGCAAGAACCGACGACATCGCCGTAGGATCGGTGGTGGCCAATCGGCGGCTGTCCGGATGGGAACAAGCGATCGGATATTTCGCCAATACCGTCGTGTTGCGCCTGGATCTGGCCGCAGTCGGCACCGTGCGCGATCTCTTGAGCCGCTCGCGAAGCGTTGTGGCGGGGGCGTACGACCATCAAGACGTGCCGTTCGAGCGGGTTCTGGAAGCCTTGAATGCCCAAGGAAACGGATCTCCGGCCGTTCCCTTCAACGTCATGATCGTCTGGGAGGACGATCCTTTGGCCGACCTGGCATTTCGTGATCTTCGAGCCAGCCACCTGCCCGTCGATGATGTCGCGGTCGAGTTCGACCTGACCCTGCTCGTCTTGAACCGGCGGGAGGGGCTCGAATTCATCATGTTGTACGACAAGGAGATTTTCGACGGCTCGACCATCGATCGGATGCTCGACCAGATCCTGGTGCTGGTGCAGGCGATGGTCGCTCATCCGGCAATGCTCGTCTCCGAGTTGCCGTTGCTGGATGAAGCGGAACGCCGGCTGGTGCTGGAAGATTGGAACGTCACCGGCGCCGAGCTTGCCTGCGAGGACACGATTGCGGACCTGCTCGCGCGCCATGCCCAAGTTTCGCCCGACCACCCGGCCGTCCTGTGCGGAGAGACCCGGCTGTCCTATCGTGACTTGGACGTCCAGTCGACGGCGCTGGCTCGCGTTATCTGTGGGGTGACGAAGGGAAAACCTGTGCGCGTGGGACTGTGTGTCGAGCGTTCCGTAGACAGCCTTGTGGGTCTCTTCGGCATCCTGAAAGCCGGCGCCGCGTATGTTCCGGTGGATCCTGGTGCTCCGGAGCAACGTCAACGCCTGATCTTTGAAGATGCCGGAGTCAGCCTCGTGATCACGCAGCGGCATCTGCGGATGCAACTTCCCTTCGCCGACGACAAGGTGATCGAATTGGAGGGGCTCCAGGAGCCCGGCGCATCGGCGATGCCGACCGGGCCGTTGTCGGCCATACAGCCCGATCAGCTGGCCTATATCATCTATACCTCCGGTTCGACCGGTCGCCCCAAAGGGGTCGAGGTCACGCATCGGGCTCTGCAGCATTCCCTGGCGGCACGGCTGCACTACTATGGAACGGGGGCGGAACGGTGCCTCCTGACCTTTCCCCTGGCGTTCGACGGATCAATTACGAGCATCTTCTGGTCCACCTTGTACGGTGGGACATTGATCGTTCCCCCGGAAGACGCCGCGCGCGACGCCGATCAGCTGGTGGCACTGATCGCGGGGCATGCGGTCACGCACATGGTGCTCATACCTTCGCTGTACGAAGTGATGTTGCGCGAGGGGTCGCCGTCGTTGTTGCAGACGTTGCGGGTCGTGGTCACAGCGGGAGAGAGTTTGCATCCGGACGTGGTGCACCGTCACTACGAGCGACTCCCGAACGTGTCGCTCTATAACGAGTACGGCCCCACGGAGGCGACAGTCTGGACGACCGTGTATCAGACGAACGGCACGGAACAAGGCGTACGGGTACCCATTGGAAGACCCATTGCCAATGCGACGGTCTATCTGCTGAATCCTTCGTTGCAGCCGGTTCCGGTCGGCGTCATTGGTGAACTGTATCTCGGAGGATCCGGGCTCGCCCGCGGATACCATAACCAGCCGGAGTTGACCCGGGAGAGGTTCGTAGACAATCCCTTCCGGCCCGGGACGCGTCTGTACAGAACCGGTGATCTCGGCCTCTTCCGGCAGGACGGCAACATTGAATTCATCGGCCGGGAAGACGAGCAAGTCAAGATTCGCGGGTATCGGATCGAACTGGGCGAGGTCGAGGGCAATCTGCGAACGCTGCCCGGTATCCACGACGCCGTCGCGGTCGTGCAGGCGGCACCGGCGGCGGGGCCGATGCTGGTTGCGTTCGTGACCGTCGATCACAAACCGGCTCCAGCGAGTTCCTATCTCCTGGGTCTGCTCCGGCGAAAGGTGCCCTCATACATGGTACCGGCGGCGATCGCGGTGCTGGACGCGCTCCCGTTGCTTCCCAGCGGAAAGGTCGACCGTACCGCGTTGCGACAGCGGATCGAGGCGACGCAGCCGAGCGGCGCGTCGCCGGCTCGGCCCCGCGATCAGATTGAACAAAGCCTCATTGAACTCTGGTCCGAGATCCTCGGCCGGCCCGCTCCGGATGTTCACGAGAGTTTTTTCACCCTCGGCGGTCACTCGCTGCTGGCGAGCCAGGTGGTGTCCCGTGTTCGCGAGGTCTTCCGCGTGGAGCTTCCCATCAGATCGCTGTTCGACGATCCGACCATCGCGGGTTTGGCCGACCGGATCAGAGCCGAGCAGAGCCGGGCCAACGCTCGACCGCCGTTGCCGCCCATCATTCCGGTTTCACGGGCAAAACCGCTTCCGCTGTCCTATTCCCAACAGCGGATGTGGTTCATTCAACAGCTCGCCCCAGAAGCCACCGCCTACAATCTGTTGTTCGTCTCACGGCAAAAAGGTTCGCTCAAAGTTCCGATATTGCGCCAGGTGGTCGATCGATTGTCCAGCCGCCATGAAGCCTTCCGAACGACGTTTTCCATGACCGCCGCCGGGCCGGTGCAGCGAATCGCTCCCTGGCAGTCTCCTCACCTCGTAGAAATCGACCTGCGCCGGTTGCCGAAGGAGATGCGCGAGCAGGAGGCGCGCCGCATCGCTCAGGAAGAGGGAAGACGCCCATTCGACTTAGAGCGAGGGCCGCTTGCACGCATCTCGATGGTGAAGCTCGATCAGGACGACCATATCCTGATTCTCAATCTGCATCACATCGTCGGTGACCAATGGTCGTTCGGCATTCTCGGGCGGGACTTCGCCTCGTTCTACAACGCGCTGAGCCAGGATCTCCCGCTGCCAGAAATGCCGCTGGCCGTGCAGTACGCGGACTATGCGGTGTGGCAACGCCGTTGTCTGACGGACGAGGTCCTCAAAGATCAGGGAGACTATTGGAAGCAGGCGTTGGCAGACCTGGCCACCGTCAACATACCGACGGACTATCCGCGGCCGGCGATGCAGACGTTCCGTGGCGCCTATTGCGCGATAGACATTCCCGATTCGACGATTGAGACGCTCAAGAAATTCGGCGCGCGAAACAGGGTCACGTCCTTCATGACCATGCTGGCCTGTTTCCAGCTGCTGTTGAGCCGCTATTCTGGGCAAACCGACATCGCGATCGGCTCGCCGATTGCGAATCGGACGCAAATGGCCATGGAGCAGTTGATCGGCACCTTCGTCAACACGCTGGTCATCAGATTGGATCTCGGCGGCGATCCCCCCTTTGTCGAACTGGTCGAACGAGTCAAGGAGGCCTCGCTCGGCGCATTTACCAACCAGGACTATCCATTCGATCGCTTGGTGGATACGTTGCAAACGGCGCGGGATCCCAGCATGCCCCCGCTGATCCAGGTGCTGTTCAACATGGTGAACGCCCCGATCGGGGACATTCAGCTCTACGGCCTCAAGTGGGAGCCGTTCGAAGTCGATCCGGGATCCGCCCAGTTCGACCTGAGTCTGACGATCGAGCTCGAGGTGGCCAAGAAGGCGTACCTCACGTTCAATACCGACCTGTTCAAGCGGGAGACGGCCGTGCGTCTGCTGCGGCACTTCTTGACTCTCTTGCATGATGCCCTCCGGCGTCCGGACGTACACATCTCAGAGCTGGCCATGCTCGGCAAGCCCGAGCGGACGCAGTTGCTCATGGAGTGGAACAGAACGGCTGCTCCGTACCCCCATACCCAGTGTTTCCCCGAACTCTTTGAAGCGCAGGTCCAACGAACTCCCGATGCCGTCGCGGTATCGATGGACGGCACCGGCCTGTCCTATCACGAACTGAACGTCAAGGCGAACCGGCTGGCCAGGCAGTTGATCCGCGCCGGAGTGCAACCCAAGACCCTCGTCGGACTGTGCCTGGATCGCTCCATCGAGATGGTGGCGGGTCTCCTCGCCATCATGAAGGCGGGCGGGTGTTATGTGCCGTTGGATCCGGACTATCCACGCGACAGACTCCGCTTCATGATCGAGGATTCAGGCGCGCCGGTTGTCCTTACGACATCCACACTCGCCGAACGATTCGTAGGTCAGCGCTGTCGTCCGATCTGTCTCGACCGTGAAGCCGCCGACGCCCGACATGAGGCGGACGACAACCTGGCTCCCATGGCGACGACTCAGGACTTGGCCTACGTGCTGTACACGTCCGGGTCCACCGGCCACCCCAAGGGTGTGCAGATTCGACAAGGGTCGTTGATGAATTTCCTGTGGGCGATGAAACGCCAACCCGGATGCGCCGCCGCCGACGTCATGCTTTCCGTGACGACCTTGTCGTTCGATATCGCGGCGCTTGAGATCTATCTACCCCTGTTGGTGGGAGCACGAGTTGAATTGGTGAGCCGGGCCGTAGCCATGGACGGCTGGCGCCTGATGCGTGCGCTGGAAGCGATGCAACCGACGATCATGCAGGCGACGCCCGCCACATGGCGTCTTTTGGTCGAATCCGGCTGGTCTGGAAGCTCCGTTCTGACAGCGCTCTGCGGAGGCGAGGCACTTCCTCCCGATCTGGCCTCCCAGCTTCTCAAGCGAACCAAGGCATTGTGGAACATGTACGGTCCGACCGAAACCACCGTGTGGTCGACGATGGATCGGGTGACGCCGGACGAGGCCGAGATTACGATCGGCCGGCCGATCGCGAACACGGAAGTCTATGTGCTGGATGCACACTTGCATCCCGTGCCCATCGGCGTGCCGGGAGAACTGTTCATCGGGGGAGCGGGACTGGCGCAAGGCTATCATCGACGATCCGATCTGACCCGGGACCGATTCATTCCGCATCCGTTTTCAAGCGACCCTGAAGCCAGGATTTATCGGACCGGTGATCTGGCCCGATACCGCGAAGACGGCAAACTGATCCACATGGGACGGTTGGATACCCAGGTCAAGGTCCGTGGCTTCCGGATCGAACTGGAAGAAATCCAATCGGTGTTGAGCCGTCATCCGAAGATCCGGCAGACAGTCGTCATCACCAGGGCCGATCAGCACGGTTTCAACCAACTTGCCGCTTACGTGGTGGCGGCGGCAGGAGCCGTACCGGCTGCCGATGAACTGCGGGCCTATGCGCGGGCCTTCATGCCGGAGTACATGGTTCCCTCATATTTTGTCATGATGGACAGGCTGCCGCTCACCGCCAACAACAAAATCGACGTGCGGGCATTGCCCGAGCCCGAGACATCCGGCCGTACCGAAGGGGTCGCCCGCATCGCTCCAAGAAACAGTATGGAACTGCAATTGACCGCCCTCTGGCAGCAGGTGCTGGACATGCAGGCAATCGGCATCCACGACAATTTTTTCGATTTGGGCGGCCATTCCTTCAAGGCGGCTCAGCTGTTCTTCCAACTGGAAGCCGTGTTCGGCAGGCAGTTGCCGCTCGCCACGCTGTTTCAAGCGCCGACCATCGCGGATCTTGCGGCGGTGCTCACTCAGGCCAATTGGACGCCGCCCTGGCAATCGTTGGTGGCCATTCAAGCGGAAGGCGTGTTGACGCCGCTGTTCATGGTGCCAGGCGTCGGAGGAAACGTCCTGGTCTTCGCCAAGCTGGCTAAACTGTTGGGAGCCGATCAGCCGATTTATGGTCTTCAGGCGCGCGGCTTGGACGGCAAGGAAGCGCCCTTTACTTCTGTGCCGAATATGGCGGCTCACTATGTCCAGGCAATCAAGCAGGTCCATCCGCAGGGACCGTTCCTGATCGCCGGGGTGTGCACGGGGGGGCTGATCGCCTATGAGATGGCTCGGCAGCTACGGGCGGAGAAAAAGGAGACCACCATCTTCATGCTCGATACCTGGCATCCCGACTCTTATGCGCGCTATCGGCGACGATTGCTCAATCCTGTCTTCATGGGCGCCGTCGTTCTGGGAAAGATCTGCTCGGACATCCGGACGATCGTGCGCCTGCCTCTTCGAGAATGGTGGCCCACCATGAAACGAAAGGGACAGGTCTTGAAGGGCCTGATCGATCAATCCGTCACGGAGCACATTATGGATCAGGATTTTCAGATTCAGCGTCTGACAAAGGCGACCTTGGTCGCCGTGTCACGATACTGCGTGGAACCGATGGACGGCTGCATCGTCAATGTCGTCGCATCCAGGAACATTGTCCGGGAAGGTGTGGCCGACACCCGCCATGGGTGGCAGGACTTGGGAGGCCATCATAGCGGCCGCATCTACCTTCCGGCCGAAAACTCCGGGCGCATGTTCGTGTCTCCCTATGTGGAAGAATTGGCCGGCCACATGCAACGCCGCTTCCGGGGCCATACCGACGCGGGACCGAGCGGGGAACAAGCGAACATGGTGAGGGAGTCGCGATGACTCTGCATTTTCCCCGGTTCTTGTATTTTCTGGTGCAGCGCTCCAGATCAATTTTATTGGCGATGGTGGGCGTCGGCGTGCTCTCAGGCCTGTGCAGCGCGGCCGTGCTGGCGCTGATCAATCGGGTGCTCCAGCACCGCCAAGACGAGGGCGCGCTCCTGGCAGCGGGCTTCGTCGGCGTCGTCATGGGCAAGTTGCTCACGCAAATAGCCTCGCAGCTGATGTTGACCCGTTTTTCCCAGGACATGACGCTGGAGCTCTCCCTGAAGCTGTGTGACAAGATCCTGAAGGCGCCGTTCCATCGCATTGAAGCGCAAGGTCCATCGAATATCCTGGTCACGCTCAGCGACGACGTGAGCATGCTGGCCTGGTCGATCCAATGTTTGCCGAATTTGGCGATGAACGGCGCGATCGTGGCCGGGTGCGGAATCTACCTCGCATGGTTATCCCTGCCGACGTTTCTCCTCGTCGTCACGGCCACCTTGCTGGGGGCATGGGGTTATCGTTGGCTGCATATGAGGGCGTTCGCGACGATCTATTCCTCCCGCGAGGCGCGCGCGCAGCTTTTCCGGCAACTTCGCTCGCTGACAGAGGGCATCAAGGAGTTGATGATGCATCGCAGCCGCCGGAAGGAGTTTCTTGATCTGGAGCTGTACGGAGCGGCTGATCGATGCCGGGTCAGCAGCATCGAGGCGTCCCGACAATACGCGTTCGCCGAAGCCTGGTCCCAATTGGCGTTCTATACGATGATCGGCGTGATTCTGTTCGTCTTTCCCCTCCTGTTTTCGCTGTCTCCCGAATCGCTGATCGGCTATGTGGTGGTACTGCTGTATATGATGGCGCCGATTTGGGGCATCATCGGTGTGTTGCCGACGTTGGAAAAGGGACAAGTCGCGTTCGACAATATTCAAAAACTCGGCGTCTCGCTTGACGAATGGGTCAAACCGGACGTCGTCGATTCGAATGAGGAGTTGCAGGCGACTCCCGTCGTCGAACTGCGGGGAGTCGTCTTCACCTATGCGAGCGACGTCCGGCGAGAGCATTGTTTTTCGCTCGGGCCGATCGACATCGAGATCGAACCCGGGGAACTCGTCTTCGTCATCGGTGGAAACGGCAGCGGAAAATCAACCTTTGTCAAAGTCCTCTCCGGGTTGTATCCTCCCCAACAGGGAGAGATTCGTCTCGGCGGGCAGGTCGTCACCGACGCCAATCGGGCCTGGTATCGCGATCATTATTCCGTGGTGTTTTCGGATTTTTTCCTGTTCGATAAGTTGCTCGGTCTCGATGAATCGTCGGTCGAAGCCGAGGCGCATTCGTATCTTACCCGGCTGCAGATCGACCACAAGGTCACCATCAGCGGGCGTAGATTCTCGACGACCGAACTTTCACAGGGACAACGCAAACGACTGGCGCTCGTAACCGCCTACCTGGAGAATCGGGCGATCTATATCTTCGACGAATGGGCGGCCGATCAGGATCCCGAGTACAAAGAGGTATTCTATCGGCAGCTGTTGCCGGATTTGCGGGCTCGCGGCAAGAGCGTCGTCGTCATCACGCACGACGACCGGTATTTCCATCTAGGCGACCGGGTCATCAAGTTGGAGGAAGGACGTATCGTCGACGCCAGTATGGTCGGACTGCCGGCTCGTCCGACCGTGAGATCATAAGCCATGGACAGGCACGTGCCGGTCCGTCCCCCGTCCATTCCTTTGACTCCCTCCGACCGTATCCTCGACACCGTTGAATCCACCCTACAGATCAAAGACGGCACCATTCATGTGTGGCAATGCGGTCTGGACGACGCCGACTCATGTCTTGATCCGCTCCACTCCTATCTCGACGCAGAAGAGCGATTGCGCGCATCGCGTTTTGTTCACGAAACGGACAGACGACGATACATCGCGGCTCATGGCTGTCTCCGTGCATTGCTCGCCCGATATGCCGGAAGACCGCCGGCCGCATTGCCGCTTGGACGGAGCCGGGCAGGGAAGCCGATGCTGCTGCCGGGGTCCGATTTCTCCACCGTCTCTTTCAATATGTCCCATTCGCATGGCCGGATGTTATTGGCGGTCGCGAAGCATAGGGAGGTGGGGGCGGATCTGGAACTGGTGCGCGAGGATGTCGAGGCGCTCAAGCTGGCCGAGCGGTTCTACACGCAGGCGGAATATGCCGCCCTCACGGCACAGCCGTCGGCGCAGCGGACGCGCCGGTTCTTTCAGTATTGGGTGGCAAAAGAAGCGGTCCTGAAGGGGCAGGGGAGAGGTCTCCCTTCGTTGGGAGAGTGTGAAGTCGACTTCAGCGGCCGGGAACGGCAGGCCGAGATCCTCATTCTTGCCGGCTCGAATATGGACAAGGGATGGCGTGTCCAGTGGCCGTCATGCGGACTCGGATGGGCCGCCGCAGTCGCGTTCCATGGAACGGCGATCCTGCAAGGCATGCCGGAACGGTAGCGTCGGATCAGGCGCGTGTCCTCACCTTCCACCGACTATCCAGCGCTCCGCAACCCCCGAAAAAACTCCTGGAGCAGGGCCTGGCTTTCCTCTTCGAGGACGCGCCCCGTCACGGCCACATGATGATTGAGACGAGGGTTGTCGGTGAAATCAAGGACGGATCCGCAGGCGCCGCCCTTCGCATCTCTGGCGCCGTAGACCACGCGCGGAATTCTGGCGAGGATGACGGCGCCGAGACACATCGGGCAAGGCTCGACCGTCACGTACAACGTCGTATCGAGCAGCCGCCAGGTCCCGGACCGTTTGGCTGCCTCCCGGATGATGATCAGTTCGGCATGTGCGGTCGGGTCCTGCCAGCTTTCTCGGAAGTTATGCGACGAGGCGAGCACCTCCGTCCCCTGCACCAGTACCGCGGCGATGGGAACTTCTCCGACGGCGGTCGCGCATGCGGCGAGGGCCAGCGCCATCCTCATGAAATGCGTGTCTTGATCGGCGGAGGAATCCGGCATGCAGTGTGTCCGGGTCACATATTCACGACAAGGCTTCTCAGGGGCGGTTGTAGCGGGCTTCGTAGAGAGCGTCAAGAGGAGGACCGGCGGGGATCAAGACTGACTGACCAGATACAGGGCTCCGGTCGGCTGCGGTCGCCCGCCCGGAGGTTCCAAACTTACTGCGAATTTCCTGGTTCGCTCGAAATCGGGAAGGCGTTTGACCATGAGATGTGCGGTTTCTCCCGAGTCCATATGGAAGGTGCCGAGGCTCTTGGGCTTTTGATCGATCGCCCACAGCTGATACATCGTCCCGTTGAGGCATTCCGGAAGATTGACCGCGTACATCCACATTTTTTGGGTCTTCTCATCATACAGGAGGAGGCCGGACGCAGTCCTGGCCACCTCCGATCCGCTCAACGACACCACGCGGATGTTCGGCTGCCTGAGAAGCACCGCCAACTCATCCTGCGGCGTTCGTGCGCGGCCGGCCGCGGTCGTCCGGGAGGCGAGTTCCTGCTCCAAGCCCTCAAGTTCGGTCTCTCGTGCGATGAGTTGCTCCTTCAATTCCGCAATCTCATGCGTGCGGCGCTCGCTGTCGCGCTCCAGCGAGGCGAAGGTCCGATCCCGCTCGGCCATGACCCGCTGCAGGCTCACGAGCTTGGTCGTTTGATCCTGCAGGGCGACCTCCAATTGTTCTATCTTGGCCGTGTCGGACGACAGTCGAGTCGTAAAGGTCCATCCCACATAGCCCGCCACCGTGGCCAGCAGCACTGCGGCGATGCCGATTGCCCACGGCAGGGAGACCGAGCGGGCCGGTGTGATGGGTGGGAACAGGTGATTCATCCATTCGCCTGGTTCAAGACTTGATTTCGGTTCGTCCGTTTGCCCGTCCTCCAGGGCCGCGGCAAGCGGATTACGGGACGCCATGATTTTCGCCTTGAGCGTGCGTGCCGGCGTAGTCTGAACCAGACCGAGGGGCAGTATCGCCGCGACAACCTGATACTCCTTCAAGGCATGATGACAGGATGCACATCCAGAGAGGAGATGCGCCTCCAGCGTTTGGCGCTCGACTCGATCCAACGCACCGGTGGCGTACAGCGGCACAGAGTCTTCTATTTCTTCATGAGTCATTCGTCATCACCTTGATCCCAGCAGTGGCGGAGCGTGTCCCGCAATTTGGACATGCCGAGTTTGATACGTGTCTTGACCGTCCCGAGAGGCTGATTCAACCGTGCGGCAATTTCCATGTGGGATAGGCCTTCATAATACGCCAATTCGATAGCCTGCTGCTGGGCAGCCGGCAGACTCGTCATGGCCGACCCGACGGCAAGGCGCAGTTCCTGATCCGTCTGAGTTTCGAACGGGCTGGATCCCGTATCTCTCACCTGCGACGCCGCATCCTGCTCCAGCGGGCCGGTCGTCTGTTGACGGCGCGCCGCCCTGGCCCGCAGACGATCAATGGCGCGGCTTCGGGTCAACGTAATCAGCCAGGCCACCGGCGTGCCTCGACCCACATCGTAGCGGGCCACTTTTCGCCAGACCTCCAAGTAGACGTCTTGAAGTAACTCCTCGGCCTCTTCGCGGCTGCCGAGAATGCGAAGGGCGAGGGTATAGAGCAAGGTGCTCGATAGATCATAGAGTTGACTGAATGCTTGTTGGTCCCCCTTGACGATGCGGGCGAACAACGTCGGGTCGATTGTCGAGGTGGCGCGTCGAGTGGGTGTATCCATACGCTGCGAATCAGACGGTCGGCCTGAGATGTGATCACCTCTCGCCCGCAACCACTATAGCATCTACGAACGGATTGGCCAAAAGGATCTGTATTTAAGTATTGGAGAACGTTGATGAAAAATTCGATCAGTCGGTTGAAGGTCCAGGGAATTAGAGGTAGCGGACGAGATAGCGGGCGGCATCGGCGGCGCCGCTGAAGGAAGGCGCCGCTGCCGGCATGTGTTGGTCTTCGACGACCTCAAAGGTCTCCTCCCATCGCCCAGCCTGAAAGTCCTCTCGCGATAGCTCGCATGAGCGGCCGTACTGTCCGAGAAACTCGACCAAAGGTTGCTCATCGGCAAAATTATGGCGCCGAACGTAGATCACGGGGACGCGCGCCGCGACGGCTTCCACCACGGTGCCGTATCCCGGCTTCGTCATGATCACGTCGACCGATGGAATGAGCGAGCGGAAACTGTAGGGCAGCGAGCCGAGGGGGAAGATCCGCGACGACCGGCGGGTGATCGGACCGTCCACAATGAAGCGGTATCCAGACATGGATTCCATAGCCTCCCAAGGAAGAGAGGTCAACGGAACGCCTCCGAAGCCGACCAGCACCAGCCGCTCGTCGTCGAGAAGTTCCAGTCGCTTCCGTAGCGCCTCATGTACCGGAACGGCCAGTTCCGAAATGGCGCCGATATCCGTCACGTCGCGGAGGGGAGAAAGAGGTAGCCCTGGGGCGATGCGGAGCGCTGAACCGGCCGTGGCATAATGGCCACCGATCTCGGTCAGGATGTCATGCTGGTCCGGCCTGGTCCCATCAATGAAGGGAGTCAGGATGTCGTGCCACGTGAGATTGGCCAAGCAGACGGTCGGGACTCCGGCTTTCGCGCCGGCACGGAGAGCCAAATACGGCGTGTCCGCCACAATCACGCGCGGACCAACCGAGCGAATCGCCTCCACTTCCCGACGCAGGCGTGATGACCAGTCGGCATGGAACCTGGCGTGAGCCTCCCAGGTGGCGGCCACGTCGATATGCATCGGACCTTGCTGAATGCAGCCGATGTCCTGTTGAACCGGCTGCAGGGTCCAGGGAACTCTCAGACGGTCCGTAAAGAACGAAGCCGGTACCAGCGTCCGGAGAATGACCGTGAGATCCGGGATCAGGGCGCCCAACGTATTGAGCACCGGGACGACCTGAGCGGCGTGGCCATAACCATGTCCTGAAATCGCCGCCCAGATTATCGACATGAGGACGTCGTGAATCGGGTCAGTCCGGATACAGGATGTGCGAGAGCGGGTGCAGAATGCGCCGGCGCGGAAAGCCGCCGTCTTCCGAAGACACGGGGGATGAGGGGTGGAAAAGGCAACGGGGCAAGACGCCGGCTGCGGAGTGTGAACAGCAGGTGTCCGAGCCGCAACATCGCCGAGGAGCGCCGGGGCTCAACTGTTTGTGTAGTCTGATTCAAGGGGCGCGATGTTGTATTCCAACTCGAGATCGAATTCTTCGACCAGCTGGTTGAATGTCTGCGCCCCCATGTCGGAGCGGACCTCGTTCATGACCAGATCAATGACAGGAGCCGCGTGCGGTCCGTACTGTGTCACGGCCGATTCGATCCGTTTCCTCGCCTCGTCGATCGTCATGCGCTCACCGAATTCACGTCAAGGTAGCGTTCGAAGCAACCCCTGCATTTCCGGAACCAGATCGACTCCCCCGTTGGACCGGCCGGACAACGCTGCGTCGATCCCGGCCCGCAGGGCCGATTTGGCCTCATCCGGCTTATTGAGTCCGATCAGCGCGCGTCCAAGCGCGAGGTGTGAGGCCACGTGGACCGGGTCCAATTGCACCGCCACCTTCAGATGAGTCGCGGCTTCCTCGTAACTTCCCTTTTCTTGGAGAAGTTTGTTGCCCAAACCGTATCTGCCGAGGAATCCATTGGGATTCTTGGCTACCATCTGGCGAAAGGCTTCGATGTCCATGCGAGGTCTCCATTCCGGCGCATCATACCATCGGCGCTGTGCTGCAGCCAGTCCCAACATGCTGTGACCGACAGATGCGGAAAGCTCTCGTAGTGGAGCCCCACAGCTTGAGCCTACTCCGCCGAAGCATGTCCTCCTTTGCCAAGGCTTCGGAAGACAACCGTTGCGCCTCCCTCGACGGCCTAACAGCCGTGGTTTCCTGCGCAGGCGGGTGAAGCTAGCGGCCCGATTGGGTGAACACGGGAACCACCGGGACCGGTGGAGAGCCCGAGTGTTTGGGTTTGACGGACACCGACCTGATGGGATTGTCGGGAAGCGGGGCGCTGCTGGCGGTATAAAATGAGCTGTCCTGCACCAGCTGCTCCATGACCACGGTCAAGCAGGATTCGGTGACGAGGCCCTTCAGTTCGTCGATCATCAGCGGGGTCGCTCCGAAGAGGTGAAATCGGCTCGTGCCCGCCGACCGTCCTTCATATCGCTTGATCTGTCCGTCCCATCGCTCGAGCTCAAGCGTCATGTGGGAGGTATAGTCGTATTCCAAAGGAATCACGGGTGTGAGCAGGAACATCGACGCTCCGATCACGATGCCCTTCCAGGCCGCGGCGCCGGAATGCGGGTCCACAGCCTCGTTGATTACCAGTCGGGCGTGGATGGTTTTCCCCTGCGTCGATGCGCCGATATTCTCCGTGGAATCCAATCTGGAAAACAGTCCGATCTCCCGCAAGGAGCCCAGAAACCGCCGGTCTGTGTCCTGCGAGGGATTCTGCGGGGAGCCGTTCCTGATCAACTGGACGCGATCCAACAAGAGCGGAACCTGTTCCTGTTGCAAGATGGTTCGAACCGTTCCGTGAGGGGCGCGCGACGCAGCGTCGTCGGCCAATTCAATCCAACGTGAGCAAGAGCTGAACAACAGCAGCACCGCCAACAGGCTGACACAGGTATTACCGGCTTGCATGCTTTTCACCCAAGCCTCCTAGAAGTAAAATGAGAATCCGATAAACGGGAGACTGGCATTGAGGCCCACGTTTGGATATCTCGTGCCCGCATTGGAAATGTGCTGAAAGCGATAGCCGGCGTTGAGCGCCATCCGCGGCGTGACAAACCACGACAGACCAACACCGGCGGTCAGGAGGAAATTGAAGCGGGCGGATTCCTCTGGAACATAGCCGACCAGATCCGTGTAAAACGGCCCTCCGGCGAATTCGATATAGGGACGAAGCGAATGGTACCCGCTGAAGAGATACTTGATCTTCGGGGTAAAGCCGATGCCGTGGGTCAGCACCGGCTCCTGAAACTGGATGTACACGATTTCCGCTCCAAGGAGGATCTGACCCTGGTACCAGCTTTTCCCGATCGGATCGGTCAAGACCATGCTCCACGAAGGCATGAGCGCGGGGCCTTGTTGTTTCGTCGAATGGTCGCTGGTGAGACGGACGGATATCAGATAGCCCGCCGTGAAACCCACTTCCTGAGTGCCGAACCGTAGTCCGGATCCAGACCCGGATCCAGACTCTTGGGCCCGCGCGAGCGACGGCATGATTCCAGCGGTCAGCAGAAGGATGAAAACGATGATGCCCCGTCGAGGTCGTGTCATTCAGCATCTCGGCCCTGTGTCGGCAGGGGAGTTGGCCGGCGTCTATCGCACCGTGAGCGGTGAGGCCTACAGTAACAAAGTATTGCGGGAAGTCCAGAAAGTGAGTGAAACCAGCATGAAAAATCCCGATGCGGAAAGGAGGAGGGATTACGACGACCGCAGCTGTGTCAGGCGGCGGACGTCGTCCCCTTCATCCGGGAGGTGATAGCGGCGGTCGATCATGATCACCCGTTCGAGGCAGCGGCGCGCCGCGACGGCGTCGCCTCGCTGCTGGTACACCGATGCGAGCAGGCGGATCACGGCGGCCTCGGCCGGCTCGTGTCCGAGCCGCACGTAATGCTCGGAGGCATTGTTCAGGCAACGCTCCGCGCCGGTCAGCTCGCCGCGCTGAAGATAGCACTTGCCCATCTGGCTATACGTCACGGCGAGCCCTTCTTCGTTGCCCACGATGCGGTGGTGGTCAAGAGCGAGGCGGAATGACGCGTCCGCCTGCTCCCATTGTTCATCCCGGGCATCCTGCAGCGCGAGATTGTTGTAGAGAATGCCCAACGCCCGATGGTCATTCAGCCCCAACAGCATATCCAGGGCTTCCAAATAATATGGTCGGGCCTTCTCCTGATGATCCGTACCCACGTGCAGATTGCCGAGATTGACCAGCGTGTGCGCAATCGCGTGGGCGTCCGGCTCCTCGCGCTGGATGGCGAGCACCTCCCGATAACATTGTTCCGCTCGATCCGGGTCGTTGAGCAGCGCACAGGTGTTGCCCAAATTGCCGAGCGAATCCGACAAACCGCGGCGGTTGCCGGTGCGGCGGTCCTCGTCGACCGCAGCCTCCCACGCTTCGCGCGCATGGACGAGATCCCCGCGGTGAAGGAAAATCCGAGCCCGGTGCTTATGGTCCTCAGCCATGATCGAGGAGCATGACGCCGCGGAACGGCTGGCCCTAGTCTCCGCCCTTCGGTGTGTCTATTCTGAACTCGACCGCGATCTCGTCTTCTTCCAGCAGGCCGAGCCCCGCGCGAAACGATTCGCGCAGTTCGGTCACACAGTCGATATCACGTGGGTCCTTGCCGGCGGGCGAACCGAGGTAGGACTCGCACAGCGTGAGGCCGGTCCGGAAATGACGAGGAATCGTTTCTTCGGTGACTTGCTGCCAGGTGATGTAGATGCAGAACGCTTGGAAGGCATCGGCGTTCGGATGCGCCGCCGCGAGGACGAGCAACTGCTCGTAGGCCTCGCGCGCCGAGGCTCCGGCGGAGGAGGAAAACCGATCTTCGAGATCCGCCGCCGTGAGCCACGCACGGCCGAGTTGCGCTTGCGATCGTTCAAAGGCTTCCCGGGCGGCCAGAGCGGCGTCAAACTGCATCGCGAGAGCATACTCACGGCGCCCGGTCAGGTCAATGTGTGAAGCGATCGCCCATGCATTTACTTCGGTCTGGGCGATTTGTACACTAGCCCGCATCCGCAATGAACGAAAGCCATTCCCCGATATCGCCGTCAGAGCCTCCGGCTTCCGATCCGATCGACCAGGTCGTCCGGTATCACAACATGACGAAGCATCACTTCCATCGCTATGCCCGCTCGTTAGGCTATCTGGATTGGGGGAATCAACCGGATCCCTTTCGACGCTATGCAGGAGCCGAGCTTATTCGACTTCCCTTGCTCGCCCCCGACGAGGATCCGGCGTCGCCCCCCTACCGCGCGCTGTTTGATGCCCGTGACATCGTCGTCCACCCGCTGACCCAGCGGAGTCTGTCCCGATTCCTTGAGTTGGCGCTCGCGCTCTCGGCATGGAAACGGGCGGGAGAATCGGAATGGGCGCTGCGGAGCAATCCGTCATCCGGCAATCTGCATCCGACCGAGGGCTACGTCCTCCTGCCGACCACACGCGAGCCGGAACTTGCGGCCGGCCTGTATCACTATGCACCCAGAGAACATGGGCTGGAGCGACGGGCTGAGTATTCAGCCGATCGGGTGGCCCACCTCCTTGCGCCGTTTCCGGCGCAAGCATTCATTTTGGGATTGACTTCGGTCCATTGGCGAGAGGCCTGGAAGTATGGTGAGCGCGCGTTCCGCTATTGTCAACACGACGTTGGTCACGCGATCGGGGCAGCCCGGATCTCTGCCGCCACCCTGGGGTGGCGAATGGTGTTGTTGGACGGCGCCGCACAGGATACCGCGGGGGTTCTGCTTGGAACCAACCGTCGAGAAGATTTCCAGGATGCCGAACCGGAGCATCCCAACTGTCTTGCCGTCATTTGGCCTTGTGGATTGCCAACACGCGTGTCGTCGTCAATGGTGGAGGACGTAGCTGAAATTCCGTTGTTACTTGATTCGGAAACCGTGGCGCAGCTTGCCGGCGGATCCTGGTACGGCAAGGCCAACCGGCTAAGCCGCGATCACGGGGTGCATTGGGGTATTATCGATGAAGTCGCCGAAGCGTCCTGGAAGACGCAAGTTCAAACGTCGGTTCTTCGACTTCCTACAGGTTTTGCCCCGCCGTCCGATGCGCTTCAGGCGTCACGAAAGACGAGCGATGCGGAGCCAAGTGCCGGCACGATTATCCGTCGGCGCCGAAGTGCCGTGGCCTTCGACGGCAGGACGTCGATTTCCTCGGCCAGCTTCTTCCGCATGCTGCGGCTCGTGATGCCGGGAGGGGGCAACGGGCAGTTGGACCGCCTCGTGCCGTGGGATGTCTGGCCGTATGAGCCGGCGGTTCATCTCATGCTGTTCGTGCACCGGATCGACGGCCTCACGCCTGGGCTGTATTTCCTTCTCCGCGACCCCGCCAAGCTGTCGTTCATCCAGGAGGCCATGAATCCCGAGCTGGTGTGGAGCAAGGCGCCGGGGGCGCCGGATGATCTGCCTCTCTATTGGTTGCTGGAAGGGGATGCGAAGAAACTCGCCGTCCAAGTGAGCTGTCATCAGGACATCGCCGGCGACGGCGCATTTTCTTTCGGCATGTTGGCCGAGTTCGAGGGACGCTTGCGAAAAGACGGCGCCTGGTGGTATCCACGATTGTTCTGGGAATCGGGGTTGCTGGGCCAAGTTCTCTACCTTGAGGCGGAAGAAGCGGGAGTGCGGGCGACCGGTATCGGATGTTTTTTCGACGATCCGGTTCACGAGATCCTTGCTGTGAAGCCGATGGTCCTCCAGTCTCTCTATCACTTCACCGTCGGTGGGCCGATCGAAGATCGGCGCCTGTTGACTTTGCCGCCATACTACCATCTTCAGAGAAACATAGCTTATTAATCAGCACGATAGAGGCGGTTATCCATGTTCAAGATTAAGAAAAAACTCGGCAAGTCCAAGCCGCCGGAACTCTACAACATCATCGAGGACTATTCGGAATTTGATGCGCCGGGCAATGTGACCGTCTGCGCCATGACGCTCGCGGAAGACGTATCGGTGCACGCCAGAATCCTCTCGGAAAGCTATGACGTCCCGCTGGACCAGATGACCGCGCTCCTGGCGGAGGGCGGCGTCTACATCTACCCGCACATCGGGGGGCTGGTAACGCAGGGACTCTTTTGTTGTTTCATCGACCCGACCGGAGCCTCAGCGAAGCAGACCTGGGTCCTGGACCTCATGCAATTCGCGGAGGCCGAACAGTTGAGTCGGGCCAAATCCTGTGCGTTGCAGGAAGCGGCGATGGAAGTCTTCCGCCGCACGCTTCCGGGCGAATTGAAAGCGAAGCTGGAACAGAAGAATCTAGGATTGGACTACCGCACGCTCAGCTCCCAGGTGGCTAAGGGCGGCGACATCAAGTACATCGATTTCCGGAAAGATTGGTCTCCACATTTCAAGCGTCTCTGCATCATGCCGGACGGACGGCTGGTGGAGACGGGCGGTCTGCAGGAGTTCGCCCACCTGCATGGGATCACCGAAGTGCAGGCGAGAGCGCTGATCGGCGAGGGAGGCATCCTGGAAGTCGGCGAGGAAGTTCTGGCCTGTCAGATCGTCAACGGACAGCCGGCTGTCGCGCGATTCAGCGCGAAAAACTACGCGAAAGCAAGAGAACTGGTGCGCACGAAGGACCTCCACCTGATGGACGCACTCAGCGAGGTCGGTTACAACGATCCCGCCATGATGCGCGGGCTTGTGCGCAAGGAATTGACCGGTGGTCGCTAACGAAGATTCCGTCAAATCACTTCGTGTGATGACGAACCCATCGGATGGGGATAGGAGGAGCTTTGGGGCCAGTCGAGAGTCTCAGGCGATTTTTCCACATGTTCCAGAGGAGCGTTCCCACTACGGCTCCGCTGACATTGCAGACGATATCTACCGGCGAAGGACGCCGATTGTGTGAGTACACCTGGTAGAGTTCAACGGTGCAGGAAAGGAGCAAGGCGACTACGAAGAGTACTGTGTGCGTAGAGAGATCTGCCGAATCCTTGTGTTGGAGAAAGAGTACGGCGAAGGGGACATAGAGTGCGATGTTGGCAAGAATATCGAGCCAAAATTCAATCGTGCGAATCTCCGACAGGGGTGGGACCCAGACCACATACTCCCAGTGGGAATGCGCCACAAAGACGGAGCCGTATGCCCCGCTTGCCAGAATGAGGAATGTGTAAAGAATCAGGAGTATCAGCCACATGACTGTCGGGGGATGCTGACGTTTGCCGACGGATAAGCAGGATTGAGAATATCTGCCGGACAGTACTACCTAGCGGGTAAGCTCTTCCTTGACGGCATCGACTAACTTGTTCAAATCGAACGGCTTTTCAAATACCCGTCTGGCGCCGAACAGTTTGGCGACATCCAGAAAGTTACGATCGCCCTGAGCTCCGGTCATGGCGATGACCTTGGCGTCCACATACTCGCGCGTCAACTGCAGCGTCGCTTCCAGGCCGTCCGTCCCAGGCATGAGAATGTCCATGATGACCAGATCGACCAGATTTTTCTGATAGACGTGCAAGCCCTCTTGTCCGTCCCGCGCCTCGATGACCTGGTACCTGGCTCTCTCCAAGACCTCTTTCAAGAGATGGCGGATTGAGTCTTCATCGTCGATGACAAGAATCGTGGCCATGATGATCAACGCTCCTTGAGCCCACTGAATACTACCCGCATTGGCGCCAGCTGTCTAGGAAGAATACGATTGCGCGCGGGGAAGCATGAATTGCGTGGGGATCAGCCACGTCAGACCGCGATCGCAGACGGCGATATCGCGATGTTCGGACGAGGGCCACAATATCAACGCGGAGGGCTTGACCTGATTCGTCGATATTTGCTACAAAGACGTGACACTCATACCACCGCGACCCTCACCCTCCTTATCATTCCGGAGATTGTCGTGTCGTACCAGGACTGGCTCTGGACGCGCCGAGCCTTGCTAAAGACCTCTCTTGTCGGACTGCTTGCCGTCGGCGGACGGTTCCTCTGTCCTTCGACGGCACAGGCCAGGACATTGCCGGAAGGCGAACTGGATTTTTACAACGTCCATACCGACGAGCGGCTGCATGTCCGGTACCGAAACGAGGCGGGCGAGTACGACCTGGCCGCGCTGGACGAGGTCAATCATGTGCTCCGGTGTCACCATACCGGCGAGGTCGCTGCGATGGATATCCGCCTGCTCGAACATGTGAACCTTGTACAGAAGGCCTTGGGTGGAAACGGCGAAATCCACGTCATCTCCGGATATCGGTCGCCGGAATACAATGCTCTGTTGGTCAAACGGAGCCGACGCGCAGTACGACACAGTTATCACATCGAAGGGCAAGCACTGGATTTCTACATCCCCGGCACTCCGCTCCGCGCGATTCGCCAAGCCGCAATGACACTGCAGTATGGAGGCGTGGGATTCTATCCGAGAGCCGGCTTCGTGCATCTCGACTGCGGCCCTGTCCGGTTCTGGTAACCGGCCCGCCGACCGTGCCGCTCCTACGAACAGGGAGGAAATTGTGATGTTTTCGTATCACCGGATGGCCCGGGCCTCCGGCTCCGCCGTCGCGCTCGTGGCTTTACTGGCCACCGCCTCCTTCGCATCGGCCGCCGAACAAAGCCGGAGGCCGGTCGTCATCAAAGCCGGCACTCAGGTCTCCCTCGAATACACATTGCGATTGGAAGATCAGACCGTCTTGGAGTCGAACGTGGGAAAGGCTCCGATGGTGTATCGTCAAGGAGCACATGAAATCGTTCCAGGGCTGGAGCAATCGCTCGAAGGGCATGCCAAGGGCGACAGCGCGCGAATTGTCGTGCAACCGGCTGATGGATATGGAGACGTCGATCCGAAAGCCGTCCAAGAGGTCAAGAAGAGTCTCATTCCGGAGGCAGCTAGGAAAGTCGGCGCTCAGCTCGAGGCGAAAGGGCCGGACGGGGAGTCGCTCTTTCCACGCGTAACCGCGATGACCGATGACACGGTTACGCTGGATTTCAATCATCCGCTCGCGGGGAAAGTGCTCGTGTTCGACGTGACGGTATTGGACGTGCAGCCCGTTCCGCGGAAGTGAGGCCGCTAGCAGTCTGAATGCCGGCGTAGGTACAAGACCGAGAGCGGAGGCAAGATAAGACTCAGCGAAGCCGGGAAGCCATGGCTCGGGATCTCCTGCGAGCGCAATCCACCAGCGTTACCAAGATCGCTGCCACCGTAAACCGAGGAGTCGGTATTGAGCAACTCTCGGTAATAACCGGTTCTGGGGACGCCGATGCGGTACGCATGGCGGGGAACCGGAGTGAAGTTGCAGACGCAGAGCAATTGCACTTCTGAATCTTTGGCCTTTCGGAGAAAGGCCACGACGGAATGGGTGGCGTCATGAAAGTCGATCCACTGAAACCCCGCCCAGTCGTGATCGATTTCGTGCAGCGGCGGCTGCTCCCTGTACAGCCGGTTTAAGTCTCTGACGAGCCGCTGGAGCCCTGCGTGGGGAGCGAACTCGCGCAGATGCCAGTCCAGGCTGCGATCGTGGTTCCACTCCCTCCACTGGCCGAACTCTCCTCCCATGAAGAGCATTTTCTTGCCTGGATGGGCGTACATGAATCCGTACATGGCCCGCAGATTGGCGAATCGTTGCCAGTCGTCTCCCGGCATCTTGTCGAGCAGCGCCCCCTTGCCGTGGACGACCTCATCGTGCGAGAGCGGCAGGAGAAAGTTCTCGCTGAAGGCGTACAGCAAGCCGAACGTGAGTTGACTCTGATGGTACAAGCGGTGCACGGGCTCATGGTGGAAATAGTCGAGGGTGTCGTGCATCCAGCCCATGTTCCATTTGAAGGTGAACCCGAGGCCGCCGGTGTAGGTCGGACGGGAAACCCCGGCCCACGATGTCGATTCCTCCGCCACCATGATGGCGCCTGGAAAGTCTCGATGGACGAGCACGTTCAGGTCCTTTAAGAACAGCACGGCGTCGAGATTTTCATGGCCGCCGAACTGGTTCGGAATCCACTCTCCGGGCTTCCTCCCATAGTCGAGATACAGCATGGACGCGACCGCGTCCACGCGCAATCCGTCGATATGATACCGATCCATCCAAAATAGGGCGCTGTTCATCAGGAAGTTGCGCACTTCGACTCGGCCGTAGTTGAAGATGCGGCTGTGCCAGTCCGGATGGTAGCCGAGGCGGGGATCGGCGTGGTCGTACAGATGGGTGCCGTCGAACTGGGAGAGCCCGTGCGCATCGTCGGGAAAGTGCGCCGGAGCCCAATCCATCAGGATGCCGATGCCGTTCTGGTGCGCCCGGTCGACGAAGGCCATGAAGTCTTCGGCCGATCCGTAACGGCTCGTCGCTGCGAAATAGCCGGTGGCCTGGTATCCCCACGAGCCGTCGAACGGATGTTCGGTGAGCGGCAACAATTCCAAATGGGTAAATCCCATCTCTTTTGCATAGGGAATCAGCCGGTCCGCCAGTTCACGATAGCTGAGCCATCGGTTGTCCTCTTCGAGAATTCTCATCCACGAGCCGAGATGGACTTCATAAACGGAGAGGGGTGCACCGAGCGGATCCCAGTTCACCCGCGCGTCCATCCACGACTGATCGTTCCACGCGTAGGTTGCGGTATCCGTCACGACGGAAGCGGTCTTGGGCCGGAGTTCCGAGGCGAAGGCATAGGGATCGGCCTTGAGCAGAATCGTGTCTTGCCCGCGCGGACGGATTTCATACTTGTAGAGGGTTCCGAATCCCAGGTCGGGAATGAAGAGTTCCCACAATCCGGTCGAGCCGCGGTTGGCCATCGGATGGCGTCGGCCGTCCCATTGATTGAAATCGCCGACGACGCTGACGCGGGCTGCGTTGGGAGCCCACACGACAAAGTGGACACCGGAGACTCCGCGGACCTCGCGCAGATGCGCCCCCATCGTTTCATAGGCCCGGTAAAATGTTCCTTCTGAGAATAAGTGCAACTGGTAATCCGTGAGCAACGGCGCAAAGGCATAGGCATCGTATCGGTCGGAGACTCGTCCGTGGCGATCGAGGACACGCAATCGATACGGCCTGTTCGACAATGGGCCGGGGACGAGGCATTCGAACAGCCCGCTTTCGTGGACGCGCCGCATCGAGATCGGTTCGGCTCCCTCCAGGAGCACCGAAACACTCTCGGCTTCAGGGTCGAAGCCGCGAATGACGACCGCGCCGGAGCCGTCGCCCGAGGCGTGCGCGCCAAGCAGCACGTGGGGGTCCCAAAGCTTTCCCTGCACCAACTGTTCAATATGTTCAAGAGAAAATTGCGACATGATCGACAGACCTCATTTTCATCCGCTATGGTACGTGGATCGAGCCTCGATAGGAAAGAGGAAAAGCTGATGAGTCCAGATTCGTGGTGAACCGGTTGTGAGCAAAATGTCCGACGTCTCCATTGCCCTCCTCATCTTCGGCCTGACGTACCTCCTCATCATCACGGAGCGTGTTCATAAGACCATCATTGCCCTCTTCGGTGCCGCGCTGATGATCGCGCTGGGCGTGGTCACACAGGAGGAAGCCTTCCACTCGCACGAGTTCGGTGTTGACTATAGCGTGATTTTTCTTCTGATCGGCATGATGGTCATCGTGAACATCGTCCGTGAAACGGGACTGTTCGAGGTGATAGCCATCTGGACCGCTCAGCAGTCCGATGCGAAGCCCTTCCGGATGCTCCTCCTGCTGGCCGTCGTCACGGCCGTGCTGTCCGCCACATTGGACAATGTGACGACCGTGCTTCTGATGGCGCCGGTCACCCTATCGATCACGAAACGGCTCGAACTCAACCCCGTGGCGTTTCTGATCGTCGAAGCCATGGCCTCGAACATCGGCGGTACCGGCACGCTGGTGGGCGATCCGCCGAACATGATGATCGCCAGCAAGGCGGAACTCGGATATCTGGATTTTCTCGTCCGCTTGGGCCCGATCGTCGTCATCATCATGGCGGTCTTTCTCGGCGCGCTGTGGTTGTTCGCCGGGCGGTCCATGAGCGTCGATCCTCATCTCAGAGCCGCGGTGCTGAAACTTCGGATCGACGACGCGGTGCAGGACCGCATCATGCTCCGCCGGTCAGTCTGGCTGTTGACCGCTGTCAATCTGACGTTTTGCATGCATGAGTGGCTGCGTCTGGAGCCGGCCACCATTGCTTTACTGGGTGCCAGTCTCTTCATGTTGCTTGGGCACAGACGCGGTTCGAGCGGGGCTTCGGAAGAGCTGTCTTATCTGACCGATGTGGAATGGAAGACCATCTTTTTTTTCATCGGATTGTTCGTTCTGGTCGGCGGGCTGGTGAAGGTCGGGATCATCCGGTCTGCCGCAGGTCTGTTGGTCGCCTATACCAGCGACAATTTGACGGCGACCACCATGGCGATCCTCTGGGGTTCAGCGGCGCTCTCTTCCGTGGTCGATAACATTCCGTACGTCGCGGCGATGAATCCGCTGATCGTGGACTTGGCCAGATCCCATCATCCTTCGCTGGTCGATCATGCGGCCCTGGTTCACCAACCGGATATTGTGCCGTTATGGTGGGCGCTGGCGCTCGGCGCGTGCCTGGGTGGAAACGCCACGATCATCGGCGCAAGCGCCAATGTCATCATCGTGGACGTGGCTCGGAAAGCCGGGTACGGAATCTCCTTTTGGCAATTCGCCAGGATCGGCATGCCGGTCACCATCGGATCGATGCTGCTCTGTTCGATCTACCTGTGGTGGCTCTTCCTGTGACGGATCCTATCCCGAACGACGAACTCATCGTTCGTTCGTCCACTCCCGCTCAGTCATGCCGACGGAGCGATGGTCCCCCGGCCGTAGAGCATCAACCGATCGTAGGAGGTCGTGCAGTCAGGACAATAGGTGCGGGACAATAGAATATCTTCCGCATGGACGAGATGTCGCTTGGCGTACTCGGTGATCGTGCACCATTCGTGACCGGTGGACCCGACCCAGTGCTCGTCCTTCACCTTCCGACAGACCTCACAACAGAACGCAACGTGGATTTCCGACATCGCAATCTCCTTCCCACTTGGGTCATATGGGATTGATGCCCATGGCCTCACCGTCGCGACGTCATCGGTACCATGTCGACAGCGGCGAGGGGTCACGAGGAAGCGGACGTACTAGACGTCCGGATTCGGAGGACGCAAGAGGGTGCGATCGTCGCCGGTCTGACAAAACTTCTGCAGACGTTCGACCGCCAGGCCGATGATGGCCGGAGGGTATAGATCAAGATAGCAGACGGGAAGCGAGAGTCCCTCAAAGAGCAAACTCTTGGAAAGGTCCGACTCGAATTCACAGGCCCAGAGCGTCAGGGTGCTGCCCAAAACCTGCATCAAGACGCAGAGGCACAGGAAGCCGAAGGTCAAAACCGTGAGGAGACGCCGCTGAGATTCGCGAGTCAGGGGCATGGAACGTCCTCAAGAGTGGGGCGCAGTGTAGGGACTTTCCAGCGCCCCTGTCAATGTCCTCGTCGAGTCACCCTTCGACCTTGATCGTGATGGAGGTCGCGGCCCAGTCCGGAGGCGGACCGGCAGGGGCGGCCGGCTCCGGATCCGACATGACCGCAGCATCCGCCGACGCGGGCAACTCAGGATGCGCGACGGCCGGTACTGTCGGGACCGGCTCCGGTTGCGGTTCTCCGGCAGCCTGCCCCGGTACGTGAGGCGTCGGGTCAAAGACGGGAATGATGCCGCGCGCCGCTCTCGTCGTCAGACTGTCTCTGATGCCGCCGATCTCAGCGGAGACTGCGCGGGTGCCGACGGTCGGAGCGCCCTTGACGGCCGCGCCGGCTTGGATGTTCCTGATGCGCTGGCGAAGCAGCTGGGCCGTGTCGAGATCCGTGCTGCTGAAGACACGGACCGTATCCGTTCCCTTGGGCGGAACATAGTCCCAATAGAACCCGGCCTTGTTGCCGTTCTGCAACGAGTCGGGAATCATGATCATTTCGCCGGCCCGCACGCGTCCTTCGGGATAGAAACCCGATTTTGAGTAATCGTTTGGGAACAGGAGATTGACGCCACCCTCCGCGTCCACGTCCACAACCGTCAGGTACGAATCCGCGCTGACTTTGATCTCGAGTTGAAGACTGTTCTCAGAGGTGCGGGGTTTGCCGGATTTCCGAATGCGATATTTGGCCGGCTGTGTATTGGCCGCGACGACGGCGATGCCGCGCGTACCGACGGAGGGCTTTGCCGGCGGCGGCGCATTGGCGACCCGGACGTCGATTCGCAATTGCGATGAGGGATTGTCCAGCGTGAGTAGTTCCGAGGCGGTGGCGGAGCGCGACACGACCATGGCCACACCCGCGCCCCAGTTGTCGGCGTCACCGGCGAATGAACCGACCAATTGCAACCCGTCAGCTGCGAAGAGCTTCATCTCGTTGTCCTGGGCCTGGACCAAATAACGGGGCGACTGATCCGGTCCCACGATCGCGACATGGGGAATGTACCTCACCAGGACATCCTCGATGTGCCTGCGCTTGCCGTCGGCCACCTCGAGGATGTGAATGGGAATCTTGTCGCCCGTCGGAGCAGGGAGAAACGCCACGGCGCGCGCATGATCGGGAATCTTCTTGTCGGCCGGTTGATATTTAGCCTTGGCGTCTTGACCTGCCAGTTGAGTGACCGTCGCGATCGCGACGGCGTGCCCTGGGACGAATGCGGTGTCCCCCGGCGGGTAGACGGCCCAGGTCGATCCGGGCACGGCGCCGAGCAACAGGCCGTTGACTAACGTCATCGACCCGGCTTCGCCCGACTTGACCTCGATCCAGGCCAAACGCGGATTCGAGCCGCCGGCGGTTGAGGTTCCCGGCGCGCCGGAAGAGCCCAACAGCGGAGTTTCCAGCAGATCCGGCGGAGCTTCGAGTTGGGGTTCGGGCATCGAGGCGCGGCCGAAATGCAGTTGGATGCGCTTGAGCTCTGTTTCAACCCCGCGAAAGACCTCCCGTGGCGACGCGGTGGAGGGCGAGGAACGAAGACTCCGTGAGAGCGCATAAGAAAAGAAGCCGTGATACCGTCCCTCCACCGGACCGTCCAACGCCTCCTGATGCGAAGCGGCGCCGGTCATGAGCACGTAGCGAGCGGGCAGCGTCTGAACCCCGCCCCTCGTCCTGACCTCCGATCCGGGAGTCGGCCGGTAGAGGTCGAGTCTGGTGTCTTGAGGGATGGAACGGGTTCGGATGTCGAGCGAGCGGGTCGCCGTGCCTGAATGGCAGGAGTCGAGGACGATGAAGGCGCGGCTGGTCGGCAGACGTTTGAAAATGGCCTCCAGCTCGTCATCCGTAATGTCGGGAATCGTGCCGCTTCGCCCATCCTGTGGGACGAGTGTTTCGTCGAGATGGTCCTCCGGCTCATCGCCGTTGAGATCCGCCACCTGCGAGCCGTGTCCGGAATAATGGATGTACACCATGTCTTGCGCCACGGTCTCGCCTACGAACTGATTGAGCGCCGCCAAGATTCCCGCGCGCGTGGCTTGCTCGTCGGTGAGCAGGCGGATGTGCTGTTCCGAGAAGCCCCATCGGGTGATGAGAATCTGTCTCATCGTCTCGATATCGTTCAATGAACCTTGCAGTTTGGGCACGGCCCGGTACTTGTTGATGCCGATCAGCAGCGCTCGCTTCGTGCCGACGTCCGTGCCTCCCGTGGTCTGGCCTGCGGCTTGATCGTGAAGCGCGCCCGCCAAGATCAGGAGGAGCGCGGTCAACAAGACGCTGGAGCGGGAGCGAGCCTTCATGAGATCACCTTTGAGCCTCTTTTCGGTTATGGGACTTTGAACAGGGCCGGTGCACGGATGCCTTTTCTTCGCGCCATGTCGCGACCCCTCTGGTCATTCGTCGTCGCCATGCGTGAAGGGTTCACGGAACCACGGCCTCGGCGCGCGAGACGACGCGATCTTGCGCCCGCAACATGTCCAGGATCCGACGGGACATTGCAGGATCCACCGCCTTGACCTCGAGCAGATACGAGCCTCCGGTTGTGGGACCGTCGACGATGCGCCCGTGGACTCGTTCGACTGCCTCGCGGATTTGCGCCTCGGTCGCGTGGTCGTGGAACCGAACGGTAAACCGCGCGGCGGGGCTGTCGATCGATCTGGTGCTCACCGGCTCGCGTTCCGGCGGCATCGTCACCCAGAGCAGCAAGCCAAACTGCACGGCAAGCAGCGCCGTCGCCAGGGAAGGAACCCACGGAACGTCGAAGAGCGAGCGGAACCAGCGATCGAGGGACGCGAGGCCGCTCCCGCCGCGACCGGCCTCGCGGGCGGAGTGGCCTGTGTCCAACGCCACTTTGGTCAGCACGGTCTTGGCCAGGGACGGACTCGGTTCCGGCTGGGACGCATACGCCTCGTGAATATTTCGCCGCAGGTCCGTCCATTCGCTCAGTTCTCTCCGGCAATCGAAGCAGGATTCTAAATGTCGGGCGACCAGACGGCGGTCTTCTTCTCCCAACGTCTCGTTGGCGTACCAGGGGAGCAGGGTCGCTTCCGGATGGACCCCGGCCGGTATGCGCTCTGGCTCGTTCGTACGCCCGTTCATACGATGGGTGCCTTCTGGTTCAGCCGATCCAGCGCTCGTTTGAGATGCTGCTTGGCGTAGAAGACTCGGGTCTTGACGGTGTTGGACGGGATGCCCAACATCGTCGCGATCTCGTCGTAGGGCAGTTCCTCGTAGAAGACGAGGCGCAAGACTTCCTGATGCTCACGCGACAGGGTGGCCAGCGCCCGCTTCGTCAAGGACTCGACTTGTTTTCGGTGGATCCCCTCCAGCGGGCTCTCGCAGGTGTTCGGGATCTCGGCGACCTCGTCGAGATCGACTTCGCGCTGCCAGCGTCCCGTACGTCGCAGGGCGTCCAGCGACTTATGGCGCGCGATGCCGAAAATCCAGGTGGATAGGCGTGACGTACCGGAAAAGGTTCCGGCACCCCGCCAGATGGCGATCATGGTTTCCCCGACCACGTCCTCGGCGACCGTCTGGTCGTTGACGAGGCTGTGCACGTACTGATACAGGCGCTTCTCATACAGATGGTAGAGACGTTCAAAGGCGGCTTGTTCGCCGGCTGCCACGGCACCAAGGAGGTCACTTTCCGAATCCTCACGGTCGTGAGTCGTGTCCATGGCCACCTAAGTTCAGTCTGCCGTCTGTACCGGCTCGGGAGGTCTTTGCTGTAGCATATTTGCCTTGGCCCCTCAATAGGACAGCCTTTGATTGACCAGCCTTCCGGGGCGGTCTACAATGCGCTGAACCTTTTGCTGTATCGTCGCGACGTACGGAACAGCATAGGGGAAATCAGACGTGGTGAAACTCTACTGGCAGGGCATGCGAGAGGCGAGAGCGGGTCGGGGAGTCGGACTTGCTCTGCTCGGGCCGCTTGTTCTCAGTTCTTGCGCCGCCGCCCCGTTTCTGGTTCCCATTGCCTTCGAATTCGCCAAGAATCTCTTCCAGACCGGCCTGCAGAATTACGGATCCAAACATCGCGATAACCTGAGTAATCTGGTGAATCGACTCTCCGGCCCCTATATGCAGGGGCTCCCTCCAATGGCGATGGGAGGACCGGGAATGCCCGGTCAACCGGGCCAACTGGGGCAGCCGGGTGTCGGAATGCAGCCAGGTTTTCAAGGACAACCGGGAATGCCGCCGACGCAATACCCAGGGCAGGCAGCCTATCCGGGACAAATGGGTGGCTATGATCCCAATATGGCGGGCATGGCCTCCACCGGTGCCGCAGCATATCCCGGATCACCGGTCAATCCCTATGGAAGTGCGCAAGGCCTTCCAGGCCAACCGGGAATGAATCCGTTCGATCCGAGCAATCCATATGCTGCTTCCTCCGGCCAGCAGATGAATCCATACGGGACGACGGGAGCGAATCCGTACGGCACGCCGAATCCGTACGGAAATTCGAATCCCTACGGCGCACAAAATCCCTATGGTTCCCCGAATCCCTACGGACAACCCACGAACCCCTACGGGACGACGAATCCATACGGAGCGTCTCCCTCACAGATGCAGCCGGGCTACGATCCGAACAATCCGTACGGAGCAGGTGGAACGATGCCAGGCTATGGCCAAGCTCAGCAAGGCTATGGCCAAGCTCAGCAAAGCTATGGCCAGGTCCAGCAAGGTTACGGCCAAGTTCAGCCAGGCTACGGTCAGGTTCCGCAGGGGTATGGGGCCGCCTCAACCTATGGAACGCAGCAGCAGGGGTACGCCAACTACGGGATGTCCGGCCAATCCTATGGAGGGCAGCCGTACGGAGCGGCCGGAATCTATCCTCGCTCAGTGGACGGCGAGGCGGTCGCCGTTGATGTGGCGCTGGTCAGGCAGAAACAGACGGCCGCCGGAAAAGAAGTCGTCTTGATGAACGACGGGGAAACGCTCAAGGACGGCGGGGCCAATAAGGAAGCAGGCGACCGCTTCAAGATCGTTGCGCGCACCAACTGCGATTGCTATCTCTATATCATCTCGATCGACGGATCGGGCTGGGCCGAAACGGTCTTCCCGGCCAAGGGCGCCGCGACAGCCAACCCGGTCAAGCAGGACCAGGAGTATAGCTTCCCCGAGTCGAACTACTGGTACACCTTGGACCAGGTGAAGGGGATTGAAACGTTCTTCGTCGTCGCGTCGCGGAACCGCCGAGCCGATCTGGAGGAAAGCATGGCGGAACTGGCCGCCGAGGTTCGGCCGTCGACTCCCATTGTGGCGAAGGTCGAGGAACCACCGGTCATTCCCCGCGGCGTCGGCTCCGTACAGACCCGCGGCATCGTGAAAGTCCAGGACGACACCGGCGCCAAGGTCCAGGTCACACCGCTCTCCTACGCGGCGAATCCGCCTATCCAGGATGTGACAGTCACCCGATGGTTCAATCACGAGTAGCAGCATGACGACGTCGTCCAGACGAATGAAGCGCGGTGCGGTTCTAGCCATTGCGGGGCTCTGTCTGAATGTCTTCCTGGCCTTCGCAGAGTCCTCGGCTCAGGTGTTTCCACCTCGTCAACCGCAGCCCTCCGCTCCGGTACCGACGCCGCGCCCTCCCGCTCAGATGCCGGGCCAGGCGGCCATGCCTCCGCAGCCGGGCGCCACGACAAGGAGCATTCCCCTCACAGTGATTCTCGGTGATCCGACCAAGTCGTTCATCCAGCTCACCAACATGCGGAGCCCATTCGACACGAATTTCGCCTTGGGTCGAGGACTGACTGGACGGATTACCTTGGAGAAATACACGCATGAAGCGGGCAACGGCCAGAAGGTGTTTGTGCACGTCACCGGAGTCTCCAATCCCCCCATGGTGACATTGGAGGGTCCGGAGATCCGGTACCAATTTCTGTTTCCGGTCATCCAGTTGAAAACTTATTACAAAGACTATTCCGGCGAAGGGGACACGGCCCTCGGCGATCTCGTCGCGGAAAAAGTCGTGGTCGACGTCTTTCTCACCCCGACGATCGACCAGCGGCGTCTGCCCACCTATCATTCCGTGCGCATTGCCGTGATCGGCGCCGTCAAGGAAGCGGACAAGTGCACGCATTTCTTCGACATGATCTTTCCCGTGAATATCTGCAAGATCGGAGCGGAGTATTTCAAACAGATCCAACCGGCCCTTGAGAACGGCATAAGGGAAGTCTTGCTCCAGCCGCCGACACGCATGCAATTCGAACAGCAAATCTACCAATTCATCCGCGCGGAACTCTTGTCGAAAGCCGGCATCAACCCGATGAGCCCGGCGCAAGTCGAGATCTTGCAGGGGGAACTTCGAGCAGGGGACTACCTCGCCACGTACCTGCCGCGCTAGGAGTCTGTCCGAGTAAGCCTTCGTGGCGAGGCGAAGGAGGTGCAGGCAGATGAGCGGCGCAAGGCTCGGAAAAACCGGAAGCGTATTCGCTGGAATACGTTGAGGATTTTTTCGGGCCGAGAACGATGCAGATACCTGCAGATCGTTTGCCGCAGTAGAATGGCATTACTCGGACAGACTCCTTGCTCAACATCACCGCCGGTCACGATTCGTCAGTAGCCTCCGGCCGTCAGCCCACACATTGCGCCTTCTCACGATAGCCGATAGAACGGCCACTTAACCAGCTATGTAGCAGTGGATCAGTTGCCATTAGAAGTACTGAATTTTGTCATTCCCGCGGAAGCGGGAATCTAGTCGGGGCCTTCTCCTCTGCATTGAGCCTTGATCGAGGAGTGGATGCCCGCCTTCTCGGGCATGACGCAAGAGGACACTGAGCCACCATCAGCTATGTGAGGAGGTCGTATGGCGCAGGTCGATCAGTTTATGTCGGTCACGGAGGCAAAAAACAAGCTGCTCGATCTCATCAGGAATATCAAACAGCGGGATCAGGTGGTGGCCATTACGCGAGATGGTGTGCCCACAGCCGTGCTGCTCAGCATGGATCAGTTCGAGGGACTCACGGAGACCATCGAAATCCTCAGCGATGCCAGATCGCTGCGGTCGTTGAAGCGCTCCTTGAAACAAGCCGATGCCGGCAAGTGGATCTCGCATGACGCCCTGTTCGGTCGAGACAAGTCGTGAGACGGTATCATGCCCGCTATACCCCCGATGTCGCCTCGCGCATTCGAAAGCTCCATCCTCAGATCAAGACAGCTATCCGTCAGGGCATTCGCGGGTTGCTGGAATCACCGCTAGCGGGACATCCGCTCCACTTTGACCTCGACGGATTTCGATCGTTTCGAGTGCGAAACTATCGCAGCATCTATCGAGTCAATGATGACGCGGGAGCGCTTGAGATTGTCTTTGTGGGAGCGCGCCGGACCGTCTACGAGGAGTTGCAGGCGCTGCTCCGAAAGCAGAATCATAGGGAATAGTTCGTGACTCGCGCTCTGCGGCGCCGGCTGCGTGGTGAAGTACATGCCGAGGCAGCCGATCTGTTTCTCATAATAAGCCATCAGGAGTACAGATCGACTAGCCCACATTATTCACGAGCGCTTCCACTGCAACCGCCGATACGCCGCTGCGACAGGCCGGCATGCGTCTTCGCGGCATGCCGTGGGGCGGGCTCGCCCCTCGCGACCTCAACGTACTGCTGTGAGTACGCTTCGGCCTCTCGGCGCTCCGCGCACCCGTCTCGCGTGGCGTCTTGGCGGTTTCGTGACGAACCGTCGTGAATAATGTGGGCTAGGGTGTGACGATGTGAAGGCCGCGGAACCTTCCCTCGATGCCCTGAGATTCGAGTAGGTTGCCGCTACCAACTTCGTTGACACCGCCTGAACTCCTTCCATCCTTCAGTTCCCGAAGAGATTCGGGCTTCCCGTCAGAATCGTGCCGTTAAAGAGCGGAAACCGATCGAGAGTCGACGAAATCTCGAATGCAGGCTAGAGATCAGCCCGAACAGGAGGTGCTATGTCGCAGCCTTTTTTGAGAAGAACAAGAACTTCTTCTACAAGGAGGTGTCGTCTATCCGTCCGCCTCTATTTAACGTGTACTCCGTCGCCGTGGTCGGTCAAAAGGTTCAAGCATGAGCAGATTTATTGTTCCGACCATCGCATGAACCTTACACAAGCTCCTCCTGACTCACTGTACAGAGAATCATCCCTAACCAAGGAGGAGTCCCATGTGGATCTTCATACTGGCCCTCGCATCATTGACAGGCATGTCGGTGTTCGGACTACTCCGCGCGATTTGGGATATCAGGTGAAAACCATGTGCCTAGGTGAAGAGCGAGCGATCCGTATGGGATATCCCGCCGGATGACGCAGGACTTGAGAAGGAAGAGAGTGCGGTTGCTTCTGTTCCCGGGAATAGCTTTTCGGTGTGATAGTGATTCATGGGTGCCTCTGAAAGGATCCATGCTGAATCATATTTGAGCCACCTCTCTATCGCGATAATACGATTATTCCTCAAAAACCAGCTGGTCAAATGGCAGTTTCATTGGTGTCCGTGTTACGCCTTCGACCTCTCTAGCGTTGCATGTAGTTTGCACTAGCGCCGTGCAGATTCCTTCACGTTCTTCAGTTCCCCTCCAGCATTCGTGAAGCATGACAGCTGCTGGGGGATGACAGATCTCCGCACCTTTTCTTGAAATGAGATGAACCTTGCTGAGGCACTCGACGACCTAGGTACAGAAAGAGTGCTGTCTCCCGCTAGAAATGTTCCGTGTTCTCCGGAGTAGCTGATGATCCTTCGAACTCGCCTCGCCTCGTTGACGTTCCTGCTGTTCATTCCTGTATCAGCCGGAGCAGTTCTTTCGAGTGGCGAGTATTCCAAGGTGTCACTTGAGACCTCCATTTACTTCATCGCTTCTGACGGGAGCGATGCCAAGGTCGAGCCCGGTCTTTATCGCATCGAACAGGACGATGAGCAACACCTTCGTCTCATTCCCGCTGACGATCATCCGCCGATAGTCGTACAAGCGATCTCGCAACGACACGAACAAGAAGTCCTAGGACCTGTTGCCCTTTCGGTGGTGGGAACGGAAAACTCGCACCACATCGTCTTGGTTTTGCCGAACGGCACGTGGCTAGACGCCGTGGGTTCGCGCAGCGGGGTTCGAAGTCGGGCGGCTGAGCCAATTCCGTTGAAACTCGAGCGAATGACAGGTGCTCTCGGACAACAGGCTCAGGGGAGAACCTTTTCCAAACAGAGCGTAGCTTCCTCGCAAAACGAGCCGCCGCCTTCCAATCAAGGCGTGCAGACAACTCAGCAAGTGATCAACGCCTGTATCGATCGAGCCAGCGGCATCGTGAGAATTCTCACCGAGCCACGAAGCCGCTGCAGAGACAACGAAATTCCCGTCGCATGGAATATGGTCGGTCCACCAGGACCTCCCGGCGGCCCACCTGGCCCTCCAGGACCCAAAGGGCCACAGGGGGTGCCAGGTCCACCAGGTGGACCGCCTGGCCCTCCGGGGCCTCCTGGTCCACCTGGTCCGGCGAATGGTCCACCTGGTCCTCCAGGCCCTCAAGGTTTGCTCGGCCCTTCAGGACCTCCCGGTCTGCAGGGACCACCAGGTGTCGCTGGTCCTCAGGGACCACCTGGAATGGCTGTGGGCGCAAAGACGATCCTCACTGGACAGTCAGCGACCTGCGCGTCGCAGTCAGCCGCCTGTTTTATGGGGCCGGGCACCGGGACTTCGGCTGTGCTGGAGCCGGTCGAAATACCGATGGGATCTTCTGGAAGAATCGTCAGTCTGCGAGCGATCGGAACCACGATGCTGACCAGCCCAGGACAAGGACAACAGGTAGAGCGCATCATCGTAACAGTCCTGGTTAACGGTAACCCAGTCCTCAATTGCGATAGCCAGGGTCGAAGCTTTTCCGTATTTCCCGGTGGAGGGTACCCCAAGAGACCCTTCTGTCATGTCGATATTCCACAGCCCCTGATCGTCAACAAAGGAGATCGTGTGGGACTTGTACGAGAGCCCAATACCGCCAATGTCACGTGGTCGATGATTGTCGAACCGTAGCCTGGTTTATGACAAGCACAGTAGTCGTTAAGGGGGAGGGGACGCATGTGTAGCCGGTGGGTGTGGATCTTTCTGGTGATGGGATGTCTCACTGCGATGGAACAGTCGGTTCAGGCAGAAACTCCAGGAGCATCCGTGTCGTTGCAAAATGGAGCGAGGTTCTCTTCACCGGATGGAAGCTTGGTCGCTGTCTCCGCAGGAACATATCGCCTCGAAACAACCGATGGCAATCAATTGCGCTTACTTGCAGATGGCCAGAGTGAGCCACTCTTGTTGAAGGCCGTTCCGATTTCCTTCGATATCAAAATTGATCGACCAACTGCGCTTTTCATTCCCGACGAGCCTGACGTATCCCACCTCGTGCTCGCCTTACCAGGTGGAAAGGGTTATGACGCTCGGACTTGGACTGGCGAGATTCGTCCTCGCAATGTCAAAGAGGAAGGGATTTCACGCGAGAAACTCAATGCCGCGCTTGCCGCATTAGTCACAGCTGCCTCGTCTCAAAGCGCTGAATCCGGCGAAGAGATCGAAAGCCGCGGAGGCCTCCTACCGCTTACGCTGTCGAAGATGAGTATGTCTGCCGATTTGAGCGTCACCTGGAGCCTGTCTGTCGCCGGAGGAGGATATGGTCAACCCTCCAAGTTCTGGACTTATGAAGTAGAGGTTAAGAATGCCGGGAGAGATACCGCCTATGATGTCGTTGTCGAGCTCAGCATGTTTGATACCAACCGTTCTGCCGATATCTCATCACGGATTCCAAATTCTACTGTGTCTGTACAGTGCGGAGGTATACAACACAGCACTGCAGATCATAAGTTCTGTAAAGCCTCAAGCCTTAGTGTGAACCAGACCTTTTTCATCACCTTCAAAACCAGCACTTTCGGAACCAACGCAAGGCCTGATCCGCCGCTTTTTGTTCAGGTGATGAGTGCCATTCCGGATCCCGTTCTCGCCAACAACTGGGTTACCAACATAGCGCCAGGGGATATGGCGCTCTACCCCTCTGCCGATCTGGTGGTAGGCCTATTGGGTCAAATCGACCCAGTCGGTCAGCTTCAAATTTACGAACTGAGCGTCACTAACAAGGGAAAAGACTTAGCTTACAATATTGTGTTGGCATACGCATTCACGGATGGCAAGCCAGGAACAAGCATCATCAGGATTGATCCACATGGTGCGGAGTGTGCTTCGAGAGACGTAGCACCAGGACTGCCAATTATCAGCTGCACTGTCGTCGACCTAGGAGTTGGTACGACAGCTGGCGCGACCGTCGCCTTGAGCAATCCTGGGAATGTGTCCCGCAGCAGCACAGCCCAAGTCACCAGCGCTGTTCCGGACAATAATCAGGTGAACAACACGGTGAGGATCACAATTGCGCAAGGCAATTTACCTCAGCACTCTACAACTGCTCCAAAGGTGACAGGAAGCACCCCCTCATCAGCACCAACACTGACGTCGCCATCCGGCATGGTCTTGTCGCCGGCTTCTCCCAGTGCCACTCCCATGATACTGCAACCAAAAGGACCTGCCCCGGGACAGCAAGCGACATCACCTCCAGTTGTACCGATGCTAAGCGGAAAATACCGAGTCGTCATCAACGGCCTTCGCGTCATTCACGAGACGAAGGATGACATGTTCCAGTTCGATGGAAAGCGGGATGAAGTTTATGTGGCTGCATTCGTCCGGCGTCAGAGTGTCCCGTCCCTAGGCACTGATTTTGTCACGACCACCTCCCAACTACTCGACCACGGATTTGTGAGAAGCAAGGTTCACGGCGATATCAATGGCTTTCAGGATCATCGGGTGCTGGCTGGGACTGCCAGTGAACTTGGCGGCCTACGCACGAGTGATACGATTCCCCTGAATCGCGATCCTGCTCTCCCGTCAGCTCGTCCACCCTCGACCACCACATTTCCTCTCCATGTTTGGGAAGGAACACTGAATGATACCGATGCGCTCGTCATCCACCCCACACTTTGGGAGTGGGATGGTCTCACCGGCGTGTATAACCACTGGAGCGTCGAGATGGGAAACAAATATGTGGGGCAAGCAGTCGTGAAGAAAGCCACCAGTAATCCTTTGTACACAGAGTATGGCCAGTACATCCCCTATCTTCCCGTAGGAACCCCATTACTTGGAGGGCAGGGGCGCCCCATGTTGATCGATAACATATCGGGCCACGATCATCCAATTGGAATGGCCGCACAAGGTAACGGGAGGTTCACGGTGCCCGATCAATTTATCGTCTTGACCCGCGCGAAGCTAGAAGCGCTCTTCGCATCACCCTCGGTCATTGGTGGAGTACCGCCGGTCGTCATCCCTGTCCAGTTTGTCGACTACGGAGCTGGGCTGGAAGGCAACTATACGATGTATCTGCGGGTGGACAAGGTGCCGTGAGCCACGTCATGGCACAAGGACGTCAGAAACATGTGGAGGTCGCGATGGACCTGAAGCAAATTGTCGGGCTAGCTCTTCTCCTCGGATTATTCACCATAGACTCAACGGCTGCCCAGGAATCAGGTGGAGCCGATGAACAAGGAACAGTTCGGCAGTTCTCACAACAGGCTGAACAGGTGGCAGAGGCACCAACCGCGGATTCCGTGGAAGGGGAAGTCGGAACACGTGGCGTTGGAGCAACAACGACCGTAGTGATGGGCAGCGTGCCTCCAGCAGGTCACTCAAAAGCGACCGTCACAGTACCGAGGTCAGACAAGCTGGTGGGGGGCGGGGCGTTCGCCGATTGGAAGGGGGCAGGCAGCTTGCTGACCTCCAGTGCGCCAACTGGGATGACCGGTTGGGAGGCGACTGCCAAAGATCACGGCATGGCGGACCCCTCAGCGCTGACGGCCTATGCCATTCTCCTCCTGGATACCGCAAACATGTGGGAAGTCACGATTCGTGAAGCGACCAGCTCAGTGAGCGCGCACCCGATCGTCTCGGTGACGACGCCGATGGGATACGTGATGGCAAGTGGGGGATGCCGGGTGAATTGGAAAACCGCTCCAACATCGCCCGGAAATCTGCTTACAGCCTCATTCCCCTCATCGAATACAACCTGGGAATGCCGCGCCAAGGACCACTCCTTTCCCAACCCTGCTTCAGTTACGGCCTATGTGATGGCGATTCGACCGCGAGGTTCCTCTCCGCTTCCACAGATTCAGATCGATCAAGCCACAAGCGCCGCAGGGCCAAGTCCAACAGTGCAGGTCCGCCCGTCGCGGCCAGGCTACACGGTCACGGGCGGCGGTGCTCAAACCATCGTCTCTCCAACCGGGGGTGGACAACTTCTGACACAATCTGCACCGCTTCTTGGCCCAGGAAATACGACTCCAATTGGTTGGATGGCACGGTCTAAGGATCACCTCGTTTCAAGCCCAGGGACAGTGATCGCCTATGTCATCAGCCTCAATCTAAATATGACGGCATCGGGTGGAGGAATGGCGCAAGCATCACCGGCTCAGCCACTGGTGCTTCAACCGCTGGCGACAGTACCAGGGACGACTGGAGCAATGACGCAGGCACAAGCCATTAAGGCGTATGTCGATGTGCTCCCTCGTCTGGCGTTGGTCCAGAGCAGGCCCTCTACGCTATCGCCGATACCCAGGGAGGGTGTTCAGGGAACATGGCGAGTTGGCGGAACCTATGTGAATCAAAGATCCGAACTGGCGCTTCTGAAAAGCCCTTCGACCGTGATGTGGCCCGGAGCGCTGGTGCAAGGCGCCTCAATTGCCGGGAACAATTTTGCTCTCATTGATCTTGCACGATCCCCTGGCAGGATCGCCCTGAAGGGGAATTTCATCGGGGGAACGGCCGCACCGAGGTGGAGGGACCTGCCACGAATCAGCGGGAGCGATGTCGATCAGGCGCGCGACTCCATCCTTCGCGCCATCGCTCCCACAGATGCCGCATCGGATATTTTCCTCGAGACCCAATTTGCCGGCACCATGGAAGAAGCGATGGTGAAGTTGGGAGTGGCCTATCAGGGAGTTGCGTTCAATGCCTCATTCAAGGCGAGCTTCAATCAAAGCTTGAACGAGCACACGCTGGTCGCGAAGTTCACTCAGAAGTTTTATGACGTGGTGTTTGAAAGAGATCCCACAAGCGTCTCGCCATTCTTCGGACCTACCGTCACGTTGACAGACGTGAAAGGGTACACGTCGCCCCAGAACCCTCCTGTCTACATCAGTCAAGTCACGTATGGTCGTGTCTTGTTGGTCACATTCACGTCGAGGCTCAGCGAACGAGACATGAAGGCTGCTGTGGAAGGTGCTTATGCCGGATTTTCCGGCAATGCAGAAGCGAGATATAAAGAGACGCTATCCCAGATGTCCATGACCGTTTTGTCGATTGGTAATACAGGCGAAGCTATTCGTCAAACCATCCAAGCCCAAACGCCGGATCAGGCCTTCAACGCCTTGCGCAATCTCGTGACGAGCGGAGGAAGGTTCAGCCTTGCAAACCCAGGCGCACCCATCGCGTTCACGATGAATTATGTGGGTTCAGTGGTGGGACAAGGTGCTGGTGCCGCGGTGATTGCGCAAATGGTGACCGATCTCAGCCCAGAGGTCATCGAAGCCAAGGCAATTCCTATCTGCAGAACGTTCCCTGTCTGGGATGGGCCTGGAGGAGGGCCAGTCAACACGCACATGATGGCAAACTGGGGAGACACCGTCCTTATCACAGCCTCGGGAAGAAACTACTCAGGTGTAGCTGGTGATTTCGGCTACGATCCGACAGGTTGGTACAAATGGGATGCACCCGGCGACGGGGGCATAAATTATCCCCTAACCGACCGATCGCCTTTCGCGCTCATCGCCAAGTTTGGCGGAGAGAACAACATGGGAATTGACAGAACAAAGCAAACATATACAGAACGTCCAGGAATTTCCGTCAGCTCCTGGTTCTATGTCGGTCTCCAGCAGGAGCGGATTGCTGGATATATCGATCCTCAAACGAAGCAAGGGACACCAGGCACTGGTGAGATTTGGCTCGGGACCAATGACAACAATCCCTACAATGGGTCCGCGGACGTAAAGTTTTCAGTGCAGGTGTGCGTTTCTCGACGGCTCTAGTCCGGAGCCACGATTAACCACGTTGGTGTGGACTCATTATGGCCAGACAATCAACGAAAACAGCATAGCAATTCAGGCGTGACCTGACAGGTCAGCCCCACATTCGGAATTCTGCGTATTCACGGAGGAAGCCCAATGCGATATCGGACGATGCCGATCATGAAGCACAAGAAGTGTACTTGGGTTGTGGCCGTGATTGTTGTACTTCTGACGACAGTGGCCATGAAATCGTCAATCTTCGCCAATGATGGCATTTCCACAGAACAAGCATCGCAACAGACCGGTCAGGAGGAAATCCAGACGGCCGAGCAACCCAGTGCTCCCTCTGCGACTGAAGGTGAAATCGAAACTCGTGGCGGAGTTCCGCTGCAACAACGACCATCCGGACCGATGCAGATGGTGATTCCCTGGGCAATTCCTCCACAAATGCACATCGTTCCACCGCCACCACCGTTGACATGGCAACAACTCTGGGATCGTACATGGCAAGCAACACTTAGTCATTACAGAATCCAGGCAGCTCCTACGGTGTTGCATGATCCAGTTTGCAAAGGAGAGCTTGGATTCCATCTTCTCATACGAGACACCATCACCGCCATGACGTTAAGAGAGTATGGTGATGCGCTGAGGTTTATGGGGGTTTTCCACTCTAAATTGATGTGTTTGTCGCGAGAAGGGGTGCGCGGTATCGAATATGCCCTCAGTTCATTTGCAACCCAAGCTATTTGGGAACTTTCTCCATCTCAAACAATTATCGCGGTCCACGGAGTGATGAACCTTGGGATGTTGACTTTCGATCAATTGCAATACACACAGAGAAGTTGGTGGATGCCTACGTTGGTATTTCACGCATATCCACTGGGACCCATCATGGCAAGATATCCCCGGCAGGAACTGGGTTTTTGGGTATTCGACGAAGAAAGCAATCGGCTAACACGTACCAATTCCTTTAATGATATAGATCGCTTGATTGGTTCCATGCAGCGTCCAGAGACCTTTGGAGACTTCAAGTGTTCGCTGATGCAAATGTCTAAGAACGCCTTCATGTGCCCTCAAGATGGTCAGGGTAGCGGCGGCAAAGGGGGCCAGCCAGGAAAAGGAGGCTTGCCTGGAATTTCCGCACCTTCGAGCGCAGTATCTTGTGTCTTGGCGGCTGCTAATGACGCAGGGATGCGCGGGCAAATGCAGTGCCTCCAGCGAGCCGTCACTGGCGTCAAAGTGAGCCCCTTTACTACTCCTTCTGAATTGCTCAATCCTGCTCCCTCTTCAAGCGGAATCCGCGACAAATTATGCGCCCTCAGCGACAACGAGGGGGATGGCACGAACACCACAGGAAATGAGGAAAAGAAACCGGGAGGAATTAAACAAACCATCCAGAGTATTAAAAATAAGGCGAGTGAAACGGCTCAGGATCTACAAAAAAAATGGGCGGAAGTGAAGGAATTCGTCGAGACGGCGGTTGAGAAGGCCAAAGAATTTAAGGATGCTTTCAAACGTTTACCGCCAGGCATCCGAGAACTTTCACAGCTCGCGAGTGAAGAGGGAGCCAATGCAGAGGCTGGGCTTAAGAACACTTTTGATGAAGTTCAACGCAAGGGAGACTTGCAAGATACTCCAAACTTACAAAAAGGAATAGAAAAATATTACGATGACAGACAAAACAAGAAGCCAACTGATCCAGGTTCCTATAAGCGGCGTACCGTGGAGGATTTTGGTGGAAGATCGGGTGGAACAGGCTGCGGGTCGGGATCAAATGCAGCCGCGCGCGCGCGGTCATTGTACCAATGCTTCGCTGGTAAGGATCCGAGGAGCCCTGGTTCTGGAGGAGTCAGAGCCAACCCTCCGGATCCATGCGCCGGCGAATCCACGCCTGAGGCCTACATGGCTTGTAAGAAAAGCAGCAACAGGGTGGTTGGTATTGGGCAAGGACCTCAACCCATTGATCCGACGATCGCCAGGATCGAGCCAGATGTTAATCCAGGCACTCCAGGACCTTTGTCAGTGCAGCAGACCAAGATGCCGGCTGCCATGGCCTGTGCCGTTCAAGGTGGTGACATGCCTCGAATGAGCATGAATGACTCGCAGTGTGCTGCCATGCGTTGTGTCGAAGGCGCAGTGTGTCCGTGTAACCGCACTGCTTCACTCGGCGCCAACCAAATGCAACCCCGCCAGCCTCGCCCGGGAGTCATTGATTGCGCACCGACAGGGGAGGGTGGCCCAGGGTTAGGCCCATGCGAACAGAAGCCGACCGCACCAGGTACTGTTCCTATACCGCCCGGAGGTGGTGGTCCAACACCCGGACAAGGACCTGGCGGGGGACCGCCTGGCGTAAAGTGAAAGATTTGATAAGTACAAGGTCATCGAGAGGGAGGCCGTTCATGTCAATGCTGCGATGGCGAGGTGTCATGACCTTGTGGATGATCAGTATCGTCACAGTTGCTTATGCAGTTGGCGCTCCTCCCACCATACAAACGGACACGGCCGTTCACTTTTCTGCGTTAGATGGAAATGATGTCATCATCGAGCAAGGTACCTATCGTGTCGAAGCCATTAAGGATGGGTTGAAACTGATTCCAACTGTTGGGAATGACAAAGAAGCTATTCTGATCCAGGCCACTTCAATGGCCCACAAGGAACGGATAGAAAGTCCTCAAGCTTCTTTGAAAGTGGTCGGTGAAGATGAGATGACAATTACTCTTCTCATGTCCGAAGGACAGGGAATGGAGGCGACGGGTTCGCGCAGCGGAGTGCATGCACGCGCTGCCGGCGTCATCTTACCTCCAGGTGGCTGTTGTAACACTGCATTGGGAGAGAACGCCCTGCTGTTTCAGGATAACCGGTTGAACACCGCTGTCGGATATTTCGCTCTTAAGGCGAATTCATCAGGAAACCACAATACCGCTAATGGCGCACTTGCTCTGAATACGAACACCATTGGATTTTCAAATGTCGCCGTAGGATATCAGAGCCTCTTTCAAAATCTCAGCGGGAACGACAATACCGCCGTCGGAACAGGATCACTCGGAAGTAATGACTCCGGTAAGGAGAACACAGCGATTGGAAGCCAAGCGCTCTTGAAAAACAAGGGAGGCAACTACAACACTGCTGTGGGTACTAAGTCGCTCATGGAAAATGTAACGGGCAATTTTAATGCGGCCGTCGGAATAGAAGCTCTCAAAGCGAACACGATCGGCGAATGGAATACGGCCGTAGGGACCCAGAGTTTGTTTTCGAACACTATCGGAAGGAATAACACCGCTACCGGAACGCAATCGCTATTTCGCAACACAACCGGTAATCACAACACTGCGAATGGTGTACAGGCCCTCCATTTCAATTCAACCGGTTCGCGCAACACTGCGATGGGCCATGCGGCACTGTTGAACAATATCGATGGTATTTCCAACACTGCGATCGGCTATGGAGCGCTTGAGAACAACACGAGTGCGATGAACAACACGGCTGTCGGAGCTTGGGCATTACGCGAGAACAAGGGGACCAGCAACACGGCAATTGGAGAGTCTGCTCTACAGCGCAATGTTGCGGGTTCGATGAACACGGCAGTTGGATCCGGCGTGCTTTCAATAAATGAGGGTAATGCCAATACAGGAGTTGGTTATCACACTCTCACACGCAATCAGGCAGGAGGAGGCAATTCCGCTTTAGGGAATGGAGCGCTCTTTGCGAACTTTTCAGGCCGTAATAACACCGCCATCGGTCATGGCGCAGGAGCCAATCAAACGACCGGCAGCAATAACATATCCGTAGGATTTGGAGCAGGTGCGAATCAAACTACGGGCAGCGATAACATCTACATTAGTCATCCGGGCATTCAAAGTCCTATAGAATCCGGAACAATAAGAATTGGCACATCCGGTCCTCACACGAGAGCCTTTCTTGCGGGAGTTACAGGGGTCCCGCTGAGCGGTAGCACAGTGGTGGTGAACGGACAGGGTCAGCTCGGCATTCAAGGCTCGTCGCTTCGTTACAAAGAAAACATTCAAGATATGGCTGAGACAAGCCAAGACGTTCACAAGCTCCGTCCTGTGTCATTTCGCTACAAGTCTGCAGAGGGCGAACCAGCTAATCCTCGTGGTTTTGGACTAATTGCCGAAGAAGTGGCGACAATCTATCCCGAACTGGTCACCTATTCTGCCGGCGGCGAGGTGGAATCCGTGCAGTATCTCCAACTCATCGCGCTGTTGCTGAATGAGTTGCAGCGGCAACACAAGACAATCGAAGCGCAACAAGCTCACATGCAGTCTCAAGACCAACATATGCATCAACTTCTTCAGCGGATGGACGTCTTGGAAGCAAAGGAACGATAGGACAGATTGAAGATGATTTGCAAAGCCACCATGCAAATCTTGTTCGGCATGAACATATTGTTCTTTCTTTTCGGCGGTGACATCGCGTTTAGCGCCACCTCAAGTATCCAGGAAGTGTTCGTGGAGAGCGATTATCCAACGGTGCGGCTGCAAGACGGAACTGTGTTTCAACTCGGGCGGTTGAGCGAAGCCAATTCTAGGGCGGCTCTTACGAGCGTACCGGACAGCGCTGAACTCACAACGAGATCAGTGGATGTCGCGATTATCCCACCACCACAAGTGGATCTACGCCAATTTCAAACAGGAATCCGAAGCCAGACGGGCGACACCTGTACTGTGTTTGCCATGACCGCCGCAATTGAGGCGGCCTACAAGCGGAAATATGGCCTGACCCTCGATCTGTCAGAGCGATATCTCAATCATGTCCAAAAGTCGCATTGGATTGATTTCAATGCGTTACTACCGGCACGGGAGATTCAACCCGAGACCAACAGCGGCGGGAGTCTTATGTGGCATGCGTTGGTTCTAACGCGCTACGGTCTCTCTCAGGAACGCACGTTATCCTTTACGCCGGATTGGGCATACTCAGCGAAACTCGATGATCCCACGGTTCATCAACGGATTGTGGATGATCACAACCTAAGTCCTGAGGTATTTCCTCAAGCAGCGCTTGCCGACGCCCGCTTTGTTCCGACCGAGTTTAGGATTGCGATCGGTGTGGATCTCTCTAAACCCGAGTGGTTCAAGACTCAACTCGCCTTGAAGCGTGAAGTTGCATTCGTCATGAAGTGCTGTCCGATGACCGACCCGGTCCCCTCGAATGAGATTTGGGATCCTCCATCGGCTGTCTCCACGACTACAACGCATGCCATGCTGATGGTGGGGTACTCCGATCAGGATCGCGCCTTCCTGGTCAAGAATTCATGGGGACGGCAACCAGATGGCGAAGCACTGCCAGGTGGGTATGACCTGGATCGGGATGGATTGCTGAAGCTCAGTTATGACTGGGTTACACGCGGCCTGGTTCTAGAGGCTCTCAGCATTGTAGGTGTCGCCGATCCCGGCCGTCCATTCGCTTCTCGCGAAAACCCCCAGTTGTTCCTGGGACGCTGGAATATGGTCCATGACGGGTGGTCCGGAGTTCTGGACATCTACCGGTTGCCGCGTAATGCCGCCCGTCCGGGCGATGAAGATATCAGAATCGGCACATATTGGGGACCCGATGGGCTTCCGCGACGAGTGAACGGAACGATCGCACAGAACCGCGTGGAATTCTGTATCGATTGGCACAATCCGAACCAGTCAGGCAGGGTGTCGCCTAACGGGAGCGTTGTCAGTGTGCAGCCCTTTTGTCAGTCAGGGACTGCGCTACAGTTTACCGGGTATTTGTTCACGTCCGATCCGGGATTCGTGGCCGGCACTCTACAAGACCGGCGTGATGGCAAGACGTACGCATTTTACTCGACCAAGTACGCCATGCTGTCTGGAATTGGGGCCGCCGGTCCCCTAAGCGGACATAGCTATCTCGGCACATGGATCGTAAGCCGGGATGGAACCCTGGCAGAGTTTATCTTTACAACATTTAACCCCAAGAGCGGAGAAATTGAAGGTATCTATAAGCCAAGCACGACAGTCGATGCCCCACGCATTCCAATAAAGGGAATCGTCGATCGACAAACTAGCCGACTGTCTCTCAACGTTCAGATGCCCTCTGCTGCCTCGTTGTCTTTTACAGGATTCCTGCACAGTAAGGAATCGGGCGTCATGTCAGGGCAGATGACGTGGGGCGGTATCGCGACCGGATTTGTGGCGCGACGAACAGGCGAGAGTCCCAAGATGCTTCCGCGCCTTGATGAACCGAGAAAGGAGCCTCAGCGGAGGAAATCAAATCCATTGCACTGAGGCGTGTCCTGAACCCATGACTGGAAGCATGCTCGGAGCCAACTTATCACAGGTATCAAGTTCGGGAACAGGAGCTTGCCGATGAGAAGGAAGCTGAATTGTCTGCAGTTGGTGCTTGTAGGATTCTCGGTCGGCATAACCACAATGACGTATGGCCTAGCCGCTTGGGCCGATGGTCATCCACAGGGTGAGGTCGAAACCCGCGGCCTACCCTCGATGGTGCAGAAGGCTCAACCGAATACTGCGCGGGCGATGCAGGAGCCGACGTGGCCGCAAAAGTTCGATGTGCGTGGCCCCGAAACCGACGGCTTTGGTTTCGCAGTGACCCAGCCAGGCCAGATTGTCGTCGACGTGCAGGCGCAAGGGCCACCAATCACCGTCACCCTACGAGGGCCGGGCCTGCCTCCCCGTACTCAAACGGGAGCCGGCCGCGTACAAGTGACTCATCAGGCCACGCCGCAGGACGTGTCCAAAGGGATCTTCTGGGGCATCAGCATTGGTTTACAACAGCCGGGGCCGAATCAGGCTATGGGTCAGGTGAGCGTGCAGCATCCGCCGGCAGATCCGGCCAAGGTCCAGGCAGCCGCAGTTGCACAGCAGCAAGCCGCTCAGCAACACGCGGCTCAACGCCAGGCCGAGTTGCAGCAAGCCGGCGCCCAAGCGGCTGCACAGATGGAAGCGGCGTTCCAACAGCGCAAGACGCAGTTCGAGCAGCAACGCCAACAGCGCCATGCCGCGCTGATGGCACAGGCGCAACCCCAGATCGATCGGCTTCGGCTGAAAGGTCCCAGCCAGGTGAGGACCCGAGGCGGCGAGGGGAGTGATGCCGAATCCGCTGCGGGGATTACTGAAGAGGACCACGACATCGAGTCGCGCGGGCTCAGCAAGACCCGCCCCACTGGACCTATGGTCCAGGCCCAGCCGAGCGAACCGACTCTGAACAAAATGTCGGAGCCCCAAGCGCAAAATACCTCGCCCCAGTTGCAAGGTACAAGCGCTGCTCTCACATACATGCCCGATCCAGTCATCTTGTGGCTCAGTCCGGCGAAAGGTCAACCGGGCGATCCGATTATGATCAATGGAAGAGATTTCGGGGAGGCGGGAGGGGAAGTGCATTTTACGATTGGGCCCGGCAAAGATTTGATTTCGTCAGACGTCATTTGGCGCAACGATCAGATTTATTCGACGGTGCCTGAGGCAACCGGTGTACTTGGGTTCACAGGTAGTCTCTACCTCATCCGCAGGTCAGATCGGAAAGGAAGCAATTTGTTTCCGTTCAAGTTTGAGCCAGGCATCGAATTGCGCAGTTATCAGATACCTCCGGGTTTTGTGGACAAAATTGAAAGAATAGATCCATTCCTCAGGGGCGTACTTGAGCCCAGTATGGAGTATATCGTTTGGTACACGAATATCAATATTCTTTGGGGCTTTAAGGATACAAATGAATATTTCCTAAACACACGTCTGAAAAATGGATGGGTACTCGATGACGTATTTTTCGTCCCTACGCTCTGTTCAGGGGGCTGCAGTTATCTTATCGATAAACATGTAGGAAGTGATAAGCCATACTTTGCGGTCCGGTATTGGGTCAACGCTGGTTTTACGGAATCCGATTATGCAATCCATCGGATCACAATTCGAGGTCCTAAAGACATGCCGGATGGCCTCGTCGTGCCGTAGCTTCACGGTAGAAGAGGAGTTTCCGTCTTGAATTGTCGGCCTGGGAAGTTGAGACATTTTTTCTCCAGAGGCAGCCTCGTGCTTCTTCTCTTCAATACCGCACCTGCGCATTCTGAATCGGAGACAACCCGCAAGATAAATGTCGTCGATGGCAAGTCGCCGGCCGAGTATGTGGCTGCGCAAACCGGGAGGTCATGGGCAGTGGTGATCGGCATCGACGAGTACAGGGATCCACAAATTCCCAAACTCAAGTATGCCGTGGCGGACGCCCGAGCTATAGGGGAGGAATTGGAGCGGCGCGGATATGAAGTGAAACTTCTCCTTAATGGGGAGGCGACCGAACGGGCCATCAACACGGAGTTGAGAACGAAGTTGCGGCAGCGCACAGGGAAGGACGACCGGGTTGTGGTGTATTACGCGGGCCACGGACAGGACGACAAGGTCGAGGACAGTCGCACCATGGGCTATCTTTTGCCGGTGGATGGAGAATTGGAAAATATTCCGGGCACGGGCATCAGCATGGGCGTTGTGAAGGAACTTGCTGATGCGCTGTCAGCCAAGCATGTGCTCTTTCTCGTGGACGCCTGCTATGGCGGGGTGGCAGGACAGCAGACTCGTGCGCTACCCAGGACGAGTGAGGCTTATGTGAAACAGATCACGCGCGAACGAGGGCGGCAATTGATCACGGCTGGTGGCGCCGACCAGGAGGCCCTCGAAGCTTCAGAAGGCGGGCATGGTCTCTTCACGGCCTTTCTATTAAAGGGGCTGACAGAAGGTTTGGCCGATCTCAACGATGACGGAATCATTCCGGCGTCCGAACTGTATACCTACCTGGATAGCCGAGTATTTTCTGAAGCACAAATGCGAGGGCACCAACAGAGGCCAGAAATTTGGACCTTGTCATCAGAGAAGGGTGAGTTCGTGTTCTTTGCGACGGCTCATGGCAGACCGACAGTCGATCAGAGTGGAGTGCAGTCACCGACGCCTGAAGCGTATGCGCCTTCTGTTGATCGACCGAGGCGACGATTCGACAGCTTAAGTTCGTCCGTCAATGACGCGCTGTCACCGTCGAGTCAAGACGTGGCGAGGCTGCCTCCACAACGAACGCCGGGCAGTGCGGATATCCCTGGACGTAGAGAGCAGGAACTGATCGTTGTGAACGACGTGGTTCTGGATGAAGGTTGGATCGAGGCGTTTCGCGAGGCCGGCCTTCAAAGTCTTACCGGCGGGCGCTATTGGTTCGATGAAATATCCGGCTTGTGGGGTCGAGAGGGTGAACCGCCAAGTGGAAAATCATCCCTCAAAAAATATGATCGTTTCGGTCGCGTGTCCTCGGAAAAGCTGTTGGGCTTTATCAAAAAAAAGGAAACGTTTCCAGGGAATCTGAAAGCCGATGCCTCGCGTGGCGCGACAAGAGTCTTTATCAATGGAAGGGAACTCCCGGAGATTGAAGTGCAGGAGATGCGCGTCTATCTCCCCACGCTGAGTTCCGGACGTTACCGGTTGGATCGGGAAGGGTATTTCGGTCCAGAGGGTCAAGAGCTCAACACCGTGACCGCGATGAATCTGAACAGATTGAAGGAGGCACAACTTTCCGGTGGCAGTATCCAGACGAGGCCATATCCTGCATTTCCTTCTCCATACAGGACGTACCCGCATCCGTATGGAAGATAGATTCATGGGCAGTCTCGAGAATCGAATCGGCGACTGCCCAGAAGGGGGCGGCTATGTCAATCAATGGTCGGAACCTGCTGATCACTACCACAGCGCTGCTGTTGGTGGCATTTCAAACATCACTCTGTCGAGCGTCCGCTGCCGAGACTGAAGCGGTTGCCGGCCTCTATGTCGGAAAATCCTTTGCAGGAGGAGGCCCATACAAAGTTCTAGGGCACCACTTCAATGAACAATACCTCTATCTAGCTCCGGGTGGGACATTTTATGAGGGATATGGATCGTCTGGTTATGATCAGATGGAGAAAACGGATGACGTCAAAACCGGACGCTACTTGGTGCAGAGCGACGCAGTGGCTCTTCGATATACCGACGGCAGCGAACAGGCCATAGGCCGAGAAGGGGATACCCTCAACTATGGTGACGTGGGACGGGCCACGCGCCAGCCGAACTGCGATGGATTCAAGTTAGACGGTACCTACCAACCTGCCGGTCTCGCGACAGGAATCGCGTTTACACCAGATGGGCGTTTTGTGGATAGGGGAATCGTGGCTGGTCTTACGGAGACGAAGCTGGTGGGACTTCGCATGTACAAAGATGAACCTCGGCCCGGCCCGGGAACCTATAACATCAAGAATCATACGCTCACGTTACAGTATGCAAATGGACACGTGACCCGTCTTTTCTTTTACATACATGGCAATGCGCGCGGTGACATGGATTTTGGGACCATCCATGTGAATCGCACGCTCCTTGTTCGTCAAGGCGGCGGCTCCTTCGCAGGAGCGCCGTCCACGCCCGTGGTACGGTTGCCTAAAATTGAAGCGCCTCCCGGCTGGAAGAGCCAGCGAGACCACGTTGAAAAGAGGACGAATCTCGTTCCCTCCGATCTTCCGAGGAATCGTGCGGCCGCAGTCGCCATCACTGATCCACAACGTCTTCCCAATCCTGATGTGGCACGATTCCCCTCTCAGTTTCATGACCGCGCAGTGCAGGAAACGGTCAAGAATTACGTCTCGCAAGGGTGGCGAGTTGAGAGAGCGATGAGCCGGGAGACGCACGGACACACACCTGCCTCCACAGGAGTATTCATCTTGCCTGACGGGAAGCAGTGGTGGGTGACCGTTGCCCATTTGCTTTCATCAACCGAGTGGCAATTTTTCCTCTTCATGTCCGACGGCGAAGATTTACACAAAGCTTATCTGCCGGCTGTAAGAGCCATGCTCGGGAACGGAAGTCCCCCTCCTCCCGATCGCACTGCCGGCCTCTCAACATCGTCACCAGGACCTCTCAGAGTCACACTGCCGTCGCATTGGAAGGCTGAATACAATCCCACGGAAAAGATCACGACGTTTCTTCCTCCCGAGGTGCCTGTCGGCCGCACTGTTCTTGTGCAGATCGCCGATTCAGAACAGACCACTTCTTCCGCCGGCCCGTTTCATGATGAGGCTGTTCAAGAAATGATCGCGAGTTTGAAAGACGGACGCCTCGAAGGGCCGATCACGAGAGAGGACTTTAAAACAGTTGCATCATCGACCGGGGTGTTTATGAACCAGCACGGCAAACGGGTATGGGTGACGGTGTTCACCGCCGTCTCAGGGACAGAAGGAAGTGGCGGCGTGTTATTGACGGATGGTGAGGATCTCCACAAGCAATATCTACAACCCGTGCAGACCATGTTCGCTGAGGTGGCGGGCCAGTCAAACAAAGACTAATCAGCTCTTTCGCTTGCGAGGCTACCAATAAGAGGCATGGGGCCGCATTAAGGATGCGATTTATGGAAGCCAAATGAAGAGGCGTTAACCAGCGATGGCATCCTGTCCAAAGTGGAAGGTGCATAGGTGAAGACCATTGTAGGTCTCGGGTGTTCATTAACAGGTACTACGATAATCGGTTTGATTAGCCTCATCTTGGGCGGCTGCACCAGCGATCCGATTGAGCAGTATTACAAAGCACAGCGGGAGGCGCAGCAGCAAGCAGCGATTGCGGAGGAGGTAAAAAGGAAGGAACGTGCCTACGACACCGAACTGGAGTTTTCACCCCTTATTGCGCCCGGGCATCGGCTCATTCCGGTCGCGTTGGTTGAACCAATGATCACCGTGGCGCGCTGTGAGGGAGATCCGATCCTTATGTCTTTACCGGAGGAATTCGCATGTGAGCAGGGAAAATACTGGGTCTACCAACCCAGTCAGCGCATCCTTCCTCCGGCAGATTTGTTGCTGGTGTCCTTGCGATTTACCGGATTGTCCGTTTCCTCCCATCCCTCTCTCGCAGAGGCCAGGAAGGCGGGGGCGAAGGCGGCGATTCTCACAGTCATCACGCGGGCTGATTGCACGGTGTGGCCCCTCAAGGACTTCTATAGGGAACGACGGATCAATGCCGACGATGTGTCGAACGGTGCCCTCTCTCGCGCCATCGGCACGGTCAAGATGCATGCGACCATCGTGCGATTGGATTCTGGAGACATCCTCTGGAAAGGTCCGGTCTTGCACGTTATGGAGCAAACGGTGCCTTCGCTGCCCCTTGCCGACGACCGGGCGAAGATCGAATCAGCAGCAGGGACGGGCAGATTTGAAATGGAAGCGTACGGATTGCGATCCGTGGTCGTCCAAGCCTATGCACAAGCAGCTCGCCACCTCGCCAAACAGATCGATGGGTCGCTGAAGGAAATGGCTCAATGATGCGTCGTTTGACATGGATCGGATTCGCGGGCAGCGTGCTTTTCTTCTTGACCACAGCGGCAGAATCGGCCGATTCGCTGACGCTTTATCCAGAAACCCAAGGCTTGACGATGAGTTGTGTTGGTCTTTCAGGCCCACGAACGGTGGTCAAGGCGGCCTTCGACTATCGGGCGGTTCGTGCTGTTCAACATCTTGACGAGTACGTGGCGCAACTCAGTTCGCACGCCGATGCGTGGCAACAAGATCCGACCAAGGTCGCAAAGGTCTGCCGACTCTATGCGCTGGATGAGCTTGCCGATATCTATACGACACAATTGGTGCAATTCGATCTCGCAGACCAGAGAAATACCGAAGCTGAAGCGCTACTCAAAGAACTGAATTGTTGTAAAGCAAGTTACTATTTCACCGGGACCTTCTACCCCTCCAATCGGCTGGTGTTTTCGTTCATCTTTACGCCCGGCGTTGCCTCGGGGAAGGGTTACTTGTCGGAGGCCTCGATGTTTCCCGACAGTTTTCTCGCTGAGGTCGCCGCAAGAGACATCGAGAGGATCCGACAAAGAATTCATGACAGGAAGATACTGCTTGATAGCATTCTCAAGCGGACTCGTTCGCAAGACTCCGATCGCGTGACGAACGAAGGAACGGTTGCCATTGCCACGAAGGAGTTAGATCTCTGGAAGACGACATTGCAGATGGAACCCTCGCTGTCCGAATCGGCCAAGGCTGTGCTCATCCATGATCGGATCTGGTCCCTGCGATGGCACATGGATGAAGCCACCTGGCGGTCACTTGTCATTGAATCGGGGAAGGCAGCGCTCGTCGGGGCACAGGTGGCCGATACCACGTCTCCTCGGGTGGGCGCGCTTCTACGGTTCCGCCTCGGCTATGCCTATATGAGAGCGGGGCAGATCGAGGAGGGCGCCCGCATGTACGACGACATGCTCAGGAAAGTGGCGCTCTATCAAAAAGAATTAGAAGACAACTACAGCAAGGTGCAATGGGCGCAGACAAAGGACAAAATGGCGAGCGGCGCCAAAGCGGCCGCGAGCTTCGCTCTCACAGGAATTTCCTTTGCTATCGAAGGCGCCGGTGCCGTTGTCCAAGTTGGGAGCGGCTTCCTAGGTCCCGCGGCCCTAGCGGGCGCCGGAGCCAACCTCGGAACCTCCTACGCGGCAATGGCCTTACGCTCCATGCTGCCAGGGCTCGCGCGTGATACGGCACTCAGCATCGTCAATTCTGCCAACCCCGGTGTCGAAAAGAGTCTGCAGGAACTGCAGTATGCCAGGTTGAAATCGCTAGAAACCGCGCGCCTCTTCGGTGAGACCGCTCGGGCTCTGCCGTTGATTCTCAATGAGCATGAGCGACTGGACCTGCACCGCGATTTGGGGAAGGCTTTTGAACACCAGAAACAATTCCGCCTGGCTATTGATCAGTACAAGAATGCCATTGAAATCATCGAGCATGAGCGAGCGGGACTAGGAAAGGAAGGCACGAGACTGGCCTTTTTGGAAGGCAAGGAGCAGGTCTATGGACGGGTGATTCATTTGCTCGTTGAAGCGGGAGATACGACCGAGGCTTTCGAGTATGCGGAACGGGCCCGGTCTCGCAATTTCGTCGATGTGCTGGCATCCGGCACACCAAAGTTTCGCACCTCAAAGGAATCGGCTGCATTTAATCAGCGTCAGCGCGAACAAGCCGAAGTTGAGTTGACCGTGCAGCGAAGCGGACTGACGCGCATCGAGATTGAAGAGTTGCGGCGCAGTACGCGGGGTATCCAGCTTGTGGCAGACAGCGCCTCATCTGCGGGTGCTGATGGCCAATCACAACCAGCTACCCCATCGAGCTTGACCGTCGAATTCGACTCCTTGACGGCAGTGAACACCGCTTCAACCAAAGAGATTACTGCACAGTTAGGCCGACAGGCCGCCATGCTTGGCTTCTATGTTGGTGAGTCTCACACGGTTGTCTTTCTTCTCCAGGACGGAAACGTGTCAGCATGGCTCCGGCCTGTCGGGCGGGCTGCACTCCAAAGCCAGGTCGAAGTGTTTCGCCAGTTGATTCAACAACATCCCAAACGCACGGGTGCTGAGCTGTCGGCGATCCACCAAGCCGGGCAAGATCTCTTGCGCGGCATCCTGCAGGAACCGTTGGCCGCTGTGCGCAAACCCGTGCTCTATGTGAGCCCCCATGGTCCGTTGCACTATCTGCCGTTTGCGGCCGTGCACGACGGCTCGTCGTATCTGGCCGATCGCTTCACGCTGATCACCGTCCCCAGTGGGACCGTCTTGACTTACCTCGGCAAGAAGGGCCGGACCTCGACCGACTCAACGGTCGTGCTGGCCAATCCGGACCTGGGCAACAGTGCCTACGATTTGCCCTTTGCTGAGCAAGAAGGCGACGCCGTGAAGAATCGCCGACCAAGTGCGACCTTGCTCAAACGCAAAGACGCGCAAGAGATCAAGATTCGCGAGCTGGGACCAAAAGCGAGTGTGCTGCATTTTGCGACGCATGGAAAGTTCAATGCCGCGCGGCCATTGGATTCGGCATTGCTGCTGGCCCCCGGTGGGGGAGAGGATGGCATTCTAACTGCTGGGGAGATCTTTGGGCTGGGCTTACCGGGCAATCTGGTCGTCTTGAGCGCCTGCGAGACGGGGTTGGGGCAACTCGCCACGGGTGATGAAATCTTAGGGCTCACCCGGGCCTTCATGTATGCGGGTGCCCCGCAGTTGATTGCGACCCTGTGGGAGATTGACGATCAAGCGACGTCCGAGCTCATGGATCAGCTCTATGCACATTTGGGCAAAGAGTCAGCACCGGTCGCGCTGCGGACAGCGCAGCTGAACGTCCGCACCCGTTATCCTCATCCCTATTACTGGGCCGGGTTCGTCGCACATGGGATGCAGGAGTAGTGTAATGGTGCAATGAAGTCGGCAATCAAAACCACATCCACTGCACTCACGAGGAGACCGATGAAATGACACAACTAAAGATACTCTGGGCGACTTTCATTGTGCTGTCCGCCGGAATCCAGTACGGATGCGGGTCTCTGCTGAGTCTACCAGCTCCAGCATCGGGCCAGCAGACCAGTACCTCTCCTACGACCGGCGACGCTCATCCCCAAAAACTACCGGGCTCTGTCGATGGCATGGAATTGGTAATTAGCCATCCCCACGCGCGATTCACGAGCGCGGTCGCGCTGAGTCCCGATGCACGCTACATCCTAACTGGGTCCTTTGATGGAACTGCCAAGCTATGGGACGTAACCAGCGGACAAGTGGTGCGCACATTTCCGAGGCTCATGGGGGTCGCCGGGATGGGAGTGGATGAGGTTGCGTTTAGCAATGATGGCACGAAAGTTGGAGTTTCAGGTATAGGAGATAAAGACTATCAATTCGATGTGCTGACCGGCCATGAGCTACCGAATGTCCCCAAGTTAGCGCCTCGCGATGTGAGTCCAGACGGCCGACTGAAGGTGAGCCAACCACGCGATGGGAGCAGAGGGCGGCTCATCGTGGAGGAGGTTGCCAGTAGCCGAACGGTCCAAACACTCGAAACCGGTATGACGTCCGTCTGGGGATTCATCACTACGATGCGGTTCAGTCGTGATGGCAGATACTTGGCTTGGGCTGGGACTGATGTGTTGTCGGGACAGGCCATGGCGAAAATCTGGGAGGTGAGTAGCTGGAAGCTGGTCGCGACCTTGCCCGCTTCGGCCATCAATTTCAGCCGCGATTCACGCACCTTGGTATTGGGAGAACCTACCGGCACGGCGCCCTACCTCCGAGATCTCTCCAGCGGGGAAGAGACTCACCTCGCCGCTGCTGCAGGACCCTCCGGAGTGACCGACATTGCCATGGCTGATGCTGGCCGGTCCGTTCTTGCCGGGATGGCAGACGGAAATGCCATCTTGTGGGACCTTTCAAGTGGCCACATTCGTCGTACATTTGAATGCGGCAAAGGCAAGCCCGTCGGGTCGGTCGCAGTGAGCACCCAGGATTTGCCGATTGTGACAGCCTGCACAGATGGTTCTGTGGGACTCTGGGATGCAAGCACTGGAAAGTCGGTAAGGACATTGGGCCCGTCCCTTTCGCAACCAGGGTTTCTACCCTCCATGGCTCGGTACAGCCTCAAGGGCCGATCGCTGGTGTTTGGAATGGGAGATCGCCTGGGTGTGTGGGATGCCGGCGAGAATAAGGAACCTCGCCGCATCAACCTACCACAGGCTGAGGCGGTGGGTGTGTACGAACGAACCAATATGGAGGAAACGGAAAAATCGTTGCGTGACATCAAGGGCATCCCTGAGGAAGAAAAGGAACGGCAGATTCAGGACATGAAAGCGGCGACAGAAGCAATGATTGCCGTATTGAAGGAGCAGTCGAAGATCATCCAGACACTCGCAGTGCATCCTCATGGGCACATGGTGGCCGTCTCCATGGGTGCCGGACTTTTTCTTTTGGATATCAAGAATGGTCAAGTCGTTCGCAAAATCGATGATAAGGTCGCCAATTATCTTGCTTTTAGCCCGGATGGACAGACGTTGATGTCAGAGAAAGAGGCATGGGACCCCTCCACTGGCAGGGTGAGACCAACGGCGACCAAAAATGCGAAGGCAACGCTCGAACCATCGTCTATGGAGTATTGGAAGCAAATGGCCCAGAACCCAATGGATGAGATGCGTACAGTTCGTGGGCCAGTTGCCATCAGCCTAGATAGCCGATTCGAGGCACGGGCGGAAGATCTGACGATCAACGTGTCGAATGTAGCCAGCGGACAAACCCAGGAATTGCAAGGTCACACAGGCAAGATCACGGGACTGGCCTTTGCGCCCGACGGCCGTACTCTCATCAGTGGCAGCCATGATGGCACCGTGCGCCTCTGGGATCTGCAAAGCGGAAAAGAAATCGCCGCGCTGATTTCATTGGGGGGTGGCGAATCCATGATCATCACGCCTGATCATTACTATCGAGCCTCGCAAAATCCTGTCAAAGGTGTGTCGTTTCAGGTTGGAGACAAGCTGCTTCCGTTGGAGCAGTTTGCAGACAAGCTGAATAAGCCGGACATCGTGCAGCAGCGGCTGGCCGAAGTGTTTGCGCATCATGGCGCAGAGTCGCTCCCGTCTCTTGTCGGATCGCCGTGAGTCGCATCACCTGCTTCATGGGAGAATCGTCGATGTTCAGCGGTGGCACACACATGCACCGAGATAGACAAAGCGGCTCGGCATTCCTGGCATGATCAAGAAGGGCGTGCTGGCACTGGAGTTGGGACAGTAGGCTCAGCACCTGGGAAGCGTGGCGTCAGTCAGTTGGGCGATTCGAAATTGCACCGCAAGGTCTTGGCCGCCCGTTTGAGCGGCTGGTCGAAGGTCCAGAGGGTTGCTCGTCGCAAGTAACGACTCAAGTACGTCCGATCGGCGTTTCAGATTTCCACAGGCCAACTCTCCGATGACAAGCGGGTGACACAAGACCAGGTCCTTGTCCAGTAGTCGGTGAAGTGCGAGGGAACTCGCTCGGAAGTGCCCTATCCAAACGGAAGTATCAACGAGGATGGTCACGATCAGGAAGATCGGCGTCGGGGAATTCTCTTAAGACGGGGATCGATTCCTCCAAGTCTCGCCAGACGTTTGGCAGCTGCCCGGGAAATAAGGGCCTCAAGTCCTAAGCGGACGAGTTGTGTTTTCTCTTGAACCCCCGTCAGACGACCTGCCTGCTTGATAAGGCGGTCGTCAATGTTGAGCGTCGTACGCATATGCACTAATATGCATATGGTATGCATGCCGTGTCAAGCGAGGCGTATCGAGAATGTTCGTTACTATGGCGCCTCGAAGGCTCCAGCCCGTCCTTCAGTTCCCGAAGAGATTCGGGCTTCCCGTCAGCACCTGACCGTTGCCGACGGCGCTTCCGACCGCGGCAAGCGGCTTGGTGCCGTCGTTGAGTCGCATGATGACTCCCTTGACGCTCAGGTTGCCTTTGGCTTCGACCGTCATGGCCGGAATCGAGGTCGCCGGCGCGCGAAAGCCGGGCTGTTGCGGGCTTCAGGGACCGGACACCGCACGTTCTGTCACTTCCTAGGCCGTCGGCTCATCGGCTGCTACCATCTCGCAGGGTCCGAGTGTAAGCGTCAGCAACGGTATTCGGGAAAGGTTCTTCATGTGCTCCCCCGACAAAGGTGTGAATGACAGCCGAACATGGACCATGTCGAACGGTCACAGGATGCTCACGTGCATCGTTTCGCAATACATCTCCACACGAACTACGCTTCCAGACTTGGCAGTTGCCGGCTCAAGGGCATACCGCACAATTCCCAATCCGCCAAGCTGGACTGAAACATTGCCGGCCTTCGCCCCTGTCTGATCGGTCCAGGTCAATTGTCCCGACATTTCTCCCACTTGCATACCCTTTACAACCGTATCATCGAACCATTTGTAGAAAGGACCGGCGTACGCTTCAGGCAATCTGATCACCACGGGTGAACAGTCCAGTACCCCAGGCTGCTGCTGCATGAACTTGTCCTGTACGGCGCGCGTGGCCGCGATCGGCCTCTTGGCCACAATCGTGTCAATGCTGATGATTCGTTTGCAGGCATCCTCGAATCCCTGAATCGCGAACATGAAATTTGAGCTGAAGATTTTCGCCGACTTGGCTCCAGCCATCGAGGGAAGGATCTTTCCGCTCCCTCCGGAAAAACGAGTTGATTGAGGAGCGAGACGCAACGACAGTGTGGCCGGAGCCTTCGCTCCTGCCGGGTCACAGGGGGGAGTGCCGATCTCCGTGATGACAGCGCCCATGAACTCGAGACGCTTGACTTCCTTGTAGTTGAAGTCCGTGTAGACGATGGCGCCGTTCTTGGGTGCTGGACCTCTGGACAGAGTGTCGCCGATCCAGCCGCTCAGAGGTTTGGTGATTTGAGAAAAGTCCACGTCCAACACGATATCCTCGAACCTCGGTGGGCCCGGCCGCTTGCGCTGGATCATATCCGGTCCGACAGCCTCAGGAACGACGTCGGCGAACGAACTGCCTCCTTCGACAGCCACGAGGATGCCGACGAATTGCCCATCCAGTTCGAGGGCAACCGCCCCGCTCGCATACGAGCTTCTCACGGCCGCTTCAGCCGAAGCTGCCCACCCGCCAAGGAACTTCGGCAGGCCGAGCAACATGGCGCCGCCGGCCGCGACACCGATTGTGCGAAACAGACTCCGTCGGGAGAGCACCTTGGTCTCATCGGTACGTGGAGATTCGTTCATGAAGGCTCCTTTCATAGACGTAACGGCATGATCGAGAGGTCACGGTTTGGGTTCCTCCGACGGATCGAACGGACTTGGCTGCTCGATCGCCGATTCTTCAGACTGATCGTCTTCAACCCCGCGACTCAGAACCGCCGTACCGGCCGTCCCCAGCGTCCCCGACGTCAGTGCGGTGCCGATCTGGCAGGTGAACTCGCGTGACGCACCGGCGGGGAGTGGACCTGCGAACTGAGCCAGGTTGCTCACGAACGGAAGCGGAGTCACCTGACTGGAGTTGCCAATGGTCGTCCTCATGGTAAAACCGACGATCTGCGGCGGTCCAAACCTCGTGCTTGGCTGATTCGCATCAAGCTGGCAAATGATCCCCTGCGCCTGCCCGCCATCACAGTTGGCTCCCTCTTCGATGCCGGCTACATTGAGCGGACCCCAATAGGGCGTGTTCGGATGGCTGCAGCCCATGACAAGTTTGCCGCTGGCCGCGGTCCCGCTCCAGCGAACGCGCGTGTTGCCGGACAATGTCGCGTCGTTCTTGCCCATGGTTTGCAGAAGCCAATTACGAAACACGAAGACATCCGTGAAGACCGCCTCGCCGGTCGGCGTCTTGCAGTCTCCGACCGTGCCTTGCGAAGCGACGCCGCGCACGACGGCACGGCCGTTTTCGACCATCACGAAGCCGGATCCACTGTCCCCTGGGCAGAGGGCCGCGCCGGCCGCGCTGGCCTCGACGAACAGCTTGGTCGGAGAATCAAGCAACGCGATGGGACCTCGGAAGATGGCGATTTGCCCCTGGGGTACCGGGGATCCGTCATGCCTCACGTAGGAAGCGACGGTTCCTACGCGGCCCGGTGTCCGGGGAAATCGCGGCAGCCCGACGGTCTGGAGGCCGAAGTTGATGGAGAAGGGCTGCGCCAGCTTGATCAGCGCGATGTCATTGGCTTGATCCTGGTTGGGCGTATAGTTCGGGTGGATGAATACCCCGCGGTTGTTGGCCGGCCCGACATTCGGGTCACGCGGACGGGTTTCCGTGAGCACATTGCCATACGAATCCTTCCTGGTGTAGGTGAGTTGTCCGAATCCGATGTTCGGCGTCACGCAATGGGCGGCGGTCAGCACCCACTGCGGATCAATCAGCACCCCGCCGCAACCGTTCATCCGTACGACCCAGGGATATTTGTAATCAGGCTCATTGATGCCTCCGACCACCGGCAAGGGACCGGTACCACCACTGGATGGAGCGGACGGAGCCGGCGTCATTTGCATGCCGGGCTGAAAGATGCCCACACCCGGTTTGGCGGTCGCAGGCGCCGTCTGTTTCAACTCCTGTTGTGTTCGGTGATCGCGGATCACGGCGCGCTCCTGCACGTCGCCCGCTTCCGGGGCAGCGCTAGATCCTTCCGGCGCAGGTGCCGCCGCCGGTTCCTCTGCGAGAACGAGATTGACTGCGAAGAGACTGGACACACCACCTACTATCATTAAACAGCTGAGAACCAGCGCCGTGATGAATATCATGACGACCTCCTGTTCGCGTTCTTGACGCTACTTCATTTTCCTCCCAGTAGACACAAACCGTAGTCCCGTCTAGTCAGAAGTCCGATCGCTGCTATCAAAGGATCCCCTGCTTGATGTCGAACCCGCTCGGCACAGCTCCATACCGACGATGAAGTCGGGCGTGTAGGAGATTCCGTTAGCCCTGCGCTCCTGGTCTAAGTCAAGTACCGTACCGGTATGACGCCCGATCGCATCACAGTCGACCCCAAGCTCTGCGTTAGAATTAATCAAAGGGCATCAACGCACGGATGATCGTGTAGGTAATCTCCGCTACGCACGCATTGCCGCCAACGGCGCCCTGAAGTCCGGGCGGCCCCATCTTTTCGTTCTTCAGAAGAAAGTGATGCTTGGTCGTCGGTCCCGGCACCAAGGGAATGTCAGAAGGTCCCTCTCGAACAGGGTCGTAGCTGGGAGGAAAATAGCTAGGATCACTCTCAACAAAAAGCATCATCGGCTCCACGAGGTTGGCCCGCGTACTGATCTCCTTGCGGGTCCATGAGAATTGTGTGATTCCTTTTGTCTCGCCCTCACCGAGTTTGAACTTTTGCTCATGGCGCTGACGGTCAGGCGAATACCACCGGAAGCTGATGTCGCTTTTGCCAACGGAATCGCAACGGAGAGCCATGACGAACCTCAAGTCCGTGACAAAGACGTCATAGAGCGGGGTGAGCGTGAACTCCTTGTTCAACCCGGTCACTTGCCCATTGGGGACCAGCTCCCTCACAGTAATCGTGACCTTCATCTTCCGAGGTTCCCCATTCCCTTCCGCCTCGCGATACGAGAGAGTCAGGCCGGTGGCGGGACTATAGGTTCGTTTCAGGATCCGCGATTGGAACGGAGAGCTATAGAAGACTTCGACCTCGACGGGCACCGTCACCGGCAGGTTCGCCGGGATGCGGAGGTTCACGGAGATGCTCTTCGAGGTGAGGCGGATCGCGTTGCGGATGGCGGTGAGGCTTGGGGTCGGCGCGGAAAATTGCAGGGTGGCGCCGGGCTTTATCACCCCCGGCAGGATCCCCCGTTCCTGAATGTCGGTCTCCTCCTCCGGCGGAACCGGTTCGTCGGGTGTCGTGGGTCCCGTGGCCGAGGATGTCGCTTCCTGCTCGCCGGTCGGTTGCGGCTCCGGCGGCATACCGCGTGATTGGACCTCGCTCGGATCCGCGCCCGGCGCATCGGTGGAGCCTGGTTCCGCTTGTGGGGCAGCGTAGGGGCCAATCGGATCCCGAAATTGGGCAAAGGTTGGAATCGCGAACAACAACCATCCTAGCGCGAGAGCAAGCACAAGCCGGAGTGTCTTCATATGCTACCTCCTATCCACATGACCATTGCCCTCAATGTCATGCAAACACGCAGCTCCCTCCCACCCTCTCGCCCGCGCGATCAGCTCTCTCAACCCGTTCACGTTCAAGGCACCGGGTCCGGTTCGGTCCCGACGATGAATCCAGGGCTGCGACTGTGTCCGATGAAATTCAGAATGTCCCTGTTTCTTGTCTCCATCGCTTCTGTGCTGAGAATCTACGAGTGAAACCGTATGTAGCTCATTTTGGTATGACTCCCAGGTACACCGCCATGTAATAGGCCAGCAGATAATCTACGCCAGGACCTTCTCGCAAGCGCATCAAACCGCCGGCGCCGCTCGCCAGGACTTCCGTCTCATCCGGAGGCAACGCCCCGGGTGTACGCTTCGACTCGGACATCGCAGCTTGGAACGGTTCCCGCTGCCACATGAAGTCCATGCCTCGCCCGATCCGCTTCGAGACCGGCAGTGCGTAGTTCGCTACCCAACGGGGCCGGCTGCCATCGATCGGCGCGTACAGCGTGACATCCCGTGGCCAAAGCCCGGATTGAAACGCCGTATCTGCGATGTCGTTGCGCGGCAAGCCGTTCGGCCCCTTGATTTGCGGATCGTTCAGCCGAACCAGCCAGTCCGATAGCAGCGAGCGGATTTCATCGGCAAGACTCATCCTGGCGTTCGTGGGCGCGGGACTGCCGGCCATCGCCGCACGTTCCGGCGGCGCTTGTACCAGGATATGCAACAAGTCGAAATAGGCATTCTTGTGATGGCGAACGGGTCCCCACAGCACCTTGTAGCCTGCCATGGCTCTGGCTCGAATCGCAGGATCTGTTTCCAGAAACAAGAGCGAAGCGAACGCGGCATGCGAGAGATTGAACTTGTAGTACTGGGTCAGCGGTTCAAACGCCCCAAACCATACGGAGATCCAGGTCAGCTCGGCAGCCGGCGCGTAACGATCATAGAGCGCTCCGTACTTGGCTGAATTTACAGTCTTCCCGACCCGGAGTAACGCCAATTGCTTCGGAAAATCGCCGAAGAACGAGGAACTGGGGGCGATCCGATTATCCGGCGGAAGGACGACGTTCCAATCGTTACGCAACAAGTAATCCAACGCGTCTTCCACGAGCTTCCTGGCTGTCCCCTTCACGTCGGGATCGTCTACATTTTGAAACGCCATCCCCAGCCCCATAAAGATCCCGACCAACTGGTCTTTGCTGACTGGATGATTGGTCCCGCAACCCCAGCCGTACCAGATCGGTCCTTCAGGTCGAATCAAGCTGGGCATTTGCTTTCGGATGTTTTCAGGAACGGTGCCGTAGGTCGGATAGACCGTTGCCTGTCCTTGCACCCTCCAGCCGCCTTCCGGATGGAGGTAGTGGCAGGGGCGCGTCTCGAGCGGGCCGGTCTTCTCCTTCGAGAACTTCTGGTCGGTTGTGTAATTACTTGGATGGTCGGAGCGGCGCGCCGTCCGAGCCAGAATGCCGGGACCGGCTGTGACAGGGATGAAGGCGGCTCCACTGATGTTCATGTCCATTGTGTGGCTTACGCGTACAGGCGGCCCCACCGCATCGGCCGTGACATCGAACAGGCGCTTGATCCCACCGAGCACGAACTTCACGCGGTCCAAGGCTTCCGGCGAGGGGAGCGCGGCATAACGGAACGACTCTGCCGCAAGATAGTGGCCTGTCCAGATCGCGGAGTCCTCATCTTGGCCGAATGTCGGAGGTGATTTCAGCGCCACCGGAGGCACGAACCCGACGAGGGGAGGGTCTAAGTTCAGCCACGGATAGTCGAGCGACAGCACTGCGCCAAACGGGAGGTGCGGAATGATCCCCTGCTCAATAGCGGCGGCCGGAGCGGCGAAGTCAATCGGCGTGGCGAGCGGGGGCGTGACACCGCCTGGATGACCGTCCCCGTGAGGTGGTGTGCGAGGCAGCCCCGGCCTCAGTCCGACTATGAGTTTGCTGAGTTCGTCCGTGGTTGGCACGACGAAAGGCAGAGCAAATCCAAAAGGAACCCCAACGCGTTTGTCGTATCGCGTCCCGAGGTAGGAGAAGCCCAATCCGACGCTCAACTCCCCTTTCACCGTCACGGTGACGAGCTGGAATGCGGCGTGGAACGAGGCCGTTCCGTCGATCTGTTGACCCTGCAGCGCGTCGTACACGTTGTCGCTCATATCTGCGCCGAACTGTTGGGGGGACGAGAAGCTTTGTTCATCGACGCCGCGCGGCTTGCCGATCACAGTGGCGGCGTAGTTCACGCTGCCCCAGATATCGGTTCGGACCGGCTCGAACGTCAAGATGACATCCCCCGTTAGGCGTGCGTCGAGCGGCGGGAGGGACACCGGAAGATTGGTGAAGTGGGCGACCATCCGCAGTCTTCCGCCCGCGACTTCGACCTGAGGCGGCGCCACCGGTATGGAGACAGGGATGAATCCCTCGCCGCCTATCGAAAACCGCGGGTGAATCGACGCATTGGCCAAACGCGGACGCTCGGGATCGCGCGGGTCGACCTGCACCTCTACACGCGTCTGAATGTTCGAGATGCGGATACCGAATGGAAACAGTGACGGGTCCCACTTGAGCAGTCTCTCATTGCCGACCTCGACCTTCGCTCGCCCTTCGATCTGACTTCTGAGCGCAATCTCCCAGGACCGCCCCAGGGGGGCCTCTAGCACGAAGCCGTTTGGTGACGCGCTGCGAAAACCTGGGGGCGCTGAGAAGTCCAAGTTCGCCCTGACGTTGGTCATTTTAAGAGTCACGCCCCATTCAGCGAGGCTATTGCCTTTTACTGACAACTTGCCGCCGCCATGGACAAGACGCTTTCCCTCAAGTGATTCCTGAATATTCCGTTCGCTCTCTTGGACGCGATACTGGCTCAATCCTGCCCATGGGCAGGCCATGAGTGCATTCGTTGCATCTATTCCTGTGGGCCCGGCGGGAGGAGGACATCCTGCAGAAGTCTTGAATGGGATCGAAGATAGTTTCTGAGGATCGATCGGCTGAGGAATCGGTTGACGACCCGGCGGCACCGATGGAACGGTTGGCCCGCCTGGGGCTTTTTGAGGAAGGGTCAGACCGGGTACTGCACGCTCTGTGACATTTCCAGGTTCCGAATCGAGCGGCGATATTTCGGGCTGGGACGGAGGTTGTGCTTGCTGCATTTCTTCCAGAACGGGAGCGTCTTCAGCCCTGGCAACGTCATCAACAAGCGGCCATGCGATACAACAGAAGGCAACGCTAGACGCACATACAAACTTGGTCGTATGGGTTAGCATGACAGGATCTCCTCTGTACCTTTGGTCGGGCGGAACATATTTCACCGACCTTGTTGTTTGTCTTCGACAAGGTTCCCGCAATCCGTTCTCTTTCCCATACGCATCACCTACCTGCGCAGTATGAGAACAACTCAGAGCAGGGTAAGGACGATACGGTAGGTGACTCTCGCTTTACAAAAGTTGTCGTAATCTTCATGCACGATATAATTGAAATCTTTGATCGTGGGCGGAGTCAGCTTTCTTGTCAGCGCAATCTTTTCAGGAGTGAATTGTGGTTTCACATCTTCCTCGTTGAACCTCATGCCGGGTTCGAACAAGTTTGCGAGACCGACATTGCGGGCAGACCATGCGAACTCAGCGATTTCTCGTGTCTGTCCGCCCTTGAGCTTGAACTTTAACTTGTGACCCTTATCGTCCGGTGAGGTCCACCTCAAATAGATGTCACTTTTTCCCACCGCATCGCAGTCGGCATACAAGAAGAATTTGAGGGGTGTGATGGTGACATTGAACAGGGGTGTCATGGTGAACTGAGTGCTGAACGTGAAGGATTGCCCGTTCGGAATCAGTTCCCGAAGAGCGATATCGAGACGCATCAATCTGGAGAGTCCGTCTCTCAAGTCATCCGCGTAGCGAAGTTGAATGCCGGTCGTGGGCTTGTAGGTCTCGGTAAGACGCCGTCCAGAGGTGCTGTACGCGACGCTGACTTCGACCGGAACTGTGATGGCCGGATTTGCGGGCACCCGGAGGTCGACCGTGTTGGTCGCAGGGAAGGATAGTTGAATCGCGTTGGCGACGAAATTGAGGCTGGGCGTTGGAGCAGAGTAGCGCGGGAGAGGCCTGAGGGTGCCTCCCTGTACTGCTCCTGGCGACAGCTTCGATGGTAGTAGTCCCCGTTCCTGAATGTCGCCGGCCTCCGCCGACGGAGCGGACTCTTCGGTCGTGGGCGCCACACCGGGCGATACTGGCCCTTGCGCGCCCGGCGCTGTGCCGGCCACATTTCCGGTGCCGGTGGCGGAGGGACTTTGGGTCGGTGGCTCATCCGCCAGCAATCGTGGAACGAGCGGCACGCTCACAAGACCGGCGGTCAAGAGCGCGAGTGTTATTATGCAGATAGTGATCGATCGCATGATGTTCTCCTTCCCATCCTCTGAAGAATCCAGCCGCGAAACGCAAAAACATCCGTGAACGTGGATTCACCGCTTCGATTCATGCAATCGGTTCTCGTTCCTTGCAAAGCCATCTCTCGGAACCGACGCTCCCTCTGGGTTGCGATCATGGACTACCATGCGGGCGCACAGTTCACGCGCGTGCCCGTCTGGGTTGGGGCCAACGTGGCGCAACTGCCCCATCCCAGCGTTTTCCAATCATCGTAGTCGTTGTACGTCAGGTCAGTCATGCCATCAGCATGCGGGCGAAAGAAAACATGGTTCTCAGCCCAAGGCTTGTGAATGGAGTAGGTCACGGCGGCGCGAAGAGCGGCCTCGCTCGGCGTCACCAGCGACAGGCCGTAGGCGTAGGCCCACACATTGTCGAAATAGGAATTCAGACCGATTCGCAACTTCCCGTCAGAGCCCGCATACGACATGGCCATCCGAATCGCGTTGGTTGCTGGATAGCCCGGAGGAGGCGGTTGATACTCAAGGAACAGTATGTAAAAGCGTCCCGTAGCAAGGACCGCTCCGGACGTGGGCGCCATTTCCAAGGAAGGCAGCCCGGTCACATCCAGGGGAAGCTTGCGCCGAACCGCACGTTCCTGAATCTCCCCAGCGGGCGTCTCTTCCTGGGGCTCTTGACCCTGCTCGCTCAGTGAGGTGAGAGGCCGGTCCTCCTCAGCTAGCGGCTTGGCATTGTCCTCCTGTGCCTGGGCAAGCGAGGAGGCCGACTCGGTGGCCGGCGACAACCCCCGAGAGAAGGTCGACCCCGCAGCCGTTGCTCCCGACGTGGTCATGACGCCTCCGTCCGCTGGGCCCGGCGTCCAGGTCATGACCGGCCGGCCCACAGGCGAATGCATCGGGTCGTAGGGAATGGGGAGTCGCCCCCATCGAGGGCCGGGCAATTGAGGAGTATAGAGCTGGATATAGCCTTGTGGATCAGTGAATGCCCCGACGAGGTGCTCCTGTCCGGCTACCACGCCGAGAGGGAGGTAGACAAATGCCAGCGCTGGTGAAGTATTCGGATGTACCGCCAGTGGTTGACCCCCGATCGTCACAATTTGTTCGGGTGACCAGCTATTCCCCGTGAACCTCCGGGTCCGAACCACATTGTCGGTCCCTTTATACGCCAAGGAGAGGCTCGTCTTGCTTCGCGGATTTGCCAGGGACGGCTCGCCGGCGGCCGGCGACGACCCGTCGATCGTGATGACTGAATCCCAGACATTCAATCCGGTGCTGCTGACGGTGACCCATGTATAAAACATCGTCCCGTCGGGGCGAATGCCGACGATGATGATCATCTCGACGCCGTTGACCGTGAACGTCTTTGCGTCGATCGCGGAGATCGGTCCGATATCGCGGATCCCCGGCTGCACAAATTTTGGCACGGGGCAATTGTCGACGTTCGGCGAGCAGTTCCAGGCCGACGTATAGCTGTATGCGAGACGTCCGTTCAGATCGACGGCAAACATCCAGATCTGATTTTTGTAATGCACGACGGCGGGGCTGTGCAGGCTCTGGATACCGGAATCCTGCTCGCCCTGCCGGGTAAACTCACATTGGCCGGCTGGATTGAAATTGGCGTATGCGCGCACCCGAACGTTCGCCGGAGAAAACACGCCGTCTCGGTTCCAATCGACGTGCCCTGTCAGCGGGTCCACTTTGTACCGGAAGGTGCTTGCGAGCGCATTCAGGAGAGGCTGGTCGGAGGCGCTGATGGCATTGGTCTCCAACAGGGAATGGTTATTGAGCTGCATGGACTTATGCCGCCCATCGGAAAACTGCATGAGTCCCATATAGGAATAGCTCATGAGACTCATGTAGTGAGGCTTGCAATTTGGCTCATTTTCAACGCTGTAGGGGCCGTTGTGATCGAGACCCAAGGTATGACCGAATTCGTGCGACGCGTTGGCAACAGATGTCATGTTGAATCCGCAGGCGATCCCTTTGCCACAGGCCCCGCCTCCGGTGGTATAGCCCATGACGTAGTGGAACACACCATGTCGCGAGCGATCCATTTGTGTCTGCCAGACCTGTTCCGGCCGCTGCGGACCGGTTGGTAACGCGTCCACCGGGTTGTAGCCGCCCCAATCGCCGTAGATGGTGGCGTCCTCGGGTCGCTCCGGTGGTACCCCCGTGTCGAGATGGAGACGGATACCGGGTAGGCCGTCAGGATTGGCGATGCTCGCGGCGTGTGCCGCGCGCAGCGTGGGGTCGGTGGTCGCGGCATCTGCATAGACGGCTGCCATCTGGCGGGCCGCCGCCGGGGTCATCCGACTCGCCACCCCCTGCTGGTTCTCGGCGAGGTCGAGACGGCGGAAATCCACTTCTATGAACACATCCTTGTGGCGAGGGTCTGCGCCCCACTTCGGCAAGTCCAGAAACACGGGCTGGTTCTGACTGTTGGTCGTCCGCTTTCCCAGCACCTCCCAGCCGTCTTGCAGCCCGTCGCCGTCGGTGTCTCGTGGATCGGCGATTCCATTACAGTTGACCCCGGCGACCGAACTCGTCCTCGATGCGCAGGTTCCGAGAGCTGCCTCAAGCTGATCCCCGAGCCCATCACCATCGGAGTCGTTCGCAACATCGTTGGGGGGTAGTGGCTGGCCTCGGTGATCCCGCACGATGACCCCTCCGCCACAGGAGGCCGGTGGCGCGTTCGCAGGATGGGGCGCTAACAGCGGAGCGACCACAGCAACGGTATTGACAGGTGTTCCGCTTGCTCGTTGACGTTCCCAATGACCGGCTACAAATTGGCCATTTTGCACACTCCCTCGCGCCCAGATAAACCCCTGAGGATCAGGACTGCTGAACACACAGATATACGAGAGCTTATTGTTAAAATTCACCTGCGAGAGGTCGGGGCGGTCTTCCAGCAAGTCTACTGACAGACCGTAGCCGCCACCGGCATCGACGTGTTCGTAGAGGACAGCGACCAGACCCGCTGGTACTCGTATGGAGGAAGCAAGGTCATTGAGTTCAGCGAATACATATCCACCAACACCGAGTGTTTGACTACGACCTCCAAAGTTAGGATTTTCATAGATCACCACGGTTGGGGCTGCCACCGTAGCCGCTATTTGCATGGTCCGCGTGGGCGCGAGCTGCATAGCCTGCACGACGATCGCGGTCTTCGCCACCGCACGCGGCTTCACTCCGCTATAGGTTCCGATCGCGTTCAACCCAGTTCCGGCCGGGAAGAGGAGTGCCAGATGCAGTACATCCGGCTGCTCCGGATCGGGGACGATGACGGGAACAGGACTCTCGATCGTCTGCTGGTGCGTCAAATTAGCCGCATCGATCACCACCGACTCGCCATCCTCGGTTGGTACGAGGCTGATACGGTTTGTGCTCTCGGCTCCCACCTGATAGCTGCCTGGTCCGACGACCACATCCTGCCCCTGCGCGCCAGTGAAGTGCACCGGCTGCGTCAACCACACCGTTCGCTCCTGCATCCGGCCGGCCTCTGACGGCAGAGCCGGATCCCTGCCTGCCGCACTCTCGCCCGCCTCCGCGGCATTGCTCGCCGGAGTTCGTTCGTTTGCCAGCCCTTCATTGCTGACCGAAGCACTTCCCAATCCGCACGCCATCAGCACGGCGCCCAACCACAGAGCCATCGTTCGCATCAGAGCCTCCCATCAATAGGACCGCTGGCAACAGCCGACACAAGGCCCAGACCACATAGATGACGGACCGTTACCCCCCATCCGGGCTCGGTCGCCCAACCTTCCGGTTCAAAACCGCCGCGCAATCTCCAAGACGAGGTGCATGCCTCAAGGCACAGAAGGCGATGCGCTCCTTCTCGCTAATGCGGCTGGAGGGTGGGGTATCGGAGCAAATTCTTCGCTCGCCAATACTTGAACTTCGCCTTGCAGGAGTCATTTTCTGCCTTTATGACTCCTGTTACCCACCGGGCTCCGGTCGGGGTATTCAGGAGATCAGCGGGAGAGAGGCGCTGACCAAAACCGAACACGGTTTCTTCTAGAGAGGTCAACACGTCTACCCACCCAGGATCATCGTCAACAAATCTGAATACCTCTTCGTGCAACGGCTGTGACCATCCTATTTCCAGTCCCACCCAGCGAAATTCTGGAATGTGTGTGGTGTCCGGGACAATGGCTGTGGACCAGCTCTTCTGGGAGATAGATCGAGAATCAGGCAGCGACCATAGGAAGCGGACCTCGGTCTGACCCGCGCTGTCGCAAAAATTGAGTAGCGTGAACTCGAAACGGCCCATAGCCACGTCATACAGTGGATCGAGATTGGCCTGCCATTTCATGCGATAGATCCCAACCTCGCCGGCGCTCGGCTCCGTGAGGGTAATGGCGATTTCCATCGCACGAGGTTTGCCGTCCCCTTCCCTGTCATGGTAGAGAAACTGGTTTCCGGTGCCGCCCGCGTACGATTGTTTGGCCTGCCCAATGCCTGCCGGGGAACTGTAAATGATCCCGATCTCTACCGGCTTGCTGACGGGTAGGTTTGGCGGGAGTGTGACTAAGGTCGTCAGACTTTTGTGATTCAATCGTAGCCCGTTCGCAATGAGCGTGAGATTGGGCGTCGGGGCTTGATACCGATCTGGCGGCAGGACCGTACCGGGCTTTGGTGCGGTAATTCCGGGAAGAGGAATTTTCGTGGCCGGCACCGGTGTTGTGGCCTGTGGATTCATGAAGATCTTGGGCTCCAGCGCATTTCCAAAGACACCGCGTTCCTGCACCTCGCCGGCCTCCGATGGAGGACCGGACCCTTCCGGCTCCGTTGTCGCCGGAGTTGGCTCTTGGACAGTGGTCGCCGTGCCGGCCTCGCCCCCAGTGCCGGTGGATGGGGTGCTCGAGACGGGCGACTCATCCGCCAACGCCAGGGGCGTCCCCGCCACGCCTACCAGACTGCCGGTCAGCAAAACTGTTGCTGCGAACATAGTGATCGATCGCATGGTGTCCTCCTCTTAGCCCGCATTAGTCACGAAGGCTTCCACTGCAACCGCCGATACGCCGCTGCGACAAGCTTGGCGGCCGGTTTCCTGCAGCCAAGCGGGCAGGCTCGCCGCTCGGTCGGTCGACATACTGTTTCAAGTATGCCTCCCTTCCTCACGGCTGTGCGTGCCCGTCTCGCCTGGCGTCTCAGCGGTTTCGTCACGACCCCTCGTGAATAATGCGGGCTAGCGACAAGCCACTCACTTCCCATTTCCCGCCCGCGCAATCAGGTCCTTCAAGCCCTTCACATCGAGCGCCCCCGGCACGAGTTCCGTCCCGACGATGAACCCCGGCGTGCACAGCTTCTATCCAGATTGCAAATGACTCTCTCAAGTGACTCACTTTTACAATGCCGTTCGCTTGATCTTTCATCTTGCATGGGCTAGGCTCCCTTCCATGGCCTACCAAGACCGCATCACGATCGATCCAGCCAAGCGTGGCGGGAAGCCCTGTATCCGCGGGCTCCGCATTACCGTGTATGACGTGCTGGAATATCTCGCCTCCGGCATGACGGAGCAGGCCATCCTCCAAGATTTTCCCGATCTCACTCGTGAGGATATTCGAGCCTGCCTCGAGTTCGCCGCTGACCGAGAACGCAAACTCGTCTCCCTCCCGTCGCAGTGAAAGTGCTGCTCGACCAGAACCTCTCCCATCGACTCGTTACGATGTTGCGACAGGAGTATCCCAACTCCATGCACGTTCGCGACATCGGCTTGAAAGAGGCTTCTGACGAAGCTGTGTGGCAATATGCCGCGCAACAGGGGTTTGCCATTGTCACAAAGGATGCCGATTTCCATCAACGCAGTTTCCTGTTCGGGCATCCCCCTAAAGTCGTCTGGATTCGTTGCGGCAACTGCTCGACGTCCGATATCGAACGGTTGCTGCGGGATCGTCGACATTCCCTCACCCAGTTCGCCACGGACCCGGAAGGCGCCTTTCTCATCATTGAATAGCGCTGCAATCTCATTTCTTCTCTCCCGCCCGCGCGATCAAGTCTTTCAATCCCTTTAAGTCCAGCGCGCCGGGCACCAGCTCCGTGCCGACAATGAAACCGGGCGTGCCGGTGATGCCGAGGTCTTTGGCCAAGGCACGATTACGGTCGATGACGGTCTGCCATTCAGGATTGGCCATGTCGGCTTCGAGCCGTGTCGCGTCAAGACCGACTTCGCCGGCAAGACGCAGCAATTCCTCCTTCGTGATCTCGTGCTTGCTGGCGAGGACTGCCTCATGAAATGCTTGATGTTTGCCTTGCATGTGCGCGGATAAGGCCGCTTTTGCGGCAACCTCTGACGGCTCGCCAAGAATCGGGAAATCCTTATAGACGACGCGCACGCGCGGGTCTTCTTTCTGTAATTCAGTGACCGCGCCGCCGGCCCGTTTACAGAATCCGCACCGATAGTCGAAGAACTCGACGACGGTGATTTCGCCGTCAAGATTTCCGCTGACAGGGGAACTTGGATCATGCAGGAGATCCTTCTGGCGATGGCCGATGGCGATCTTTTGGCGCGCCCGTTCCTCCGCTTCCCGCTTGGTCTCCAGCGCCTGCAGAGATTGCTCGATGACTTCAGGGTGTGTGCGGATGTACTGCTCGATCGCCCGTTCAAGTTCCGGCGTGAGCCTTGGGTCGATCGCCACCGGCTCTGCCCAAGTCACGAAGGGGCCGAGCAGCGTCAAGGCCATTGCGATCCCCGCAACTCGAAACCCAAATCCCGAAACCTGAGACTTGCAACCCGAAACCCGAGACCTGAAACTAGATCTGAAACCGCTCATGGATGCGGCTCCTGTATGGGTGACGAGTTTGGAATCGGCGGGATCGGACACTGCACGCCACGGACGTTGGCCGACGTATCAACCAAGCGCCTGAGCCTGGCCGTGATGGAGCCGGCCGATGGAGGTTGCCCATCGCAGTCCTTCCCCGCCGCATTCGCTGGTGTCACCGCGGGGTCAGTCGGCGCATGCGGTAAGGAGGTCTCTTGTCTCGATGGTGCTGCTGCGCGCTGTTGAACATTGGCGCCGTGGGAATCTTCTATCGTGGCCGCCCTGGCGTCCAGAGGCATGCCCCCCACACCCAACACCATCGCGACGGCGACGATGACGATCATGACTGTTCCTCGACGATGGAATCTTGCCACATCATTCTGCTGAGTGGGTCGCGGGGAGGCGGCAGAAGGTTCAAGGAAAGCGGCACAGGCTGGGAAAAGAGCAGGGGTGGTTCGACAAGACGGCCTCGCGCTCATCGACAACCTCGTTGGCTGCTGAGACGGACGGCCCGCCGATGCTCTGGGCTCGGGGAGGCGAGAATACTGGGGAAAGAGGCCTGCGGTCAACTACGGAATGGAAAAATAGCTGCTAGTTCTTGGTGTTTTCGGTGGAAAGGCATGACGCGCTGATCCATGCGCTGGTCATGAGCTGAAGCTACCCTGTTCAAAGTTGGCCGAAACTCATGCTGCTGTTCGAAGATGAACATTCTGGGCTTTCCTCTGATCTACAGGCAGAACCACACTTCAGCCCTGAGGACAGGAGAACATGCCATGTGGATCCTCGTAATCATCCTTGCCACCTTCACCGTCGGCACGATGGTGTCGCTGCTGCGGGTGATCTGATCAGAGATTAAGGGGTTGGACCCCGTTGGTTTTCTCGATTCCTGTGAGCTTCTCTTCATTACGGCCACGGTCTCGAGTAGCCTCCTCAAACGCTCCAATCTCGGTTGCATGCGCTGCATGCAGGCGTCATCACAGTTCGTGACGACCTTCGCGCTGCAGGAGAATTCACGATACCCTCGATTCACGTTCTCTAGTCTTGTGTCCCAGAAGTTCGCTCGTGGTGAGCCTGTCGAACCATGAACAGGACTCCTTGCCCCGCTTCAGTGGACCACGCCCTTCTTCCTTCTGCTCTCCAACCAATTGCCCTGCAGCATCGACCTACCTCGCACCGGCATCATTGCCCAGACCGACATGAGCAGATCAGCAGATTGAGGCTTGTCGTGCGAGTCGTATTCGGCATGATTCGCTTCGAGAGCGCCGGCTCCTGCGGGGGGAGGGGAGGCGGAGGACCGGCCGTCTGGCCGACACAAAACTTTTCCCGCTTGCAGGGTTGAGGCTGCGTCATCTGACTGCAGTTGTTCTGACCAGCGCAGAGACAGACTCCTGAGCCACACGAGTAGGGAGGCGCCGGCACAGCACCTTGTTCCAGACCTCGCTCGTGCACCGGATCTGGCACATTGTCTGCCTCCGCCAAGTCTGGCTTCTGTGCTTCCGAGGCCTGGGTAGCAGGTGGAATCTCGGCTGCCTGAACATCTGAGAGAGGTGCCGTCACGTTCCAGCACAGCACGCCAAGTGCAAACAGTCCGAACGCTGCGCGGGTGGGAATCATGGCAAGTGTTCCTTTTGTTGTCGTTGTGCGGTGCGGCTGCATCTTAGTCGCTCCAACATACCCAAAGTTCACGGCCACCCTCATTTCGTCTCTGGTGACGTACCGGACGGATCGGCCATCCCGCCGTCCGGCTGATCCCCTTCCACACCACGACGCTTGACCGCAGGGCTCATGCCCGCTTTTGGGACGGGAGTAGTTCGTGGCGGAGGATTTGTCGGCGCGACCTGAAACTGCCCACCCTGAACTGCGCCTAGATTGGCTTTTGGATTCTTGGGAGTCTGAAAGCTTTCGATCTGCTCACAATCTTTTCCGCCCTGCGTATTAGGGGCACAGCACATGTAGTCTCCGCTCCCGTTGCACTCGACCCACTGCCCAGGCTTATTCAAACAATGAAACGCTCCGTCGGGAACACCTCCCTTGCATTTCTCCGGATTTTTTATCGGTTCCGCTCCAGCCGGTAGAGCGTGAACCAGGCATACATACATCAGAAACATCGCCACTCCGCATCGGATCAAGCTGCTGCTCATCATTACGCACCGTCCTCTCTGGCCTTTGGCCTGCTGAGGTTCTCACAACAGGAATCCTTTCGTCGCTTGCGGGTTCGTTTACCCTCTTTCCCAGCCGGGACACTCATCATATCCATTCCATCTCAACTGATCAGCGCAAGACCCTGCAACGCACCATCGTGTCTCCGTCGCCAAAACGGACGTGGGTGGATGACAGCTGTGTCCGGGTGTTTATGCTCACGCATCTCCGCAATTCAGCTCCATCACTGGATAATCTGCGGCGACGCAAGGCCGAACACGGTCAACTGAAACTTCTCGTTCGGCGTCGGCGCGCCGTCGCGACGCGTCGTCAACGACATGTGGCCTGTCGAATCTTTGTAGATGCCCATAAAGAATCCACTGGATGTCTGAATCGAATAGGTGCAGTTGCCCTGATCGATCACTTTAAATTTCTCCCAGCTCTTCACCTGCGTGGCATCGGTATGGAAGATGGTCGAGAACCCAGAGAGGCAGGCGCCGAAAAACCCGGGGTCGCAGTTGACGTATTTTTGCACCTGCCCTCCGCCACCCAGCGCCGTCAGGTAATTCACGCCGTTCTCTGTTTGAAAGGCATACGTGCCATCCGTCTGCCGGAAGAACTTGAATTTTGCCCCAACGCCGGATGGGGCGCTGAGCACGACATAGTTGGATGAACCGCCACCCTTACTGGTGGTCAGGAAGTTGCCATCGGCAGCCAAGATTCCGTACTCGTAGGTCGATCCCGGATCGCCGCACTTCACGATCCTGAACTGTTCCCACCCCTTAATCTGCGTGGCATCGGTGTGGATGGCATCCTGATACTTGCCACCCGCTCCCATGGCTGTGAGATAGCGGCCTTTGATCGTCTGAATGCCATAGTAGGTGGGAGCAGCGGGAATGCCGACGCCGAGGTCGATCAGCCTGAACCGTTCCCAGTCTCTTGGCTGAGTCGCATCAGTGTGAAGGACGTCGCTCGTGCGCCCTCCGCCGCCGACCGCAGTGACGTAGTTGCCGCCGGACGTCTGAACGGTCTTGTCATGGGGCGACGGCGGCGTGGCGATCACCAGCTTGAATTTCTCCCAAGGACCCGCCGATGTGGCGCTCGTAATGATGGTCGGATCGGTCGCCCTGCCACCGCCCCCGATCGCTGTGAGGTAGTAGCCTTTTTGAGTTCGGAAGGCGAACTCGCCTGGGTACAGATTCGTGGCGGGGGTAACCAGAACGCCCTGGATAGCCATGCCGGACGCAAAGGCTCCGGGCGCGAGCTTACTCACTCCACGCTCTTGCACGTCGCCAGAGATCTCGGACGCTGGAGCTTCTTGAACGAGTGAAGGTTCCTGAGCGACCGACGGTTCATCCGGAATCACTGGAACTTCCGTGACGATCGTGCTCGGTTCAGCGAGTTCTGTTGAAGGCCGGTCCGGCGGCGCCGTACAACCGACCGTAAGGAGAGACAGACCGAACAAGAGTCTCATTGCATGAACCCATGTATTCATGAGACATCCTCCCTCACAAGGATTCCGTGGTTCGCCGGATCCAAGGTTCGTCAAACCCTAAGCTCTCTCAATCACAGGGCGATACCGTACTTCCTCACTTCCTCTCTGGTGACGTATCGGACGGATTGGCCATCCCGCCGTCCGGCCGCTCGCCCTCCACGCCGCGGCGCTGCAAGACCGGCGGACTTGTGCCGATTGGTGGAAGGACCAATCGCTTCATCGCCACCACGGTGATGCACTGTTGATCATCGCAGCAGGAGACTTTGCCTCCGGCGTCGCACATGAAGGAGAACGGTCGTCCTTGCGCTGCTGCGCGATTTGCCAGATCGCCGCACGCGTTCATGGCGCCGGGATTCTTGGCCTGGAGTTCGCCGAGCTGTTCTCCCGACAGGGTACAGGCCTGCGCGGTGGACGACGGGCGCTTTGGCGCCGCCTCCGCTTGAGCGACCAGTGTCAGGAGCATTGCCGCAAGAACGGGTCCTTGATATCTCGGCTCTGACAAGAACATGAGACCTCTTTCCTTTCTGCCCTGGGAAATGACGGGGCCATGTTGTTGTCTTCTCGGCTCGCTTCCCTTGGAGCTTCGGTATCTGATCGGCCGCAGTCGCAACCGAGCCTCCGCTAACGCAGCGGCTCGATGTCTGACGGACGAGCCGGAACGGCTTTGCTTGTCGCCACATGCTGCTTCACCCGGCTAATTGATGGTGCATGTGCAGTTACTTGTACAACTGTCAGATATTACGCACCTCTGGCTAATGGTCCGTCTCATCCAGTTGCAATCCTCCACTTCAAAGCACCTGCATTTTCGAGTCGCCGCGTCACATTTGAATGCGGTTGGACGTGGTTGCAGGGCCGGCGAACTTAGACCTGCGCCGGGACTCAGCGATAGGCCGCGTTCTTGTACATCCCCCGAAGGCGAGTGCGTTTGAGATGGATCGCCCTGCCCAGGCTCTTGGGCGTCGGTCGGTTGGCCTCCTTGTCTTTCGTTGCCGGCCATTGCGAGGTAAGGCGATGCAACCACTAGTTCCAAGGCAAGTACCAGCACCACAGCTAGCTTCAGTGCAAACCGTTTCATGGTATTCCTCCTTCCAAATCCAATGGTGTATTCGGTGTAAATCCCGTCAAGGCTTCCATGCCGTGCATTCCCCATCAAGGGGAGTGGTGTCTTTATAGGTACCTGGCGCGCAGATGAGTTCCCTCATCAATGCACAGTCACCTTGCTTCGATCGATCGCAGTAGCACGTCCTATTCGACTTTAGACAATAGAACCCTGAGGGACGCTTCGGCAGGACGGGAATGGGAGCCAGCGGCTGGCCCAACTGTCCCCGTTGGATGCCTCGGTCCTGCACGTCGTCTGATCCCGGCACTGATGAGCCCGGTACGGTCGGGGGTTGGGTATCATCGGCTGCTTGAACAAACGAGATTCCACCGGTGAACAGTGCACAGGCAAGGTAACACTGCACGACGAATGTTCTGTTAATGAGTGCGCGCATCATTGACTCCTTTCTTTGATCCGGTCATCGACTGCAATTTCCCTAATCGGCCACCTCCTAAAGTCGTTTGGATTCGTCGCAGCAACTGCTCGACGTCCGATATTGAACAGTTGTTGCGGGATCATCGACATCACCTCACCCAGTTCGCCGCGGACCCAGAAGGCGCCTTTCTCATCATTGAATAACGCTGCAATCTCATTTCTTCTCTCCCGCCCGCGCGATCAATTCCTTTAGTCCGTTGACATCCAACGCCCCCGGCACGAGTTCCGTGCCCACAATAAACCCCGGCGTGCCCGAAATGCCGAGGTCTCTGGCCAAGGCACGATTGCGGTCGATCACGGTCTGCCACTCCGGATTGGCCATATCCGCTTCAAGTCGTTTCTGATCGAGGCCGACGTCGCCGGCAATGGCAAGAAGCGTGTCCTTAGTCATTTCCGCCTTGGAAGCGAGCAACGCCTCGTGAAAGACCTGGTGTTTGCCTTGCATGTGCGCGGATAGGGCTGCTTTTGCGGCAAGCTCTGATGGCTCGCCGAGAATCGGAAAATCCTTATAGACGACGCGCACGCGCAGGTCTTCTTTCTGCAACTCCGTGACGGCGCTTGCCGCCCGCTTACAGAATCCGCAGCGATAATCAAAGAACTCGACCAAGGTGACATCGCCGTTGAGATTCCCGCTCACAGGCGATGAGGGATCGTTCAGAAGATCCTTCTGGCGCTTGCCGATGGCGATCTTTTGGCGCCCCCGTTCCTCCGCTTCCCGCTTGGTCTCCAGGGCCTGCAGGGATTGCTCGATGACTTCAGGATGAGCGCGAATGTAGCGCTCAATCACCTGATCCGTGAGCTGCGGTTGGGTTGATGACGCGGATGTTGGTGTGTCGGCGAGCGATGCACAACCGCTCAGGATCGGCAGTAGTGTGAGGGCGAAACCCGAAATACGAAACCCGAAACTGGATGCGAAACGGCTCATGGCTGTGGCTCCTGTATGGGTTGAGAGTCTGGAATCGGCGGGATCGGGCACTGCACGCCGCGGACGTTGGCCGACGTATCAACCAAGCGCCTGAGCATGGCCGTGATGGAGCCGGCCGATGGAGGTTGTCCATCGCAGTCCTTCCCCGCCGCATTGATTGGTGTCACAGCGGGGTCAGTCGGCGCTTGCGGTGAGGAGGTCTCTTGCCTCGATGGTGCCACTGCGCGCTGTTGTACAATGGCGCCGTGGAAATCTTCTGTCGTAGCGGCCCTTGCGTCCAGAGGCATGCCCCCCACACCCAACATCATCGCGACGGCGACGACGACGATCATGACTGCTCCTCGACGATGGAGTTTTGCCACATCATCCTGCTGAGTGAGTCGCGGGGATGCGGCAGAAGGTTCAAGGAAAGCGGCACAGGCTGGGAAAAGGGCAGGAGTGGTTCGACAAGACGGCCTCGCACTCACAGGCAACCTCCGCGGCTGCGGAAGATGGACGGCCCCCAGTGGTCTGGGCTGGGGGAGGCGAGAATACTGGGGAAAGAGGCCTGCGGTCAACTACTGAATGGAAAAATAGCTGCTATTTCTGGGTGTTTTCGGTGGAAAGGCATGACGCGCTGATCCATGCCCTGGTCGTGAGTTGACGCGACCACGTTCAAAGTTGGCCGAAACTCATACGGCTGTTCGATGATGAACATTCTGGATCGCTCTCCCGACCAACCCAGCAGAGAGGCATTCCTGACCGGGAGGTCAGAGAGGGAGTCGTCGGCACTAGTGATGTCGCTGCTGCGGGAGATCTGAGAGGCACGATACGCAGGGAGAACCTAGAACCGCCCCACCGCTTTCTGGCCCAACATCTTCAGTTTCTCCTCGTCTCCCGCTGTTTCTTTGAGTGCCAGCTTGACGGTCGTGTTACCTTTCTTGATGTAGAGATCGACATAGTCGAGGCCGAACATGCCGCGCGTTAAGAACGCCTCATCACCCAACCCCTTGACGGCTACGGTTTGCTTCGCTTTTCGCTTGGCCCGTTCAAGCCCATCGGCGGGAAAGACCCACACTTCCATCGCGTCCTTTCCGTTCGTGAATTCGTAGTTGCACCAGGCGGCATCGCCTTCCTTGTCGGCCTTCGGCGTGCCTTTCAGTTTGCCGATGGTCTGTTCGACCTCTGCTGTCGTCACCACTTTGCATGGATCGACGGCTGACGAGCCGGCGACGGCAGGGGAATCCATCGTGCACAAGAGCCAGCCGACAAGGGACAGCACGGCGAACCACCTCGTTCTCTGAGACAGCATGAGACCTCCATTAGGTTACTGGCCAAATAGCTTCGGCCCCTTCTGGATCGCCTTGTTTGGGGTGATCACGACAAACTGCACCGGCAGGCTCCACACGGTTTTTTTCGGGTAGGAGACTTGTGCGCTCACCCGATAGGTCCCTGGTGTGGCGACCATTTGCCCACTCCTGCCGTTTCCACCGGCACCCCAGCCTGTGTATCCGCTCGGCGAGGTGGCCTCCGCGATGCTGAGCGGAAGGTGCGTGACGATCGCCCATTGGCCCTGCGGGTTGAGCCGCTCAAGCTTCACCAGCAACGAGGTGGTCGCGAAGCCTTGCGGAGGCTGGAGCTTGATCGGCACGGTGGAATATTCAAGAAAGAGCGCATTCGCAGCCGGCAACTGAATGATCGGCGCGACCCGCGGCATTTTCTGAATACCCTTCGAGAGCCGGCTGTTTCTGGCTTGCTCCTCCCTGGCTCGGGCATGGGCCTCTGCCTGCGCTTCGGCCTGCGCTACGTCATCGCGTTGAGCGATAAGTTTTGCACGATCATAGGCAAAACCGGTGGAATTCGGGAGTGGGGAAGGTTTTTGCAGGTCTGGGGCCGTACTATAAAATCCCTCTTGCAAGTACAGTGACCATGGACTTGTAACATCGTTCCCTCCGCTCGTCCTAAATGTAGGGTTCGCACATACCACCGTCCCGGGCCCTAGATTCGGCCCCAGCCACGGATCGCTTGGACAAGACAGAGTCGTTGTGACGGTTGCAGTAGCATTATAGGATATCACCGAGACGTCTTCTCTCACCAACCCAGTGCGGGAATCGTAAGAACCTTGGGAGGACCAGCGCATCGACGTGGAAACCGACTCCTGGAAAATTCCCCCCGGTGAGTACTGCTTACACAGTGCTCCCACGCGATAGGTGGCTGTTCCAGCCTTGTACGTCGCCTGGATCGACTCGAAGAAACACTGATGTGAATTAGGATCATCCGCATACACCGAATCTCCAGTCGATACCGCAAGGACGATTCCAATCATCAATACGATTTTCCGACTCACAATCCCACCTCCTGTTGAGTCTGGACCTCGTTGTGAGGCAAGAGAAAAATTTCTGGAACTTTTCTCGCTTTTGGCGGTCTCCCTACTGCCCGAACATCTTCGGGCCCTTCTGAACCCTGCTGTTGGGGACCGAGACCGGCGCCATCACGACAAACTCGACCCAGTTGCTCCAGCCTGATCGTTGTGGCAATGAGACCTGAGCACTGAGGCGCCAAACCCCAGGGGTCGCATTACCGACGGGCGGCCCTCCGGCTCCGAAGCCGGTATAGCCGCTGGTTGATCTTGCATCCGCGGCGGAGACGGTGTGCGCACCATAGTACACCCAATTTCCTTGAGCGTCCCTTCGTTCCAGACGGACGAGGTAGAACGTCACGCTCCGCGCCGTCGTGATAGGGGCGCCATCGAGGCCGACATTGGCATCGGCCCATTGCGGCGGGGGCCCCAGCCTGATGGGCACGACAGTTCCGTTGTAGAACCGCTGTCCACCCGTTGGCGCCAAGATAATCGGAGCCAGGCTTGCGCGGTATTGGGACGGTGCTTCAGTTGCCCCTTGAAGCCGTTGCGCAGCACGACGTTTTTCCCTTTTCGCCTTCGCGAGTGCCTCAGCCTCCGCCCGCAAGTCGTTCTCGCGCTTGCTCGCCAACGCTTGGCGCTGTTGCGGCGCAAGATAATACGAAGTTAACGGTTTATGTTTGCGCCAGGCCTCATACAGGCGGTCAAGCGGCTTGTCGATCTCTCCGTCCTTGAGCGGGCCCCACGTCGGGCTGAAGTCATGCTGTGAAATGATCTGGCACTTCACAACCGGTTCACGCACCTCATTCGGAAACGGATCAGGGGTCAGCCAAGGATCTGTCTGACACGAATAGGTCGTGGACCATCTGCCGTAGGGATGGCCGGGTTGATTAATCGGAGCGGCAGGCACTTCGATCGTCTCCACGGCGATATTGTCCGAGAACCTGCCCTCAGCCTTGTAGGGAAAGGTGATCGGCGCCCCCAAGCTTCCCTTTGTCGTGCAGGTGTCTGTCGTAGCATAGTTGGCGACGTTCGACGAGAAGGTACCGATGAGATTCTTAGTCCCGGCCCCACAGGGGGCGCTGCCGACTCCACTGAATCCAGCGCCTTGGGCGGACCCCAGGAGACCGACGGCATGAAAGAGTCCGATGCTCAATGCCAACCTGGCGGAACGATGAATCATCATGGGATCCTCCTGCCCATAGGGTTTCGCCGCCCAGCAACGGCACCGTCGCCCCCATCCCGCATAACGACGAACGCCGCTACGAAGTAGATCGAAAAGGGAGCCCGAAAGGTTCACGGCCCACCTCCCCGCCGCCACGATGGGTGTAACACCGACACCAAGTGATCGTGGAGGAGCGACGTCAGGCTCTGAAACGAAAAAGCTCTCGAAACCATCAACGTCCAAACATTTTGGGCGCCTTTCGAATCGCCTTGTTGGGATCAGTCACCACAAACTCCATCGGCGGACTCCATTCGGTTTGTCGCGGCGACGACACTTGAGCGCTGACTCGGTAGGTTCCAGGGCCAGCGATCATAGCCGGACCGCGGCCGCTTCCCGCCGCGCCCCATCCGAGATATCCCGACGGCGAGGATGCCTCAGCCGCGCCCACGGGAAGATTGGTCACCAACGTCCACAGACCCTGCGCGTTCTTGCGTTCGAGACTTACCAGATATGATACCGGTGCGACTCCCTTTGGAGCGGCAATCTTGATGGGCACCGAGGTATAGCTGAAAAAGCGCGCCCCTTGGGCCGGCGATTGAATAGTCGGGACCGCAAAAACACCGAGCCCCTGCGCAGCCCCCATACGCATCTTCTTATTCGTTCTGGCCAGCTTCGCGGCAGGCTGCGTCTGCGCGCACGAGAAACCGAACTGGATGATCGTCCCCCCGTTGACCAAGCCGAACACGCCATCGGCCACCGCATCATCGGCACAGCGGTCGCCACGCCATTCGGTCAAAGAAGGGTTTCCAGGAGGACCCACCGTATGCTCCCAGAGGGCGCCGGTTTTCAGGTTCTGACAGGTCAAGGTAAAGTGCATGATCGCGTGCACGCCGTAAACGTGGGACTTGCCGCGAAACCCGAGCGCGTAAAAGTCCATCGGACAAAACAGGTCCTTCCGCATTCCCCCAAGATTCGCCTCGCTCATTGGACGATCGAGATGAATTTGCGCGCCGCCAGACCATGAGCCGTCCGGCGCCATGTTGACACAATATGGGTGGAGGCCTGACATCACTGCATCATACTGGACGGCGAAGCCGGCTAAATAGGTCTTGTTCGGACACTGAGTCGAGGCCGCCCTACCTTCCGCAAGACCCATCGTGCCGGTTTGTGCTGCGTGTCCGGTGTGCACGTACAGGACCGAAACAAGCGAGATCAAAACGCCCCTGATGAATCTGTCCATCGTCGTCTCCCTAATGTCCTCGGGGACACTGCGGCAATTGGTCGCGAACGCGCGCCCGCTCGACATCATTTCAGAGACCAGACAACGGTTCCTGGAACCTTTCCCACGCTTGACCGGCGCACTACGGGCCGAACCTCTTCGGTGCGCGTTGCGCTTGAGTCTTTGACGGCGGCGCCAGCACGACAAATTCGACCCAGTTGCTCCAGCCGGTTTGCAACGGAGACGTCATCTGCGCGTTCAGACGCCATGTCCCAGCCACCGTCATACCTCCAGGAGGGGCGCCTGCCCCGAAACCCATGTATCCCGCTGCCGATTCCGCTTGCACGGCTCCAACCGGCAGCGTCGCGTGCGGCACCCAGTTTCCCGTCGCATCTTTGCGTTCGAGCCGCACCGTATACAAACGATTGCTGTTCACTGGCTTACCATCCAGCCCGACCTGAGTGTCTCCCCATCCATTCGGCGGGGCAAGTTTGATGGGAACGGCGGTCTGATTGAGGAAGCGCTGGCCAGGGGTCGGCAGTAGAATGGTCGGGAAGACCACGGCCGGCCCTTTCGGCACCCCCTGCCGTATGCGTTTGTTCGTTCTGGCCAAGGCTGCGGCCTCTGCGGCCGCTTCGGCCTTGAGCGCTGCGTCGCGCTGAGCGATCACCGAGGCGCGATTGTAAGGGAAACCCGTGGAATTCGGGAGTGGGCCAACTTTCATTTTGGATATGGAATAGAATCCCTCGCGTAAATGCTGAAACCATCCAATTCTAGGATCTACTCCCCTCGTCTCAAAAGTAGGGTTTTTACATCTGACCATCCCGGGCAGCGTTGACGGATTCAGCCACGGATCGCCCGGACAAGACAGCGTCGTGGTAACGGTTCCACCATCTCCATACTCCTTGATCGTGACGTCTTCCCTGGCCACGCCGGTGCGCGAATCGTAAGTACCTACAGAGGACCAGTGAGATCGAAGGCGCTGCGCTGGGACAGGACCCTCCAGCGGGTGGTAGTACATACAGCCTGCTTCCACGCGATAGGTGGATGTTTCGACCGTGAATGTGGCTTGGATCGACTCGAAGAAACACTGGTGTTGCTCATCCGCGTAGACGGTATCAACCCCAGCAAAGGCCATCGCTGATGCGACCAACAACATGCAGCTTCGCCAACGAGGGCGCATAGATCCTCCTAATTTGACTGAAAGGCAGAGTAGGTCACGGCTTCTTCTCCATTTCGTTGAGCTGTCCTCCGCCTTTCGCTTCCACCCCGCGTGGCACGATCATCGACGGCGAGCGCCGCATCTGGGTGGGGGCGCTGCGGTGACGAAGAAGCCGTTGAGGCATCATTGTCGACCATAATTCCGCTATTGACAGGCAAAACCATTGGCTGCCCAGGCATTGACGGCGTTCCGCCAAGTCTCGATATCGTGCGGGGGCGCAGTGGGCCGTCGCCGATTTGGCGGCTGACCTTGCGCATCAGGGATTCGACCGTCGCCAATCGCCCAGAGAATCAACTTGTCTTCTCGCAAATGCGCAACTGCGGTCGGGCTGCCTCCCTGGCCGGACAAACAGCGGCCCATAAGACCAGTGGGGTCATCCCGAAAGTTGCCGCCAGCAGGGGCATGCCATCCCGGGTTGATGCTTCCCTGAGTGGGCAAAAGACTATCTTGATGACACAGGCGGCAGCCTTGCCCATTTTGCATTGAGTTGTTGTTCGTCGTGGAGTTGGTTACTGGGTGACCAAATGGCAAACCTCCATTGCCGTTCACTTGCGGATCATTCTGGAAATTTTCAGCCACCACCGCATGACAGTTTACGCAACGTGGGTGAAGAAACGTCGGCTCCAGCGCGGTGAACGGCAGCCTCGATGGCTCGATGCACTTGAACTGAAGGGTCTTGACAACCCCCATAGTAATGCCCCCACGGGCTCCGTTGGCGACACCACTAAAGGGGCAGGGGAGATTCACCTGATTCCAGGCACCCGCCGTCGCCATAGCTCCAGCCTCAGCCGGATTAGGTGGGTTCCCCACAATCATCCCGAACGCATTCGTCGGCCGGCATCCTATTCGTATCCGCTTCATGGTTCTGTTCAATGCCATCGCTGGACTCATGGGTGCGCTAGAACCAGGCACGCTCAGAAACGCATTAAATTCCTTGATGTACTCATTTGGCGGACAGTTTGCGACGCTGCTGGAAGCAGGCTCCGGATTCGGTTGCGGATTCCCCTGTAGTGGCGGAAGCGGGGGCATTCCAGGACTGAACTGGGTGAATGCGTGATTCGGCGGGTTTGTCCAACTCCGGTTATCGGAAGCTTTCAGGGTGCACCGGACTCGGATCTGACGGATTGACGATGCTGTGGACGTGACCTCGATCCCCGTCGCCAGGCGACCCTGAGCGCAGGTGAGGTCGAAGCTTCCGGTAAACTGTGCCGCCGTAATTGATTGTCCCAGGCTCCCAGTTACACCGGCGGAAACATCGGAGATCCAGAGCACCCAAGCTGCGAGCAAAAGCACCGCGAATCCTCGGACCCTCATCTGCATTTTCCGACCTCCTAGGCTGAAGCGGAACACATTTTGATCGTCCTTCCATTGACCCATGTGCTGGACTGGGCGCTTCGATCCCATGAAGCAATTCCACTCAATACATATGTCGACGGAATAGCACAGAAGTTCAAATGCAAGAGTAGCGATCGAACGTCCGAGCTCGACGCGATGTGACTCCGCTTGATCGATTGCATTGTCACGGTTTCTTCTCTGGCTCCACTGGTACATCCACCGTCTGGTTGTCCTCCCCACCGCCTTCCCCTTCAACCCCGCGCGGCAGGATGATCCTTGGAGGCGGGGCAAGCCGTAAGTCTTGCGGTGTGATCACCCGCAGATCCCCAAGGGCGTTGATGGGGTCTTCTCCCGCCGGACCTCGAATTTTTAGTTGAATGAGCCACGGTTCCCCTTGCGATCGGCGTTTGCAGACGGTCAGGCTTTGATCATCAAGCGGTGAGCTGGGAACCGGTGTACGCCACATCAGGCGGGTCCATTCGAGGCGGCGATGAAGATTCTTCAATCCCTGTGCCGTGCAGTAGGGACAACCGATGTCGGAAAATTTCTCGAATGACAATGCCGGTTTCCCGGGAATGTTGCCGTCACCCACCACCCCTCCTCCGTCGCCGACTGCCGGCAGGTCGGGATGGAGCGCACGCGCGTACTGGAACTCCCAAAAAGGGTTAAGATCAGGACCGGAAAAAATCTCGAAGTCAGCCTCGATCCTTTCGTCCACCATCTCCACGGCTGGTGACAATTGCCGCTGGCCAAGACGCGGATACTTCGGTTCTAGCATTTCGTTCGGGCCACACATCTTCCAGAAACCGTCTTTCTTCTTGAATGTGAACCTGTGGCTGAATTGATACCCCCTTCGCTTCGCTTCGGCCACGAAACGATTCAAGGCCTCGCCGGTCAGCACATGAGTTTGAAGGCTGGCTGGAGCCAAGATGACGCTCGCCACGCGGGGCGACGAAATACAGCCGGACTGGTACCGGCGTGTCTGGATATAGATCGAGTGAGTCCCATAATGTGGCTCGGTCAAGGTAAAGAACGTCGTGAGTGACGTGCCCCCAAGCCCGTGACGCACCCACGGCACATTCTTTTTGCTGAAGGCGACATCCGATTTGAATTGAGACTCGGGATATCGTTCAGCCGCCGAGAATTCTGTAATTCGATACGACTCCGGAGGACTGCTGAATTCCAAGAGGACCGCCAATTGCCGGTTGGTCGTGGTCGTCGGACCGTCTACCTGAAACTTGGTGAGCACATCGCAGGAGTTCCCAGGAGTTGTCGTCGCGGTAATACTCCCACAATCGCTCGGTAACGGAGTCGCCTGACCTGGTTGCAGTTGAATGAATCGGACCAGGTTGGCCCCATTGGTCATCGTCACAGTCTCTTGCGCGTTGGCATAGCCGCTCTTATACACACGGATCGTGGTCGATCCGATCGGCAGGGTTGTCTTGTAGGAGCCGTTCGAATCCGTCATTTTCCGTGCGTTTTGTCCCGGCATGGCCAGACACAAGTCGGCGTTTGAGATGCGCGTCCCGTTCGGATCGTGAACGACGATTTCCACCATGCCGAATTCGGCCGCAAAGACGCTCGAGCTTGAAATCATCGACAAGCAACCGATCGTCAGCGCGAATCCTGCGAGCACGACCGCTCCCAAACGAAAACACCGTGATCTCATTCTTGTCCTCCTATGGACATGCGCCTTCGTAGAGAAAGGTTCCTCCAAACAGTCTGGCGAGTTGCCGTCACGCATGTTATGGCACGAGTTGCCATTTAACTTTCACCTCATCGTTTTCTGCCGTGCAGCCACCCGAGGGTTGTACGAGGCGGAATGCGCCGGTGATGTTGTTCACGCAGGCATGCAGCAGGTTGCTCCCATCAAAATAGGGAGGCGGCGGCGTGGGCATCGTACAAGGAACAGGAATCCACCGAGGACCAAACGGGTTGGGATTCGGCCGGCACTGTGGTGTTAGGGGGGCCGGAGTATTGGGAGTGGGGGCTGTCATCGCTTCCTTTGCCTGCACGCTGGGGCGCTTGAGAGCGACCATTCCCGGGCCTCGCGATTGGATACCGGAGGACGATCCGACGACATCGAAGCGTTGGCCGTACGGCATCAAGAGGATCAAATGGCGCCTCTCAGTCTGTTCTTCTTGCACCAGTATGGCCACTGGATGGGTCAGTGGTTCAGCGTGCTGGTCCTGTTCAGCCGGCAACAAGATCGCTTGCTGTCCTTCTTTGGACAAACTCAGTTGGAGATCCAGTACCGGCTCGATTTCATAGACGCCGGCGGCCACAAGCACATCGTCGCCCTTCGCGGACTGGAAGTGGAGCGCTTGGTCGAGCGTGACGGTGATCGGAGGGGTGGGCGAAGTATCAGGCACGCTTTCCAAAGAGGCGGTGGTATCAGCCGATTGATCGGGCACGCCTGCTTCCGCTTGTGGAACATCCATGGCTTCTGTTCCGCGTGAAAAGATATTCGGGTTGGATCTCGGTTTTTGCACGACGCCCGTGTCCGCCGGTGTCGGCGCTTGGACAATCTGCGACGGAATGCGCTGTCGAATGCCAAGTCGTTCACCGGGAAGCGGGTTCGCCCGCCGATATTCGGCATACAGCCGCTTCTTATCCGCTGGCGAGATCACGTCACCGGTCCTTGGGAAACTCTGCTTGTCGATATCGGGGACTGCTTCGCGGAAGTCGTCCGGCGCATAGACGCCGTAAGGAGTGCATCCTCCGGATTGCAACCACGGGTCTCGCGTACAGCGCGCGGTGAAAAACATGAAAATCTTGCCGCCAGGCGTGCGATTGGGAAGAAACGGTTCCCACCCAGTGACTTCCAAGGTCTCGGAAGCATTGGGGCGGTCGGTTTTCGTTTCCGCCGGCGTCCACGATCCTTCCCAGCGCGCCGTCATGAACGCGTTGGGTACGGCAGGACTGGTGCAGGTGCTCTGGAACCGGTATTTGGCCGAACCTTTCGGCCAGGACAGGAACTGCGGAAGGCCATTCAGCAGCGGTGGTGAGCAGGTGACCGGAATGGGTTGCGCCGGGGGACCAGTTCCCTCCACTGTTTCGGACATGTCGCAGAAGACCCCAAAAAACGTCAGACATTTGTGGAGGTTATACAACTGCTTGAGAAAATTTGCCTGGACCGGCATTGTCGGAAACGCAAAGCACGATAGGGCGAGGGCCAGAGCTACGAGGGCAGTTTTTCTGGGCAGCCAGTGTCGTTTCAGCATGCTGACCTCCCCATGACAGTCGGTCTGTCGATTGGCATCAGTCGTTCGCTTTCTTTTCACTTGTCCGTCGTCGGTTATATCGGCAACTGGTTCACGGTTTCCTCTCGGTAGGACGAGGTGGCTCGTCGGCCTCCTGACCCTCCACCCCCCGCGACATGAAGGGCGAGCGCCTCATCTGCGTGCTGGCGCTGCTGCTCGGTGGCGGCGCCTGCATGACAGAAGGAGGAGGCAGGGGAGTCGCTTGTGGAACAGCCGAGGGTTGCATGACCGACGAGGAGGGCAACGGCGATGTCTGTATGGGAGATGACTGCTGCTGGGATGCCTTCATGAGCTGAAACTGCACGGGGTAGCTCCAGGGACCGGGGGGTGTCTTCATGCTGGACCGCGCGCGCACTTGCCAACGGCCCGAATAGGCTCCCGTCACAATTTGAGCGACTGGGTACCCTTGAACGAGATTCTCAGTACCGACGGAGAAGACGGTGTAATAGGGATAGGAGTCCCGCTGAGCCGACGGGGCATCGAGGAATCGCAGCTCCAACTCGGTGACGTTGGTCGCGCCCACCTTCGGCGGCGTCGCAGTGATGACGAGCTGGCCTTGCGCAATCTTGTCGCCGGAGGCTGGCTTGGTAATGACGAACATGTCGGCGGCGATCTTCGTATTTTTAGCTTGGGGATTCATGGTCACGGCAGACGATGGGGCCTGGACGAGAGGACCGAGTGGTTTTGTCGCAGCTGCACCGAAGCTTGGAGGACGAGGTCCGCAGATCAGTCCTATGGCATCGACGAATTGCCCGGCGCGTGTACGAATGCCTACGGCAACTTCACCGGCAGGACAGCTCTGTTCCGGTGGTCTCGTTCCAAAGGGACCGAATGAAACATTCTCGTCATAGGGGTCTTTGTCCCCGAAGTAGAAACTCATACTCTTTACAGATGGCAGCATGGAAGCACAATACGCTTTAATGCGCTGCACATAGTGATTGTCCGATCGAAGGACATCAATCTTCCAAGACTGGACGACATAGACCCTGCCCACAAATTCATTCCAGCAGCTCTTATGGCGTTCTTGCCCTCCGGTGCTAGCCCCATGAGAGGGGCCGACGGACGGCGCGCCGAAAGCCTGCCTGGCTGCCACCCACGGAGCACAGACCGGTGCGATACGATCCACCCATTCGCCGGTTCTCCCCGCAAGGCCGACCAGATACGATCCCTTCGGGCACTCGGCCCTGAAATCATTCCCGCCCAAACCACCATAGACGGGAAGATCCGTCGCGAGGGCAGGCCTGGCGCAGAGTCCAAGCACGAAGCACAGCGCCACCAGAATCAAGTAATGAAGTCGTTGGCGTTGATCATTCATCCTCACCTCCTGCCGTATGGATACAGTCGGCAGTGACCCGTCACGGTTTCTTCTCCGTCTCAGCCGGTGCATCCACCGTCTGATTCCTTTCCGTTCCGCCTTTCTTGTCCACCCCCCGCGACATGAAAGGCGAGCGCCGCATCTGCGTGGGAGCGCTGCTCGGGGCCGGCGCCTGCATGACTGAAGGAGGAGGCAGGGGAGTCGCTTGTGGAACAGCCGAGGGTTGCATGACCGACGAGGAGGGCAACGGAGCAGTTTGCTGCACAGGAGAGCTCTGCCTCTTGGATTGAGTCGGCTGCGTCAGGAATAGTCGAAACTGCACCGGGAAGCTCCATGGTCCCGGCACCGCTTTGCCACTGGATCGCGCGCGCACTTCCCAACGACCCTCGTGTCCTCTGGTGACGCGCGGGTCCACCTGATAGCCTTGAAGCAATTGTGTCGTATCCACAATGAAGGGGTTGAGATAGGGTTTATCGGGCGGCGCGTCCAGCCACTGCAATTCCAGTTGCGTCACCTGAGTCGCTCCGATTTCTGGCAGATCGGCCTTGATGAAGAGCTGGCCCTGCTGCACGACAGCATTCCACCGGGGGTTGGTGATGGTGAACATGTCCTTGGTCTTTCCCATTACCCCAGGGATTCGCTTTGTCCCCGCGACGGGGGAATTGAGTCGTAGATATTGCGAGGACAGGCGTTGCCGATCAGCAGGGGCAATCATATTCTCGGTCTTTGGAAAGTTTAGCGACAGCAAATCTGGAACGGCTTCACGCAGGTCGTCCGGGATAAACGTGCCGCTGATGCGGCAGTTCGCCCCTTCTGGCTGCAACCATGGATCTTGTTTGCATCGCGCCATCCAGTACATGAAAATGCTGCCACCGGGTTCGCGAATGGGAATGAACGGTTCAAATCCTGTTATTTCGATCGCCTCGGACGCATTGGGTTTGTTCGGATCTTTCTCCGACGGGGACCATGATCCTTCCAATCGGTAGGTTAGTTGAGCTCCGGGCCTGTCCGGGCTTGTACAGATGCCGCTAAATGGATACTTTGCCGTTCCTTTCGGAATGCCGAGAAACTGTGGCTGTCCCGTGAGTCTAGGGGGACTGCAGGTTGTGGGAACCAATGTTGGTTCTGGTTCATCGGGGGTAGTTCCGAACGCTGAGGGGTAGGAGGCAGGGGGCGAAGCAAGAACCACAACCAGAAGTGCGACTCCTGCCACGCCGGCAATTCCTGGAAGGGATACTGATGGTTTTCGCATGGCTGCCTTCCTTTCCTTGTGAGCCGGTGAACGCGAGGCCGCTCGACATCATTTCCGGGGCAAGACCCCGGTTCCGGGAACTAGAACCTATCTCAAAACTCCTTCATGATGGGATGGGGATCTATTGTCGTCATTCCCGCGCAGGCGGGAATCCAGCATTTTCAGATCTTTCTGGATGCCCGCTCTCGCGGGCATGACCAGTTCTGACCGGAACACCCATTGTGAGATAGGTTCTATACTCTTCTCATCCATTCCATTGAACGGTCAGCTTCCCTCCGTCATGGCTGCTTCTCCATTTCGACCGGCATGTCCACGGTCTGGTTGCTCTCTGATCCGCCTTTCTCGTCTATCCCACGCGGCAAGATCACGGTGGTGTTCCCGAGGCCTGCCGATGGTGTCGTTTGCGGCCGGAACGCGCTTGTCCCGCCGCCCATGGTCGAACGTTTCTTTTGCCCTTCCACACTCAATGGCGTTTCGGCTCTCGGAGCGACAGCCGGATTCTGGAGGTAGTACTCAAACCGCACGGGCTGGCTCCAATCACCCACCTTGGGCTGATTGATGCGCACGCGCATTTCCCATGTCCCTGGAGCTAAATAACTATCCGGCGCCGCAATGCCGCTCGGACCGGCGATCAGACTCATCGGCACCTCGTAGGTGTAAAAGTCGAGGCCCTTGCCTTGGAAATGGGCCGGCGGGTTCAGCCACTTCAATTGAATCTGGGCCTGCGTCCCGGTGAGATACTTCGAGGGGGTGATCTGAAAAACGCCCTTGCCTTTGACCAAGAAGCCTTGAGGTAGGTTGATCGTGGGAGCGGTCGGAAATGCGGCGGTCGTGTGTGGAGCGTCAGACGGTACTGCCGTGCCGGATTTGCGAGGCACAAGAGGGCCACAGATCAGACCGAGCGCATTGAGAAACTGGCCGGCCCTGCCATGGAAGCCTCGGGCGAATTCGCCCTGAGGACATTGTGTCAAGGTATCGAGCGGCTTCGACGTCGTGTCGATTACGGGAAGCTCTGTGGGATGGCCGAAGATCCGGCGGCCGTCGCTGCGGAACGCGCCCGCGGTCGTAAAGCAGTCGTAGGAGATCGATTCGACAAACTTGAGCTGTGCGTTCTCACCGATGGTCATTGAATGTCTCGTCACACGTACGACCGTATGTGCCGGGCAGCGGCTATGATCCGGTGTCCCTCCGGTACTCGTCCCGATTGTGGCGCCGACGGTGAATTTACCGAATGTCTGCTTGTTCGGTGACAAGGGCTCACAGACCGGAGCGATTTGATCGATCCAGGCGCCCGTTCGCCCGGAGAAGCCCACCAAGAAGGAGCCGATCGGGCACTCAGCCCTAAAGTAGACGCCTCCTAGAGATCCCTGCGTCTTGGTATCAGTTGCGAAAGCTCCGGCCGGGAACCAGCCCAACGTTCCGACCAGTAACAGCAAGCAGCCATAAGGAGGTTTCAACAATGGTTGACGATGTCCCGTCATGAGTGCACCTCCTGTTCACGTAGGATCGCTCCTCGCTTCTCGTGAGTCGTCATTCGACGTAACTGGGTTCAAATCCGCCAACAGACGGATTCGCCTCGTCAAGGTGAACCTCCGGCCCCCTGCGCTCGACACACCGGATAAGAAAACGGTTCAACGTCGCTCAGAAGGAGAAGCCGCCATGTGGATCATCGCTGTGATGCTGGTCTCCCTCGTCGTCCTGGCCCTTGCCACCATGCTGCTTGAGCGGAGGGAAGTAGAATAAATCATTGGCAAACGGCATCACCTACTTCTACGGTGAGGTGAGGGTGCAGGGCACCGGCACCCACCGCGGTCCAATGTCGCTGGGATTGGGCCGACAGGGTGGAGATGACACGGTTCTCGCACCGACTGACGCCGCAAGAACTGCCGCTTCAATGGTTTTGTCGGGGATTGCAGGTATCGTGTTCATGCTGCGCGGTCTCACTCCGGACGGAAAGCCGATCGTCTCAAATCGCCTCCCATCCGCCGTCAGAAAGAGCAGGTGGAGATCGTCCAATGGACCCGGGATGACGACTGCAATCGTGCGGGAGATCGGAATCTGGTGGGTATCCCGATTCGCATTCAAGAGCACGGTCCGCCGGCCTTCTTGTGCGACTCCGAGCTGGAGATCCAGGATGGTTCCGATTTCATAGGCGCCGGCTTTGAACTCCACAGCCTCTCCCTTCGCATCCGTGGCGTGAAACGGCTGTTCGAGCGTGAGCGCAACCGGTTCGGCGACCTCAGGCGTTCCTTCCTCAATGACACCCGGGTCAGTACTTTCAACGCCCTCTGCCGGCGGGTCCTTCCCTTCCTTCCCGGAAGTCTGGCCTTCCTTTTCCTCTACGCCTCGCGCGAAAAGTCCTGATCGTGCCTGTGCACCCATCGATGCGCCAAGCGTTGGAAAGGCCGCTTGCGGTTCAGCCTCCATGCCTTGAGCAGCCTGGGCCTGCGCAGCCTGAGATGGCGTGATGACCGGGGACTGTTGCGGCTGGACCACCATGGCTTGCGTCGACGGGGATTGCTTGACGATCGGAGCCTGTTGCGGCTGAGTCATCATGCTTCGGATACGCTGCTGGTTGCTCATCCGGGCGGATCCCTGCTGGTTTGCCTCCTGATATTGTTTGATGAGTTGCTGCTTCAGCGTTGGCGATAGGGAGTCCTTTGTCAGGGGGAACGGTTTATCATCGATCTCAGAAGGGAAGGCTTCCCGCACGTCGTCCGGGACGTATTCGCCAAGGCGTCGGCAGGTGCCGCCTTTGAGCCACGGATCTGCGGTGCAACGGGCCGTCCAAAACACGAAGATTCTTCTCTCTCCTGACCCTTTCATTTGCCGGTTCGGGAAAAATTGCTCGTAGTTTTCAATGAACAGCGTCTCCACTGCGTTCGGGCGGTCTTGACGAGTCTCTGAAGGGTTCCATCTCCCTTCGAAGGAGAGATGGATGACGCCGTTGTGGTACTGCCCTGTTCTCAGTATGACAGGGCATTTTTCTTCAAAGGGGTAGGAGGCAAAGCCGGGAGGGTTCGAGGCGAATGTCGCAGCTTTCTTCATCACGGCTCCGGGGCAGGAGAGACTGACCGTATCGGTGCGACAGCCATTCCTACAGAACAGTAAGTCTCCCATGGCTTGAACTGACGCAGGCCCAGCAGGGATGCCGAGCAGGAGAACGATGCCGATCAACCAGGCAACCCATCGTGGCTCAATCTGCTGCCTTGCTCGATTCACCCATTCTGCAGCAAATCGGGTCTGTTCCATGGTCTCCTCCAAGAGTTGCGGGCGCTTTACCCAGCCGTTGGTTTGACAATCCGTTCGTCGGCGCATCGCTTCAGCGGTTCAACGCTTCGCCTCAGACCTGCCGCCGCGAGAAGGAAGACCCCATACATCCAGGAATCGCCGATTTCGGTATACCAGGTACCGGCGTTGCCGATGCGGATGGCGCCGGTTACCGTGTCTTCGATGAAGAGCTCAGACTCGGGGCCGACGATCCGTCCGTAGGCGTCGATGATTTGCGAGGGCCCCGTGTTCGACGCAATCACGATCGGCACGCGATGTTCCACCGCCCGGATGACGGACATGAGGTTGTGCTGGCGTGGAGCCGCGCTCCGTCCGAACCACACGTCGTTGGTGAGCTGGACGAGCATCTGCGCGCCGTTGCGGACCGAGTCACGGGCAAGAGCAGTGAACAGATTTTCCCAACAGATAAGTGGGCCGACCGAGAGCTGCTCGCCTATGCGAAGCAGTTGTCCGCCATCTCCCGCTGTCATCTCCGGCACGCGCGGAGCCAGCCATTCGGGCCAGGGGATGATGTCGGCAAGGGGACGATATTCCGCAAACGGAACGAGGATCCGTTTCCGATAGGGCCGTCCGAGCGGTTCGCCTGGCTCGATCAAATATGCGGTATTGAAGATTCGGCGACCGATCGTCAGCTCCGGTTCGCTCTTCGCGAATTTTTCGACCTGCGCCGCACCGACAATCAATGGAATGCCGATCTCAGTGGTCAGGCGTTCCAATCGTGCGACGAGTCCTGAATCAGACTGCAGATCGCCGGGGACGGCGCTTTCCGGCCAAACGATCAACAGGGGCTGCGCTTGGGCCGCCGAACGCGTGAGCCGTTCCAATCGTTCCAACGAGGTACGGCGCCCCTCCTCAGTCGTTCGCTCCGCCACGCGAATATCCGGCTGGATTGCGGTCACCGCGATACTCCGGCCTACCGGTGCGCTATAGAGGAGTGCCGCGCCCCATAGATGCGCGACTGCCAACAGCATTCCGGTCATCAGCACGGCCTGCCGTTCACGACGCAGGATGAGGCAGGCGAGCCCTACATTTCCCGCGGCCACGAGGAGGGTGACCGCTTGTTCTCCGCCAAGACTGGCGATCTGCAGGATGGCGAGGTTGTGATGCTGAGATTGCGCGAGGGTGCCCCAGGGAAGCGCGAGAAATCCGGCATGGGCGCGTAGCGTGTCACTGAGCACCCAGAGAAGGGGACCTGCCAAAAGCAGTGGTACGCCGAGGCGAGCCGTCCAGGCCATGGCTGCGCACCATGCCGCAGGGTAGGCGCCGACATAGACGGCCAGCACAACGGCATGGCGCATGTCGAAACTCGGCACTTCAAAGAGCCAGCCGTAGATGCCGAAGCTTGAAGCAATTCCGAACAAGAGGCCGAGACCGGCGGCCCGCCGCGGGCCTAATCCTTGGATTGCGATGATCAGCGGGACCAGTGCCACCCAGCCACACCATCCGATGTCGGGGTCAGGCAGCGAGCAGATCAAGAGAGCCGCGGACAGCAATGAGAGCGCAACCCTCGTGAATCGGTGCTCGAAGAGGTGTTGGTAGCGGATCAGTCCCGAGCCAACCGCAGAACCACGCGGGGACAAAAGGGGGAGCATCGTGCTTGTGGCGGTCTTGAACATTCGGTTAGCCAGATTGAGCGCGCCCCATAGAATGTTTCCTTTGTCTCGAGAAACGGAGGCAGCGCATCGACGGGATCCTCGCCTGCCGGCCATCTACGCGTCGGTCGAACCAGAATGGGGGAGCGTCACCTTCACGTGAGGCCGATGTGCCGAACGAATTGCTTTCAGGACACAGACACCTTGCGCTTCTTGCTCTTGAGGTCATTGGCCACCCAACGCCGAGTTGCGAAGGGGAGATATTCGCTCCAGGGTAGGAGGTTGAAGCGGAGGCAGCGCATTGATGGGATCGTCACCCGCCGGTCCTCTCAGCGTGAGCTTGACAAGAGATGGCTGCTGGTCCGAACGGGTCAGGTCGGGAACAGCGATGCAACGTACTGCATTGTAGGTGCCCGGTAAGACCGGTAACGGAATCGGAGAATGCGGGGGCGATGGAGGCGGCGGCCTGAATTCGTACAGTATTCGCCGCCAGGAGAGGGTTCGCTTCAACGCGCGCGGGCCGCAATAGGGACAACTCGGCTCCGAATACTTGTCGTACACGACTGCCGGCGCTGTCCCGCTGGCGAAGGCGCGAACACGGCCCTGGGCCAACGGCCCCAGACCGGGAAACGATCCCTCGATGTCGATCAGTTGCCAGTAGAGCATGAGATCGGGGCCATCGAACACGTCAAAGCTTCCGGACACATCTTCGAGCATTATGTTACTCACACGCGCATCCTGAGCGGGATCCGAAGGCAACACCATGGCGTTGTTCAAGCAATAGGTCGTGTCCTTCTTGTTGAATTTGAACCCGCTTTTGAATTGGTAGCGCCGGCTTTTCGCGGCTGCAACGAACCGTTCCAAGGCCTGTCCCGTTAATTCATAGTTGACGAGTCGAGCGGGCTCCAAGACCACGCTGATCGGGCGGCTGCGCGACACACATCCGTTCAATGCAAGGCTCGTCTGCATGTAGAGATGGTGGGTGCCGTAGTGCGGTTCAGTCAGCGCAACACTCGTCGCTAAGACCGGCTTCGTCAACTGCGCCGTCACCGGCACCCACGCGACATTCTTCTTGGTAAACGCCGCATCGGGGTTGAACTGTGATTCGGGATAGCGCTCCGCGGCGGAAAATTCGGCCAGGCGATAGAATGCCGGCTTTTCGGAGAAGACGGCAACAATATGGACCGTACGGCTGGTCGTCTTCGACCCACCCGACACTTCAAGGCTGGTAATCCTCTCACAGGCGTTATCTTCGCCCGTTGCCGTCCCTGCGATCCCTCCGCAAAAACTTGGCAGCGGTGTGGCTTGCCCCGGCTGTACAACGATCTGATGCACCAGGCTCGCGCCGTTGGTCATGGTAATCGTCGTTTGTGTGTTGGCGTATCCGTTACGGGACGTACGGACAGTGGTCGAACCCACCGGTAAAGAAGCGGAAAAACGGCCGTTTTGATCCGTCGTTTTCTGAGCACTCTGCCCCGGCATGTTGAGGCAGAGATTGACGTTGGGAATCGGCACGTCGTTCTGATCGGTGACAAAGATTTGGACCGAGCCGAATTCGGTCACGAGGGCCCAAGCCGACGACACGAGAAGGATGAACACGCAATTGAATGACACAACACAACAAACACAGATCGCTCGTTGAACTTTCGTCATACGAGGCAGCATCGTTCATCTCCCTTCGTCGTTCACCTCATTCCATCGCTTGGGCTGTGGGATGGTTGAGTCTCCCGTCGTGAATACCAGGAACTCTCTCAGAAGGTGTCCGTGGTCCTCGACGCCGGCACTTTGCACTGGCTACTTCTTCGGCGGACATTGATACGGATACTCGTCCTTTATAAGAGCAGGTGTGGAAGCATCATGAGTGCGCAGTTCATTACTGTGGCCTCATGAGGGAACCCTTGCCTATTGCGGCCTTTCCTGATTGCGAGCCGGTCGGAGGCGGCGTGGCCACCTTGAATTCGACCGCGTTGCTCCAGCCGGACTGATTGGGGGCCGACACCTGCGCGCTGACTCTCCAGGTACCGGGGTAAGTGGGAAACCCGCCGATGCCGAATCCGGTGTAGCCTCCCGGAGAGTGGGCTTGAAGGGCTCCGACCGGGATCGTCCTACTCTCGACCCAGATGCCCCGAGCGTCCTTCACTTGGAGCTTGACCATGTAGGTCGTGACGGTCCATCCCACAGGCGGACCCAACTTGATGGGAATGGGATTACCCCTCAGAAACACTTGCCCTGCCGCCGGTCTGAGGATTGACGGAGCCACTCCGGCGCTGTGCGACAAACCCGGCGATTGGCGGGCTCCTTGGGCGAGTTGCTCTTGCTTGCGATATGCAGCCCAAGCGCTCGCGATGGCCTTGTTGCTTCCGCTGGCGTAACGGACGGCGGCCGCGCTGTACGGCTTTTTGAAGTGCCCGATTTTGCTCAAAATCTCGTTCAGCAAGAGCCGGGACGCTTCGTATCTCGGCCCCGGATAGGCGCTCGACGGCGGATTGACTGAGGCGGTGATCGGCTCACATTTGACGTCGTTCAACCAGGGATCCTGTTCGCACCGGAACGAAGATTGAAACGTTCCCCAAGGACGGGAGGGTTCGCTGATTTTCGGTTCCGGCACCCGGAAAATTTCCGTCGCAACCTGCGACTGCGGCTCGTAATAGCCCTCCGCAGTAAAGGGGGCGTCGATCGGGATGAAGTAGGGGTTTCCTCCTGGGCTGTCAACCCGCAATCTGGCCACGTGACATTCGCCCTTGAAGAGATATTGGTGTTTCGTGTCTGTGAAATGAGCCTTTTGAGGTAAGGCTGCCGATTCTACGCAGGCCTCTCCTTCATCGATCGGCAGTTGACTGCCGCAGGAAGAGGTCAACAGAAGGCACAGCGCCACACCCCAACTCCAAACCTGTCTCATGACGCCCTCCCGTCTCAGACAAGGGAACTTGCAGAGTCTCGTTTATGGCATCAGTGAGTCGAGCGCTCGATCGTCACGGTTCAAGCCGACTGTCACCCCGACGCGCCTGTCCATCCTTGAGAACCTGCGATGGGCTATTTCACTGTGCCGTGCACCGCATCCGCCCAGGCCTTCGCGGCCTTCGCGTCGGTTGCGGCCGGCTTCGTGCATTTCTTGCCGCGCACGCCGTAACTGATGGTTTCGGTCCTGATCGGGCAGGTGCCGAACGGCGTGCCGAACTGTACGACCCCCTCGATCACCGTGAGAATGCTTTGCCCGTCTTCCTGAACTTTGAGGTTGAACTCCGTCTCTTTGACCGCTGCTGTGGCCACCGGCGTCTCCACCTCGAACCGCTTCGGTCCGCCGGCGGTCTTTGCCCAGACTTCCCCCTCCTTCAAGCGCAGGATCCGCACCGTCGGCTTGTCCTTCTCCCACCGGGATAACAGTTTGAAAGACGTGTTCTCGTTGAGCGCCACCTCGATGCCTTCAGTGAAGGTGATGAGGGCCTGGCTGCCGGAGTCGGTCTTGAGGACGTCGCCTTCATAAAGGGGCACATTCCCTTTGCCCAGCAATCGTTGCTGTACACCGTCGGTCCGGACGATGACCAGTGTGCCGATGGCGTTGACGGCTGTTCCGATGGGAATATTGTCAGCGTGCGCAGACGCCGAGAGGCTGAGGTTGAGGAAAGAGATCAGGCTGAGGTTGAGTAGTGCGGACATTGTCGCCTTCATTGAACTCATAGTTAAGACTCCTTCGTGCTTTTCGGTTTGCGCTCTCAGCTCTAAGCCATACGCCTGCTTGACTACCGCGACACCACGACTCGGATCGGCTTGCGGCCGACCGGCACCGTCGCGAGCGTTTGACCGGTTCCCGTGTCGATCACGCGGATTTCGTTGCCCTTGTCGTGCGCGACGAAGAGGCGCGTGCCTTCCGGATTGGACCAAATGCCGTTCGGCCCTTCACCGACGGCGATCTCGTCCATGACTTTGAGTTCCTTGAGATCGCCGCCGAGTCCCACCACCTTGTTCTGGCTGCCGACCGTGACGTAGGCCAGAGGACCGGTCGTGCCTTTATACGCAAAGGCGATCTGTTGAGGCTTGTCGCCCACGGCGAAGGTGCCGATCTTTTCGTGACTCTCCGGGTCCAGGACGTACACGTCGTTTTGGCCGGTATTGACGCCCCAGATATGTCCGTCCCGGCTCACGACCAGGAAATGCGGATTGGCGCCGACGGGAATGGTCTTGACGACCTGATGGGACGTGGTGTCGATGACGCCGACCGTTTTCTCTCCTTGAGAACTGACGAACGCAAACCGCCCATCGTGTGAAAAGGTCAGACCGGTCGGGCCCTTGCCCACCGGGATCGTCCCGAGGATTCTGAAGGTGGTGGTGTCGACGATCGAGATCGTGTTGTCGCCGATGTTGGCGACCCAGAGCTGACCATCGTCGTTGCTGAGCGCGACGACATGACACCGTTCGCCCGTGTAGATCGAGGCGATCGTTTCCCGTTTCGCCGTGTCGATGACGGAGACTCGCCCGGATGCCAAGTTACTGGCGTACAGGCGGCGGCCGTCACGGCTCACCGCCAGATCGTGCGTCGAATGGTTGAGCGCTGGGATAGTTCCGACCGACTGAAAATTCGTGGCGTCGATCACGCTGACGTCGTTACTGCTCTCGTTGGCGACATAGATGCGGGAAGGGACGGGAGCGAGCGCGGCCGCCGATGGCGGCGCGGTGGCCGGGGCCATGTCATACGACCCCATCTTGACGGGTTCGAATGCGCCGGCACAACCGGCGATCCCCAGCGCGAGACACGCAAGAAGAGTGAATCGATCTACACGCATGATAATGCCTCCATGATGACGATGGATGATGTGGAATGGGCGATCAGCGCACCTGACCCAGAATCAATTGTCCCTCAACCTCGCCTTTCTTGACCGGATGCTGATTCTGACCGGTCACCTCCGGAACCTTCTTCGAGACATACCCGTACGCTTCATCGACCGTGATGATGCCGTCTTTGTCGGCGTCGGCCTTGCCGCGCAATCCTTCCAGCAGATAGTAGGTGAACACTCCGTGGCCGAGATCTTCCCGTTCTTCGCTCACTTCGCTGGCCTTGCTCGCGCTGAGTACGATCCGTCCCTTGCCTTTGGACAGCCGGGACAGAAAATTCTCGGAAACGACCGCCCGTCTGGAGGCGGTGGCGAACGTCCGGCCGGCTGTCGCCCCGCTGTAACATGAGTCACTGATAAAAATGATCCGCTCCGGCGTGAGCCGCTGAAAGATTGTCTCGATTTCCCTCATCGGTAAGCCCGTCGTATACAGATCTCGCGGGTCTGCGTCGAAGGGAACGATGTATTTTTCGAGTCCATCGTCGTCGCCTGCCGATGCATCGGCTTCCGGCGCGCCGTGACCGGCGTAGTAGACAATGACCGTATCCTTTTCACCGGCCTTACGCTTGAGATCAGTCCCCAGGGTTCGCTTGAGGTTCATCAAGGTGGCCTGATCATTGAGCAACAGGGTCGTCTGCTCCTTCGGGATGCCGATGTGATTGGCCAGATAGTCGTGGAAGGCCAGCGCGTCCTTGTCCGCATAGCGGAGCGGCTGTACCCCCTTGTAATGGGAAATGCCGATCACGACGGCCCAGATTTTCCCGCGATCGGCGAGGCGCGTAACGCTGAGCGTGCGGGTGGCCGAGAGATTGTCGCGATCGACGGCGGTCACGACGATTTGATTTTTGCCTTCTCGCAGCGCCAAACGCTCGGAGAATTCGAGGTTGGTGTGAATATCCGACCCTTCAGGTTTCACCGTAATACCCCGGCTGTCCTTCTGAGTCACCAACTGTCCGTTGAGACGGATCTCGACGCGCGCCACCCCCTTCTCGCTCGCCGCCGCACCGGCCAGATGGATCCGCTCGACGCCGACTTCCGTGCCGTCTGACGGACTGGCCAGGGCGATGACCGGAGGCGCGTTCTGATAGAGCTTGACGACCGGCGTCCCGGAGATCGTCGGGATCGGCATGTCTCCCTTCACCGGTTCCTGTGATTCTCGAACGTCCGCCTTCGCAACCCAGCCGACTTCTTTGGGGGAAATCTGCACGCGATACCACTCGCCCAGCTCACCGGTCACGGCCAGACCTTGATCTTTCGGGGCGGAGGCGATGACGGATGCCTCGGGGCCGGCGCCGCTGTGGATCTTCGCGGACTGGGCGCTCACCGCGACCAATTTATTGGTGGCGACGATCTGCGGGGCGGTCTTGTGATCGACGGCGACCTTGACGGTGTCATCCAGCGTCGTGTGAAGGCCGCGCTCTTTGATGAACAGGCGAACGGGAATCTGCTCGTCCCGGATATCGCGCCCGACGAACAGGTTGACCGTGACATGCTTGGCCTCGTCGGGCTTGAGCAATCCGAGGTCCACCTGGCCCTTGCTGAGTTTCAGGCTTGGGTTGGACGGGATGGAGACCTCCACGGAGGTATTCTGAGCTTGGACGGTTCCGACGTTCTTGACAGTGACGAGCAGGTCTACCGCTTCGCCCCGCTGGAGGCGTCCATCGCCGTTTCCCACCGAGCCACCGCTTCCGTCGTCGATGATCTGCAGGGTGTAGGCGAACCGAGGACGAGGCAAGCCCTTGAGCGCCAACACCGCATTCAGGTTCTCCGGCACGAAGCCGTTATATTCCTCGAATTCCACGCGAACAGGAATGCTGCCGTCCGGTCGGTCGGCAGGAACCTTGATCGTCACGACATCCTCGGCGCTCTGCCCCCCGTCGATCTTGCCGAAATAAAAGAGATGCCCGTCGAGGGCCGGATCGTCGCTCTTAATACGAGCTTGAAACCGGTAGAGCGGCCCTTTGCCTGCGTTCCGGACGGCCAGCGTCAAGGTCACTTCGCCTCCGGCCTTCGCTTCCATCGGTCTGATGGCCAGGTCGGCTTGGGCCAGCGGGGGCGGTGACGGCGGGGTGCCGATCTCATTACCGCGCCGCTGCATCTTTTCCGAGAGCTGCGCGCTGAGCGTCGGCGGCGTGGGGGGTTGCAACCGGACAATGCGGTCTCGACCGGCTGAGGCGACGAGGGCTCCATCAGGAGAGATCGCCAGTGACCAGACCGGTCCCTTGTGTCCGCCGAGGGTATGCCGTTCGTTACCCGAAGCGACATCCCAAACCCGCACGGTCCCGTCTGCGCCGGCCGACAATAAGGCACGGCCATCCGAAGAAAACACAATCGCATAGACCTCGCCTTTATGTCCGGTGAGCGTCAGGTGTTCCTCGCCGCTCTCGAGGTCCCAGAGGCGGATCGAGCCGTCTGCGGAGGCGCTGGCCAACCATCGACTATTAGGGTGAAACGCGAGGCCGTGCACGGCGCCGGTATGTCCGGACAGGGCCTGTCGTTGCCTGCCGGTCGCCAGGTCCCAGAGATGCACCTGCATGTCGCTGCTTGCCGTCGCGAGGGTCTTGCCATCCGGCGAGAACCGCAACGCAAAGACCACGCCGAATTGCCCGCGAACGGATTTCGTTTCTTTCCCGGTCGCCGCATCCCACAAGCGGAAACTGCCGTCGTTGCCGCCGGAGGCGATCATCTTTCCGTCCGCCGCGAACGTTACCGCGCGGACCGCGCCAAATGAAGTGGTGACGGCGCGCACCTCCCGCCCGGATGCCACATCCCAGACACGGATCGAGGTATCGGCGCTGCCCGAGGCCAGGAGCGCGCCGTCCGGCGAGAAGGCCAGGGCATGCACGGCACCCAAATGCCCGCGCAGGACACGTACATCCCTGCCGGTGTCCGGCTCCCAAAAGCGAATGGTTTGATCGGTACCGGCCGAGGCGACCAGTCGGCCGTCAGGTGAGAATGCCACGGCGAGCACTTCGTTGCTGTGTCCGTTCAGCAGGCGGGTCACCTGTTCGAGAGCCTGCGAAACGAGGGGGAAACCGACGAGCCCACAGATGAGCAGCCCGGCGAAGAAATATCGGCACATGATGCGGATATTGCCCTGTCCGCTCACGGCGCTCTCCTCGGCCCAGCACACTACCCGAACAGACGTCGACGAGATGATCGTCGAATGCTCTGCCCGACGAACCATGCCTCCCTTGGTCGATGGCAGGCTCTGATCGGTTCAAGCGGGGGCTAGTCTAGGGATACCCCTTGCGGGAAGTCAATGAAGAGGAGCCGCCCTATACGAAAGGAGGGGTCCATCGACGGACTTGGGCTCCTGCGAATGAACAGAATGGAACAATCAGCGGAGGGGAAGAGAGCAATGGTGCAGCAGGCTAGGCAACTCGGAGCTTGCTCATGAACTTGTGGTAGCACTTGGGACAGTACGTGTGCGTGAAGAGATATTCCCGCGGATCGATCTGGTGTGTTGCTTCATAGATGCGCGACGTGACCCACCGTTCCGGAGCCGAGGATCCCTCAGACTCCACGCGGATCAGCCCGCATAGGCAGCAGACGGGGAGCAATGATTTCTCCTTCGTTTGGCTTTCCGTTCTATCCGGTTGAGTGGCCTGTGTCATGACTGAGCATCCAAATCGTGAATGATTCACTTTACCAGGTGTCGATCAACTTTGAAAAGAGCTGTGAGGAAAAAATAAAATATTTTTTCACCGGCCCTAGGCTCTCCCCTAGGTCGCTGGCGGAAAGAATACCGGTCGATGCTTGTGGAAATTACTAGGCGTGCTGTCGCTGCGTGAACGCGTTGCTAGACAGGTGAGCGTGACGCGACGCCCCTGCCGGTTCGTGACTTCGCTTATTGCGGTATGTGATCCTCTTTCGGAACGACCCAGATGTGACGAAACACGACAGGGTCGCCGTGACCTTGAAGATAGAGCACGTCCGGCAGCGGTCCTTCCGGCGCGCGGCCGGGGGTCCCGTGAGACAATTCTACATCGTCGTGAATCACCACGCCATTGTGGCGGACGGTCACGCGGGCGTTGCGCTGCTTCTTCCCATCGTGATCGAAGCGTGCAGCGGTGAAGTCGACATCGTAGGTTTGCCAGGTGAGCGGTGGAAAGCTCATATTGACCGACGGCGCGGCAATACTATAGATGCCGCCGCAGCCGTCATGTCCGGCCTCGAACCCGAAGGAATCCAGAATCTGCAGTTCGTATCGGTTCTGCAGATAGACGCCGCTGTTGCCGCGGCCTTGTCCTCTCGCCGCCGGTTTGAACGGCACGCGGAACTCCAGATGCAACAGATGGTCGCCGAATGTCTGGCGGCTGGCTGCATCCGCGGCCAGGAGATTCTTCATGACGATGTTGCCGTTCGTGAAGGCGTCGGCGGTGCTTCCGTCGAACAGGACGACCGAGCCTGGCGGCGGCGCGCTTCCTTGCGTGGGACTCTTCCGTTCAATGCGAGTCAAGGCTCCCATTTGCGACTGATCTCGACCGTACAGGGTCAAGACGCCCTGTTTGATGGTCGCGTGCCAGAAATCGACATGAAATGTCGTACCGTCCTCGCCGGAGATTCCATCGGCCGTCATGTTCCGATCACCTGGATGCCCGCCCTGTCCCGGCAAGCCGCCCGAAAAGAGGACGAGATGAAACCGCTTCTCTCCCAAAGCCGTGACTTGTGCGCCCCAGCGTCCTTCGCCGAGTTCACTATGGGACATTCCGAGGTATTCGCCTTGGATTTCGAAATCCGGTCCGGCGTTGGTGGGATCCGTAAATACTCCGGGACGATCCTGCGCATTTCCGTCTGTCGGGGCGAACAACAGCAGACAGAGTACCAACGCTTTCTCCCACCAGGTGCGCATAGGTTCCTCGCTGGTGAGTCGATGGTAACGATGCGGGGGAGGGCTTGCAAGACGTGTCGGTGAGAGAGAACTGCATGCAACCTGGATGACCGGCTTCGGTAGGAAGCCCGACCATTCGCCTGAACGGTCGTTGTGGTGGGGAGGTTTGACAGGGTGTCTCACTCAGCGATATGTTCGGGATTGGTGAGGTGTGATATGCTCGCCCGTCTGATTGCCGCCTTGTCGCTCACTACCTTTGTCGTCCTCTTCAAACGCCTGGTGACCCGCAAGCGCCGCCCGCTGCCGTACCGTAAAGCGGAATCCAATTGGCCTCGTCGAAGCTACCGCGAACCTTCGTCACGCTCCTGAATCCCGCTTCTGCTCGGTCCTAGTGTGGTATCCCGTACGTTCCTGTAATAATCCGTTCACCCTGAGCCGGTCGAAGGGCTCGCCACGAACGAACTTCTGGGACGCAACACTGGGCCTATATATAAAGGGAGCGTTTTCTGGTGTCGGACCAAGCTTCTTGACGGTATCAAGCTCATAACCAATTGTAATCATTTATCTATTACGATATTTCGACCGGTTGGTCGAAAGGCGGGGAACCGTCAGCCGGAGCTTTCGGGTTCCCCACCTGGCTGAACCGCCAGGTGCGCGTCTCTGTAATGAGAAGTACTGTATCGACAGGTACCACGGAATGGCCGATCCTCGCAGCCACACAAGGATTCCAGTCCGAGTCTCGGGCTGTTTTGCGTTTGGATCGGGCGGTTGGGTCGAAGGGATCGTCGTCGATCTGGCCGCCGGAGGCTGTCGTATTGAAACCAGGGCCAGGATCCAGCCGCCCAGCTATCTGCAATTGATCCTCACTCCATCCGCCGAAGACCTGCCCATCAGTATCGATCTTGCCGTGGCTCGATGGGTGAAAGAGGGTCAGGTCGGCGTCCGTTTCCTCAGCCTGCAGACCGAACAGCAAGACCGACTCCACTGGCTCCTCGCTCGAGACGGTCAGAGCCTCGACGTTCCAAGCATCTCACAGATTCCAGAGACGGCAGGACTTTCCCCGGAGAATGCGTGACCTCGGTCCGAACCCTCGCCGAATCCGTGAATCAAGTCGGACCCCTTTCCGTGTATAGTTCGCGCCATGTCAAGAAGCAGTTCCGACGATCCTTCCACTGATCCCGGCCGCATCAACGTCACAGCCTTTGAGCAAATCGACGCGGCCGCGAACGTGCAGGACTATGTCCATATCCTCGATGTCTTCGACAGGCTCGAGGGAATCCAACGGCTCAAGAAAGCCGCGATCGAACGATGTCGCATCCGGCCAGGCCTGTCGGTACTGGACAGCGGGTGCGGCATCGGCCTGGAGACGGTCAAACTAGCCGGACTTGTGGCTCCATCAGGTCAGGTCGTCGGCCTCGATTACAGTCGCAAGTTTCTGGATGTCGCACAACGACGAGGGGCCGGCCTCGATCTTCCGATCACGTACCGGCAGGGAGATGCGCAACAACTTCCGTTCCCGAACGCCGCCTTTGATGTCTCGAGGAGCGAGCGCCTGTTTCCCTATCTCAGTGATCCGCAACGGGCTCTGACCGAATTGATTCGTGTGACGAAGCCCGCTGGATGGGTCTACCTGATCGAGCCGGACTTCGAGACGGTCACGATCAACCTGAGCGATCGAAGTCTGGTTCGGAAGGTCCTTCACTACGACTGCGACCACCATACCAAGAACGGCTGGATCGGTCGTGAGCTGCCGAGACTCTTCAAGTCCAGCGGACTGGTCGATGTCGCAGTCGAAGCCAGTGTCGTCGTCTTCGAACCGGAGAGTTTCAGCGCGTACTTTCTGGAGATCGGCCGCGCCGCGGCCAGCAATCAGGTCATTACCGCCACGGGGCTGAAACAGTGGGAAGACGACATCCATCGATTACGCGATGCTCATGAGTTGTTCTGCACGATCAGCTATTTCATGGTCGCCGGCCGAGTACGCGAAGGATCGTGAATGAAACCGTCATCCGGCTCCGCCAGCCGCGCCGCATCTCCATGGCAGGGCGGGGACGTTCGCGAGCATATCTCATGCGGTCAGAAAGAAAGCGCGTCGCCCAAAGATTGCCGTGCTCGCTACTCGCAAGAAGCGGTTATGACTAGAAAAGGAGAACCGGACATGGAACCTGAGACCGTTCGGGCGGCGGTGGCCCGATATTTCGCTGCGATCCGACAGATGGACGCCGATGCCTGGGTCGCCTGCTTTGCGGAGCAGGCGACCAGTTATGAACCGGGGGCTCCTGCTCCTCTGCAAGGCCATGCGGCATTGCGCCAATTCTTTCTCGGAGTCGTCGGCGCGTTCGAGAAAGTCGGCTTGACCGAAGATCATGTCTTCCTGTCCGGCAACCGTGCCGCCGTGAAGTTCACGGGGCGCGGCATCGGGAAGAACGGCCGATCGGTCGTCTTCGAAGGCATCGATGTGTTTGAAATCCACTCGGACGGAAGAATCCATACGATGTGGGGCTACTGGAATCCGGCCGCGATGCTGGCGCAACTGCAGGGGTGAAACCGACGCCATGAATCCACGCCCACCTTCATGAGGTCGTCCCAACAAGCCAAGCGGAACGGGGCCATTGTTCGATTCCAGAGGGCGAGTGAACGGCCACCGGCAGCGGCCACGCCGGTGAGCCGTTGGATGCGGCTTGATACGAGCAACGGCTACTTCAACACATCGGGTCGAGGATCAGGCGTGAAGCCTGTGCGGTTCGGCATCTGAACGGCAGGGAGCGTCCGCGCATCGAGTGCCGCATCAGCCGGAAGGATGCCGTTCTGGTGCAGCAGCCAGGCAACGACGGCATACACCTCGTCGGCTGTCAGGGATTGCGGAGCGGGGAACGGCATCGCGCGGCGAACGTAATCGAACAATGTTGTGGCATAAGGCCAGTAGCTGCCGATGGTCTTGATGGGCTGTCCTGTGGTGAGCGTGCCCTGTCCGCCCACGAGCCGGTCCATCGGTCCTTCCTGGCCGGTCGGACCATGGCAGACCGCGCACTTCGCGGAAAACACGGCTGCCCCCTGGGTAACCGTCCCACGACCCGGAGGCAGGCCGACACCGGTCGGGGCGACATCGATGTCCCAGATCTGTATCTCCTTCTCGGCGGGTGAGCGGCCGAATCCATAGCCGAGCGGTATATTGTTGTCTCCTGCCAGAGCCGAGCCGGCAAGCCAGGCCGATCCTAGAGTGATCACCCACACTGCCGCCGCAGTCCTAGACATGGACATTGGTCACCTGCCCGTCCCGCGAAATCTTCCAGCTCTGAATGGCGTTGTAATGGTAGACGGAATGGATCCCGCGCACCGCGACCAGGGCCGCGCGGCTGGGTTGCACGTATCCGGTTTCGTCGGTGCAGCGACTCTGGAGAATGGTTTCCATCCCGTCCCACCGCCAGGGCAAACGAAACCGCGTGTGGCATTTGGGGAGGACCGGCTCTTGGAGGCGAGCCTGCTCCCACGAACGGCCTCCGTCGGTGCTGACCTCCGCCTTGGTGATCGACCCGCGACCACTCCAGGCGAGTCCGCGGATTTCGATGAAGCCGGGCTGTAGCGTCTGTCCGCCCGAAGGACTGGTGATGACGGATTTGGCTTCCATCACCATCGTGAACTGCCGCGCTGTGCCGTCGGGCATGAGATCGGTATATTGAGACGTCTCCTCGCGCGTCATGAAGGGAGCGGTTCCCAGCTTCAAACGTCTGAGCCACTTGATACAGGTATTGCCTTCCCACCCGGGGATCACCAGCCTGAGCGGGTAACCCTGTTCCGGCCTGAGCGCCTCGCCGTTTTGCGCGTAACAGAGGAGCGCGTCGTCCAGGATGTCGGCGAGGGGGAGGCTGCGCGTCATGGCTGCGGCGTCGCTGCCTTCCGCCAGTAGCCAGGTGCCGTCGGGTTTCGCGCCGACTTCTTTGAGGATCGTCGAAAGCCGCACACCGGTCCATTCGTTGGTGCTCGTGAGCCCGTGGGTCTGCTGGGCAGTCTGCCCCGCGGAGGCTCGCCATTCAGGCGCGGAATTTCCCGAACACTCGATGAAGAGGAGCCGCGACACCGAGGGAAAGCGCTTCAGTTCCTCGACCGTGAAGATGAGCGGTCGCTCGACCAGGCCATGGACAAGCAGCCGGTGACGGCCCGGATGAATGCTCGGGATGCCGTTGTGGTGGCGTTCAAAGTGCAAGGACGCGGGGGTCACGATGCCCTGAAGGTCCTGGAGTGGAGTGAGAGTGGACCACCAAGAGCGAGGCACCCGCTCGCTTGTCTCGAACTCCGAGCGATGCCCGTAGCGGCTGGGCGGAGACCCTGGCACTTTTGTCGGATCGGCCGAAGCCGCCGGCTCTTCGGCGCGCACAGGACTGAGCATGGTCTCAGCGATCGTGACTCCCACGACGGCCGCCGCCCGGCCCAGCCAAGTGCGACGGTTGACCAGCGGCTCAGGCCGATGCTCGTCGAACAACTCCTCCGGCGCTCGCACTGCCTGATCCTCAGGGTGCGCGCTCATCGGACTTTCTCCTGAATCGCTCATCGACGTGTCCTATTTCTGCGACAGCCTGAGACGGCCAATCGCGCCATGACATCATATAGAGGGCGATCGAGCCGCGCAAGCCGCAATGGGCACTCCTGTCCGGTCCGCAGTCTGTGACCATGCATGATACGAACGATCTCCGCTTTGCAAGAGGGACTGCGCTCCCATTGGTCGATCCCTATCCGGAACGGCTCTCATCTTCGTCGAGCGATGAGGAGAAGAAACGATGCAGGCTTATCAGCGCAAGAAGAAGGGCCTGGCTCACTCTTGTCTCAGCCAGCGGGAGGGGATTCTCCATGGTGGACGGCCGGAAGGCGAAGGGGTCAGATCCAAGTCTTCCTCGGGGAAACTGGTGCCCATCAGTGAGAGGGGAGGGTGATGCCATATGGAGCCAAGGGCCTATCGAGAATGCTTGGATAGCCGGGCATCACGATCCCATAGGGCGTCCTTCCGAGACTGGAAATGGGGGGCGGCGACAATGGAATATAGTATGCGAACTCGCCTCCTTTAGTGATTGTGCTGCCGCTTCCTGGAGGGGTGAATAAGTAGGACGGTTGGCCTGGCCGAAAAACATTGGCACTGCCATCGAACAGAGGAGACACGAACACACTCGGCTGCCCTGGGGAGATTATCACTCCTCCATTCGATTGAGCTTCCGCGCGTGAAGCAACCACCACAATAATCAGCAGAGAGAATAAGAGGACACGAATCATTCCAGTCCTCCCATCACATAATCATACTTTACAGGATTATCGTACACCAACCGACTACACAAAACGAGGTGCGCTGCATTGAACTGACTCTCCTCACCAATCATGAAGTACCTGTTCAACCTCAGTGGACTGGTGAACGTCTGGGAGTCTGACTCGAGTCAGATTTCTCGAATGAGACGACTCCGTCGAGCAGCAAGAATATGGCAATGAGGAGCAAGAGTATCCCACCGATCCCCCAGCCGCGCGGGGTAAACCACCACGGGTCTTTCGTGGTTGCTGCCAGCCCACCAAAAATTCCACACAGAGTGCCTAAACCTGCCATGATTCGGGCGATGATCGTTCGCTTGGCACCAGCTTCCATGGTGTACCTCCCAACGCGGTGGTTATGAGGCTCCGTAGACCAACCTATCGTCGGAGTATCTAGCAGCGGTGTCAAGGTAAGGCGGACGAGGTGGGCGCCGGCACGAGCAAGATAGATACAAGACTACTGGTGGGTTTTATCCGCGGGCGTCAATTGGGAGAGGCTTTGCCTGAATAGCCCGCGGCCCACACGAAGTGCGGTTTGGTGCGCCCGACAGGACGGAATTCGATAGGCCCGGATCCGTCAGTTGAAGAGAGGCTTCTCCTGAAGAGGCGCGGGCTGACACAAACATCTAACTCGGACTACTGGAGGTGTTTATCCGGCGGCGCAACAAAGAAAGGCTGCGCCTGGTGAGCCGCCGGCCCACACGAAGTGCGGTTTGGTGCGCCCGACAGGACTGAATTCGATAGGCCCGGATCCGTCAGCGGTTTGGTGCGCCCGACAGGACTTGAACCTGTAACCCCCAGATCCGTAGTCTGGTGCTCTATCCATTGAGCTACGGGCGCATCAAAGAAGTGCTGAGTTGTGAGTCCTGAGTTGAAGCAACCGGAAGGCGGCTTGGAGACGAGGTCAGACAGCCGGCTCCATCATCTGAATCAGCACTCAGGGCTCAGGACTGGCCGCTGCGGCAGTCTGCGGTTATACAGGGCCACGCCCCGGTGGGTCAAGGGAGCAGGGGCTGCCGATCCATTCAGAAAAAACTATATCCAGAATCCAACCACTCCAGTAGGATGATGCTCTGACGCTCAGGGAACTCATCCGTGAGGACTGGCTATGCCGAATCTCCAGGTCGTGGAGCAGGTGGTTGGACAAGCGGTTGAGCAACAGCCTCAGCAATCGGTTCAAGAAGATCGGCCGGTCGTGGAATCGACTCAGTCTGGTTCCAGTGCTGTCGGTACGATCGGTACGATCGTACGATGGACGGTCGGCATCGTGGCGGCCTTTGCGCTCGGGAGCTGGCTGGTCTGGCTGACCGCCTACCTGCAACGCCATTTCGTCCTCGAAGATATCCGTTCGGCCTGTCAAAGGGTCATGCCGGACACGGTCGAGCGATGTGTGGATACCGTCATCATCCAGCGGGGCGGAGCGAGGCGATGACCAGGCGCCTCCTGGCCATCGGAAGCCTGCTGGCCGCCGGCGTCGTCTTGACCTCTTCAACCTGGCTCGCCCAGGCCCAGGAGCCGGATGAGCCGCGGCGGCCTGCGACTGAAATCAACATCGGCACCTGGATCAGCGTCGGCGAGACGAAGTGGGCGCACAATGCGTCTTCGGTGCCGGGCCTCGGCAATCCCACATCGAAACTGGATTATGAGGACGTCGGCACGAACGTGATCGACGTGGCCGGGAAATTCTGGTTCTCTCAGAAAGTCTTTACCAAGCTCAACGTCGGGTTCGCCAATGTCGGGGGCGGTCGCTTGACCGACGATGATTATGGAGCAGGACAGCAACTCTTCTCGAGTACCCAGAGCAACATCAACGGCAATAACATGTGGTATGTGAACGCGGATTTGGGCGGGCGCGTGACGGAGTTCGCACACCACCGTGGCTATCTCGATGTCTTCGGCGGCTATCAGTATTGGCGTACGGAATATCAGGCGGTCGGGGTGGCGCAGATATCCTGCAACCCGGCTGCGATTCCAGGCCTGACCTGCCTACCGCCCGGCACGAGTACGAACCAGGGGCAGACCGTCATCACGAATACAACGTCCTGGCATTCATTTCGAATCGGCATGACCTCCGAGTATAAGTTCACCCGCCGGATCAGCGTTCACGGCACCGCAGCCCTCATTCCCGCCAGCTATCTGGACAACAAGGACCAGCATCACCTGCGGCCCGACTTGCAGCAGAACCCGAGCTTCGCCATGACCGGCTACGGCATCGGGGCTGATGGCGACATCGGGCTTCGCTTTCAATTCATGAAGAATTTTGCCGCCGACGTGGGGTACCGCGTCTACTGGAATCAACTCATCACCGGGAATCTCACCGTCTACCCGGTGAACGACTCAAGCCAGTCTTTTCCCCTCACCGAGTTTCAATCCCTCCGGCACGGATTGACCGCCGGCCTCACGCTGATATTTTAGCGGGGACTGGCTCGGCATACCTTGCCGTGCCTGTCCCAGTTGGATCAGGTTGTTAAACGGGGACAGCCGTCAACCGGAAGGGTGGCAGTCCCCGTCAGCGCCGGCGGCCCGACGGCATGGTTTCTTCTTCGTATCTGGCAAAAAGACGTTTGGCTTCGGGATGCCAATGGCCTGCGTGGCCATGGGGAATGCCCAGCGTGGGGAACAACGGGACGAGCTTGCCGTCGGGATGGAGGTAGCCGGCCCGGAGGGGTACGGTTCGTTTACTGTGTTTGATCAGGTGGCAGGGGACCGGACGAATCGACGTGAGCCAATCGGCGATATCTTGTGGGTTGCCGATCGAGGCCGAGAGAAGCAGCAGTCTCGCCTGCGATGGACAAAAGATGATGGTTTCTTCCCACACCACCCCTCGCTCCGGATCGGCGATGTATTGGGATTCGTCCATGATGACGAGCCCGAGTGTGTCGAGCCGCAGGTCGATCTCGCCTCCTGCCGCATCATAGAGGAGGTTGCGCAGGATCTCGGTCGTCATGATCAGTAGGGGCGCCTGACCGTTGTCCCGCCGGTCTCCGGTGAGAATCCCCACTCGATCTGCTCCGAAGATACGGGAGAATTCCGTGAATTTGGTATTGGACAGGGCCTTGAGGGGCGATGTGTAGATGACGGTGCGGTTGTCCTCCATGGCGCGTCTGGCCGCTTCCACCGCCACGTAAGTTTTGCCGCTTCCGGTCGGCACGCTCACGACCACGTCCGTCTGCTGCAACCGCTCCACGGCTTCCACTTGCCACGCGTCCGGCACAAACGGCTGCGGCGGCGGCACGCCGATACCGGAGAGCCACTCTCCCAGCGACGCAGACGGCTCATGCGACTCAGCCTCGTGGTGAGGAGGCTTGTGGCGCGGCGTGTGGTGGCTCTTCCCCTGGGAAGCATGGCGCAGCGGATGTGAGGGTGGGGCTGCCGGCTTCGCCGGCCGCTCGCCGATGAGGGCCATGACGTCCGACTCGAAGCCGGCCCGGTTTTCCGCCGAATGGCGAAGCAGCAGCTCGATCAGACGGCGCTTGCCCAGGCGGAAGTGTCGGTGAACACGGCCGCGGGCCAGGCGATGCAACAGGGCCATCGGTTGCTGTGCGAGCAGTGTTTCGAGTTCGTCAGTCGTCACGGTAATTCTTCCAGCACGCCGCGCCGCAGCGCGGCGATCGCCTTGGACGCGCAGTCTGCCAACTCCGGATGCGTGTCCTTGAGTCCGTGCAGCTGCGAGAGAAACTCCAACGTTCTGGCGAGGAGCCGGTAGATGTCTCCCTCGGCCATGGTTGTCATCTTGCAGAGGCCGATCCATGTGAGGTTCGGATCGCCGATCCACCGCTCCGTCACCGCCGCGATGTCTGCGCGCAAGAGCGGCGCCTCTTCATAGGGAGCGAGGGATTCGGCGAGTTTTCGAACCTGACCTAATAATGAGCCTAGCCCCGAGCTGATTCTCGGGAACAGGCCGGGCCGGTCGTCGTCGTGCGCAATGCTCGACATAACCGCCGCCAGGAGCGGCGGATCCCCGCCGGTGAAGGCCTCCGCGCGAATCAGCTCGGTGATGAGGAGCGAATGGTCGATGCGGATGAGGCGGGCCCATTCGCCCGCTTCCGTCAGTTGCGCCGTGGCGGTGAGATACCCGAACTTCTGCAGCACTTCGATCCGCTCCTGAAACCGATGCCACAGGCTCGTGCGCAGCGCTTGAATCGACTTCATGTGCCGCTGCTGTTCCTGTCGCAACTTGGAAGCGTTCGCGTAGTCCTTTTGGCAGGCGGACCGCGAAGGACAGGTCGGGCAGGAAAAGTCACCCAACGTTTGCACGATCGAGTCGGGGATCGGCTCATCATCTTTCGAGACGAGAATCGGCAGGATCGGCAGCCTGCCGGGGAGATCCTTCATGCTGTCCAGCAGGAGATCGAAACTCTCGGCCGTGCACCAGGGATAGGACGGAGACTCCCGGCATTCCAACACCCGGTCGAAGACGTCGGTGACGACGGCGGCGGGACATTCCGTGACGGCCCCGTCAGGACGGAGCACCGTGACCATGGCGCTCTTCTGGCCCTTGCTCCGATACTGCCGCAGGACGACGCCGCGAGTCTTGGATAATCCCACCACCCGGCCGGGACTCAGAAAGTGGAACCGTGCCGTCACCTCCGGCGGCTCGTGCCGTTGGATCATCGGACGATGATGCCGCTGCCGGCGGACCTGATCGAACATGTGCCATTGGGAGATCCAATCGGTGCACACACGCGGGCCGTAGGGCTCCATCTGCCGGTGCACGTCGTCCAGCTTCTGCTCGATCGCCTCGGCTCGTTGGTTCAACTGAAATTGCGCAAAGCTCTTGGCGAGGATGGACTGCATCTGATCGAGCGGGTGGGCCTTGAGCAAATTGAGGACCATCGGATAGGTGATGACGAATTGGCTGTTGATCGCCTCCGGATGACCGGTGAACCCTTTGGTGAGCACACCCAGGTCGATGTAGGGCGACGGCGTCACGATGGCGAACCCGACAAGGTCCTTGCCGCGGCGGCCGGCCCGTCCGGCGATCTGCTGGACCTCTCCGATCGTCAGGTCGGTGAAGTCACGCGCCTTGCGGATGCTGGACTGCGTGATGATCACCGTGCGGGCGGGAAAGTCCACGCCGGCCGCCAGGGTCGTGGTGGCGAACACGGCGTCCAGGCAACCGTGTCGCATGAGCTCCTCCACGGCAATTTTCCACGAGGGAAGGTGGCCGGCATGATGGGCCGCGACGCCGATGCGCTGTACCGTGGGGATCAACGGGTGTTCCGCGATGCTGGGATATTGAGTGATGACCTGTTCCAGCACCTTGGCGATAGCGTCCTGGCGGGCGGGAGGCAAGAGCGCTTCGGTGTGGTCGAAGGCCTGCATCGCCTCGTCGCAGGCGCGGCGAGATGTCAAAAACACGATGGCGGGCGTCAGGTGTTTCTGTCTGAGGGCCGTGATGAGGTCAACCGGATGAATCGACGGAGGCATGCAGCTTCATTCCCTTGGAGATCACGACGAGCCCGGATTCCGTGACCGTGAATCGCTGGGCGTCCGCTTCGCGGTCGTAGCCGATCTCCGTTTTCGCCGGAATGACGACGTCCTTGTCGATGATGGCGCGACGAATCCGGCTGTGCTCACCGATTTCGACATTCTCCATGATCACGGAGTCGCGGACGTCGGCATGGTCCTGAATCCGGACGTTCGGAGACAGCACGCTGTTCTGAACGCGACCGCCGGAGATGATGCAGCCGCCGCAGACGACCGAGTCCAGCGCCACGCCCATGCGGCCGCCCTGGTAGTCCTGGGCGAAGACGAATTTGGCCGGAGGAAACTGACCCTGATAGGTGCGAATCGGCCACTGCTGGTCGTACAGATTGAAGAGCGGGTCTACGGCGACCAGGTCGAGGTTGGCTTCCCAATAGGCGTCGAGAGTTCCGATATCGCGCCAGTACTTGACCGCCTTCCGGTTGGCGTCCTGAAACTTGAAGGCATAGACCTTTCTATTGGCAAGCATGCGGGGGATGATGTTTTTCCCGAAATCGTGCGCGCTGCCTTCCTTAGCGTCGGCGATCAACTCTTCACGCAGGCTCTTGGTGCGGAACAGGTAGATGCCCATCGAGCCGAACGCCACGTTCGGATCGTTCGGAATGGGAATCGGATTCGTGGGTTTTTCATCGAAGCGCGTGACCCGGTAATCTTCGTTCACCGCCATCACGCCGAACCGGCCGGCCTCCTGAATAGGAATGTCGATGGCTCCGACCACCACGTCCGCGTCCTTCGCGACCAGCCAGTGAAACATCTCCATGTAGTTCATCTTATAGATGTGGTCGCCGGCCAAGATGAGCACATATTCGGACTGTTCGCCTTCCAGGAGGAAGAGATTCTGATACACCGCGTCGGCGGTGCCCCGGTACCACTCTTCGCTGATGCGCTGTTGCGGCGGGATCGATGCGATGTATTCGCCCAACTCGGCGTTCAGCACATCCCATCCGATCCGAATGTGGCGGTCGAGAGAATGAGACTTGTACTGAATCAGCACCGCGACGCGGCGCAAGCCGGAATTCAAACAATTGCTGAGGGTGAAGTCGATGATGCGATATTTCCCGCCGAACGGGACGGCCGGCTTGGCCCGATGTTCCGTCAAGGGTTGCAGCCGTTCTCCCTTCCCTCCGGCAAGCACCATCGTGAAGATGCTGTTCATGGGCCGATTGTAGCAGGACGCTCGACCAAGATGAAACCGAATTCGTTGACATCCGGCCACGAGCGGTTGATACTACCGCTCGTCAAGACGTGAGCGGATCGGGCAAAGGAGCTGACATGAAGCAGGATGTCGTGATTTCATCCCTCGGAAAGCGGGCCACGACGGCCGGCGGCAAACAATCGGAGGCCGCTTCCTTACAGAACGCGCTCTGGCGGCTGGAACGGCTGGAAGCGCAGATGCAGAAACTCTCGGAACTGGTGCGTGATCATGCGGAAGACGTCGATCGGCTCGTCCGAATCGTGGCGGAAGACCGCAATGCGATCCGCCGTCAATTGCTGAGAAAGCATCACGAACAGGTCAGAGTCAGAAAACACCTGCGATCGGCCAATGCCAAGGCCGGCGTTGACGAATGACAGCCGACCCCGTTCCGGGGCGGTACCCCCTCCATCCGACAGAGGTCTCTACTCTTCAAGGCCGCCGAGCAGTCTGTCCATGCCGAGTCTAACCGTCGGTTTCTTCAGAGGTTCTTTGCATCGTGCGATGGACACGGTATAATGCCTTATTTTTCAAGGGATGAGCAGCACCCAGGAGCATCATAATAGTCTGCATTGACGGGTCCCTGCCAGGAGACGGTTCGTGTCCGTTGCACCTCTTCGACGACGGTTTCTATCCTGGATTCTTCTCGGTTTCAGCCTCCTGACCATCAGTTACTCCACGACCACTGCGGCACAGCCTGCCTCACCATCTCTACCAGGGCCGCCCTCGCCGTCGGAGCCTCCTGCGGTCATCCGGCTGAGTCTCAACGAAGCGCTCGCGCTGTTCATCAAGCAGAACCTGTCCGTTCTGATCACCAAGTACGGCATCGACTACAACAAGGGCCAGCAGATTACGGCCGCGCTCTTCCCCAACCCCGTGGCCTTCATCGGCACCCTGAGCTCCTACACGCAGGGATTCAACCTGAACAACAGCGGGCAGCTCGCCATGATCGTGCAACAGTTGTTCGAGCTGGCCGGCAAACGCGGCTATCGCATCGAGAGCGCCGCGTTCGGAACCCAATCGGCGGAAGCCGCGTTCGAGGATGCTGTGCGCCAGCTGGGGTTCACGGTCAAGGATACGTACTACCGTATCCAATTGGCGCAACGCCGGCTCAATCTGGCCGAGGAGAACCGCGACCGATTCGCCCGCATCCTCGACATCAATACGATTCGCTTCAAGAAGGGGTACATCGCGGAAGTGGACTTGATCCGGATCCGGCTGCAGATGGTCGATTTTCAGTCTCAGGTCATCCAGTCCCTGCAGGAGGCCGAGGTGGCGCGCGGCGATCTGCGGCAACTCTTGAGGCTCTCCCCGAAGACGACCATGGAGTTGACCACCGACATGGACTTCCGGCGTATCGATCCGGACATCAACAAGCTCCGGGTGACCGCGATCGACCTGCGACCCGACGTCAAGGCCAAGCGGTTCGCCCAGTCGCAACGGGAGTCCGACCTCCGACTGGCCAAGGCCTATCGAGTTCCCGATGTCACCGTCGGCGCCGGCTATGAGATTCAAGGATCGCGGGGTCCGGACAATCCCCAGCAATGGGTGCTGAATTTCGGGATCCCCATTCCCCTGTTCAACCGGAATCAAGGCGGCATCCAGCAGGCGGAGGTCGCAGTCCAAACCGCAGAAGCGGACTTGAATAAAACGGTAAATCAGGTGGAAAATGAGGTCGAAGTCGCCTATCGAAACTTGATTCAAAGCCGCCGGCTTGTCGAAGCATTTGTCGGCGGCATTCTCGACGACGCCCGATCGACCTTGACGATCGTCGAACGTGCGTATGAACGGGGAGGGGCCACCATTCTCGATCTACTCGATGCAGCACGCACCTCCCGCACCATTCAACAAAATTACATCGAGGCCCTTTTTACCTATCAACACAATCTGTTCCAATTGGAAAGCGCGGTGGGTCAGGAGATCCGCTCGTGAAGCGGAAGGTTCAGGTTGAGGTTCAGAATCGGATGAGTTCGAAGGAACTTGTCCGGTCTCTCCTCAGGGGCACGTCCTTACCCTTAACCTCAACCTTAACCTTAGCCTTCTTCCTGCTGTCCGCCTGCGGCCGCGCAGACCAGCCGCCTCATTCCAACGCCGCCACTCCGAAAACCGTCACGCAGCCGGCGGATTCAAGACCACGGGTCGAAATCGGCACCGTCGAAATGGGATCCGGCGAGCACGACCTGACGCTGTCGGGGAAGGTCGCCTACGGGGAGGACCGCTATTCCCGCATTTCCTCGCCGCTGCAGGGACGGGTGGTCGAGGTTCGCGCGCACCTCGGGGATCACGTCAAGGCCGGAGATGTCGTGCTGGTGGTGGACAGCCCCGACATCGCCCAGGCCTATTCAGAATACGTCAAGGAAGATTCGGATCTTCAATACGCGATCCGGGCGCATGAACTGGCGAAAGACCTCTACGAGAACAAGGCCCTGCCGCTGAAGGATCTCAAGCTGAGCGAGAACCAGCTGGTCAAGGCCCGTGCCGAGTTCCGTCGAGCTAAAGAGCGCCTGTTGTCCCTCAAGATTCCCCAGGAAGAGCTGAACAAGCCGTTGGACAAACAGAAGATCACCTCGCGGTTCGAACTGAAGAGCCCGTTGGCCGGCGTCGTCGTCGAACGCGCCGTCACGCCGGGTCAGTCCGTCGGCGGCGACCCGGGCCAAGTCCTCTTCACGGTGGCCGATCTGGCCATGTTGCAGGTAGTGGCGGACGTCTACGAGCGTGACCTGGCTCTGGTCAAGGAGGGACAGTACGCCAAGGTGATCGTCGAAGCCTATCCGGGCATCGCCTTCCCGGCTACGGTCGCGGCCATCGGCGACGTCGTCGATCCGACCACCAGAACCATCAAAGTGCGCGCCTGGGTGAACAACCAGGAGAACAAACTCAAGCCGGAAATGTTCGCCCGTCTGGTTCTGCGCGTGGGCGGCACAACCCCGCTCCTGACGATTCCCAGAGAAGCGGTTCTCGAGGACGAGGGCAAGCAGTTCGTCTACCTCGTAGAAGGGGACGACCGGTACGTGAAACGGGAAGTGACCGTCATGCCGATCTCGCCCGACCAGGTTCGCGTCGTCGAGGGTTTGACCTCCGGGCAGCGGATCGTCATCAAGGGCGCGGTCCTCATCAAGGGACAACAAGCCAAAGGATAGTCGATCTTGCCGCCAGCCTCTCGCTCTTCATCGGACAGACGCTCCGCCCCATGATCGCCCGCATTGTCGAAATCTCTCTGGTCCAACGGTTCCTGCTGTGCACGTTGGGCTTGGCCCTTCTCTTCGGCGGCCTCTACGCCTTTCATCTTCTCGACATCGTGGCCTATCCGGACCCGTCTCCTCCCATGGTCGAGCTGATCACTCAGAATCCGGGCTGGTCGGCCGAAGAAATCGAACGGCAGATCACGATTCCGATCGAGGTTGCGCTGACCGGCATGCCGGGTCTCAAGGACGTCCGGTCCCTCTCGATCTTCGGCTTGAGCGACATCAAGGTTTACTTCGACTTCGGGACGGACATTTTCCGCGACCGGCAGGAGGTGCTGAACCGGCTGATGTCGGTGCAACTCCCGAACGGAGTGCAACCGAGCCTGTCGCCCTGGTGGGCCATCGCGGAAATCTATCGATACGAGATGACCGGTTCGGGCGCGACCTCGCTGACGGATCTCAAGACGATTCAGGACTGGCAGGTGCGCCGCGAGTTCCGGCGCATCCCCGGCGTGATCGACGTGACGGCCTTCGGCGGGACGACGAAGGAATACCACATCGACATCGATCCGGGAAAACTGATCTCCTACGGCGTGAGTCTCTCCCAGGTCATGCACGCCCTCGCCAACAGCAACGCCAACGTCGGAGGCAATTATCTGACGGTCGGTTCACAAAACTACAATATTCGAGGCCTCGGACTCATCGACGATCTCAAAGACATCGAAAACGTCATGGTGACGTCCAAGGACGGGACGCCGGTGTTCGTGAAATCGCTCGGCACCGTATCCGTGGGCCATCGCGTGCGCCTCGGGAAAGTCGGCATCGACGATCGGGACGACGTCGTGGAAGGCGTGGTGCTGCTCCAACGCGGCTACAAAGCCCTGCCGGTCCTCGACAGCGTCCGAGCCAAGGTGCAGGACTTGAATTCCTGGAAACTGCCGGCAGGGGTGAAGGTCACGACGTTTTACGACCGGACGGCGCTGATCCATACGACCGTCGAGACCGTAACGGATATTCTCGTCAGCGGCATGGTGCTGGTGTTCCTGATTCTCTTCGTCTTCCTAGGGCATTTCCGCGCGGCCCTGATCGTCGCCCTGACCATCCCCCTCTCGCTCCTGTTCACGTTCAGCATGATGGTCCTGGTCGGCCAATCGGCCAATCTCATCTCGCTCGGCTCCATCGACTTCGGCATCATCGTGGACGCGACCCTCATCATGGTCGAAAGCATCTTCTTTCATCTGGCGCATGCGAAGACTCAGAACCTCACGGTCAACCAACAGATCGTACGCGCCGCGCGCCAGGTCGGGCGGCCCATCTTCTTCTCGACGGCGATCATCGTCGTGGCCTTCATTCCGCTGTTCACGATGACGGGAGTCCCCGGCAAGATCTTCGCGCCCATGTCCGTGACATATGGATTCGCCTTGGTCGGGGCCTTGATCATGGCCTTTACCCTTGCGCCCGTCCTCTGTTCGTTTCTGTTGCAGGGACCGCTCAGCGAAGAGGATACGGCGGTCGTGCGAGTGGTCCGGCGGCTGTATCACCGCATTCTCGGCTTCTCCCTCGACCATCGCCTGCCGGTCCTGGGCGTGGCGGCGGGCCTGCTGTTCCTGACCTTTGTGGCGCTACGATCGCTCGGCGGGGAGTTCATGCCGGCTCTGGAGGAAGGCAACCTCTGGGTACGGGCGACGATGCCGGTGGACATCTCCTTTCAACAGGCCGCCCGCCTGGCCGGCGACATCCGGGGAATGTTTCGCGACTCGCCGGAGGTGACGACGGTCGTCTCGCAGCTGGGCCGGCCGGACGACGGGACGGATCCGACCAGCTTCTTCAACGCGGAGTTCCTGGCCAATTTGAAGCCGAAGAAGGAATGGCGCTCCGGCCTGGACAAGGACGGATTGATCCAGGAAATCGAAGGCCGCCTGCACAAGATCCCGGGGGTCATCTTCAACTTTTCCCAGGTCATCCAGGACAACGTCGAAGAAGCCATGTCGGGGGTCAAGGGAGAAAACTCGATCAAGCTCTTCGGCCGCGACCTCAAAACCTTGGAATCCAAGGCGGTGGAAATCGAGAGCGTCATGAAGGAGGTCAAGGGCGTGAAGGATCTCGGCATCTTCCGGCTCGTCGGCCAGCCGAACCTCTTGATCCAAGTGGACCGCGAAACCAGCGCGCGATACGGCCTGCAGGTGGCGGACGTCAATGCCGTGGTGCAGGCGGCGGTCGGCGGCCAGGCGGTCACGCAGGTCTTTGAAGGCGAGCGCCTGATCGACCTGGTGGTGCGGTTCATGCCGGAGTTCCGCCAAGACGTCGAGTCCATCAGCAACATCCTTGTGAGCACACCGGACGGCGCGCGGATCCCGTTGAAGCAACTGGCCACGATCACCTCTCAGACGGGGGCCTTCATCATCTATCGGGAAAACAACGAGCGCTACATTCCCATCAAATTCAGCGTACGCGAGCGCGATTTGCAAAGCACGGTGGAAGAAGCCCAGGCGAGATTGGGGAAGGAAGTGACGCTGCCGGAGCGGTATCGCATGGAATGGGCCGGACAGTACGATCAGCTGAAAGACGAGCAGACACGACTGTTGACCATCGTGCCGGTCAGTCTGGTGATCATTCTGTTCCTGCTGTATACGACGTTCGACTCGTTGAGAAATGCGTTGCTGGTGCTCGCGACGGTGCCCTTTGCCCTGGTCGGCGGCGTGCTCTCGCTGGTGTTGACGCAGACTCACTTCAGTATTTCGGCGGCCGTCGGGGTGATCTCCACCCTCGGCGTGGCGATCCTCGGCGGCGTGTTGTTGATTTCACGCATCGAGGAATTTCGCATGACCGGCGTGAGTCTTCGGGAAGCGGTCATCAAAGGGGCCGACGTACAGATGCGGCCGATCCTCATGGCCACCTTGGGAGCCGCCATCGGATTGCTGCCGGCGGCCCTGGCGACGGGGATCGGCTCCCAGGCCCAGAAGCCGCTGGCCCGCGTGGTGGTCGGCGGGATGCTGACCGCGGCGTTTTTGATTTTGGTCGTGTTACCGGTATTATATGAGTTGGTCCATCGACGATGGAACGATCCGGACGAATGATCTCTGACGAAAGGGGAACCAGTGCGCACCAGAGTACGTAACGTCATCACCCGAGCGACTGTAGCAGCTTGTCTTACCGCACCGCTGGCGGCATTCGCCCTCGACCGGCCCGCGCCGATCCCGGCGCAGATGCCCTATGAGATGCCTCCGACGACCCAGCACGCGCCGGCCGAGACCGTTCCGCAAAATACCAAGCCGTTGAGCCAGGAAGAACTGCAGCGGGCCGAAGCCTTGCTGCCGCTGCTGGAGGGAAAACAGGAATTCTGGGCCATGGGCGAGTTCGTGCATCTGGGCGAGCCGGCGGTGCCGGTGCTCGTGAAGGCGCTCACGATGCCGGGTCCCAGAATCCGATACAACGCGATCGAAACCCTGTCCATGCTGAAGGCGCCGGCCGCCGTCCCGGCGTTGATCACGACCGCCAAGGATCCGAACGAGATTCCCCGCGTACGCGAGCATGCGCTCCGCGTGTCGATTCGACTGGACCCGTCCAAAACTCCCGAAGCGGTTCAGGTCATGTCGAAGGACCCCAATTCGTCGATTCGGAAGACCGCCGCATTCGAGGCCCGGTATGTGAGGGACAAGGCGATCATCCCGATCCTGATCGATATGATTGCCGACGATGAACGCTTCGTGGGGCTGTCGGCCGTGCAGTCTCTCTGGATTCTGACGCGCCACGAAACCGAATTTCACGACTGGGAGACCTCGACCAAAGAGGATCGAACACAATGGACCGGGGAATGGACCGAATGGTGGAACATTGAAAAAGACTCGTTCCAGCTTCCCGAGCCGAGGCGTCGTTCCGCGCCCCAACCGGGGTGAGACGCGCCTTGCGACAACGAAAATCGCTATGTTATATGTGAAGATCCGACGCGTGGTGTTCCGTGTACAGTGACGAAAGGACGTCCGCCGGCCTATGGCAGTGCTTCCCATCGCAAAACTCGGCAATCCGATCCTGCGCAAGGTCGCAGTTCCGGTAGATGTCCGCGAGATCCACACCAAGGAATTCCAGCAACTGATCGACGACATGCTCGAGACCATGCTGGATGAGCCCGGCATCGGTTTGGCTGCGCCACAAGTTTCCCATTCGATCCAACTGGTCGTAATGGGATGCGAAGGGGACGGTGGATTTCCTGAGACGGCCTTGATCAATCCCAAGATCGTCTATTACGGCCCGCAGCAAGCAGAAAACTGGGAAGGTTGCCTGAGCGTCGACGGTCTGCGGGGCAAAGTCGTCAGGCCCTCGGTCATCCGTGTCCAAGCCTTGGACCGCGACGGCAAGTCGGTTGACATCGAAGCGGATGGGCTGTATGCCGTCTGCATCCAGCATGAAAGCGACCATCTCATCGGCAAACTGTTCCTGGATCGGATGACGGACCTGTCCACGCTCACTCAACTGACGGAATTCGACAAGTACTGGCGGAAGGAACCGACTCCGGTCATCTGAACGATCCGTCCCTTGCCCTTGGCCTTCGTCTTGGCCTTGGCTCTGGCAAATCGTTGTGAAATCCCTCTTGCGTGTCTTACAGTATCTGCGGCCCCACCGCGGCCTGGCGGCCGCCACGCTGCTGTGCGCCTTGTGCGCCACCGCCATGGAATTGGTGCCTCCGTGGATCGTCAAGATCGTCATCGACGACGTGATTCAGGCCAAGCAGGAAGCGCTCCTTCCCTGGGCGCTCGCCGGGCTCGTAATCGCCTATATCGGCAAGAACGTGTTTGCCTCCCTGCGGATCCGATTGAACAACACCCTGGAACAGACCGTCGTGCACGAACTCCGCAGTGAGGTCTTCGCCGCGGTCCAGCGGCTGTCACTCACGTACTTCGAGAATCGCTCGACCGGCGAAATCATGTCGCGCGTGACGAACGACACCGAGCATGTGGAACGCATCTTCATCGACGGAGTGGAAGCGGCGCTTACGGCCTCGCTGACGCTGATCGGCATCACGATCATGCTCTTCGCGCTGAACTGGAAGCTGGCGGTGCTGTCGCTGGTGCCGATTCCCTTCCTCATGTGGGCGGCCGGCCGATTCACCACGAAGGTCCACGGGTTTTACCATGATATCCGCCAAGGCGCGGCCGAGATCAGCGGATACATTCAGGACGCCCTCTCCGGTATCCGGGAGACCATGGGATTCGGCAGACAGGCGCACGAACAAGAGCGGTTCGACCGTCTGAGCCGGGCCTATAGCAGCGCCAACCTCAAGGCGATGTACCTATGGTCTCTCTATTCGCCCGGCATGATTCTCGTGGGAAGCCTCGGCGCCGTGCTCATTCTCTGGTACGGAGCGGGGGAGGTCTCGGCCGGACGATTGACCCTCGGCGAGCTGGTGCTCTTCCTCTCGTATCTGAGCTTATTCTACGTCCCGATCAATCAGATTCATTCCGTGAACCATCTGCTGCAGCATGCCCTGGCGGCCAGCGATCGGGTCTTCGAGGTGCTGGATACGAAGCCCGACGTGGCCGATGCGCCGGGTGCGTCGGCTCCGGCGGGCAAGGCGCGCGGGGAGGTGCGGTTCGATCGCGTCGAGTTTCGGTACCGGCCGGAGGTGCCGGTTCTGGACGGGTTGTCCGTCTCGGTCTCGGCCGGGGAACGAATCGCGTTGGTCGGGCCCAGCGGCGCCGGCAAGAGCACCTTGCTCAAGCTGCTGATGCGGTTCTACGACGTCACAGGCGGGGCGGTGTTGATCGACGACCAGGACGTCAGGGACGTGCCGCTCGAGTATCTGCGCCGCCAAATCGGCTACGTTCAGCAGGAGCCCTTCCTCTTTAACGGCACCGTACGGGAGAATATTCTGTACGGCGATTTGGCGGCGGCCGATGAGCGCATCGAGGCGGCGGCACGGGCCGCGCGAGCCCATGACTTCATCCTCGACCTTCCAGAGGGGTACGAAACCAGAATCGGAGAGCGAGGCGTGAAGCTCTCGGTCGGTCAAAAACAGCGGGTGTCGATCGCCAGGGTGCTGCTCAAGAATCCGCCGATCGTGATCTTCGACGAGGCCACCTCGAATATCGATACCGAAACAGAAGTGAAGATCCGCGAAGCCTTGAACGAATTGACCAAGGGACGGACCACCTTCATCATCGCGCATCGGCTGACGACCCTCCATGACGTGGATCGGATCTTGGTGATCGAGAAGGGGCGGCTTGTGGAGCAGGGGACTCACGATCGGCTCATGGCGGAGGGCGGAGTCTACGCCGGACTGTACGAAGCGCAGTTCCAGACGTAGCCCGTATTATTCATGAAAGCTTCTACTGCAACTGCACGGGTGCCCGTTCCGGTTTGAACGGGGACAGACACCACGCGCCCGCCTGCCGAAGCCATGCGGCGGACAGGCAGACGCGGGGAAGGGTGTCAGTCCCCAGACACAAGCCGACGCAACAGGAAGAAATATGGTCTTGATCTACGAAAATGATCCGCTGGATAATGAACATGCCCGAGGGCGGTTTTATCACGTCTGTCGAGGGCGCGTAGACCGCACGGAACTTTCGATCCCACCGGTCGACCAGCCACACGAATGCCCCGCCTGCGGCATCGATTTGGAAGCGGAAGATTTCTTCGTGGCCATGCAGAAGGGGTCGGTGTGAAGGGGAAGCGAAACCGTTAGGGGGATCACGAAGCGATGGCAGGGAGCATCGGGCGCAAAACCGTATCAGTCACGCGGGGATTGATGATGCTCTGCGACAGCTGTCACAGCCAGGTCTTGATCGAGAGGCTGGTGGATCACAAGAACTTCGTCGCGGACCATGAGGCCCTGTTCGATACGATCTGTATGGGCTGCACGGACATCAATCGTCCGTTGATCGACGACATGCTGGGAAGTTCGGAATAGGAATAGTCGACGCTCCCGCCGACTCGCCCGCTAGCTGCAGCTCTTTCCGTCGAAGTACATACAGGTCGACTCCCCGGACTTCACCTTCCATGTCCTGATCAGCGGCGCCTTTCCGTCACCTCTCATCTCTACCACAAAATCGACGAGCCCCGAGATCGGCAACTTTTCCATGTGAGGCCATCCCGCTTCGGGCACCTCGATCCAGAACACCGACCCCAGCGTCGAAATGAGGATACGATGATTTTCGGGCTCAAGGTTGATGACCGGACTGTAGAAACTCTTCTCCTCGGCCAGCCCGGTGCCGTGCAGGATGAGGATCAGAAACCCGGCGAGATGAATCGTACGCATCAACGGCATCACGATCGCTCCTTCCAATGAGAGGACATGATAAGCCGGCATTATCGCACCTGAGTCTCGAGAAGGAAACCGGAAATTCGGCGATTCGAGACGGTAGATTGCCGGGACTCTCCGGTGTGTGCCGCCGGCCTGTTGAGACGATCGTCAGGGGGAGGGGGAGAGCACGGCCGGGGTGACGCGCCCCCGCGTGATCCAATAGGCGCGGATGTCCGGATGAGCCTTATCTTGCAGTGAAATCAACAGATACAGGGGGAGCGCGAGGTTCAGGCGCGCCCAGTTCTCTTCCCAGTCCTCGGCGATTTTGATGTCCGTGACGGACGGCCTGGCTGGATCATGGGGATGGGAGTGATAGACCGCTTGGAGCGTCAGACCGCTGTTCCTGATGTCCTTGACGGCCTGGAACATCTCTCGCGCATCCATGATGAAGGCGATCTCGGCGCGTTCTTCCGGAGAGAGCCGGGACAGGTGTCGGACTTTGGCTTCGTCGAAGGCGGCGGCATCGGCGGCGCCTTCGAGGCCGACGACATTCTTGATGCGGTACATGCGGCTGACGGTCTTCCCCGTCCCGGCCAGAAACCCGCAGCATTCATAGGGGTCCAGCGTTCGCGCATGCTCCACGAGTTCGTCGAGGATAGGCTGGGGAACGGTTAAATCGTGCACGTGACCGTGTAGTCCGTGCTCAGATCCGTAATGGAAGGGCTGGGACCGCAGAGGCGGCAGGCCGGATCCTTGGGGCGCCCGACCTTGCGAAATTTCATTTCAAGCGCGTCATAGATCAGCAGGCGGTCGGCGATGGTCTCACCGATGCCGAGGATCTCCTTGATCGCTTCGGACGCCTGCAGCACGCCCATGGTGCCGGCCAAGACACCGAGCACCCCGGCTTCCTGACAATTCGGCACCAAACCGGCGGGCGGCGGTTCCGGATACAGACATCGGTAGCAGGGGTAGCCGGCATGCGGCTTGATCGTCGTCAGCTGACCCTCGAAACGGAACATGCTGGCGGAGATCAACGTTTTCTTGGCGAAAAAGCAGGCGTCGTTCACCAAAAATCGCGTCGCGAAATTATCAGACCCGTCCAGCACGATATCGTATTCCTTGATCAGCGGCAGGATGTTGTCGGCGTCGACGAGCTGATGATACGTCTTGATCGAGATCTCCGGATTGATCGCCGCCAAAGTGTTCCGGCCGGACTCGACTTTGGGCTGCCCGAGACTGGCGGTGGAATGAAGGATCTGTCGCTGGAGATTGGAAAGATCGACCACGTCGCCGTCCACCAGTCCGATCGTCCCGATTCCGGCGGCGGCCAGATAGAGGGCGGCCGGTGAGCCAAGGCCTCCGGCGCCGATCAACAGCACCTTGGCGCCGGCGAGCTTGAGTTGCCCTTTTCCTCCGACCTCTTGAAGAATGATATGCCGGCTATACCGTTGGACTTGCTGTTCGGTCAGTTCCATGATTGATCGCATCTGCCTGGTGAATCGTGACGCCAGAAATCATTCCACGACGTTCAACTCGATCGGATCGACGACGACGCCTTTTTTGCGAAGCCCGTCGACCGCGCGTTCGATCTCGGCGGTCTCGCCGGTCAGCTCGAGGTCCATCCACCCGGTCGTTTCACGGACATCGGCGCGCCGGACGTTCGTGATCACTTTGAACTCCCGGCCGATCTGATAGATGACCGGTTCCTTAATCTTCTCTTCCGGAAAACGGATATGAAAGCGCATGTTGGACATGGTCAACCTCCCGCGATGGCGGGCACGATGGACACTTCGTCGCCGTCGTTCAGCGACGTCTCTTTCCCCTTGAGAAACCGGATATCCTCTTCGTTGACGTAGATGTTGACGAACCGCCGCAGCTCGCCGGTTTCATCGCAGAGTCGGTCTTTTAGGCCCGGGTGGGCCTGATTCAGCGTGTCGATCATGGCCGCGATGTTGCCGGCCTGCGCCTCGACCTCACTTTTGCCCTTCGTCAACGGACGGAGCGGAGTCGGAATGCGAACCTTAATCATGCGTCACCACCATTTTTCCCCATCTTGAACGTCTTTTCAAAAGCCACCAAACTCGGAGAAATCCGAACCGGCCGGCCCACGGCGTCGATCACGGCTTCCTGGGTCTTGAGACCGTTGCCGGTAATATAGGCCACCGTCACGTCGGACTTCTTGATCGTGCCCTGTTTGACGAGCTTTCGCAGGACCCCGATCGTGACGCCGCCCGCCGTCTCGGCGAAAATACCTTCGGTCTGGGCCAGCAGCTTGATGCCGTCCACCACTTCCTCGTCGGACACCATGTCCATGGCGCCTTTGCTTTCCGCCGTGGCTTTCAAGGCGTAGTAGCCGTCGGCCGGGTTGCCGATCGCCAGCGACTTGGCGATCGTCTTGGGTTTCACCGGTTTGAAAAAGTCCCGTCCGGCCTTGAATGCCGTCGAAATCGGCGAGCAGCCTTCCGCTTGAGCCCCGTTGATCCTGGTCCGGACCTCGTCGATGAGCCCGAGCGCCTTCATCTCATGGAGCCCCTTCCAAATCTTGGTCAGGAGCGAGCCCGAGGCCATCGGAATCACGACCTGGTCCGGCGTGCGCCAGCCGAGCTGTTCCACCGTTTCGAAGGCCAGCGTTTTCGACCCTTCCGCATAATACGGACGGATGTTGATGTTGACGAAGGCCCAGCCGTGTTCACCGGCGATTTCGCTGCACAGCCGGTTGACATCGTCGTAGTTACCCTCGATCTCGACCACATTCGGCTTGTAGATCAGGTTCCCGAGCACCTTGGCCGCTTCCAAATCGCCGGGGATGAAGACATAGCAACGCATGCCGGCCGCGGCGGCATGGGCCGCCACCGAGTTTGCAAGATTGCCGGTCGACGCGCAGGCCACGGTTTCGAAGCCCAGCTCGCGCGCGCGCGTCAACGCGACCGCGACGACGCGATCCTTGAACGACAGGGTGGGGTGATTCACCGTGTCGTTCTTGATGTACAGCTCGTCCAGCCCGAGATAGGCTCCGAGATTCTTCGCCCGCACCAACGGCGTGAAGCCCGCATGAGACCCGAGGAAGGCGGGGCCTTCCACCGGCAGCAAATCGGCATAACGCCACATGCTGCGCGGTCCCGCCTCGATCTTCTGCCGCGACACGGTCTTCTTGATCTCGTCGTAGTTGTATTTCACTTCGAGCGGACCGAAGCACATCTCGCAGACGTGGATCGCTTTGGTCGGATACTCCTTGCCGCACTCGCGGCACGTCAACGCTTTCATCTTGGCCATCGTGACACCACCTTCGACATTGTGTGGTTACGGTCGAACCGCACAGCCCGCGAACGGATCCCCCTCGTCGGACAATTCCGTGATCGTCGGATGCTCGCCGCACAAGGCGCACGCGGGATTGCGCTTCACCTTGATCTCCCTGAACTGCGTCTTGCGCGCATCGAAATCGAGCAGGCGATCGGTCAACGGGCGACCGATGCCCAACACGAGTTTCAGCGCCTCCGTCGCTTGAATCGTACCGATCACGCCGGCCAGCACGCCGATGACGCCGGCCTCTTGGCAAGAGGCCACCAACCCGGGCGGCGGAGGATTCTTGAACACGCAACGGTAACAGGCGGATTTTCGCGGCACGATGGTCGTGACGCGCCCATCGAAGCGCAGAATCCCCCCGTGCACCAACGGTTTATCGGCAAAGAAACAGGCGTCGTTGATCAGGAACTTCGCCGTAAAGTTGTCCACGCCGTCGATCACCACGTCGTAGTCTTGGAAAATCTTGGCGGCATTGCCCGCCGTCAACCGCTCCTCGTACATCGTCACGGCCACGTCGGGATTGAGGCCTTGGATCTTTTCCTTTCCCGACAGGACCTTGGGGCGTCCGATATCGGGCGTATGGTGCAGAATCTGGCGCTGGAGGTTCGTGACGTCCACCACGTCGCTGTCGACCAGCCCCAGCCTGCCGACTCCCGCCGCCGCCAGATAGAGGGCCGCTGGCGATCCGAGGCCGCCGGCGCCGACCAGGAGAATCCGCGCCTTGGCGAGTTTCTTCTGACCCTTCCCGCCAACCTCCGGCAGAAGAATGTGGCGGCTGTATCGGTTGATTTGTTCTTCGGTGAATTCCATGTCTCGCTCGTCGTGCGTGAAGCGCCAGAATCCGGACGAGAGCCGCTTCACACGTCAGATATTGAAGTACTTTTCAATGCTGATATAGCGCTCACCCGTGTCGCACAGAATCGTCACCACGTTCTTCCCCGGTCCCAGTTCTTCCGCAATCTTCTGTGCGGCGAAGACATTGGCGCCGGCCGAAATCCCGACCAGGATCCCTTCCTGCTTGGAGATCCGCTTGGCCGTTTGGTAGGCTTCGTCGTCCGTCACCGTCGTGACGCGGTCGATTACCTTCCGGTTCAGCACCTTGGGAATGAACCCCGCTCCGATTCCTTGGATCTTATGCGGACCCGGTTCTCCACCGGACAGAACAGGGGAGCCGGCCGGTTCGACGGCGACGACTTGGACGTTCGGATTATGCTCCTTGAACACCTCTCCACACCCGGTGATCGTGCCCCCCGTCCCCACAGCCGCGACAAAAGCGTCGATCTTTCCGTCCATCGCCTCGAGAATCTCCGGAGCCGTCGTCATGCGATGCATGGCTGGATTCGCCGGATTCGAAAATTGATCCGGCATGAAATACGACGGATTCTGTGCGAGTAAACTTTCCGCTTCACGAATCGACCCCTTCATGCCTTCCCAGGCCGGAGTCAGCACCAACTGGGCTCCATACGACGACAACAGGCTTGCACGCTCCATGCTCATGCTCTCCGGCATGACGAGAATGAGCTTGTACCCCCGGACCGCAGAGATGAGAGCCAATCCGATGCCCGTATTGCCGCTCGTCGGCTCGACGATCGTACCGCCGGGCTTGAGCTTGCCTTGCCGTTCCGCCTCGTTGATCATATTGAGGCAGATTCGATCCTTGACGCTGCCGCCCGGGTTGAAAAACTCGACCTTGCCGTAGATGGTCGCGCTGCCGGGCTTGCTCAGCCGGTTCAGGCGCACGAGCGGCGTGTGCCCGATCGCCTCGGTGATCTCTTTGTGCAGGGGCATGATCAGCAACCGCCCCCCATATAGAACAGGAACTCGAGTCGGTCGCCTTCCTTCAGCATCGTCGTGGCCAGTTGAGCGCGCTCGATCATGGCGTCGTTGACCTCTACGGCCACCATCTGGGGCTCAATCTTTTTGGCTTGCAGCAAGTCCAAGACCGTTCCCCCGAATATCTCTTCGACCTTGCCGTTGATCTTGACCTGCATGAAAGCTCCTAACTTGGCCCAGGGATTAAAGAATTCAGACAGGTTAACAAACTGCCAGCACGAAAGTCAACGGAACGGGAGCCCACGGTAGCGGATCGGTTTCCTGTTGCGTCATGCCTGCGCAGACGGGCAACCACTGCGGGATCATGACTCGCTGCGGAGGAGTAGGCCTTGACTGGATTCCCGCTTCCGCGGGAGGGACAGACGTCGGTGCTGCCGATGGCGAACCGACCCACGACCGAGGGCATAAGGCCGTTGCTTGACATTGCCACGGATGCACCGCCACTATGCACGACTTCGAGAGAGGAGTGCGGTATGTGGAAACGCAATTTCATGTTCCGGGCGAGCGACGCAACACCGCTCAGGGAATCCGAGAATGAACTGTTCCATGAGACCGACCCGGCCATGGACAGCGCCGGTCTCCAATTAGAGAAGTTTTTGTCGGTTTGGATTCAGGGCGACGGCGAAGATGATGCCCCGTCGGCGTACACCAACATGTATGTGAGGACCGCGACGTTGGATTTCCAGCGTCGAGTCGGGTTTTTGCAGCCGCTCCAGGGACGCACGCATCAGATCAAGCAATTGTTGACACCGGGCCAGAAGCAATTCCTGCGGGAATGGCTCTCGAGCAACGCTCCCCACGCGTGGGCCACGACCGACGACCACTTCAAGCTGCTGTTCGAAAACGAATGAACGGCCGCCCGGCTTCCAGTCTCAACCGGAACAGATGTGTCCTTGCGGTCTGTCTGCTGTGGGTTCTGCACGGCGCGCTCGACGGTCAGGCCGCCGGCGCCACCATCGAGATCTACTATGCTCCGGAAGAAGCTCCGCTCGACAGGGTCGTGTCGCTGTATGACCAAGCCAGACGCTACATCTATGTGTCGGTCTACGGATTCACCTCGCCCCGCGCGGCGGAAGGGCTGGTGGCGGCCAGGAAACGGGGAGTCGACGTGCGGCTGATTACGGACCAGGAGCGCGCGCTCGACGTCAAGCAGCGGAGGGCGCTCCGCATCCTTCGCCTTGCGGGCATTCCCATCCGCGTCAATCGACACGACGGGCTGATGCATTTGAAACAGGTCGTGATCGACGACGCCGTCAACACGTCCGGCTCCATGAATCATACGACGAGCGGGAACCGATACAACGACGAACGGCTCGACGTTGTCACGGATCACGCGACGACGGTCAAGGCCCGTGAAAAATTCCTGGCGATGTGGAACGATCGGGAACGGTTCGAACCCTGGGTTGAGGAATGACGGGCCATGGCCGAGCAGGTTGAAGAAACCGATGTGGCCGTAGTGGGAGCCGGCGGGGGAGGGGCGGTCCTCGCCCTGGCCCTGGCACAGAAGGGGATCCGCACCGTCGTCGTGGATCAGGCGCCGGGACCGCCGCAGGGTCTCCGGGGCGAGATCCTGCAACCGAACGGGCAGGCGGTGTTGGACCGGCTCGGCGTCCTGCAATCGTTACCGGCCGAGGCCACCAGGTCCGTGCGGCATTTCCATTTCTGCCGCGCGGGCGGCCGACGACTCTGCACGGTCGACTACGGCGATTTGCCGGCGCCCTTCAACCGCGCCATCGTCACGCTTCCGAACGTGGCGCACCATGCCATCGTCGCGGCCGTCGAACGACAGCCCAGCGTCAGTCTCCGATACCGGACGTCCTTTGCCGGCATCCTGTCGAAGGATACCCGTGTCACCGGCCTGAGATGCGAAGGTCCCGACGGGGCGCGGACCATCAGCGCGAAGGTCGTCGTCGGCGCCGACGGGGCGTTTTCGAAAGTGCGCGAGGCGCTGGCGATTCCGGCCTCGGTGCATGTCTACCGCGAAGGCTATCTGATCGCCATCATCGAGACCGAGCAGGAACTCACGGATTCGTTCTACTACGTCGGACACCGACAAATTCTGGGCATGTTTCCCGCCGCAGGCAAAAAGGTTTACCTGTTTTACATGATTCCGGGCGGGTCGATCGACGCCGTGAAACAGCGCGGGATTCCGGCGTTGCAGCAGACGTGGAGCGCCATCGCCCCGAATTTTGCCGCTTTGTTCAACGGGCTGACCGACTGGAATCAAACCGCCTACATGCCGACGGGACGGGTGACGACGCCGACCTGGGTCCGAAACGGAGCCGTCCTCATCGGCGATGCGGCTCATGCGATGAACCCGCATGCCTCGCAGGGGCGGATGCAGGCCATGGTCGACGCCATGACCCTGGCCGACCTGCTTCCGGATTGTCTCCGCGACGACGACTGTTCGTCGCAGCGCCTGCGCGCCTACGAGATCGCGCGCCGACCTCAGGTCACCATGCTGCAGCGGCTGGCCGACCAGCAAGTCTTCTACTGGAACACCGGCAATCCCGCCATCGCCTTTCTGCGGGACCGCGTGTTCCGGACGTTGGACAAAAACGCGCGCCTGCGGTATCAAGTTCTTTCGACGACCGCCGGCCTCCGGACGACGGAACCGTTCACGCTCCTCGATCGCGTCATCGCCGCGGGTTTTCTTCCGGATTTTCGCGCTGGTCATCCCCCGGCCATCCCCCACAACGGAGGACCATGAGCGAACGCGTCATCGAGGGACTGCCGGACGACACGCAACGGATCGTGCAGAGCTACGCCAAGGACGTCAAGCAGGCCTTCGGCGAGAGGGTAGAAGGCCTGCTCATCTACGGGAGCGCCGTCCGCGGCGAATTCCTTCCTGGCCGTTCAAATCTCAATATGCTGCTCCTGATGACCTCCTACGACGCGGCGATGCTTCGAGCCTATGCACCGCTGCACAAACGCTGGAGCAAAGAACAAATCGTCGTGCCGCTGTTCCTCGCGGAGCAGGAACTGAACGGCCTCTCGGCGCTCTTTCCCCTAGAGTTTCTGGAAATTCAGGACTGCCATCGCGTGCTGGGGGGGCGCGATCCGTTCGTCGGCTATCACATCAACAGGGACCGCCTCGGCGATCAGGTTCTCCAAGGATTTGTCGGCCATGTGCTTCGCCTCCGCCAGCGTTTTGCCGAGGCGGGCGGCGCCGACGATGCGGTGACCATTCTGTTGCCGCTGTCCGTGACGTCCGTCATTCCGCTCCTCAGGGGACTTCAGCGGCTGCTGAACCGGCCGGTCTCGACACATTCGGACGCCGCCATCTCGGACATGGCCGAACACTTCAAGATCGATTTGCAAGGACTGCGCGACGCCCTGGCGCTCAAACGCGGGCAGATCACTCCAGGGCGGAGTGAAGTTCCACGCCTGTTCGATCGCTACCTCCACGCCGTCTCGATCCTGTCCGCCACCGCGCTCACGCTGCGATGATGCACAAGCTTCTCCTGATCCTGGCTGCGCTCATGCTGCTCCTTGGAACGGCCTCGGGGTCGACCTCGGCCCGCCCCTATGACCGGCCGACGGTCAAACTGCCGGATCCGATGGGCTATGTCAGCGATCACGCCCAAATTCTGGATGCAGATTGGAAAGCGAGAATCCGATCGGTCTGCCAGGACCTCGAGCGAAAGACCGGTGTGGAGATGGTCGTCGTGACCGTTCCGACGATCAAGCCATTCGGCTCGGCCAACGAATACGCCGGCGCGCTGTACGAAAAATGGGGCATCGGCTCGACCCAGCAGGAACACGGTATTCTCGTTCTCCTGGCCGTCGACGAGCGGCAGGCGGCCATGACACTCGGAAGGCAGATGTTGCCGGTCATTACGCCCGCTGTGATGAACCATGTCGGCAGCGAGTATCTCCATCCGGCTGTGGAACGGGGACATTTTGACGAAGGACTCTACCGAACCGTGGTCGCGCTGGCGTCCGCCTCCCAAGAGGTCAGAACCGGAGCCCTCTCCAAAACGCATTACCGCAAATTGGGTATTTGGATCACGATTCTGACGAGTCTCGGCGCGTTGCTGTTTCTCTGGTGGATCAGTCGGCCGGATCTTCGGCATCCGTATCGACGGATCAGGAAAGCAGAATATTGGGGAACAGGACAGGGCGGATTCGGCGGCAACTGGGGTGGGTTCGGAGGAGGAACGAGTGGAGAGGGATATACCTAGACGCCACCAGCGATGCTCGGCCACGCAGCGGCATGACCTCATTTGCCTACACATGAAGATCTAGACGATCAAGGCACAACGTGCTTGTCTTTCGAGCACAATTCCTCCGTACGGTATTTCCTACGTTTCTACATGACAGTTCGGTGAATCGTTCAACCCCTCACCCGCGCCTCACGCGACTCATCGCCCTGAAATTTATCACGGAAGTCCTCCCATCCGGAGAATGACCGGTCTGGCAGGCGGTTTGCTTGGCCCTCTCCCCGAACTTCCAAGAACCGCATCCCGATTCAGGCACGATCACCATCCGGACAACCAAAGGAGGAATCATGCCGCCTGCAAATCGATTCCATCTCGCCAACCGATCCCATTTCGTGTCCGCTCTGCTGGCCACCATGGTCGGATGCTCGACCATCGCGGCCGTGGCGCCGTTCACGGCGATGTCTGCAGACTCGCTCTTCTTGAAAGAGCCGAGACAGCCGTCGCGCTCCGATGACTCGTTCATCCGCATGTTTCCGGGTCTTCCACCCTTCGCCCCCGCTACCGACGAAATGCGGGACAAGGCGAAGAAGGTCGGCGAGGCGGGCGGCATTCTGGATGCGAAGGATCTGTTGACCGATCCGATCCAATCAATCACGAACCCGGCCGTGTTCAGCCCGAATAATCCAGACAATCCCAACATGACGGCGGGCGTCACCTTTCTCGGTCAGTTCATCGACCATGACCTGACGCTCGATCTCAAGTCGCCGTTGCTGCAAAACAGCGATCCCGGACGCACGACGAATTTCCGCACCGCCGCCTTCGACCTCGACAGCGTGTACGGCGCGGGTCCGCAGGGTTCACCGGAACTGTACGATCGCAGTTCCGGCGACATCAAGATGCGCATCGAAGCGATACCCGGATCGGAAGCGGTATCGCGCAAAGGAGCGGTCCGCTACGATGTGCCGCGCGATGCCAACAACAATGCCGTCATCGGCGACAGTCGAAACGACGAAAACATCGTCATCAGCCAATTTCACCTGGCGATGCTGCGCTTTCACAACGCCGTGATCGACAATCTGCGCGCGAAGCCGCTGCTGGCAAAGGCCCCCCCGGACCGCATTTTTCAAATGGCGCAGCGCATGGTCCAGTGGCACTATCAATGGATCGTGCTCCATGAATTTCTTCCGATGACCATCGGACAGGATCGGGTGGACGACATCCTACGGCGCGGCACGAGATTCTATAACGGCGACGATGTGCGGTTCAGAAATCTACGCGGCAGCCCGCAGATCCCGGTGGAATTCTCGGTGGCGGCCTATCGATTCGGCCATTCCCAAGTTCGTCCGAGCTACCGCACCAACTTCGGGCCGGACGGCGGGAATCCGGTGTTCGTCTTCATCTTCGACGACAGCAACGATCCGAACGATCCGGATCCGGCCGACATGCGCGGAGGCAAGCGGGCCGCCCGCCGCTTCATCGACTGGCAGACCTTCTTTAATTTCGGAGACGGCAACTTCCGCTCGAACAAGCGCATCGACGCCAAATTGTCTACGCCGCTGATGCACCTGCTGGGATCACGGGGTCCGGCTCCCGGCATGCCGCAGGACGGGGAACAATCGCTGGCGTCCCGCAATCTGATGCGACACGTCAACTCCGGACTGCCGTCCGGGCAGGCTATCGCCCGGCTCATGGGGGTGCAGGTGCTCACACCGGCCCAGCTGACTGAATTGCAGCCATATAACATGGATCGAAGCACGCCGCTTTGGTACTACGTGCTCAAGGAGGCTCAACTCCTGGAAGAGGGAGTTCGGATGGGACCGGTGGGAGGACGGATCGTGGGAGAAGTGTTCATCGGCCTGCTCAAGGCGGATCGCAGTTCATATCTGGCGGCGGATCGGAACTGGAAGCCGACCTTGCCGTCTGCGACGGCCGGCGACTTCAAAGTCACCGACCTCCTCCGGTTTGCCGGCGTGGTACCGCCCTTGAACTAACGCGTTGGGTAACGACATCAGCGGGAAGCTGCGGCGCCTGAAGCAGGCGTCGCAGTCCCGGGGCTCGACTCTTTGCGACCCCAATTGGTGGCGGTGACGCAGACGCCGACTTCACGGTCCGAAACCGGAATGTCGTTGACCGTCACCTGCGCCCCGCCGCGGGCGTCATTGGTCCAGATACGGAACGCCGTCGTCTTCGATTGCGGCCCGGTGAGATAAATAGTCGTGAAGGCGAGTGTGGTCAATGCTATGCCATGCTCATCCTGAGACGGTTCGCGATAGGACACAATCACCCTCTGCTTTCCCTCAGGGAGCGACATCGTCAAGGTCGGACAGCCGGAAGGAAGTACGGAATCAAGGGTCGTCTCTTTTCTCAGTTCCTCGCTTAGCGCATCCTTGACAAGAGTCTCCGAATTGAGCGTTTCACATGCGGCGGAGAGGAGTGCCAGGGTAACCAGCGCGCAGACTCGTCCACCGTCGAATATCCCGCAAGCTCTTCTCATGGCGTCAATCTATCCTCCAGTCTGATGTGATACCGTCGCCCGGCGGCGCGGGACGACGCGTCCCTCTTCTAATAAATGCTGAGGATCGCCCCAACTGGTCAGGTCTGTTCGCAGAAGAGCGACGGCATCCCGATAGATGTTGAACCGTTTCAGACCCTCCGCAGCCCTCGACCCCTTGAGCAGGAGAGCCGTATTCCCCTGGTCCAAATGCAACCGGCGACCGAGGTCCGGCCGGCTGCTGAAACCAGGCGATCACCCACCAAGCTCCATCCATTCACAACAGCCGGTGATTGGAAAACGTCAGGCTCTTAACCACCACGCGGCCGTTCTCATAGCTGATGATTCGTCTTGTACCGGGCAGGTCGGAGTCCCCGACCCGTACGTGGCTGTCGGTGAAACTCTCCACGTTGTTCAGCTTGCCGTCTTTGGGGGAGTAGTAGTAGACCGTATATCTGGTCGTGAGATACTTGCCGTCCTGGGTGACGGCACTATCCTCGACGTTGATCGTGAACGCGAACGGGGCCATGCCGGGGTGGGCCATCGTCCGATTGATCTGGGTGATCCGGTCGTTCTTCAATCGATAAAACGAGTTGGAGCCGTGAATGTGGAGCTTGACGCCGAGCGGATGACCATCCTCCTCCATGGTCAGCGAATACTTTCCGTCGGACTCCTCGAAACTGCGCGGTCCGCGATGAACGGCAATCATGCCCAGTTGCTCCTGCGCCCATTTCTGAATGTCACCGTCGGGCAGTTGCACCGAAACCTCACGGGGGCCTTTGACCATGATCGCCCCGGCGGTCTCCGCCCCGTCGACGTTGACGGCCAGATCGGCCGTGAACCCTTTGAAGTTTTTCTGCCACCGGGCTGTGTTTTCAAACGCCTTTCTCAAGGCTTCGCGCGCGCGGGGATCGTCGGCTACGGTCGGTCGCTCTGGCGTCTGTGCATCCATGGGGTTCTCCAGAAGAGTGAAGGTCTATAAGAGCTCCTGTGACGACTGATTATACTCATCTTCCGGAGCCACCCTCAATGGGAGCATTTTCAAATGTCTTTCGACTCTGTTATAGTTCGACAATTTTTCCGGATCTCCCTCCCGGCGGGGGAGCTGCAGCGATGAAGAATCGGGGGAAGCGAGATGGAACGTAGGGCAGCGTCGCATACCGAAGAAGAAGAGATGAACCAGCGGCGACGTCTTCTGAATGCCGCGAAGAAGGGCGACCAGAAGGCCGTGGCTAAACTCTTTGAACTGTATCAAGTTCGTGTCTACAACAGCGAAATGGTCAACAAACTGAACCGCGCGGCCGGCACACACAAGCTGCAGGGCAAAGGGGCCTCCGCAAAACAGTCGAAAGGAGCCGCGGCCGCGAAGCATGCCCACGTGAAAGACCAGCATCAACGGGGAAAGGCTGCGCCGGTGAAGAAGTCCGTTCCTCACTCGGCGAAGGATCGGCCCGCGAAACACAAGAAGTGATCCGTCGCGACTATTGAACCGCCACCCGCAACCCGCCGTTGCCCAGCTTTCCGGCAATCTCCTCCGCCTGTTTCCAGTCGCCGGTGAACACGACGGCTTCTCCATGATGATCGATCTTCCAGGCCAACTCGAAGGCTTTGGACGCGGTCATCCCGGGAATACATTCGCAAAAGAGCCCGATGACCTGTTGGTAGGTGTGACAGTCGCAGTTGTAGACGACGACGCGGGCCTCGAGACCGTCGCCAGCGCCGGTCGAAGGTGTTTCCGTAGCCAAGGGAGTCGCGACTGGTGTGGGGGATTCCGCCATAGGCTCCGGAATTCTAGCAGAGTTGCGCGCTGCGATGAACATCCAGGTCGAGACAGCCTAGGAGTCACTCGAGCCGCTTCTTTCGCAGTCGTTGACTGACGGAGCGCATCGCAACTCATTTTCCCGCCATCATATCCGCACCCTTCGTTCATCGAACGGTTCTCGCATGTCGCTACGGTCAGAACCGTCTGGCACCATTCATCGACAATGCCGGGGTCCCATGCTAGGGTGCAGACCATGAAGGATTTGTTCAGATCTTGGCTCGATGTCTTGCTCATTTTTGTCCCGGTCTCGGTGGCACTGGAGCTGTTCCACGCCGACCCGCTCGCGGTATTTGTCTGTTCCGCTCTGGCCATCATTCCGCTTGCCGGTGTCCTCGGACGCGCGACCGAACACCTGTCCTCCCATGTCGGAGAAGGAATCGGGGGCCTGCTCAACGCCTCGCTCGGCAACGCCGCGGAGTTGATTATCGCGCTGGCGGCGTTACGAAACGGCCTGCATGACGTCGTCAAGGCGTCGCTCACCGGATCGATTCTGGGCAATATCCTTCTCGTGCTCGGCGCCGCCATGATCGCCGGCGGCATCAAATACGAACGGCAGAAGTTCAACCAGACGGCGGCCGGCATGGGGGCCAGCTTGCTGCTTCTGGCCGCCGTCGGCTTGATTATCCCCGCAGTCTTTCATCTGACGGCCGCCTCGCAAGGCGCAGCGGTCGAACGAGAGCTGAGTCTCGAGATCGCCATTGTATTATTCGCCATTTACGTGTTGAGTCTCGTGTTTTCCTTGAAGACACACCGTCATGTCTATGCCGGCGAGGGACATGGCCCTGCCGACCTCGGCGAAATCCAATGGAGCCAGGCCAAGTCAACCGTGGTCCTGAGTGTGACCACCGTGCTTATTGCCGTCATGAGCGAGACGCTCGTGGGAGCCTTGGAGCCGGCGGCCCACCGCCTCGGTATGACGCAACTCTTCGTCGGCGTGGTGCTTGTGGCCTTGGTAGGCAACGCCGCCGAACATTCGACCGCCGTCATGGTGGCGGTGAAGAACAAGATGGATCTGGCACTCGGAATCGCGGTGGGCTCCAGCCTTCAGATCGCGCTCTTGGTCGCGCCGGTCCTCGTGTTCGCCAGTTATCTTTTCGGCAGGCCGCTCGACTTGATCTTCACGCCCTTCGAGGTCGCCGCCGTCACCATGTCCGTGCTGATCGTCGGTTTCGTCGCCATGGACGGCGAATCACACTGGATGGAAGGAGTCATGCTGGTGGGAGTCTACGCAATGCTGGCGGTGGCGTTTTTTTTCCTGCCTGCCTAGAACCGATCCATGTCGATGACTTCCGTGGCGTCCCACAGATTCTTGCTCTCGGCATCCGCCAGGGCCTTCAGTCGATCCTCTTCCGTCTCCTCGCCATACTGGCCAGGCGACGTCGGCTTGGCGGCAAGGTCGGGTTGAGTAGTGGGCGTCGCTGCCGGCGAATGCGCCCGTCGACGCTTCTTGGCTGGATCCATGTTCACCGGCACGTGTGTTTCCTCCCGAGCCTTTCGTCCAGTTTCCTCCGCCGGGAAAGGAAAAGTCAATCTTGCGGTCGAGACATCAGTACAGCTGTTCCGCAACGTGGTCCGCATAGAGACGTCCCCTGGCCGTCAATCTGGTATACCGATCCACTTCTTCGATGAGATGTCCGTCGCGTAAGCGTCTGATCGTGCGGCCATGGCCGTAATTCGTGCCGTGGGCGGAGAGGCTGGCCGTCGGGACTCCCCGGCTCAACCTGAGCCCGAAGATCACGGAATCCCTGAGGCGTTCCTGGTCGGACAAGACGGCATAATCCGACAGTGGCAGCCGCTGTGCGGCCAAATCCGTTCGATAGGCATTCAAGCTCGCCGTCTTGCCGAACCGAGCGCCGTTCAGAAAAGATTGCGCGCTCGGGCCGAGCCCCAAGTAAGCGCCATGCGTCCAATACAGAAGATTGTGGCGACACATGTGCCCAGGTTTGGCGTAGTTCGATATCTCGTATCGCTCGTATCCGGCCGCGCTCAACAGAGCGTGAGCCGCCTCGTCCATGGCGACCTGTAGCGCTTCATCCGGAGGCGAACAACGGCGGGCTTCGATATCCCCGGCCAGCGCCGTCCCGGGTTCGACGGTCAGGGCGTAGCACGAGAGGTGTACGGGACTCAGGTCGAGACACCGCTCCAGCGTCGAGATCCAACTGGCCATCGATTGGCCTGGAAGCCCGTACATCACGTCAAGATTGATATTCGTGAAGCCGGCCTTGCGGGCTTGCTGCACGGCGACAACCGTTTCACCGGCAAGCGCAGCGCGCCCGATGCCGGCGAGTTCGCGGTCCTCCATCGATTCGGCCCCGAAACTCATTCGGGTGAATCCGGCGCCCGCAAGCGCCGAGAGATCCTTCATGACCACAGTGGCGGGATGCGCTTCGATCGTGACTTCGCAATCGACCGACAATTCAAAATGCCCTCGGATCCCGTCGAGAATACCGATCAGGTCCGACGTCTCCAAGGCCGTGGGGGTTCCACCGCCGAAATACACCGAACTCAGCGGCCGTCTCCGCACATCGTCCTGCCGCGCATGGAGCGCCATCTCGGTGTGCAGTGCAGCCAGAAACCTGTCGGCCGCAGCCTGATGATGGACTTCCAGATAGAACGAGCAGAAGTCGCACCGGCGCCGACAGAATGGAATGTGGACATACAGACCGAGAGGCTGGCTCATGATCGAATGCGGAAGGGCTGTGGATCGGAATAGTCCCGTGACACCACGACCTCGATCTCGTCGACCGGAGAGATCCCGCGATTGCGGATGTGCGCGCTCCAAGCCGGATGTTGCCGGAGCGAGTCGAACACACTCTTCAACAGTTGCGGCTTGATCCGTGCTTCCCAATCGTGGACCCAGGCAAATTCGTCTTCCTCACCTTCATAATCCTCGGGAAATGACACCTCCAAGCTGAAGCGGAGGCGAAAGGTCTTTTCTTCTCGATGCATTGGTCTCCTGACGGATTGCAAGGCCGAATAGACGATTCTATAATGACGCTCCGACAAAGGAGCCTAACCATGCCTATCTTCGAATATGTTTGTCGCGATTGCAATCATCGATTCGAGCTGCTGATTCAGGGATCGATGCAGGCCGCCTGCCCCCACTGCCGGTCGGTCAAGGCGGAGAAGCAGTTCTCCGCCTTCGGTGTCGGTGCGACTGAATCGTCGGCGACGTCTGTGGGAGGAGGTGCGTGCGGGAGTTGCGGTGATCCGCGAGGTCCCGGGGCCTGCTCCATGAATTGACTTATGGAGGCTGAAGAGCAGGCCTTGCAGCAGGCCATCACCGCGATCGCGCAGTCCGACCCCTTGGTCAAGCTGCTTCAGCAGGTCAAGACGGGTCGGATGAAGTCCACGGATCCCGGACTGGCGGCTGTGACGGAATCATGGCTGACGACGTACCGGAAGGCCGTTGCGGCCGAGGGACTGACGAAGCAGGCTCTCAGGCGGATCGATCCGGAGCCGCGATTGGCTCTCTTGATCGAGTTAGGCATCGTGACCTCCGCCCATCCGTCCGTCACAGCCCTCGTGGCGGATTTCGAACAGGCCCTCGCGCGGGCGAATGACTAACTCCACCGTACGGCGTGCGTGGCTCGCGACTTTTTGTCTCACTGCGCTCCTCTCCGCGCCGAATGCCGCCGCCCAAGATGTGAACGGGCGCGGCCCGTTGCATATCGTCTCCGACCCCGCGCAGCTCAGCGAGTTTCTGCCGCTCTCCACGCACCTGATGCTCGAGCCAGTGCCGATCGAACGGCTCTTGGACCAACTCGATGGGCGACCGCCCGACTGGCCGGTGGTCTATGGACACGGCCATCACGATCCCGGGCACGACGACCGGCTGTTTTCCCTCAATCGCGAGCGCGATGCGCAACGTGAGGGAAATCCCGCGCTGTCATGGCTCGTCACATTCGCCTGGATCGGCGAGCTTTCACCCTTCGATCCACAGGTCGGCGGATTTCCCGTCGCCGTCGGTCCGAAATTCATTCAGACCCGGTGGGGGATCGTCCGCTTCAAAGCCGAGGAGCCGCCGGGGAATCTCGTCGTGGTCGCCGACGAGGCGTCGGCCAAGATTCTGGACCCGAGATCGGATCACCCGTTCCCGCGGAACATCGACGTGCTCATGACCGGCCGGTTGCTGCCGGACGAATCCCTCGTGTACGACTTTTCGCATGACCAAGAAGGGGTGGGACTCATCATGCCGTTTGTCCGCCTGGAGCAGATTCATTATGTGCTGATGCGATAGTCATAACTATGACACCCGCATGGGGTTGGAGATCGCCACCGTCAAAACGCATCTTTCGCACAGCGGAAGCCCGTGCCGCTCGGACGACTGTCCATCGTGCCCCAGTCACGGTCGCTCGTTCGAAGGCTGACGGCCGGCTTCAACCACGATCCTCCACGCATGGATTTGATCGCGCCTCGCTCAGGACCGCTGGGGTCCGTGAGAGGGGCCGACCGGTAATAATTGGGATCGTACCAGTCCTGGACCCATTCGGCCGCATTGCCTGCCATGTCATGGAGCCCGTAGGAACTGATTCCCTGGGGAAAACTGCCGACCGGCAAGGTCAGCACTTCACCCTTGAGCCCCTTGGCCTTGGCAAGCTGCGCTCCCTCTCCGTGGATCCAGAATGCTTCCCATTCCGTCGAGTTGGCGAAATCGATCCTCCGGCCGGCCCAATAGCTGGCACTGTTCGCCCAGGATGGGTTCCACACGTTGCCCCAGGGATAGAGACGGCCGTCTGAACCGCGTGCGGCCTTTTCCCATTCGGCTTCGGTCGGCAACCGCTTTCCTGCCCACCGACAGAATGCCGCCGCATCGAGCCAGCTGACGTTGACGACCGGATGGCGCTCGGTACCCGCTAAGGGATGACGATTGTTCCAAAGAGTGGCGCGCGGGTTGGAATTCTCGGGCATCGGATGCCCCGTTGAATCGACGAATCGTTCATAGGCTTCGTTCGTGACTTCGTATACATCGATGTAGAAGCCGCTGACATATATCAGCCGCTGCGGCTGCTCGTCCGGCAGGCCGTCGCCGCCGGACGGCGAGCCCATCGGAAATTCTCCGGCCGGAACCAACACCATCGGCGGTGGAGCAGAGAAGACGACACAGGGACAAGACAGGAGTACGGCCAGCAGAAGGGGAGCAACGCGACGAGAAAGGATCACGCGCCCGTCTTGGTCAGGCCGCACGCACGGGCCACTGCGTCGCGATAGGCAAGCCAGAGCGCCAAACATTTCTTGAGGCAGGAAAGAATCGTCTGCTGTTGAATGCCTGTTACGGCGTAATTCACTACCATATCATAGGCATCGTGCCGATGCCCCGCTTCCACCATCTGATGGGCGCGGATCAGATCCATGCAATCGGGCGAGAGACCATAGTGCTTGACCAGAGGATGCTCACCGATGACGGCTTCCACTTCCTCCGCGGTCTTGGGTTTCGACGGCTCCGCGAGTTCCCTCCGGTCCTTGACGCTGCCCTCCACAAATACCGTCATGGCCGCCGCCCCGACCACCCAATGGCGGTGGTCCGACGCCTGTTCCAGCCACGCCCGGTAACGTCCGGCTGCCGGAAGGAGTTGAACCCGGTCGAAATCCCGTCCCGCATAGCCGAGGCCGTTCATCATGCTGAGAAACAGATCAGGGTGCGATTTGCCCAATGAGAGGCCGCCGGTATCCTCTTCATAGATATTCTCAGCCAACATCCGTCTGACGGCCGGCGGGGGATTGTGTCCATGGATTTGGGCGAGGAACACGGGAAAATCCCGGACGTACACCTCATACTCCTGTTGAAAGTGTCGCTTGAGACGGTCTAGGGGAATCGTCCCCTCGGCAAAAAACGGCCAAGCCCAGTGATCCTTGCGATCCATGATGCAGAGGATTTCTTCTTGGAAACGGGCTTTGGTCATACGCTTCGACATGCTGGTTGCCTTCCTGACCACCGACTCATTACAATTCGCCACGGAGTAGGAGCGAGATGCAGCCGGTCACCGTTCAAAATCCCGAGGAAATTCTCTCGTTGCTTGCCGACGTGTCGCTTCGGGGAACCGGATTCGTCACCGACTGTCTCCTGGATTACGTCTTGGACGAAGGTTTTACGGAGCCGATTTACTTCAACGCAAGCGGGGAGGACCCGGAAGCCTATTTCAAGGGTCAATCGCCGGCGTGGGCCGTCTATCAAGTGCGCGAGTGGAAACGGGTCCTGACCGTTTCAGGCGGACCCGGCAAAACGCGCCGCGTCCAGATTACGGAAACTCCTTAGCCGGATTGAGCTGAGTCTACGGTGAGGCGATTGAAAAAGCAACGAATCGGAGAAGTCTTACCGTGGGCGGCGGGCCCGGCGGAGATCGACGAATGAACCTCGTGCGGATCGCGGAACCATTCACGCCCGGCGAGTTGGTGATGCTGCAGAGTTTGTTAGACGGAAGCGGTATCGAGTATGTACTCCGCCATGCGAACGTGAGCAGTCTGTACCCGGGCATCCCCGCGCTGACATCCCAGGTGTTCGTCGACGAACGGGATGTCCCCCGTGCGGAGCATTTGCTGAGTCGCCTCAGATCGGAGCTTCGCGAGGTGCCTCAGACGACGCCGGACAACGGTTAACCCGACGGTTTGGGCGTATGAGGATTCGAGGGCGCCTGCGAGGGAAGACGCTCGCCCGATCCTTGGAACCAGCCGCCGATCAACGTGCCTTCTTCGAAGTAGAGATAGCGGTGCTTCACGATCGCCGTGCTTTCCCAGTCCTCGAAGATCCATTCTTCCTGCCGGATTCCATCCTTGGTAAAGGTCGTGTTGATCGTCTGTGGTCCGCCCCAGGCTTGCAGGACTTGCTCCTTCGACATCCCGACCATGACGCGGTGCTCGGCGATATGCCTCTGAAAGTCCGGATCTCTCATCTGGACGATGAGCGGCCAAACGACCATCAGCACGACGAACAGGATGAGGCCGGCATAGATGGTGATGCGCACCGGGCGCTGTCGGATGAAGGAAACCGGTTCGGAAACATTGATATCCGCGGACGACATGTGTCTTCAGTCACAAGATGCTCGGCAGCGCGTAAAACGCGCGCGGGAATCCTAGCAATCACCCGCGGAAGGCGTCAAGGTACGCGGCGCGCAGATTTTCGCGTCAGTCGGCGTACTGGGGAACCGGGATCTTCTTGACCTGAGTCTGTCGCGGCGGGACCGGCTGCTGAAAGAATTCCTTGGAATAGGGGTTCATGATCGGCTCATGAGTATGGCGTTGCCTCCGCTTCACGAGCTCGATGCTTTGCGTGCCGATCTCCAACCGATCCACCATCGATTTGGTGGTCAGCGGGTCCGGCAATCCTTGGAGTGAAAACAACTGGTAGGCGAGGGTCCACTCCAGCTGGTCCTTAGCCGCCTCCTTGACGATGAACCGCGCCTGAGGCGAAGGAACTCCCTTGAACAACAACAGCCAGATGTTCGAACGAAAGGACGGCGCGGACGGATCATCAGAGGGATGAAACTCCGGAACCAGAGCCGGCAACTGGGCAATGGAAACGGACGGGGTGAACTCGATGTCGACCAGCCTCACGTACAGGGTGCGATTCTCACTCTGATCGTTGGGGTCGACCGCGTAACTGAAGGAATACCGCACTTCGACCCCGTCCCGCTTAAAAATGTAGACATCTTCCCCGTTTTCCGGAGCGACCAGCTTGCGGAAATACTTCTCCCAATCCGAAATGGCGTAATAGGTGAAGACTCGCAAGGCCGATTTTCGGTCTCGCACCGCCTGCGGCATACCGAGTTTTTCGTGCAATTCCGCTTGGGTCAGACCGAGAAATCCGTCTTCGAAATAGGCCGTTGCCGACGCGCGTGCCGGTGCACACACACCCAGGACCAGTGCAAACAAGAGCAGAAGATACGGTAGGCAGGGGTGAGGCCGATGCTGGAGCAAGGTTCATCTCCGGCTTTCAGTCATCGTATCGGCGGCACCTGATGAAGTCAAGCTCGTGTTTTGGTTGCCGGTTTCCCAGGTTCTCAGTATTATGATGGCGCCATCCTCCTCGTTTCTTATGACAGAGGGCAGATACAGATGAGCGACATCGAAACGCTTCTTCGCGAGCGCATCCTCATTCTCGACGGGGCGATGGGCACCATGATCCAGCAACGCAAGCTGGACGAGGCCGCGTTTCGCGGCGAACGCTTCAAAGATTGGGAAAAAGACCTGAAGGGCCACAATGATCTGCTGAATCTGACGCAACCGGCCTTGGTCGAAGACATTCATCGGCAGTATCTCGAGGCCGGAGCGGACATCATCGAAACCAACACGTTCAACTCCCAGGCAGTTTCGCTGTCCGATTACCATATGGACACCTTGGGGTACGAGCTCTCGCGGGCCGGGGCCGTCTGCGCCAAACGCGCCGTGGAAACCGTCCAATCGGCCGATCCGAAACGGCGGTGTTTCGTCGCCGGCGCGATCGGGCCGACCACCAAGACGTCGTCCATCTCCACGGATGTCAACAATCCCGCCGCGCGCGGCACGACCTACCAGGAACTCGTTCGCGCCTACGGCGAACAGGTTCGCGGTCTCCTGGACGGGGGAACGGATCTCCTGCTCGTCGAGACCATCTTTGACACACTCAACGCCAAAGCGGCCTTCTTTGCCATCCAGCAGGTGTTCTCCTCGGAGGGACGACGCGTGCCGATCATGGCGTCCGTTACGTTTATTCAAGCCGGCAGCAATCGCGGCGTAACCGGCCAAACCGTGGAGGCCTTCTGGAACTCCATCTCGCATGTCCCCTTGCTGAGCGTCGGCATCAATTGCGCCCTCGGACCCAAGGAAATGCGGCCGCTCATCGAAGAGCTGTCGCAGATCGCTCCGGTGTATGTCAGCGCGCATCCGAACGCAGGCTTGCCCAATCCGCTGCTCCCCACCGGTTTTCCTGAGACGCCCGAAACCTTGGCGCCGCAATTGCGCGACTGGGCCAAGAACGGCTGGCTGAACATCGTCGGCGGCTGCTGCGGAACGACGCCGGCTCACATTAAGCTCATTGCGGAAGCGACTCGCGGCATTGCGCCCAGAAGAATTCCGGATGTGCAGCCCTATACCAGGCTGAGCGGACTCGAAGCGCTGACGCTCCGTCCCGATTCCAATTTTACGAATGTCGGCGAGCGCACGAACGTCACCGGCTCGCCGGCGTTCGCCAGACTGATTCTCGCAGGCGACTACGAGGCGGCCTTGTCCGTGGCGCGCCAGCAAGTGGACGGCGGCGCCCAGATCATCGACATCAACATGGACGAGGGCATGCTCGATTCCGTCGCCGCCATGGAGAAATTTCTTCGACTGATCGCTTCCGAGCCCGACATCGCGCGCGTCCCGATCATGGTCGACAGCTCCAAATGGGAGGTGCTCGAGACAGGCTTGCGGAATATCCAGGGCAAGGCGGTGGTCAACAGCATCAGTCTGAAGGAGGGCGAGCAGAAGTTCGTGGACCAGGGGACGTTGGTTCGCCGATACGGGGCCGCCGTCGTGGTCATGGCGTTCGACGAACGGGGTCAGGCCGACACGCTCGAGCGCAAACAGGAAATCTGCGCGCGCTCCTATAAGATTCTGACCGAGCGGGTCGGTTTCCCTCCTCAGGATATCATCTTCGATCCCAATATCCTGACCGTCGCGACGGGGATCGACGAACACAACAACTATGCCGTCAACTTCATCGAGGCGACGCGCTGGATCAAGCAACACCTCCCGGAAGCGAAAGTCAGCGGAGGCATCAGCAACATCTCGTTTTCGTTTCGCGGGAACAACGTCGTGCGGGAGGCCATGCACGCGGCCTTTCTCTATCACGCCGTCAAGGCCGGACTCGATATGGGCATCGTCAATGCCGGCCAGCTCGCCGTGTATGAAGAAATCCCCAAGGACTTGCTCGAACTGGTGGAGGACGTGCTGCTGAACCGCCGGCCCGACGCCACCGAACGGCTGGTGAGCTTTGCCGAGACGGTCAAACAGAAAGGCAAGACCCTCGTTCAGGACGACGCTTGGCGCAAGGGCACAGTGGAGGAGCGGCTTTCCCACGCGCTCGTGAAGGGCATCACGGACTACATTGAGCAGGACACGGAGGAGGCGAGACGGAAATACGCCAAGCCGTTGTCCGTGATCGAAGGGCCCTTGATGGCCGGAATGAACGTCGTGGGGGACCTGTTCGGATCGGGCAAGATGTTCCTTCCACAGGTCGTGAAAAGCGCCCGCGTGATGAAAAAGGCGGTCGCGTACTTGATGCCCTTCATGGAGGAGGAGAAGAAACGGCTGGGCGACTATCGATCGCAGGGCAAAGTTCTGCTCGCCACCGTCAAGGGAGACGTGCACGATATCGGCAAAAATATCGTCGGGGTCGTCCTCGGATGCAACAACTACGAGGTCATCGATCTCGGGGTGATGGTACCCTGCGAAAAGATTCTGGCCACGGCCAAGGATCGCAAGGTCGATGTCATCGGATTGAGCGGCTTGATCACGCCGTCTCTCGACGAGATGGTTCACGTCGCCAAGGAAATGACCCGCGAGGGTTTTGACCTGCCGTTGCTCATCGGAGGAGCCACGACGAGCAAGGCCCACACGGCGGTCAAGATCGCCCCTTCCTATGCCCCATCGGTCGTGCACGTGCTGGACGCCTCCAGAGCCGTGGGAGTGATGGGCAATCTCATGGGAACCCAGCGTCCCACGTTCGTCCAACAGGTCCGGGACGACTACGAGCGAGTCCGTCAAGCCCATCAGGATCGAGGAGCTAGGCCGCTGGTCTCCCTGGATGCCGCACGGAAAAACCGGCTGGACTCGGACTGGACATCCATCGATGTGCCGGAACCATCCTTTCTCGGCACCAGAGAACTCAGGGAACTGGCCCTCGGGGAACTGGTCCCCTACATCGATTGGACGCCCTTTTTCCATACGTGGGAGCTCAGGGGCCGATTTCCGGCGATCTTCGACGACCCTACCGTGGGCAGCAAGGCCAAAGAACTCTACGAGGATGCTGGAAGGCTGCTGGAAGAAATCATTCGGCGCCGGTTATTGACGGCCAACGGCGTCTACGGCTTCTTCGCCGCCGCGTCGGTGGGCGATGACATCGCGCTCTTTACCGATCGGTCCCGCGCGCAGACATTGACGACATTCCACACCTTACGCCAGCAGTCGGAGAAACCGCCGAGTCAGGCCAATCTGGCTCTGGCCGATTTTGTCGCGCCTCAGATCTCCGGCAAGGCGGATTTTATCGGCGCCTTTGCGGTCACGGCTGGTATCGGCACCGACGAGCTCTGTCGCCGGTTCGAAAGCGACCACGACGACTACAACTCCATCATGGCCAAAGCGCTGGCGGACCGGCTGGCCGAAGCCTTTGCCGAATATCTCCATCAACGCGTACGGGGAGAGTGGGGCTATGGGCTGGGGGAGCGGCTGACAAACGAGGAACTCATTAAAGAACACTATCGAGGAATCCGCCCGGCCCCCGGATATCCTGCCTGTCCGGACCACACGGAAAAGGAGGCGCTGTTCAAGCTGCTGGACGTTGAACGCCATACGGGCATCCGCCTGACGGAAAGTTTTGCGATGTTGCCGGCCGCATCGGTCAGCGGCTTGTACTTCGCGCATCCGCAGGCGAAATATTTCGCGGTCGGGAAGGTGGGGAAAGATCAAGTCGAGGATTATGCCGGCCGGAAGGGGATGTCACTTGCCGTGGTAGAACGCTGGCTGGCACCCAACCTGAACTACGAACCAGTCTAGAATCGGTCAGGAGACTTCCGCCAGCAGGGAATGCGGGAGCGGCTTTCCCGCAGCGGAGGTCAAAGCGACCTTCACCATCCGGTAGCGCTCCTCAGCCCACCGGTTGAACTCCTCCGAATCGGCGAATACGAGATCCCAGGCCTTGACCGCATCGACCATCAGCAGCTGATGAGACTGATGGTCGGCCGGGAAATACACGACCAGCACGGCGGACTTGCCGGTCAGACTGACGTCCGTGAACACATGCAGCTGTCCACCGTGGGGAAGCGTCACGTCGCGCGAAGCGGCTTCAACCACAGGGTGATACATGCGACGCAGGAATAGCACGGTCATTTCGAAGGCGTTGCTCGTGCCCAGGAGACGTGGATTCGGTTTTTCGCCGAAGAGATGCTCGGTGAGGTATGTGGCGGCTTCCCAGGTCGGCAGGGAGCCGGACGTGACGAGCGCCTCACAGAGGTACGCAATCCAGTTTCTGGTGATTCCCGGTTTTTTCGTCGGCGCAGACTTTTTGGGCATGGAGACTGATCCTTTCCAGATTGACCGGAACCATCGGAATGCACGCGAACTCGGCGATGCGGGAAAGAGCGTTTTGAGCGCGATGAACTGGAGTATATCGATGAGGGAAAATACGGTCAACGAATTGGCGAAACGACGCGGCGCGGTCAGGACTCGCGGATGGAACCGAGCGGCGCCTTGTCGGCGTATTGCTCGTAGATGCGCCTGATGTCGCCGAGGGAAGCCAGAAACACGTCGAGGAGTTCTGGATCGAAATGCAGCCCGCGCTTCTTGACCATGAGTTCCACCGCATGGTCGAATTCGAACGCCGGTTTGTAGACGCGCGCCGTCGTGAGAGCGTCGAATGCGTCCGCGATGGCGACGATGCGGCCCTCGATGGGAATCTCTTCTCCCTTCAGCCCTCGCGGATAGCCGGTGCCGTCCCAGCGTTCATGATGCGTCAGGGCGATGGTCGCGGCCACATTGAGGATCTCGGCCTCTGAGCCGGCAAGAATCCGGTATCCGATTTCGGCGTGCTGGGCCATGACGTACAACTCATCCTGCGTGAATTTCCCCGGTTTCAGGAGAACATGGTCCGGAGTGCCGATCTTCCCGATATCGTGCATGGGGCTGGCCGTCCGGATGAGCTCGCACCGCTCATTGGGAAGTCCGTAGCGTCGGGCCAGCAGCTCGGAGTACCGGCTCATTCTGTGAATGTGCTGCGCTGTCGACCCGTCTCGGTATTCCGCCGCGATGGCCAGCCGCTGGATCGTTTCCTCCCTCGAAAGCCTGAGTTCCTTTTCGCTCCGCTCAAGCCATTCCAGCGCCTGTTGAAGTGCCATCGTCCTGGTTCTGACGATGTCCTCGAGATTATCCTGGTGGAGCTTGTTCTCGATCTCCAGCCGACGCCGGCGAAGTGCGTTTGTGACATTGATCAGCACTTCATTGGACTCAAACGGCTTGACGACGTAGCCGAATGCGCCCATGTCCAGCGCTGCATTGGCAAGCACGGCGCTGTCGAGACCGGTGACCATGATCGCCGCGGTGTAGGGATAGTCGGCCAGAATACTCCTGACGAGATCCATGCCTGATTCGCCCGGCATGTTCACGTCGCAGAGCACCAGCGCGAACGGATGCTCCTCCAGACGTTGACGGGCCTCCTTCGCATCGGCAGCGAGAACCGTTTCGTATCCGTGTGATTGCAGCATGTAGCCTAAGAGACGCCTGATCGGCTCTTCATCGTCGACGACCAGCACGCGCTTCAGGTCGAGGGTGGACTGTCGGTTTGCTGCATCCTGCAGGAACGTCATAACTTGTGTGGGCGCCGCGGGCCGTCCGCAACCCGCATCGAGGCGGTTTCACATGGGTATCGCGGTATTTTCATGTTGCTCGGAAACTCTAAGACGCGCGCACCTTTTGTGCCACTCTTTTTGTGTTTTACGCATCGAAGCGCCTCCCATTCTTGTACAGCAGCGATGCGCAGCAAGCCTGACCTGTCGCGCGCATGACGTTCATCCGCGCGGCGTTTCATTGCGCTTTGGACGGTGCTTCACTATAATGCGCTCAATCGTACACCACAGGAGAAACTCATTGCCATGAACGGTTCCGGAGGAGTTCTACGCGCCGATGGACGCAGAAAAGACCAGCTTCGTCCGATTAAAATCACCCGAAACTTCATCAAGCATGCCGAGGGGTCCGTCTTGATCGAAATGGGCGACACGAAAGTCGTCTGCACCGCATCAGTCGAGGAAAAGGTCCCCCCTTTTCTCAAGGGAAGGGGAACGGGATGGGTGACGGCAGAATACAGCATGCTCCCACGCTCCACGCACGAACGGTCGCCTCGCGAGGCCGTCAAAGGCAAACAAGGCGGTCGAACTTTGGAGATCCAGCGTCTCGTGGGACGTGCCCTGCGCGCCGTTACCGGCCTGGATCAAATGGGCGAACGGTCGATCTGGATCGACTGCGATGTCATCCAGGCGGACGGCGGGACAAGAACCGCGTCCATTACCGGAGCCTTCATCGCCTTGGCCGATGCGTTCACCACGCTGAAGACGAAGGGTTTGATCAAGAAGCGCCCCTTGACCGATTATCTGGCCGCCGTCAGCGTGGGAAAGGTCGGAGGGGAGATTCTCGTCGATCTCGCTTACGTCGAGGATTCGGTCGCGGAGGTCGATATGAATCTTGTCATGACCTCCAAGGGCCAGTTCGTTGAAATTCAGGGCACGGCGGAGCGGACGCCCTTCGCCAAGCAAGACATGGATGGATTTCTGGCTCAGGGATGGTCGGCGATTCAGACGCTCACGAATCTGCAGAAGGAGCTCGTTGGGGCTCTGGATTGACCATGTCCAGCATGATCACCGAGTTGGTCCTTGCCACTCGGAACCGCCACAAAGGGGAGGAACTCACCGCCCTCTTGAGCAACCTCGGGATCCGCGTCCGGACGTTGGCCGAGTTTCCCGACGCGCCTGAGGTAACGGAAGACGGCGACACCTGTGAGGCAAACGCGGTGAAAAAGGCCAGAACCATCGCAGACGTCACCGGACTTCCCGCCGTGGCCGACGATACGGGATTGGAAGTCGATGCGCTGAGCGGGCGGCCTGGAGTTTTCGCAGCTCGGTATGCGGGCGAGCACGTGTCTTACGAGAACAATTGGCGCAAGTTATTGAAAGAACTTGCGGGGATTCCGAGGAACCGGCGGCAAGCGCGTTTTCTCACGGTTGCGGCCTTGGCTCTGCCGGGCGGCGACATAGAGGTGGCGCAGGGTACCCTGGAGGGGCTCATCGCAGAGGAGCCGGCCGGGACCGGCGGGTTCGGCTATGATCCGGTATTTCACGTGCCGGAACTCGGCAAGACGCTGGCTGAGCTTTCTGCGGAACAGAAGAATCGTATTAGTCATCGAGCTAAAGCCTTTGCGAAGATTCGTGAGGTGTTGGCGAAACGAATGGTGAGTGTTGAATGATGAATGTTGAATTATTGATTGAATTGGTTCACTTTCTTGATTGAATATTCAGCATGACTGGGGCGCTCAAATACGTTTCTGGCAAGGCCGCAAGGAGCGAGAACGCCGAGGCGTACTCATTTCCGTACGTTGAGACGGGCGAATGACTGAGAACGAAGCCAGGGACGTTTTTCAGCGTCCCAAGCAGTCGGGGCGTAGCGCAGCCTGGTAGCGCGCCTGCTTTGGGAGCAGGATGTCGGAGGTTCAAATCCTCTCGCCCCGACCAAACCAAGCTCGCTCGTGCCGTGCGCTCATTATCGGTTTTTGTTATCGATGCGCACGGATAGACGCCACCAGTATCTATGCTTGATGTGCGACCGTCAGCGAAGACGCCGGGCCGAAGGCCAAATCCTCTCGCCCCGACCAAACCAAGCTCGCTCGTGCCGCGCGCTTATTATCGCTGTATCGTTTTGACGCGCGCGGATAAATGCCTTCGGTGTTGATGGCGATGCAAAACTGCTTGCTCAACCCCGAGCCTAGATTTTGTGGCGACGGGATCGACACCTTTAGTGCTGTATTGTAGTCAGCTTGCTCGCTCGTGCCGCGTGCTTAGTGTCGATATTATTGATAGGCAGCAAAAGCCTCAATCATAAACACCTATGAATTGCTTTCTTTGCCCCCGCCTGGTGTAGCCTCGGCGCTCATCGTTGGAATCATTAACAGGCTGTTGACAAAGTCCGCCAGCGGCGTTCTCGCGTCGCTTAGAGGCTCAACGTACGGCACAGAGTACGATTCGCCTCTTCGCTCGCTGCGGCCTTGCTGGACGGCCTTTCTGAACAGCCTGCGGGGCACGCTGGTGGCACCCGTAATCTCAGACACGACGCCATTTCCGAGGTCATCACATGGTTTGTCAACACACTGTTAAGGGCAATTTCCCGACGGTAGTGATCGGCATCCCTTAGGAGCGTAAGCTTGTCTTGCGAATCCTCATTCCGAAAATTACACGTATTTCTACCATCTCCCATCGCGCCCCCCCATTCGAGGGATTGTGCCTCATCAGGTCTGTGCGTAGCGTACCACCAGTCTTGGTGCGCTGATTTGGTTGCCTTGTCTCGATAATAGAAACAGAGCCTATCTCTCAGTAGTGGCAGTTGCTACCGCACCACTGTAGGCGTTTCAGACACTCAAGAGGTGCGCATGAGGAGAAGAGACACGATCAGACTCGTCCATTCTGCCATTAGTATTGTGCTCTTGATGGTGACCGTCGACTGCGGAATCGACTCTCCAACTGGGTCGTCTAACCCCGGCGCAAAGGCAAGAGCAAGCTCGGCTATTCCACCTGGATATTCATCAGCGATCATCAGGGTCAAGTTTAAAGAGGGCACCAATGTGGATATGCCGCTTGAGTTGCTCCCTTCCGACCTGAGGCGCGCAGTCGCTGCTTACTCTAAGCTTTTCACTCTGCCAAGGTCGAAGCTGGACGAACTCCGGAGCAAGGGTAGGACTCGTTCAGGAAGGACCTTGCCCGACTTGAATCTGTGGTTTGAGTTTACCCTACAACAGGGGACTGACGCAGTCGCCTTTCTTAAAGAGTTACGGGATTTGCCGAGTGTGGAGATAGCAGAGCCTGCCCCACTCCCACAACCACTTTCCGCAATCACGCCTGACTTTTCCGGGAATCAAGGTTACCTCGATGTTGCCCCCGGCGGCATCGAGGCCCGCTTTTCTTTCGGGATTCCAGGAGGCAACGGTAACGGTGTCACGATCTACGATATTGAGTACAGTTGGCACCAAACACACGAAGACCTCAGCAAGGCCCATGGACTTCCGTTGCTGGTAAATCCTGGCGATCTACTTTTCGATCCTTTTCACGATGACAATCATGGCACCGCCGTCCTGGGTGAAATGATTGCCGACAAAGATGCTAAGGGCATGACAGGGATTTCTTGGGGTGCCAATATTGGTCTTGCTCCAGCCCAGACCATTAACAAAGGCTACAACCCAGCTAATGCCATTCTTCTCGCAGTAGCAGATGGTTCGCCCGGCGATATCATCCTGTTGGAACAACAAGCCGCCGTCTGTGGTTTGGGTGAATTTGACTGGGGACCGGTAGAATGGATTTCCGATGTCTTCGACGCAATTCAAACCGCGGTCGCGGAGGGATATGTCGTCATTGAGGCAGCCGGCAATGGAAATGTGAACTTGGATCAGCCTAGCTGCGGCGACTTTTTCAATCGGACCGTCCAAGATTCTGGAGCAATCATTGTGGGTGCAGGAAATCACCCGAGCAGTGGCGCCGATCGCCAACGCACAGTGTTTTCTAGTTACGGAAGTCGGATCGATCTGCAGGGGTGGGGCTTTGGGGTCTCAACTACAGGATACGGCCTTTCGCATAAGAATTCTGACGCTTCTAACAATCCTGACTTTTGGTATACACAAACTTTTAGCGGTACGTCGAGTGCCTCGCCGATTGTAGCCGGCGCCGCTACCAACCTCCAAGGTATCGCGTTTAGCCGATTACGGGTACCTCTCACTCCCCTACAATTGCGCACATTGTTGGTGCAGACGGGGAGTCCTCAATTGGGGAATACGTCTGAAAATATCGGGCCTCGTCCGAACTTGAAGGAGGCGATTGCGGAACTCATGCGGACGTTTCCGAATTTGTTCACCCTGACTATCAACAAGGCAGGCTCGGGCAGCGGGACGGTGAGGTCCAACCCGGTTGCCATTAATTGTGGCACCACTTGCTCAACTCAATTTAATGAAGGGACGAGTGTCACTCTCACCGCAGTAGCGACAGACGGCTCGACCTTTGCCGGCTGGACCGGCGGTGGGTGCAGCGGTACGGGCGTCTGTTCGGTGAATGCTGAAGCCACAGTTACGGCCACTTTTACGAAGCCGTTCACCCTGACTATCAACAAGGCAGGCTCGGGCAGCGGGACGGTGAGGTCCAACCCGGTTGCCATTAATTGTGGCGCCACTTGCTCAACTCAATTTAATGAAGGGACGAGTGTCACTCTCACCGCAGTAGCGACAGACGGCTCGACCTTTGCCGGCTGGACCGGTGGTGGGTGCAGCAGCATGGGTATCTGTTCAGTGAATGCTGACGCCACCGTCACGGCCACTTTTAGTAACACAGTTACCACTAGTCCTGTTCCCGCTCCTTCCAATCCTGGTGGCGGCGGCTGCACACTGAACTCCTCAAGCACCGATGTAGTTCTGCCGGCGCTGTTGATGCTCAGCCTCGCTTTTTGGGTACGACGTCTAAGACCTCAGACCAAGAAGTAGACCGACTTCTTGGAAAGTCGTGACGCCGTGCACACTTTGTGGAACTTAGCGAGAGGGTGTGTCTTGCCCTTATCTGATTCGCCAATAGGCATTGTGGAATTTGTCGGTGTAGGTTGCTGCCCCCTCTCTATCGCAATCCTCTGTTTCTGATTGCCATGACTGCGGGACCGACCTTTTGGCTTGCGTGGGCTTTCTTCACGCCAGTGAGCCCGCTTTCTTGGTCTGGCGTCTGGTCCTCGGGGTTTTCTCTCTGGTGCGCTCTAGCAGCCTATTACTGAAGAGTTGCCGTTCTGCGGCGTGATCCAAGATGCGCTGCGTCGGGCAGAAGGATCTCACACCGGCTCAGGCATAACCGGGCAACTTCCGTCCCATCCTCCCTGCTTTCTACTTTGGATATGAGTATTTCAACCCTGCGTCACTGCCGTGAACGGCTGCGTCAGAGTTCCGCCAACGCATCGGCATAGGTTGCGGCATGCGGCACATGATAGGCGTCGAACGCACCCCGTAGATCAACCCCGCCGGTCGCGTCCGTGAACATGACGAACAGGCTGTTGCCCGTCCTCCGGTTCGCTGGAGTACAGCTCTCGAAATTGTAGGAGCGTGTGGGATGATAGAGCCGCTCCCAAAATTGCGGGGTCAGGAGTCCTCGCTCGAATAGCGGCCAGAAATAGCAGTTGCCGATGTCATGACTTTCGCTGAGTTGATCGCATCCCTTGGTGTAGTCGATGCCTCGAAGGCCTCTCGGGCCGAATTGATCCAGCGGCAGGAAGCCGGAACTGTAGGCCAGTGCGTCGGCCTGGCCTTCGTTGAAACAGGAATGGTCTCCGGCGAAGAACCCTGAGATTTCGTTGAAGAGTTGATGCGCGATCTCATGCGCGATTCGCGGAGTGACAGTCTGGACCAGCCCTCCGAACGAGTTGAAATACAAAGGATGCGCATAATTCGCCGTAATTACCCCATTGCTGTAGCTGAAATTCCCCTCGCCATGCTGCGAGGTGGCCAACTCTGTCGGCATGACCAGCGCGGTGATCGGATCTGAGCCGACCCTTGTCAGCCTCCGTTCGGCGGATTGAATCGCGAGAGCGTTCGTGAAAATTTCCATTCCGGCGTTTCCCGCTTGGAAGGAGGCCTGCCGATAAAACACTGTCCGCAAGCCGGTCATGGGATCGGTCCGTTGGTCGGTCACAAAGTCCACTGGAGTGATGCCGCCCCAGACAGGGGGCAGTTCATACCAGGTCACCATGACATCGGTCTCGGTGGACAGCACGATAGAGGGTGCATAGGGTACGGTCACAAACGCACTGGGGCCTTGCGGGTACACCGTGGCAACGACATCCGCCGACCCGCTGATCAATTCTGGTGATGCCCCGAGGACGGGGAACGCAAGGCCGCTGATTCGGATGCCATCGATCGACGGGATGATCGTCGTCGCTCGACACGTTCCACCGCAGGTGGAGAGGACGACCGGAGTTTGATTGCGACATCCCGCATCATCACAGTACGACAGCCACGGGGGAAGCGGTGTCCGAGCCCCGGCCGGAGGAATGACCGGAGGCGTAGCCGGTGGGGTTGTAGGCGCGTTGGGGTTGGGGTTCCCCGGAGGAGGAACACCTGGCTGCGTCGGGGCCTGCGGTTCCACCACCGTAGTGCTTTGAGGTTGAGACTTGTCCCCCCCACTGGAGCACGCAACCAAGAACAACGTAACGAACAGAACGAGCAGTCTCATAACCTAAAACCCAGGATACGCAGTTTTCCTAGATCGTCCTACCCCCCGAATGAGGGGGATCGGTTCGAAGAGTGGAACCCACGATCGTGCGCTACTGATGAGGCCGTTCCGGTGTATCACAATCTGACCCGGCCTTTCCACCACGGACTCTTCAAAGAGGGAACGCTCATTCAAAGGAGTTCGTAACGAATCCCTTTCGTGAGATCTGCGCCTGCCGCTCATCGGGACTGGCATCATTCAGACTTGGCCTGACTGGGTCATAGGTGAGCGGGACCGTCGACATGGAAGATCAAGTCCGGACTTGACGCAAGCCGTCCAAGAGGTTCACAACTATTCCTCATAGCTCAGGCGCAAATGATGCGTGCGCCTTCGTTGGACTGAAACAGAAGAACGCGCCCGTAGCTCAGTCGGATAGAGCATCAGCCTTCTAAGCTGAGGGTCGCTGGTTCGATTCCAGCCGGGCGCACCAAACCTCGCTTGCGCGTTCCGCCGGCTCACCAGGCGAAGCCTCTCTTGATCATCGCCGGCGGATAAACACCTTCAGTGATTTCCAGGCTTGGTTCTTCGTGTGGGCCGCGGGCTATTCAGGCGCAGCCTATCTCCATTGCGCCCGCGGATACACACCTTCAGTGTTCCCAGACAGTCGTTCTTGCGCGGTCCGCCGGCTCACCAGACGAAGCCTCTCTTGATCATCGCCGGCGGATAAACTCCTGTGGACATCGCGAACCAGCCTCTTCTATAGTTTCCTCCTCGTATTGAGCTTTCAGGGGCTTGAGACCTCATGCGCAGGTTTTTCCGACCGATTCCGCTCGTGATTTCGGCAGTCATCCTGCTGGCCGTCTATGCGGTGACGGGATTTTTTCTTCTTCCCTATGTGATCAAATCCTACGTCCTTCCGACCGTGGCGGAACAGCTCGGTCGGCCGGTTCTTGTCCAGGCCGTGCAGATCAACCCCTTCGCGCTGTCAATCACCGTCACCGGCTTCGAAATACGGGAGGCCGACCAAACCGCACTGCTGGGATTCGAGCGGCTCCATGTCAATTTCGAGATATCCTCGTTGGTGCGGCGGGCGTACCGATTCGACGAAATTACACTCGCCATCCCCTTCGTGTCGGTCCGCATTCTGCCGACCGGCCAACTCAATCTCCTTGAGCTGGCCAAGGTCTCCGGTGGTACGACGGCGACCTCCGAGGACGCCGGCGACACCCGACGTCAGGAAGACAAAAAGCCGCTTCCCCCCATCGAAATCAGGCTGTTGCAGATCGACAGCGGCATCGTCGAGTTTCGTGACGAATCGAAGCGCCAGCCCTTTGAAGTTTCGATCGTCCCCATCGAGATCAGACTCCAGAATTTCACGACCCGGCGCGGCGGAGAAAGCACGTATGCGTTCAGCGCGGAAGTCCGCAAGGAGGAATTGCTCAACTGGGAAGGATACGTCTCCCTCGATCCGATCGAATCGGCAGGAAAGTTCTCCCTGACGGGCGTGCGCGGCCCGGTGCTTTGGCTGTATGTGAAGGATCGATTCAATTTCGATATCCCGGACGGCCGCTTGAACATCAGCGCCCGTTACCGCTTTGATACGACCGTAGAACCGTTCAACCTCACGTTGGCCGACGGTGAGATCGGCCTGACGAATCTCGCACTGACCGAGTCCGGCAAGGATGAGGTGGTGATTTCGGTTCCGTCCTTTCTGGTCCACGGCATCAACGTCGACGTCTCACGGCGGAATCTGGACATCTCATCGATTGAATCCAAAGACGCGTTGTTCAAGGGCTGGATGGACAAGGACAGGACCGTGAACTTTCAGACGCTCTTTACGCCGCAGCCGTCGGAGCACGCGGAAGAGCCGCAGAAGGAGTCGGTTTCCACGCCCCCGCCTCCTGCGACGGACGAGCAACGCCCATGGTTGATCGCGCTGAAGGAGATCGCACTGAAGAACTACGGACTGGATTTCGAGGACCGCAGCACGCCGACCCCCGCGCACCATCGGATCGCAGCCCTGAACACCACGGTCAAAGACCTCCATGTGCCGTTCAAAGAACCGATCAACGTGGATCTCGGTTTTCAACTCAACGACACCGGGTCGGTGCATGCCGACGGGACCATCGGACTCAAACCATTCGAGACCAACATCGGCCTGCATGTGTCCGCGATCCCCCTGAAGCCGCTGGAGCCGTACCTTGAAGGAGTCGCCCGCGTGGCCATTGAGTCGGGGAGTCTCGACATGAGCGGAGATCTGCACCTGGCCCTGGAGCATCCCAATGCGCCCATGCTGACGTATAACGGGAATTTCGGCATCCGGAATCTGGCGGTCAATGATCGCAATGGAGTCCCCTCCCTGGTTTCATGGAAGCAGCTGCAACTGAAACAAGTGGCCCTCACCGTCGATCCGACGACGGTGGCGATCGAAGAAGTAGGTTTGGATCAGCCGGCCGTTCATTTCAGCATACAACCGGACGGCCAATCCAACCTCGGCAACATTCGCCCACAAAGCGATGCGGCGGAACCCACGCCGGCGCCGACACCGGCCACATCCACGAAGAAAGGACCGCCCCCTGTCGTCTCGGTCAAGACGGTCAAACTCCTGAGGGGATCGGCCACGTTCGTCGACGAATCGATCAAGCCGACCGTGCGGACCGGCATCCATGATCTGACCGGCACCATCAAAGGGCTTTCCTCGAAACAATTGACCAAAGCGGACGTCGAATTGACCGGCAGAATGGACAAGGTGGCGCCGCTGAAAATCTCCGGTGTCATCAATCCATTGACGGAGAATACGTTCACGGATCTCCTGATTAAGTTCGAGAACGTCGACCTCACGACCGCGGCCCCGTACAGCGGGAAATACGCGGGCTATCCGATCAGCAAAGGCAAACTGTTCTTGGATCTGGCGTACAAGGTCTCCAAGAAGCAGCTGGAGGCCGAGAACAAGGTCGCGATCGACCAGCTCACCTTCGGGGAGAAGACCGACAGTCCTGATGCCACGTCGCTGCCGGTCCCGTTCGCCGTGGCGCTACTCAAGGATCGCAACGGCCGCATCGACATCGATCTGCCTATCCGAGGCGACCTGAACGATCCCGACTTCAAGTACGGGAAGGTCGTGATTTCTACCTTGCTCAATCTTCTGGCAAAGATGGTGGCGTCTCCATTCGCTCTCGTAGGGAAATTGATTCCAGGCGGCGGAAGCGGGGAGGAGCTGCAGTACGTTGAATTCGCACCAGGATCGGCGATCGCCTCGGACGAAGATCTGAAAAAAGTCGACGCCCTGGTCAAGGCGCTGGCCGAGAGACCGGGATTACGGCTGGAGATCACCGGCACCGCCGATCCGGTTCGCGATCGGCAGGCTCTCGGATATAAGAAGCTCTCCGCAGAACTGCTGGCCAGATGGACCCGGGAGCGCGGCAAGTCGGCGGCCGGTGAATCGTTGCCGGCCAACGACGAACAGCGGCTGCTCAAGGAACTGTATGCGCAACGCCGTGCCTCCACCGGGGCGGCCGAGCCTGCGCGGACCGCGGCTGCTCCCCCCAGTCCCCCGAGCGTAGAGGAGATGAGGCGAGAGCTGGCCGCAGCCATGCCCTTCGAGGAAGAAGACCTACGGACGCTGGCTCACCAACGGGCGGAGGAGATCCGGAACCAGCTGACCGGAGACGGAAAGTTGAAGGGTGAACGGGTCTACCTGGTGAACGAGGACATCTCGGCCTCCGAACATGAACGCATTCGCACCAAACTCGGTATCACGGCTTCGTGAGCGGCATAGGAGGTCGTGCACACCGAACGCCTCACGAGACTCTTGAACTGACCCTCTGCTCCACAGTATCGTAGAGAAGCCCGCGTGATCGTCGTCAATTGGATCGATCATATTTATTAATATGGACGGAGGACATTATGGCTCTACGACTAGGAGATGAAGCTCCGAACTTTACGGCTGAAACGACCGAGGGGCCCATCAACTTTCATGACTGGCTGGGGAGCGGATGGGGCATTTTATTTTCTCACCCCAAGGACTACACGCCCGTCTGCACGACGGAATTGGGCACCGTCGCAAAGATCACCCCGGAGTTCAAGAAGCGCGGCGTCAAGGTCATCGCGATCAGCGTCGACCCTCTGGACTCGCACAAGGGTTGGATCAACGACATCAACGAAACGCAGCACACGACGATGAATTATCCCATCATCGCCGACCCCGAGAAGAAGGTCTCCACGCTGTACGATATGATTCATCCCAACGCGATCGATAACATGACGGTCCGATCCGTCTTTATCATCGGGCCGGACAAGAAGATCAAGTTGACCTTGACCTATCCAGCATCATGTGGTCGGAATTTCGACGAATTGCTCCGCGTGATCGATTCGCTTCAGTTGACGTCGAAGTATAAGGTCGCGACCCCGGCGAACTGGAAGGACGGGGAGGACTGCATTATCACGCCCGCGGTCAACAATGACGAGGCCAAGACCTTGTTCCCGAAGGGCTTCAAGACCATCAAGCCCTACCTTCGCTACACCCCTCAGCCGAACAAGTAATCAAGGCTTGCTACGTGGGGGGGCGGCATTCACACGCCGCCCCTCCGGTCACACCAGCAGCAAGCCAGCCTTGCGGATCCTGTCCCACGAAGGACTCGAGAGGAACTTTTCGCCCCGCTTCCCGCCTCCGGGAAAACTTCCGATGGCGTCCCGGAGGAGCGGATAGGTTTGCCCCCGTCCCCTGCATCTCCTTGGCGCGGCGCGTGCGATCAGGTTCTCGATCCACCGCGCCTCGGCCGTGGGAAGGTTCAACGTATTCTCCCTGTCGTTCGCCAAGCGCAAGATTCTCGTGTTGCCGACGGTTTGTCCCGCCGGCATTCCGCCCAACCACACGAGACGGCGCTCGATGGTGATGTCATCGGGATTCGGTTCGCGCCGGACCAATCGCCGGGCCCAGGTGGACAGCACGGTCGGACGGGGCATTTTCCGGTCGAACCAGTCGCGCACATCCATCCGCAGCCCGCGCCCCTCAAGGAAATTGAGCATGGACCTCCGCAGGCCTTCCCGTACCCAGTCGGGCGTCGGACCGCTCGGATTCGCGGGATCCGTATGGATCAGATCGTTGTCGGCAAATCCCTGAAACCGCGGACCCAGAATGCGAATGCCGTGGGATTTGGGATCAAGGCCAATGGGACTGTGCGCCGTCGCCGTAAAGCGATGCCAGAAGGCCGATTGCATCAGATCGGCGGCAAACAACTGGCGCACACGCTCGAGCGCATCGACCGTTTCCTGGAGCGTCTCGGACGGGAACCCGTACATGAGGTAGCCATGGACCAGAATACCGGCCTGGTTGAAGGCGGAACACACGAGGGCGGTCTGATCGACGGTGATGCCCTTTCTCATTTGTTCCAGTAAGCGATCCGACGCGGCCTCAAGTCCCGCGGTGACCGCGATGCAGCCGGAAGCCGCCAATAGACGGCAGAGGTCGGGTGAAAACGCCGCTTCGAATCGAATATTGCCCCACCAGCGGATCGTCAGGCGTCGTTCCAGCAAGGCCAAGGCCAGCGATTTCAATCCGGCCGGCGGCGCGGCTTCGTCGACAAAATGAAACGTGTTCCGACCGGTTTCGGCCATCAGGCGTGTGATCCGTTCGATCATGCGTTCAGTGGGCGTGGGTTCATAGCGGCCGATGTAATCCAATCCAACGTCGCAAAAGGTACATTGCTTCCAGTAACACCCGTGCGCAACGGTCAGTTTGTTCCAGTGCCCCTCGCTCCATAACCGATGCATCGGATTGGTGCTGTCGAGAATGCTCACGTACCGATCGAGCGCCAACCCGTCGTATGTGGGGCAACCCACGTCGTTCATGGAAAAATCGACCGGCGTGGTTTCGGAACTGTAACGGACACGACCATTGTCACGATGAAACGTCCGGCACAGCGCGCTTCGCGATCGCCGCCCGGCGAGATGCTCGACGAGCGACAGCAGGGGACGCTCTCCGTCGTCCAATGTGACGAAGTCGACGTAGTCGAAGATGCGGGGATCGCTGATCCGCCGCAACTCCGTGTTCACATAGCCCCCGCCCAGCGCGATGACGGTCTCGGGGCACTGTCGCCGTACGGCCTGGGCGATTCGAAAGGCGCCGTAGACGTTGCCGGGAAAGGGCACGGACAGTCCGACAAGACCGGGCTGGATCCGATCGAGATGCGCCGAGAGCGCGTCCAGCATGAACCGATCGGTCAGACTCGGCGCCTCGGCCAAGCCGGCCGCCAGCGCCTCGAACGACGAGGCGGACCGTGCCAGGTGCTCGGCATATCGATTCAACGCAAAATGAGGAGAAACCACAGCCTGCACGAGGTCGGCCAAGTCCTCCAAGAACCATGTCGCCCGCAGCTTGGCCCGGTCCTGCACGGACATCGATCGCGACCATCCCGCTCGTCCGGCAAACCGCGGACCGCGCGGCAGGACGCCCTGGCTGGCCAACTCGGCGGCCAAATCGGGGGTACGGCCTTGGAGAAATCCGATCACCGGATCGATCCACTTCGTGTAGGTCCGCGCCGCTTCGAGCATGGCGCAAGCCTCGTCCGGCAACGGGCCCTTGTAGTTGCGCACTTCCTCAAAGATCGTGCGGACTCCGTCACGACTGAACAAGCGCAGCATCATCTCGATGCCGAGGTCGGCCTGATGGCAGGGAACACCGCGCGATCTGAGAAAGCCGGTCAGATAGGCGGTCGACGGGTAAGGCGTGTTCAGCTGAGTCAACGGAGGGATGACCAAGAAGACGCCAACCGGCCTCATGGAGCCGGACATAACATAGTCATGATCATCATTGCCATTGATGATGCGAAGGGTAAGGTATCAGGTTGCGAGTAGAAGCCCTGAAGTGTGTCATTCTCGCGGAAGCGGGAATCCAGGTAAGGCCTTCTACTCAGCATGGAGTCTTGATTTTGCGCCAGCATGACACAAAAGGATAGCTGACCCACCACCACGCAACCAGCCGATCGTTTCCCTCTACCGGACCCATAGCCTATGAATAGTGGACAGTGTCATGCAGCGTCGGCTAGGGTGCATTCTCATGGAAGAGAAGCGGGTATCGCCTCACTTCATACCGTTCATTCTCTACAGCGATTTCAATTGCCCGTTCTGTTATGCCTTGCACGAGCGCCTCCACGACATGAAGCTGATTGAACTGGTTGCCTGGCGGGGCGTTCAACATGCGCCCTATCTGCCGAGTCCCATGCGGCCATGGGAGGGAGCCTTGAGGGCCGAGTTACGGCATGAAGTGGCCGTCGTGAAGCGGCTAGCCCCTGACCTGGGTATTGAGCTGCCGAACGGCAAGCCCAATACCAAACTGGCCATCGATCGCGCTTCGTGGCTGCTGTCCCTGGACGTGTCCCGAGGCATGGAATTTATTCGAGGTGTCTATTCCGCATTCTGGCGCGACGGGATGGATATTTCGGATCAAGAGGTCTTGGATCGCTTGGCTGGGCGACACGCGGATGCGGGAATCCTCCTCAGCCCGGAAGAAAGCGCTCTGTCGATCGTGCACGAATGGGAGGAGAGTTGGCATGCGACGGGACAGGCCGGTGTCCCGCTCCTCGTGTCGCCCGACGATCGGATGCTCATCGGTTGCGTGCCGCCGGAGCAGATCGAGAGGTTCTTTGGGTAGAGGCAGTTCCGACTCGCAACGCGAAGCGATGGTCGCGGCGGCCGAAGCCCTCGCAACCTTGCTCGATTCGGCCTTGAAGATTCCTGGGACGCCCTGGCATTTCGGTCTGGACCCGATCATTGGATTGATTCCCGGCATCGGTGATCTGCTCGCCAATCTGATCGGCATCACCATTCTAGGGCTCGCGGCGCGCCTTCACGTACCGCGCATCGTACTGGCGAGGATGAGCGTTAATCTGATGGTCAACGGAGCAATCGGCTCGATACCGGTAGTAGGGGACCTCTTTTCGGTGTGGTTCCGTAGTCACGCCAGAAATGCGCGTCTGCTGCGGGAGGCGGCGACTCAACCGTCACGGACGACCGGAGGGGACTGGTTCTACGTAGCCTCCATCATCGCGGCCACATCGGCCTTGTTGGCACTCGCAATCATCCTGGTGGCATGGTGCCTCATGAGGATCTGTCAGGCGGTTGCTGACTGACCTTCCGAGAACGGCATCTAACCTTTGGCCGGCGATAGGTTGACCATTCGAACGAGATCCAGAGTACCCGCGAGTTCCTTGTCAGGAGCTTGTCACGACGCGACGAACTTGAGCGCAACCCCGTTGATGCAGTAGCGCAAGCCGGTGGGTTTCGGTCCATCTTTGAAGACATGACCCTGATGGCCCTGGCACCGCGCGCAATGGACTTCCGTACGGGGAAAGATCAGCTTGAAATCGGTCGTGGTTTCGATCACCTTCGGATCGATTGGTTGCCAAAAACTCGGCCAGCCGGTTCCGCTGTCGAATTTGTGATCGGAAGAAAACAGCGGGAGGTCGCAACCGGCGCAGTGGTAGACGCCGGTCTCATGGTTCTCATGCAACGGATTGACGAAGGGTCGCTCGGTGTCCTCATGCCGGAGAACCCGATAGGCCTCGGTGGGGAGAAGCTTTTTCCATTCTTCGTCCGTTTTGACGACTTTGACGATCGGCCCGATCTCGATCTTTGTCGGCATGGCGCCCTCCTTTGTCATCCGTATTCCCCCTGAGGTGTCGCCTGGGCGACAAGATCCTTACACAACGTCCGCCCCGGTACAAGGGGCGAGCCGGTCAACTGACTCCGTTGTCACTCCCTTGCCCTGGCCGAAGACGGAGCGGAAGAAGCGGACAAGGAATCTCCTTGGACAGCCGACTCGTGACCAAATGCGGCCGGCAGCACTTCCTCGATCCGCTCGACCGGAATGAACGTCAGATCGTCGCGAACCTCCTGGGGAACCTCTTTGAGATCCTTTTCATTGGCCTTCGGAAGAATGATCCTCCGGATGCCGGCTCGGTGCGCGGCCAAGACCTTTTCCTTGATGCCGCCGACCGGCAGCACCAGCCCGCTGAGGCTGATTTCCCCGGTCATGGCGGTGTCACTCCGCACCGGTTTGCTCACATAGGATGAGGCCAGTGCGGTCGCCATCGTAATACCGGCGGACGGACCGTCCTTCGGAATGGCTCCGGACGGCACATGCACATGCACCCCGTTCCGTTTGAATCGGGAGATGTCGAGCCCCATGCCCTCCGCATGCGACCAGAGGTAGCTGCGAGCGGCACGGGCCGATTCCTGCATCACGTCGCCCAGCTGACCGGTCAGGGTCAATTCATGGCTGCCGGGCAGCAACGTTGTTTCGATGTACAGCACATCGCCGCCCGTGGGCGTCCAGGCCAATCCGGTGGCCACCCCAATCGGGATATTCTTCCGAGCTTCCTCAGGCATGAATCGCTCCGAACCCAGCCATTCCGGAAGCAACGCCGTCTCCACCGTGACCGACGCGCGCGGCGTGTCGGCAGGCAGGTCGGCGAAGGTCAACGCCACCTTGCGCGTAAGCCGTCCGAGCATCTGCTCGAGCTGACGCACTCCGGCTTCTCTCGTATAGCGCGCGATGATGTGATCGAGCACGCTGTCCGGCAACCGTACCTGCTCGGTGTCGAGTCCGGCTTCCTTCAGCCGTCTCGGCCACAGATAGCGGCGGGCGATTTCCGCCTTCTCCCGTTCGCTGTAACCCTGAACCCGGATGATCTCCATCCGGTCGAGCAACGGCTGACTGATTGTATCCAGCGTGTTCGCAGTCGTGATGAAGAACACCTGCGACAGATCGAACGGCAGATCCAGATAGTGATCGCGAAACGTATGGTTCTGAGCCGGATCCAGGATCTCCAGCAACGCCGCCGCCGGATCACCTCGGAAATCGCGTCCCATTTTGTCGACCTCGTCGAGCATCAGCACCGGATTCTTGACGCCGGCGCGCCGCATCGCCTGGATGATCCGTCCGGGCAATGCGCCCACGTACGTTCGACGATGGCCGCGCAGCTCCGCTTCGTCGTGAATGCCGCCGAGGCTGAAACGTTCGAAGGTCCGTCCCATGGCGCGCGCGATCGATTGGCCCAAGCTCGTCTTGCCGACGCCCGGAGGACCGACGAGGCAGAGAATCGGCGCTTTGGCGGAGGGATTCAACTTCAACACCGCCAAGTGCTCGACAATTCGCTCCTTGACCTCCTTGATGCCGTAGTGATCCTCTTCCAGGACTTGTCGTACCTTGGTGAGGTCGAGCCGTTCTTCGGAGAGCTTGGTCCACGGTAATTCCAGCACCAGATCCAGGTAGGTCCGGAGCACCTGGTGGTCCGGGGATGAGGAAGGGACCTTGGCCAGACGGGCCACTTCGCGGTCGACCTCCTTCCGCACGTGGTCGGGGATCTCCGCCTCTTGAATCCGCTTCTTGAGCTCGCTCAACTCGCTCTCGTCACCCTCGCCCTCTCCGAGTTCCTGATGGATGGCCTTCAGCTGCTCCCGGAGAATGTATTCCCGCTGGTTCTTCCCGATCTTCGCCTGTGCGTCGCTGGCGATCTTGTCCCGCAGTTGAAGAATTTGGATCTCTTTCGAAAGCGCAGCATACAGCGTCCGGAGCAGTTCGATCGTGGACGAACTTTCCAACAAGGTTTGCTCTTCCTTGACGGTCAGGTTGAGTAGCGACGCCACTCGATAGGCCAGGGTCGCCGGATTCTCCTCTTTGCGGAACGCCGCAGCTGCCTCCTCGATTCCCGGGGCTTGAATCACGCGCGGTAAATCCGTGAGCAATTCCTGAATCGCGCGTTGGATGGCCTGCACCTCCCGATCCTGATCGGTCGTGAGTTCCAAACGGCGTACCTGAACGCGCAGGAAGGGGACGGTCTGATCGGCCTTGAGCAAAGCCACCCGTTCGATGCCCTGGACGAGGGCATGGAGGGTACCGTCCTCGGCGTTGGCGACCTGCTTCACAATGGCTTTCGTCCCGATCGTATAGAGATCGTCCAGTCCGGGATTCTCGGTCGACGGATCGCGCTGGGCGACCACGAGAATCATCTTCTCTTCGGTCTTCAGAGCGGCATTGACCGCTGCAACGGATCGCTCGCGCCCCACGGTCACCGGCATGAGGATTCCAGGAAACAATACCGTCCGTTTAATCGGGAGAACCGGTAACGTCAGGGTCAATGTCGTGGTCATTGAAGTGCCCTCCGTTTACGAGTAAGCAGACAAGGTCCCATGGCTGCAGATAGGTCCGCGGAAGGGAAAGTCAACAATCAGAATATATTGAAACACAGCCGATCATTAGTGTCGTCTAACGATCGACAAAGAGACCGCCGTCGTGAGGATACATCACCACCTTGCCGTCGCTCGGCCGCTGATCCGGAGCGGGAGCTACCTCAGATGGGAGCCGATAGGTGTCGATGCCTCCTAAATCGAAAAAGGCGCTCACGCTGTTTTCGTTGGCGCGGCCGAAGCCTCCCTTGACGCCGTATTGATCGTTGCCCCCTTCATCGATGAACAGTCCCCATCCGGAATGGTCTGCGGTCCCGAGGCCGGTCGATCGATCGAACAGGTACTGGTCTCTGCCTTTGTCGCTGTCGATCATCAGACCGACGGCATGGTCCCACGCTACGCCGCCGTTGTAGAACGGTCCGCTCGATCCGTAGCGATCGTCACCCCGTCGGTCATTGAAAAGGCCGATCCCGTAATGCGCGGACGAGCCGTGTCCGTACCGCGCGGCGTGATACTCGTCGTTCCCGGCGAGATCCAACAGCACGCCGGCCCCGAAGAAGTATCCATGGCCTTGAGAAAAGTTCGCGCTTTCATAGTGGTCCGATCCTGCGACGTCGACGAGGAGGCCCCAGCCTCCGGCCGAACTGAAGGCTTGTCGATCGGCTCGTCGGCTCAACACTCTGCCACCGGATCCAGTTCCTAGTCCGAAGCAGTCGTATTGAAACATCGGGTCGCCCGGTTTGCCGTTAGGGGCATCTTCTGCATTGTAGGCGCTGGGATATTTCCCTCCACATTGATATCGGTCGTCCCCCTGCACATCGATGACCGCTCCTATTCCGGATGGCCCTCCGAACCCGATGGCAAACCCATAGCTCGTATACCGGTCGTCGCCCGCCGTGTCGAGCAACAACCCCAGCCCGTGAACGGCCGCTCCCTGGGTCATTCTGCTTCCGACATAGTCGTCGTTGCCCCTGGCATCGAACAGAATTCCGATTCCTGCGAAGCCGGTTCCGCCGGAACCCTGCTCGAGCTGATAGGCATCGTCGCCGGCCAGATCGATCAGCAGACCCACCCCGAGCCGTCCGACGGCCAAACCGAAGGCGCGGCCCTCGTATCGATCGTTTCCTGCAACATCGATTACGACGGCGTTGCCATGGTCCGGATCCGTCGAGGCGGCGATCATGCCCACGTAGCGATCATCGCCACCGAGATCAATGACCAGCCCGAACCTGGCATCCAACTCATAGGTGTTCGCGCCGAATCCTCCGATCACAATAAGCCCATAGGAACTCTTTTCGGCGTAGAGCACGTCGCCCGTCACGCCGTGCGGAACCTTCTCCTGAGGCATGGGTCGCGACAATGTCCCCGTAAGTTGATGGAGCCACCGCTCGTTGGCCAGACGGGCCAGCACCTGGGCGGCGGCGATAAGATTGGCGTGATCGACACGTTCCTCGATCAATTCCGCGAAGCGCGCATCTTCCTTCAGAGACGACACGGCCTGTTCGGTCAGATTGGACACCTGAGGAGTGAACCGTTCGACCAACCGTGCCGCGTGGTTGAAGAGAAACCCGCGCTCATCCTCGGTGAGGTCGCTCAACGCTCTGTCACGATGCTGGGAGGCTTCGGCCAAACTGTCCACCATGAAGGCGGTCGCGGCCGCTATCTGGGAGCCGGTTGGCAGCGCGATCGCTTTGTGGAACGTCGACGTCCGATCCATTCCTGCCTCCAGCACGTCCAGTACGCCGGGGAGGTTCACGGCGCCGCCTTCGGCCAGTTCGGCCGCCAACAGCCCGTGACCTTCGAGATCGGCGAGGCCGTCCCAAGGTTGCCTCAACGCATCGAGGATCAATCGTCGTTTGAACCGAGCCCGCACGGCCTCTCCCGATGCGGCCGGTGCAGCACCGTCGCGCTGTATCTGTTCAGGCAATCCTTGCACGTCCGGACGGACTGACGGCATGAGGCGCTCGACCACCGAGTCTCGCAACGGGCTTCGCGGTTTTGCGGCCGGCGCGGGGGAAAGCATGGACACCACCCCCTGGATCATGCCGCAGCCGGACAGCACCGGCACGAGGCCGATAACCAAGAGAGTCCTAATCCGTCTGCTTGGACGACGAGCGGGAGCATTAACCATGGAGGTTGACGGACCCTGCATTCCTTCGCATCGAGCCTTCGACGATCTTGAACTCATATAGTCGGCACTCGAGAGGGCCATTATAAAGAGGGATGCGTCGGGACGGGCGCAACCCGATCGACTGTTTCAATCGAGAATCGCCGGTGAAGACATGGACTCGCCAGCCGGCCCATCGCTGCTTGAGCCGATCTCCGATCCCGGCATACAAGGCATCCGACCTTTCAGAATGACCGAGCCGCACTCCGTACGGAGGATTGACGAGCATGACTCCGTGAGAAGCCGGCGGCTCCAGCGCCAGGAAGTCTTGAAGCTTCACCTTGATATCGATATCTGCGACCATCCCGGCGGCGTGAAAGAGGCGCCGCGCAATCTGAAGTGCCTGCTCATCCCTGTCGGAGGCATAAATGGACAGGGGCACTGCGGCCAGTTGCCGTGCGCTGGCTGCCTTCCGAATTTTGCTCCATCGCGCGGGATCATGAGGCAGAAGCCGTTCGAACGCGAAGGCACGTCTGATGCCGGGTGCAATTCGTCTCGCTATCAGCGCGGCTTCCAGGGAAATCGTCCCCCCGCCGCACATCGGATCCACGAACGGCTGCTCCGGCCTCCAGCCGCTCAAGAGCACCATGCCGGCCGCCAGATTCTCCCGTATAGGCGCCTCGATCTGCGCAAGCCGATATCCTCGTTTGAACAGTGGTTCCCCCGAAGTATCGAGGTAGAACGTCACCGACTCGGCATCGAGAAACGCGTCGATCCGGACATCCGGTTGGTGCGTGTCGACACTCGGCCGTTGGCGACGGACTGCCACGAATTTGTCGCACACGGCATCCTTGATCCGAAGCGTGAGAAAATTCAAGCTGGCAAGCGGACAGCGGCGCGCGCTGACTTTCACTCGGATGGTTCGTCCGGGCTCGAACCAATCCGGCCACGCGAGCGCATAGGCGCTACGGTAGATGTCGGCTTCCGTGCAATAGGGGGCGCGTCCCACCTCCCACAGCACGCGGTTGGCGACGCGGCTTTCAAGATTCACGTGATAGAGCGCGGCCCACGGCCCAGTAAACGCGACTCCGCCCTCGGTCGGTTCGGCCGAGTCGATTCCGACACCGCCGAGTTCCTGCTCCAAGACCCCTTCAAGACCACGGGGGCAGGGTGAAAAGAACCGGTGTTTTGTGTTATCCATCTCTTGCGTCCCGCGTCACGTGCTCGGCCTTTGTGCCCCACAAGGCTCGATCCCATGAACTTCTGCAGCGCCTGCGGCCACCCTGTCTCCCAACAGATACCCGAGGGAGACAACATGCCGCGGTTCGTCTGCGGTTCCTGCACCGTCATCCATTATCATAATCCCAAGATTGTCGCAGGCTGTATCCCAGAATGGAATGACCGGATCCTGCTCTGCCGACGGGCGATTGAACCCAAGTCCGGTCTCTGGACTTTTCCCGCCGGTTTTATGGAGATTGGGGAGAGCACGGAACAGGCGGCCATCCGTGAAACGGTCGAAGAAGCCCAAGCAGAGGTGGTCCTCACCGGACTTCACTCCGTGCTCAGCCTGCCGCACATCGGCCAGGTGTATCTGGTATTCGTCGGAAGAATGCGATCGGAGCGGTTCGGAGCCGGAGCGGAAAGTCTCGAAGCGCGGCTGTTTCACCCCTCGGCGATTCCTTGGGACCGCATCGCATTCACGGTCGTTAAACAAGCGTTGCGGCGTTACGTCGACGACCTCGCAAAGGGCGAAATGAGGCTTCACGTCGCGACGATTCCCGGAGCTTTGGCCAAGCCGACGCAAGAAGACGGCCGTTCATAGCAACATCGAAGATCGGCGTACGATCGCGTGGATGTCGACCAGTTGGCCGGCGCGGTCGAGCGCATAAAAAATCCGCCATTCGCCCACCGCATACTTGCAGAGGCCGGGAAGATCCGAGGCCGCCGGCTCATGTCGCAGATTATCGACGTTCGAAGCAATCCACTTGGTCTTCTCGAACAGCCGTTGAGCCGCCGGCATCTCGATCGTCGAGAGATCGTCGAGGACCACAGGCTGGAACGACAGGCGATACCAAGGCATGGGCACCTACCAGCGGAGGCCGAGCCTGTGCGCGACCTCTTCGCCGGACAGACGTTCGGTATTGGCGAGCGACGCCTTGAGCCGAGTCCGCAACGTCTCACCCAATTGTAGGCCGAGATCCGGATCGCCTAGCAACTCCCGTAACCGATCATCGACGATGCCGCAGACTAATTCCTTCAGTTGTTGTGGCGAAAGTGAACTCACGTCCATGCGGGAGAGGATACGAAGATCATCGCGGGATTGCAACGGAGAAGACGCATCAACGGGCAGCGGCACCGGCCTCGAGCTGTTGAATGATGCGGCTCAGGCGAGCTTCGTCCGGCTTGGCTACGACCAGAAACTCCATGCCGATTCCTTGCGACCCGCACCACCGAATCGCGGCGTTATCGATCGTAATCGGTGCCGCCTCTCCCGGTACGTGCAGGAGCAGCGTCACCTGCATGCCGGTGAACGGACTCAACAGACTGTCGACTCGGCAGCCCTTCGCCGAAAGGTCACGGATCGCACCCTTGTGGCGGAACTGATCCTTATGGACAAGCGTACTGCTTAGCGAAACCGGATAGCGTTTAAACTTGCGCGTCACCATGAGTCGTTCTCTCGTTCTGGGACAATCGCTCGGGGAGCTATCTGATGGGCGATCTACAGGTGTCAGCTCGTCTCGGGACCGGCTGAGTGCTCATCGGCGTTCAGCAAAGGCTAGACGCGACAGGCCGGATTGTCAAAAATTTTCGCGCTTCGACCAGGAGGGCGGTAGGAAGGGAAGGAAAACGCAATGGGTATCGCAATGGACGCTTGTCGCCGACCACTACCAGCTCCGCCCCCAGCGCCCATAGAATCTCGGTCCCCAATAAGGATGGTAGTAGTAGGGAGGTCCGTAGATCCACGGACGTCCCAAGTAGAAGCCGAGCCCGACCGGGGGAAAGGCATACGTGTATGTGTAGGGCGCCGGCACGAGCGAAGTCGTCTGCCTCTGTGAAAGCTGCTGCTGGAGGTCCGACGTCGCGGCGGCTTGCCGTTCGACTTGGCTCTTCAGTCCCGCGACCGCTTCACGTTCTGCCTGCAGCTGCCCCTCCAACTTTTGGATTTGCTCCCGTTGCTCTTCGATAAACGCGTTCATACAACGGGCTTGAGCCTGCTCGCTGTAGCTTGAGCATTCCCACGGCACCGATGCGTCGGCCGCGTAGGATGCAGCGGCCGTAAGCACCATGCCGAGAATCCAAGCGAATCGTCCCCGCCGCCGCAGAACATCGGAAGGGGAGGGCGTCACGGTTGTACGATCCACGCTTCCTCCTTCGCCGCGTGCCACCTATACCTTAACACGAGCCGGCGTTCCCAACCACACCGCGCCGCCGTTCTCATCACTCGACTAGAGGACGTCGTTTGATTTTGCAGGAGAGGGCCTCATACAATGCCGCCACGGAGTACGATCCATGACTCGCCGCATGACGCCCGCACGACGGCAAGCCGTCAATCAAACCCCCAAGGTCAATCGCGGGCTCAAGCGGCGCTTCCAGCTGAGGCTTCTAAAGTGGTATGAGGCAAACGGGAGAGATCTGCCTTGGCGTAAGACGGCAGATCCCTATCATATTCTCGTGTCGGAGGTCATGCTGCAACAGACCCAAGTCGATCGCGTGATCCCGAAATACCACGAGTTCCTCGACCGCTATCCCAGTTTCCAGCATCTCGCCGAAGCGCCGGCAGGGGAGGTCAAGGCTACCTGGTATCCCCTTGGATACAACATCAGACCGGAACGGCTGCACAGCATCGCCCGCGAAACGGTTGCGCGATATGACGGCAAACTCCCCAACGCGGAGGAGGATCTGCTCTCCTTCAAAGGTATCGGACGCTATACGGCAGGGGCGATCAGATCGTTTGCATTCAACGAAGATGCACCGATCCTCGACACCAATGTCATGCGGGTTCTTCATCGGGTGTTCATCGCCAAGGGGGACCCCAAGGCCGCTAAGTCCAAGCTCTGGGCCCTCTCGGAAGCGTTGATCCCGAAAGGCAGAGGCTATGACTTCAATCAGGCATTGATGGACTTCGGCGCCACCTGTTGTACGTCAAGAAATCCGTCCTGCCAACCGTGTCCAATGAGGTCGATCTGTAAGACCTACCCGTTCAGCGCCCACAAGACAAGGACCGCATGAAACTCATCGAAGTGGCCGCTGGCCTGATCTACGAAGACGGTCGATATTTGATTGCCAAGCGCAAGGCCGGGGTCCATTTGGGGGGCCTGTGGGAATTCCCCGGCGGCAAAAGGGAAGAGGGGGAAACCCTGGAGGACTGTTTGAGGCGGGAACTCCTGGAGGAATTGGGCGTTCGCATCGACATACCCATTCCCTTTCGGATCATCAGACACGACTATCGGGGAAAGACCGTCGAGTTGCATTTTTTTCGATGCGCAATTGAGGCGGGTCGGCCTTCGCCCGTCGATTGCGCCGAGCTTCGCTGGGTCCATCCCTCCGAACTCAACGAGTACGAGTTTCCTCCTGCCGACCGACCGATCATCGAAGCGTTGCAATATCAGGGGGTGGGGCGGAGCCTGTGAAAGTGGTCCTGGACATCGAAACGATACAGGCGCCCAGAGAGGAATGGGAACGCCTGCTCGGCAGACAGCCGTGTCAGGCGGATCTGGCTCCGGAATCCGGCGACCTGGACCTCTTTTCTGCCGGAGCGGCTGCGGAGCGCCGGCGCGTCGAGGAAGAACAGTACGCCAAATCCGCCTTCGACGGAACCTTCAGTGCGATCGTCTGCATCGGACTGCTGGAGTTTTCGGATCAGTTGGAGCCCCGGGGAGCCGTGGCTTGGTACGGGGGCAACGAACGGGAATTGCTTCGCCAATTCTGGTCTCGCGTGGCGCAGGCCCGGCCGTCCTCGTTCATCACTCATAACGGCTTGGGATTCGATCTTCCATTCATCAAGAAGCGATCGATCATCCACCAGGTGAAGCCGAGCCTGGACATCAATCTGGCTAAATTTCGGACCGATCCGGTCTACGATACGATGGCGGTCTGGAGCAATTGGGACCAGAGGGGGTGGGTCAAGCTTGATGTGCTGGCCAGAGCTTTGAACGTCGAAACCAAGTCAGGGAGCGGAGACCAAGTCGCGCAAATGTGGGAGAAGGGACAGGGGCGAGAACTGGCTCTCTACTGCCTGCAGGACACCTTTGTGACCTATGCCTGTTACTGTCGGATGAATTTCCGCCAGCCGCTGTCTCGTGAAGTCGTGCTCCTTCAACCGGAGCTCATCGACGTCAGATGAATACACTCAACGGGTCTGATGCGCTTCAGCCCGTTTCTTCACCGGGGCTGGTTTCGAGGACACCTTGCTGGCCCTGAGCGCCTTGATTTCTTCAGCCTGGTCACGCAGCTCACGTTTCATCCAGCTCGATTCCTTGCGCAGCATGCTAATCTCCAAGTCCTTTTTCGCGAGCGCTTCTTTCGCCTTCTGAATTTCATCCATCTCGGACATCGGACCCGGTTCGGTCATCGCTTGCGCCTTGGCTTGCTCGGTGCTCGCCATGGGAGCACCGGAAGTCATGGCCTGGGATCGTGCCTGGGGCTTCGAGGCAGCCAGAGATGTCATCGAAGCCTTGGCCAGCGCGTGATAATCGATCACCATGGCCATCATGCCCACAGCGCCCCCCGCCGCATAGGCGGGAGCGCTCTCGGCATGGGCGACGGATTCAGGAGCAAATCCGGTCGCTTTGGCGCCTTTGGCGATCGTGAGGTAAACGAATCCTTTCTGCACATAGAGGCTGCCCGTGGTGGGTTCAACGCCTGACCCTGCCAATGAGGATACGCGGAAGGCGACGATCTGTTCCGGTTTCGCCTTGGATAAGCCTTGTACGAGCAGGGGAGCAAGAAACTCCGCATCCTCATCGCTGAACGTTCTCATCGGCTTGCTGCCACCAGCGGACATTTTCGAAGACCCGTTCTCACCCTCATCGCTGTAGAGACCCTTCACGATCTTCATCATGGTCGCCTGGTCGATGACGGCCGGATGACTGGCTTCAAACGACCAATCAGCCACATCTTCCAGTTGCACCCCGCCCTTTGAGCTCTGTGCGATCTTTGAAGCGCTCGAACAACCGGCCACAACCAGGGCCACAACGGCGATCGCCCAAAGCCCGTAGGCCGGCCGCTTACGGTCGACGGAACACATGGATTGGAATATCATGGACGATCTCCTGTGGTCGGGACGATGGTGTCGAACGATCATCAGATGGAAGGCCTACCAGATTCCCAGCCCCATCAGAGTCATGCTCAAGGCCAGCCATCCGAAGAGCCCCACCGCAATGACGGTTTCCAGGCTGACGGAAGAATCGGACCTTTGGTCTGGAGGGGAGGCGAGCTTGGAATCCATAGTGTTCTCCAGCAGCTACAAGGTGTACATTCTTGACAGGACTCTGCGAAGGATTAAGCAAACTTTGTGCCTCTTTGCCGTCTTTGGGCCACTCCTCGCTATCAAATGAAGACTTTCCATCCAGACTTCGCACGGTCTTTTCGTAATCCGATCAATTTCGAGCTAGTTGAAAGGTTACGCTTTGCCGCTTAAATCATTGTTATTTTTACATCTCTATCTCTCAATTCCGTAATAATATTCTGCTTTATCCAATTGGACGGACTTAGGCAACATTTCCTTCGGAGAAGAGAGGGTTCGGCAGGTCGCAACGAGAAACGAATAAGAGGTTCCTACAAAGAAGAGCACTTCCGGTACAAAACTGTTCGATCGTGGATTACGAAGATGATGGTTGAGGTCCAATCAGGCTGGGGTGGCACCATAGAGAGTCGATGCGGAGCAATCATAAACCGAGAGCTGAATCATCTGGCCGGGACCGGCGTGAACGGACTCCTTGGACCAGACCACGGTGATGTTTCCGTCGGTCTTGCCCATGCCCTGAGACGGGGAGCGTTTGGCGTCGCCTTCGACCAAGACGGACAGGGTCGTGCCGAGATAGACCCTGTTGCGCTCTTGGGAAATTCTGCGTTGGAGATCGACCAACGCAGTCACCCGTTCCGACTTGACCGATTCAGAGACCTCATCTGACCATTTTCTGGCCGCGATCGTATTCCTGCGTTCGGAATACTTGAAGATGAACGCCGAGTGATATCTGACCTCTTCGAGAAGTCGATATGTGTCTGAAAATTCCTCGTCCGATTCCGAGCAGAAGCCCGCGATCACGTCGGTGGTGAGCACGATGTCCGGGCATGACGAACGGATTTGATCCACCAAGCTCAGATAGGCGCCCCGGCTGTAGGTCCGGTTCATCAAGCGCAGAATTCTGTCGTTTCCCGACTGCACCGGCAAATGAACATGCTTGCAGATTTTGGGATGCGACACCACCGCCTCCAGCAGGGCCGTGGGAAAATCCTTCGGATGGGGAGAGGTGAATCGCACTCGTTCGATGCCCGGCACATCCGCCACCGCCACCAGCAACCTGGCAAAATCCCAGTCGCCGTATCGGTAGGAATTGACGTTCTGCCCCAGCAATGTGATCTGCTTGAACCCTCCCGCGGCCGCCATCCGGGCCTCGGCCACGATCCCATCCGGCTCCCGGGATCGCTCTCTTCCCCTCGTATAGGGCACCACGCAGAAACTGCAAAAGTTGTCGCAGCCTCGCATGACTGCGATCCAGGCGTTCACCCCGTCGCGACGATCCGGAGCCACATCGTCGTAGGTTTCGTACTCCGAGAGATCGACCGCCATTTGTCGCCGGAGTTCCCCCTGTTCCTGCAATTCCATGGCCTTCGCGATGAGCCCCGACAGGTGGCGATATGAATCCGGCCCGGCCAACACATCCACCAAAGGTTCCTTCTCGGTCAACTCCTCCTTCAGATTCTGAGCCATGCAGCCAAGCACACCGACGACCAAAGGACGCTGCCGTTTAAGCGCCCGAAGATCCGATAGGTGAGTGTAGACCTTGTTGTGGGCATTCTCTCGGATCGCGCAGGTATTCATCAGAATCACATCGGCCCGCTCGCGGTCATCGGTGAAAACGAAACCGTCGCGCGCGAGCAGCGAGCGTACGAGTTCGGAGTCATACTCATTCATCTGACATCCGAAGGTCTCGAGATGCACCTGGGGAGGCCGTTGCTGATTCATGAGATCGACACCGAGGAAATGGTGGGCAGAGTCTTCGACGCAGGCCGGAGCGAAGCCACCCGCCCCACGGCCCATCGCTCGGACGCGGCCGAAATGCGGACGGACCGGATTGTGTTGGTGAGCGAGTCGGAAGCAGTCACGGCGACTCGCAGAAAATTCGGCGCCGTCCCCACTGCAAAGCCGCAGGTCTCTCCGGCCTCGAACAGGACCGGAACGGTCGACCCGATATGGCGCTCTGCAAACAGCATCCGCTTGGCGCGATCCACTGCCGCCAGTCTCATCGCCCGTTCCCGGACCATTCCCCCGGAAACGCATCCGTTCAGTCGCACGGCGGCCGTGCCCGGTCTCGGCGAGAACGGGAACACATGGAGATAGGAGAAGGGGAGAGTTTCTGTCAAACGGACCGTATTGAGAAACGCCTCCTTTGATTCTCCCGGGAATCCCACCATCACGTCGGTGCCCAATCCAAGCGACGGCACCGTTCGAATAACCCGTTCGATCAGTTTCACAAAATCCCGGACACGGTACGGCCGGTTCATGGCCGATAGGATCGAATCGTCGCCGCTCTGCAGGGGCACATGCAGATACGGACAGAGTTTCGAAGATGCAGCCATCCGCTCGATCAGCCCCTCGTCAATGGTCGTGGGCTCGATCGAAGAAATTCTGATCCGTTCCAGGCCGTCGATCCGTTCAAGAGCGTCGATGAGCGCCAGCAAACCGCGGCCGTCTTGCCTGTACCGGCCGATGTTCACCCCGGTCAGCACGACCTCCCGATATCCTGCCGCCGCCAGCATGGCCGCTTCCTGAAGCGTGTCTTCCAACACGCGACTTCGCTCATGGCCGCGGGCGAAAGGAATGAGACAGAAACTGCACATCACGTTGCATCCGTCCTGAATCTTCACGGACGCCCTCGTCGAATCGGGCGTTCCATATTCGGGTAGCACGAAGTCATCTCGGTCGATCGTTTTACTGTGAACGACTTCGGGCTTGGGAGACTTTCGCAGATGCTCAGGCGCGGGCAGCATCGACGGCAGCTCCCATTTGAACTGATTGCCGACGATCAAATCGACGCCAGTCATCGACCGCAGCTCCTGTCCGCCGGTCTGGGCATAGCAGCCGGTCACGGCGACGAACGCACCAGGAGAATGTTTCAATGTCTTCCTCACCACATACCGACAGGTACGCTCCGCCTCTTTCGTTACCGAGCAGGTGTTCACCACCAGCAAATCGGTCGGCTGACCGAAGGCCACAAGTTCGTAGCCTTCTTTGCGCAATCGGGATTCGAGCACGGATGTCTCCGCCTGATTCAGCCGACAACCCAGCGTATGCAAAGACGCGCGTCTCATAACGGACGGGCATTATAGTGAGTGGCGGACCCTCGGGCAAGGCAGCCGATCGGAGAACACCCCGATCGCTTGGCCGTAATTGAGTTGGTTGAAGCCGATCAATGGCCGTGGTAGCATGCGTCCCATCACGTAAGCCTCTGACTCGGAGTGAGTCTCTGATGATCGCTTCCCCGCGTGCCCTCTTCATCTTCGTCTGCCTTATGCTGCTGTTCTCCGCCTCGCTCGTGTCCACCAAGGAACTCCTGCCGAACGAGCCGGATCTCAATTCCAGGATCGACGAATTGTACGACCACGAAGCCAGGCTGTTCCTGATGCTGTATTCCTTGGGCGGAAACGGTCAGGTGGACTATGTCACCGGCCGTATGGTGCAGGAGTATGCCCGGAGCAACTACGGCAACCCGGTCTATCAGACAGAGGCCTATCCGTTGTTCTATTGGTGGAACCATACGATGTGGAATGACCCCGAACAGGACGGGGTCAACGGCAACGAACGAGTCTATCAGGAAAACGTGGAGTTCGACATTTCCCGCTACAAGCCTTGCACGTTCAACGGCCAACCTTGCTGAGGATCGTCTCGACCGCCTTGCCGCCCTCTCTTCATTGTCCACAGGTCATCCGCCACCGGCTTTTATGAAATCTCTGCGGACGGCGAACAGCTGGATGGTATTTTATCCGGGTCGATGATGGTCGACATACCATGAGCGCCTTTTCAGTCGCACAAGTTCTCGCGAATCGACGAATCGCCTTCATGCTTCCCCTGGGCTTCGCCTCCGGGCTTCCTTTGGCGCTCACCGGCGGCACCCTCCAGGCCTGGCTGACCGTGGTCGGACTGGATCTGAAGACCATCGGGATCTTCACCCTCGTCGGGCTTCCATACACGGTGAAATTCCTCTGGGCTCCGCTTCTCGACCGCATCACGCCGCCGTTGCTCGGGCGGCGCCGCGGATGGATGCTGCTGACTCAGATCGGGGTGACCCTCGGGCTGGTTGCCATGGCAATGACCGGAACGGGCGAGCGTCCAGAATGGCTCGCTGTGGCAGCGGTTCTGGTCGCCTTTCTTTCTGCGTCGCTCGACATCGTATTCGACGCGTATCGCACGGACCTGTTGCTGCCGGCCGAGCGCGGCTTTGGAGCCGCGGTGTGGGTGAACGGCTATCGATTCGCTTTATTGGTCGCGAGTTCCGGCGCATTGGTGCTGGCCGACCATATCGGCTGGGAATCCACGTACCTGGTCCTTGCCGGGATCATGGCGACTGGAATCGTCGCCGTGCTGGCGGCTCCGGAACCGACGTTCACCGGAACGCCGCCCTTGAGTCTCATCGAGGCCGTGGGTGACCCGTTAGGGGAGTTGTTCTCCCGTCCCAATATCGTCAAGCTGCTGCTGTTGATCCTGCTGTACAAGATCGGCGACGCTGTCGCCGCATCGCTACAGACGGCATTCTTCATTGGAGGACTGGGCTTTTCGACCAGCGACGTGGGTTACGTCAAAGGGACCGGCTTATTCGCGACGTTGGGCGGTGCCTTGGCAGGTGGAATAGCTATGGCGAGAATGGGTTTGGTTCCCTCGCTCGTGCTGTTTGGGCTTTTTCAGGCGCTTTCGAATCTCTGTTTTACGGGGCTCGCCTGGGCGGGAAAAAGTTACGCGGCGTTGACGGCCTCCGTACTGATCGAAAACGTGACTGGGGGAATGGGAACCGCAGCATTCGTCGCGCTGATCATGTCGCTCTGCGACCACCGGTACACCGCCACGCAATTCGCGCTGCTCTCGTCCATCGAGGCCGTGGGGCGCGTCCTTTCCGGACGTCCATCGGCCGATTTGGTGGGCGCCGTCGGGTGGCCGCAGTTTTTCTTCATTTCCTTTCTCCTGGCATTGCCGGGGGTTTGGCTTGCCTGGACGCTGCGGTCCAAGCTCCAGGAGCAGTCTGAGTCGGGATCCGTCGGGGAATGCGCCGTATTATAGAGGCATGACTCGGCGTTGCAAGAACAGCACGTACAGCATGAGTGTCGGTAAGGGAGCAAGGAGAAATGGCACGAGCCATACCCAGACGTTCTTCGCTCGTACGCGCGCCTGGTCAATCATCCAGACGAAGACCCAGACGACCAGACCGACATAGTTCAACGCCATCCACCGTATCGTATGGGTCTTGAGTCCGCTGGCCCGCTCGGGAGAAGTTTGGAACAGAAATATCCCGAGAACCACAATGAACAGCCCCAGCAACAGTCCGACGATGCGTTTACTCCAAACATACATGGATCCCTCCAACGTGAAGGATGAAATGTCCGGCAACTGACCCGCTGCTTCTGAGTAGGCTAATCGTGCGCAATGCGCTTGTCAAAACGGCATGGACCGCCCCGGTTGCGGCGCGGAAACCGAATGATGGGAATTGAGTGCGGCATCAGGCATACACAGCAAGGAACAGCATGAAGCTCTGGCTATTGTTGCTGCTCGTGACGGCCCTGACGGCAAGCGTCGCTTTGGTCTTGACCAACCCTTCGTTGGATGACTATGTGACATTCGTCGAAGCGGAACTGGGGAAAGCCCTGGACCGACATGAATCGTCCGCTCCGCAGAGGGAACGCGACATGGTCCGCACCATTTTTCGCTTGCACAGCCGCGAGTTGGTGGAGAGCGTCGTACGCCCGCATACCATCCAACGCAACTGGGGGCTCTTCAGTCTGTTCGAGACGACCGCGCTCGAAGTTCATATCGAAGTCCTTGCAATCGGGGGCCGCTTCATCCCGCTCAAAGGCGTCGACGATGCCGTCATCCGTTTGGGCCGCCTGGCGTTCTAGCACTCGCGGTTTTCCCCTTCGACCTTCGCCTTCCCGCCTGCTGATCTGCGACTACCGATCGACGGTCATCCTCCTGTGGATAAATCGATGGAAATTCCGCGAAATCGACTACGGATGCGGCTCCATAGTTATCCACAGAATGTCCTCGCTATCCACAGGGAAACCACAATATTTGGTGTTGACAATTTCCAGCAATGGCTATATGTAGTCCCTCACTCTGCTCCGGGAGAGGATTTCCTCCCCTCAGAGGCAGAGGTGTCCAAGTCGGTTTCACTGTTCGTCCACGGCCGTTAAGCGACTTGCGCTGCCATTAACCCTGGGAGGAGAGATCGTGAGAATAGAACGGCGATTCACACGTCCCGGACAAAGTCCTTATGAAGGCTTAACGTTCGTGAAGCGTTCGTCGGAGATTCGCAACCCTGACGGATCGACCGTCTTTAAATTGGAGCAGATCGACATCCCGGAATCATGGTCGCAATTGGCCATCGATATCCTGGCGCAGAAATACTTCCGCAAGGCCGGCGTGCCCCAACGGGACGAATCGGGTAATTCGGTCGTCAGCCAGGACGGCAAACCGGTGCTCGGCGGAGAGCGGGACGCACGCCAAGTTTTTGATCGTCTGGCCGGGTGCTGGACGCATTGGGGCAAGTCCTACGGCTACTTCAAGACCGCCGAGGACAGCGCGGCCTTTCATGACGAACTGTGCTTCATGTTGGCGCACCAGATGGCGGCCCCCAACAGCCCCCAATGGTTCAACACGGGGCTGCACTATGCCTACGGTCTTTCCGGGCCGGCTCAAGGCCATTATTATGTAGACCCGCAGACCCGTGAGGTCGTCAAGGCGACCAATGCCTTCGAGCATCCGCAGCCGCACGCCTGCTTCATCCAATCCATCGAGGACGATCTCGTCAATGAGAACGGCATCATGGACCTCTGGGTGCGCGAAGCGCGTCTGTTCAAGTACGGTTCCGGAACCGGAACGAATTATTCAAAGCTACGCGGAGATGGAGAATCGCTGTCCGGCGGGGGTCGTTCCTCCGGTTTGATGTCGTTCCTGCGGATCGGAGACCGGGCGGCCGGCGCCATCAAATCCGGGGGCACGACCAGGCGCGCGGCGAAGATGGTCTGCTTGGATTTGGACCATCCGGACATCGAAGAATTCATCGACTGGAAAGTGATTGAAGAGCAGAAAGTCGCCGCCATGGTGACCGGCTCGAAAATCTGCGCGCAACGGCTCAATGCCGTGCTCAAGGCCTGCCATGTCGTCGAGAACGACGGCACCCCGAGAGTCGAGGTGGATCCCAAGCGCAACGGCATCCTGAGGGAAGCGGTCATCGCGGCACGCCGGAATGCGGTGCCCGAAGCCTACATCCAACGGATGTTTTCCTACGCCCAACAAGGTTTCACCCATTTTGTCTTCCACGAGTACGACACGAACTGGGACGGCAGGGCCTACCAGACCGTCTCCGGGCAGAATTCCAACAACAGCGTCCGCATTCCCAACGAATTCTTCACTGCCTTGGAAAACGACGGCGACTGGCAGCTCAAGCGCCGCGTGGATGGAAAGATTTCCAAGACCGTCAAGGCGCGGGAACTCTGGGACCGCATCGCCTGGGCCGCCTGGATCTGTGCCGATCCGGGAACCCAATACGACACGACGATCAATGAGTGGCATACCTGCCCGGAGGACGGGCGTATCAACGCCTCCAATCCCTGTTCCGAATACATGTTCCTCGACGACACAGCCTGCAACCTGGCCTCTTTGAATTTAGCGCAGTTTTTCACCGGCGACGGCCAGTTTGAACTGGAGAGTTTTCGCCATGCGGTGCGGCTCTGGACGGTCGTGCTGGAGATCAGCGTGTTGATGGCTTCGTTTCCGAGCCGTTCGATCGCGGAAAAGAGCTATCAGTTCCGCACGTTGGGCCTCGGCTACGCGAACCTCGGCACCGTTCTCATGCGTCAGGGCATTCCCTACGATTCTCCGAAGGCCACGGCGATCTGCGGCGCCCTCACTGCGATCATGACCGGGGAAGCCTACAGCGCCTCCGCCGAGATGGCAGCAGAACTCTGGCCTTTCCCCGGCTACGCGAAGAATCGGGAATCGATGCTCCGCGTCATCCGGAATCACCGTCGCGCGGCCTATCACGCGCCGGAAGAAGAGTACGAGGGCCTGACCATTCGGCCGGTCGGCATTCAGGCAGAGCACTGCCCCCCCGATTTGTTGATCGCGGCTCGGAGGGCCTGGGACCGCGCCCTGGAGTTGGGAACGGCCTACGGCTATCGGAACGCCCAAGTCACCGTCATCGCTCCCACCGGAACGATCGGACTCGTCATGGACTGCGACACCACGGGCATCGAGCCGGACTTCGCGCTGGTGAAGTTCAAGAAACTGGCGGGCGGAGGGTATTTCAAGATCATCAATCAAAGCCTGCCGCCGGCGCTGGCTACATTGGGTTATTCCCAGTCCCAAATTCAAGACATAGTCAGCTATTGCGTCGGCCACCAAAGTCTGCAAAGCGCCCCCTTCATCAATCACGAGACGCTGAAGCAAAAGGGGTTCGACGATGCAGCGCTGGCTCGTCTGGAGAGCGGTTTGGCCCAGGCTTTTGAAATCCGGTTTGCGTTCAACAAGTATGTTCTCGGCGAGAGCTTCTGCCGGGAAAAGCTCGGTTTCACCGACGTGCAATTCACGGAAGCCAACTTCAACATGCTCAAAGCCATGGGCTTCACGCAGGAAGAGATCGCCGCCGCAAATGACTATTGCTGCGGCACGATGACGGTCGAAGGCGCCCCCTACCTCAAGACGGAACACTTGCCGGTCTTCGATTGCGCCAACCGGTGCGGTAGAATCGGGCAACGGTACATTGCGGTCGATGCGCACATCCGGATGATGGCCGCCGCCCAGCCGTTCATCAGCGGCGCGATCAGCAAGACCATCAACATGCCGGCCGATGCGACGCTTGACGACGTCAAGTCCGCGTATCTGTTTTCGTGGAAAAACATGGTCAAAGCGGTCGCGCTGTACCGCGACGGCTCCAAACTCAGCCAGCCGCTGTCCGCTTCCGTTGACACGACCAAGAGCGTGGAAGCGGCGACGGACGTCGTGTCGGTCGCGGAAAAAATCACCGAACGGGTGCTCGTCCGTTACCTGGCCAAACGACGTCCCTTGCCGGCAAGGCGCAACGGCTATACGCAAAAGGCCGTCATCGGCGGACACAAGCTGTACCTCCGTACCGGCGAATACGAAGACGGGACGGTCGGGGAAATTTTCCTCGATATGCACAAGGAGGGCGCCGCTTTCCGCAGCCTGATGAATTGTTTCGCCATCGCGATTTCGCTGGGCCTGCAGCACGGTGTTCCGCTGGAGGAGTTCGTGGAAGCCTTCGTCTTCACCCGGTTCGAACCGAATGGGCCGGTCAAATTGAATGACCGGATCAAGATGTCGACATCCATCATCGACTACATTTTCCGCGAGTTGGCCGTGACCTACCTGGACCGATACGATCTGGCGCAGGTCAAGGAGGAAGATCTCCGCATGGACTCGGTGAAGAAAGACGAGCAGGACCCGGAATGCTCGAACGAGGAAGCTGATCCGGAAACGCTGGCGTTGTCTTCGATCGTCACCGACCGGGTTCCGGCGCGGCACGGCATTACAGCGCGCCACGGAGGCAACGGAAACGGCAACGTGTCCCACAAGGTTGAACTCAAGCGAGAGACATTGACCTTGACCGCAATACAGATTGCCCGTCAACAGGGCTATGAGGGTGACCCCTGTCAGGAGTGCAAGCAATTCAAGATGGTGCGAAACGGAACCTGTCTCAAGTGCGATCACTGCGGTGCGACGAGCGGATGTTCGTAGAGCAGAGGCAACTCCGAACAAAGGAGTGAACGCTGTGGGAACCAGGGAAAGCACATTCGTCTGCTGCAATCGCGTGATCTTGAAATGGGGCAATCAGCATCAACAGCCTATAAGACCTTACTCTGGCGTGAGATATGAAAGTGGGCACCTGCTGGTTCTATGCCCTTTCTGTGAAACGTGGAAAGCCTTGGGGAATGTCAATCCTCTACATCTTGCGTAGTACATAAGATTGAGCTTCAAGCATGCCTAAGCGGAGGGGGGTCCATGACTACCACACTGCGCGAACAAGGTGTCGACTCGGTCCATGATCAGGTCGTCAGTCAAGTGGCCGAACGGTGGGCCAAGGCCTTTCACTGCAAGGTGACCATCCATACGAACCTGGAGCAAAATCCCTGGGCGGGGCCCAGCCAGTCTTGCGACATTGTGGGATGGCATGTGACGCCGGGAGGTCATACAATAGAGTGGATGGCCGAGGTCGAGACGGAGGCTTCATTGGCCGAGAACCGGACGGCGAAGAATTGGAAGCGGACCGTCGTACGCGGGGTTCCATTTTACCTGTTGGTGCCACGCGGCATGAAGGACATGGCTCAGAAGCTTGCCCAAGACACTTCCGTCGTGTTTAGCTGTGTCTATGAGTACACGTTCATTCACGACATCTGTCACGTGCTTTAACGCACTGTAAAGAGAGGCCCCATGCCTACCACTACCCAGCTGGTTATCAACGGACAGAGCAAACCGGGAGTTATGGCTCAAGTAGCTTCGGTCCTGGCGTCGGCCGGAGTCAACATCAAGGCGTTTTCCGCCCCTGAAGTGACCGGAACAGGCAAGCTCAGATTGCTGGTTGCCGATCTGGAGGGCGCAAGGGCTGCGCTGCGGGCGGCAAAGATCCGATTTTCGGAGGAGACAGCGCTCGTGTTGAGCCTGGAAAACAAGCCGGGCGCCCTCAACGACGTGGCCGATCTCCTGACCCAGGCCCGCATCAATATCAAGTGCGGCTACTGCACGCCGTCCCGAGAGGGGAAGCGCGCCATCGTCGTCTTGACTGTAGCCAACACAGAGAAGGCCCTTTCCGTACTCCGGGATCAATCGCTTGACGAGTTCTAGTCAGGATGCCGGACCGTCTTCCACGCGCCCGCGTCTCTTTTCTCTCAACGGCCCTGTTGCTTGTCTTCATCGGCCTAACGTCCGGTTGTAGCGCTCCGGCTCCGAAGCCGACCTATTTCCCTGGCTATCCGATCGGTTATATAGAACGGGGCATCGCCTCCTGGTACGGACCAGGCTTTCACGGCAACAAGACCGCCAACGGAGAGCGGTACGACATGCATCAGATGACTGCCGCCCACCGGACTCTTCCCCTGGGATCGATCGCGGTCGTCCGATCGCTGAGTTCAGGCCGCCAAGCCACGGTACGGATCAATGATCGAGGGCCTTTTGCCAAGGGACGTATTCTCGACCTCTCGCTGGCAGGGGCCCAGGCTCTGGACATGACCGGTAACGGCACTGCCTCGATTGAACTCCGAGTCATCGGCTTCCAAGGGCGAGCGGACGACATGGGAGCGCTGCGGGTCCAGGTCGGGGCCTTTGCCGACCAACAGAATGCGCTGAATTTGTTGAACCGAGCCAGGCGACTCTACGCTACCGGACGGATCCAGGCGGTGGACCTTCCGGAAGGCCGCCGGTATCGGGTTCAGGTAGGGGAATTCCGTTCTGAGGCGCAGGCCGAAGCTGCCGCCTCCAGACTGGAATCCGATCTTTCCGTTCAGCCCTTTGTATTCCGAGATGACGGCTAGGGAAGAGACGCCATCGGAAAATTCTCTGGAATATTGCGGGAGTTTGATGCAACTATTTGATTTTGCGAATGGATTTTTCAATGTGCTTGCCCCCTACGGGGGGGTATGATACATCTACCTACCGATGATCAGCCTCGGTGCCAGACTCCCATTTCAGGTGTCGCAACTCCTCCCCGCGCCTCAGACTGGCTTGCTCGGCTTAAAAGGAAAGGAGCCAATCGTGCTCCTTGAGCTTTGTCGCACAACTACCCCGGTCGGTCGTCCTTAATTTCTGGAACTTCATGGATATTGCGATCCTTTTGGGTCTCATCGTTCTTTCAGCCGTGATTTCAACCGCCGAGATCGGCTTTTTCTCAGTCAACGAAACCAAACTGCGGGCCTTGGCCCAGAATCATAATGCCAGGGCCAACATGGCCTTGCGGCTGCGGAGTGATCCCCAACAGCTCCTGTCCACCATCCTGGTCGGGGACCGGTTGGTTGGAACCGCCATCCCCATGTATGCGACCTTTCTGACCTTGAACGCCTATGGAGATAGGACCTTCTTCGACGACACGATCGCCGTGGTGGTCGGGTTACTCACCTTCGTACTCCTGGTTTCCGTGGACGTCATCCCCAAGACTCTGGCCGCCAAGTTTGCCGTGCCCGTCACCCTCAATATGGCTTATCCCGTCTATTGGGTACAGGTCCTCCTGCGCCCGGTGTTGTTCGTCATGGTCCCTCTCATCTACAAGCTGACGGGTGGCAAGGGGCTGACGCTTCCCCTGGTGACGGAAGAGGAGCTCAAGATCATGCTGGACGAGGGAGGCAAGGCCGGCGCGATCGAGGTCGAGAAGGTGAAGATGATCAAGAACGTCTTCCAACTGAAAGACATCACCGCCGAGGATGCGATGACCCCGCGCCTCTATGTTTTCTCCCTGGACGGCAATCTCCGCCTCAAAGACGCGCAGGAGTTGCTCTATAGCTCCAAGTACTCGCGAATTCCGGTCTACGACGGCACCATGGACAATATTATCGGCATTCTCTACAAGACCAAGGCTCTGACGGAGCTGGCTAAAGGGCATTTCGATTCCAAGCTCAAGGACATCGCGTATCCGCCGCTCTTCGTGCCGGCCGGAAAAACCGCCGACGATCTAATGAAGCAGTTCCAGCAGGACAAGCGCCACATGGCGGTGGTCGTCAATGAGTTCGGCGGGGTCATGGGAATCGTCACGCTCGAGGACCTGATCGAGGAAGTGGTCGGCGAAATCATGGACGAGACGGACATCACCGAAGAGCTGATCAAGCGCATCGGCAAGAACCACATCCTGGTCCACGGCAGGACGGAAGTCCGCAAGGTGAATGATTTCCTCAAAGTCGACCTGGGCGATGAAGCGGTCACCATCGGCGGGCTCATCCAGCAGGAATTGGGTCGTATCCCGAAAATCGGCGAGGAACTGCGGATCGGCAACTGCCGCATCCTGATTCACGAAGCCGAGCCTCGATCGATCAAGAGCGTGCAGATATTCCGCGAGGAGAAATCTCCCGTGTCGGTCGAGGCGCCAAACCTCAACCTCGTCGGCTGAGCGCTAGGCCTTCCTCTTCACCAGCTCCGCGAATTCCTGCTCGTTCAAAACCTTCACCCCGAATTTCTTTGCCTGGTCCAGCTTGGATCCTGGGTCGTCCCCAGCCACAAGGTACGACGTCTTCTTGCTCACGCTCGAAGCGACACGCGCCCCCTGTTCTTCCACTGCACGTGTGGCCTCCTCCCGCGTAAAGCCTTGGAGTCCGCCGGTAAAGACAAATGTCCCGCCCGCCAGGCCGGTTCGGCCGGGGCGGGCGTTCCTGGCCTCGGCAATCACGAGTCCTCGGTCAAGCAGGTCTCGAATGACAGCGCGATTTTGCGGTTCGGAGAAGTAGGACGCGAGGCTCGCGGAGATTTCCGGTCCGATTTCGAGCACCTGTTGGAGCCTGGCCGGATCCGCCTCCATCACGCCCTCCAGCGATCCGAACTCTCCGGCAAGCACTTTCGCGATATGTTGGCCGACCTGACGGATACCGAGTCCCATCAAAAACCGATCGAGGGTGACCGTCTTGCTCCGTTCGATCGCCTCCAACAGCAAGGTGGCCGATCGATCGGCAAACCCTTCCAGCGACAGCAATTGCGGCTTGGTCAGGACGAAGAGATCCGCCAATGAACGCACCAATCCTTGATCCACCAATTGAGCGACGGTCTTCCGCCCCAGCCCATCGATGTCCAACGCAGCCTTGGAGGCGAAGTGTTCGATGGCTCCCTTGATCTGCGCCCCGCAGACGGGCTGGCCGGTGCAATAGTAGTAGGCGCCTTCGCGGGCCACCGCCGAGCCGCAGATCGGACAATGTTGGGGCATCCGGAAAGGCTCGGAGCGCTGCTCTCCCGGAACGGGCACCCGCTCGGCGATGGCGGGGATGACGTCTCCGGCTCGCTCGACCTTCACCGTATCGCCCACCCGTACGTCCTTCCTGATCACCTCGTCCGCGTTGTGCAGAGTCGCCCGGCTGATCGTCACGCCGCCGACCTCGACCGGCCGGAGCAGCGCCAGCGGAGTCAAGGTGCCGGTCCGTCCGACGGAAACAGCGATGCCTTCGACCACCGTGATCTCCTTCCGGGGTGTAAATTTGAAGGCGAGTGCCCAACGCGGACTTCTCGATTTGGAGCCCAGCCGTTCTTGGCTGCTCCGGTCATCCACCTTCACGACCACCCCGTCGATCTCGTAGGGCAGGGAATCCCGGACCGCTTCCGTTTCGTGATGATAGGCGATCACCTCGTCGATCGTCCGGCAACGCCGCCGCAGCTGGGGAACCGGCACCCCCCATTGCGCCAAGGCGTCGAGTTCGTCCCAGTGCGTCCGGATCGGCGGTCCCGACTGCCCCATGATTTCATAACAGGTCACGGTCAACGGCCGCGATGCGGTGATCGTGGAATCCAACTGCCGGAGCGATCCGGCCGCCGCGTTGCGTGGGTTCGCGAAGGCCTCCTCGCCCCGTTCCGTCATCCGCCGGTTCAACGTCTGAAAATCGCCCAAACGCATATAGACTTCGCCTCGGACCACCAAGCGATCCGGCGCACCGGATCCCCGCGCCAGCTGCAGCGGCAACGAGCGGATGGTGCGCAGATTGACCGTCACGTCCTCCCCGGTCGTGCCATCCCCTCTCGTGGCCCCGCGTGCAAAGATCCCTCCTTGGTAGACCAATTCGACCGATAACCCGTCGAACTTCGGCTCCACCGTATACCGGACCTCTTCGGTCTGCAGCTCCCGCTTCATGCGTTGATCAAAGGCCAGGATATCCCCACGATCCACAATCGAATCAAGGCTCAACATGGACTGCTCGTGCCGCACCTTTGCCAGTTCGCCCAGAGGTGCGCCTCCGACGCGCTGGGTGGGGGAATCAGGGGTGATGAGATCAGGGTGAGCCTGCTCCAGCTCGGTCAATTCGTGAAATAGGCTGTCATAAGCCCCGTCGGAGATCTCGGGTCGATCCTTGACGTAGTAGAGCGCGTCGTGGCGGCGAATTTCTTCCCGCAGTGTTTGCAGTCGCTTTTGAATGTCGTCGGTGGCCATGGGCACGAGGGAATGATCAGGATGAATCTGCGACGTTTGTCCGGACGTGACGGGGTTCCACGCAGTCGAGCACCGAGGGGGACGGTAGCATAGGGTCGGGGAGACGGTCAAACAAGCGGGTGCCGATAACCCTTTGACTTCCGCCGCGTTAGCCACTATGGTATGAAACCCCGTCAAGCTGACAGAGAAGGGTTCGGCAGCCTGGAGTGAGGAAGTAGGGTTGCCGGAGGAAGCGCTTCACGTGGTCGGAGGAGGATTCCATGAAGGAGGACCAACGAGTGAATACGGTGATCGCAGCATCCGGTGTGAGAGTCATGGCCTTGATCTGCGGAGGGTTCATGCTGAGCGGATGCGTCCTTTCCGAAAAGTATGAAGCGGAAAAGGCGCGCAGCCTGAACTTTCAGCGCCTGCTGTCGCAGGAAGAAAAGAGGACGGCGGAACTCGACAACGAAGTCAAGCGCTCCAAGAGGGAGCTCGCGGAATACGATGCCAGAAACCGTGAATTAACCGCTCAAGTCCAGGCAGTACGGGAACAGATGAGCCGCGTGCAGGAAGAATCCGAAGCCATCAAGGAGGCCGCGCTGCTCGAGCGGAAAGCCCGAGCCGACATGAAGCGGACCCCACCAGCGCCCAAAGTCCACGCGGCCCCGCCGGTCGAGGCGACCCCGGCCATGGGCGACCTCAGCGCATCCTCCATGACCGGCTTGCCGGAGGACACCGCGGCGGCCCAAACGGAGACGGCTGTCGCCGCCACCGGACACGGATCTCCCACCATCCATGTCGTCAAGCCCGGCGAGACGCTGTACCGCATCAGCCGTCGCTACGGAGTCAAGCTCGAAACACTGCGGAAGTGGAATAAGCTGCCGGACGACATCATCGAGGTTGGGCAGAAACTGATCGTGGGCCAAGAGTAATTAGGAGTACCAAGGATCGGACCGTGGCGACCGCCGGCTATTCATTAAGTTTCGACGAGTTTCGCCGCTACGCTCATGAAGGGAATCTGATTCCCCTCTATCGCGAGATTCTGGCGGATTACGAAACGCCCGTCTCCGCGTTCGCCAAGATCGACCACGGCCCCACCGCCTACCTCCTGGAGAGCATCGAAGGCGGGGAGAAGTGGGCACGGTATTCGTTTCTGGGCAGCGGCTCACCGGTCGTCATTTGCGAGGACCGCGGCGACTTGATGATCGTGCGGGGCAAGAAAAAGACCCGCATCCCCAGCCGGGGGAATCCACTCGAGCGACTGCGGGAGCACATGAAGGGGTTCCGTCCGGTGACGGTGCCGAATCTGCCGCGCTTCGTCGGCGGGGCCGTCGGCTACCTCAGTTACGACATGGTGCGAACCTTCGAGGAGCTCGCATCCAGGCCGAAGGACCACCTGAACCTGCCCGACTTCGCGTTTCTCATGACCGATACGCTGTTGATCTTCGACAACGTCGCGCAAAAGATCAAGGTGGTCGCCAACGCCCACGTGACCTCGACGCATGACCGGGATGTGAGTAGAGCCTACCGCGAAGCCACGGAGCGGATCGAACGCATGATCACCAGGTTGCGACGCCCCCTGCGCCGAGGTCGTCCGCATCGGCGCCGCCGTCCGATCACGTTCACCTCCAATCTGAGCCGCGCAGATTTCGAAAAGATGGTCAATCGGACCAAGGAATACATCCGGGCGGGTGATGTCGTGCAAGCCGTCTTATCCCAGCGGTGGGAGACCAATGTCCAGGCCCCGCCTCTGCAGCTCTATCGCGCCTTGCGAGTCGTCAATCCCTCTCCCTACATGTATTACCTGCGCGTAGCGGGGGTCGAACTCGTCGGCTCGTCTCCGGAAACGCTCGTTCGGTGCGAAGACGGAGTCATCTCCGTCAGACCGATCGCCGGCACGCGCCGGCGCGGCCACACGGCGGAGGAGGATCAGCAATTGGAGCGGCGGCTCCTCGCCGATGAGAAAGAACGGGCCGAGCACGTGATGCTCGTGGACCTGGGACGCAACGATGTCGGACGCGTCTCCCGGCCCGGCTCCGTGTCGGTCGACTCGCTCATGCACGTCGAACGCTATTCCCACGTCATGCACATCGTTTCGAACGTGACCGGCCGGCTCGACCCGTCCAAGACGTCCTACGACGTCCTGCGCGCCTGCTTCCCCGCCGGAACGGTCTCCGGCGCACCGAAGATCCGCGCGATGGAGATCATCGACGAGTTGGAGCCGACCCGCCGAGGCCCCTATGCCGGCGCGGTGGGGTATTTCAGTTTCTCGGGCAACATGGACATGTGCATCAACATCCGGACTGTCGTCATTAAGAAGCATCAGGCGTTTGTCCAGGCGGGCGCCGGCATCGTCGCGGATTCCAACCCCGACCACGAATACGAGGAGACCTGCAACAAGGCAAGAGCCATGATGAACGCCATCGAGCTGGCGGAACAGGGACTGGAATAAGAATGTCGTCCGTGAACGGTGGAGTGTGAAGCGCACGCACCGGCCCATCACGAGATGCGCTTCACCGGCGACAAGACACGGGAAACTGCGATGCTGCTGATGATCGACAACTACGATTCCTTCACCTACAACCTCGTGCAGTACTTCGGCGAGTTGGGTGAGGACGTGCGGGTCTATCGCAACGACCATCTCACCATCGGACAGATCGAAGCATTGCGTCCGGACCGTATCGTCATCTCGCCGGGCCCCTGCACGCCGAAGGAGGCCGGAATCTCGGTCGAAGCGATCAAATACTTCGCCGGTCAGGTGCCGCTCCTCGGTGTCTGCCTGGGCCACCAATCGCTTGCGGCGGCCTTCGGCGGCGAGGTGGTCAGGGCCGATCGCCTCATGCACGGCAAGACGTCCATGGTCCGCCACGATGGGAACAGGCTCTTTCGCGACCTTCCCAACCCCTTTGAGGCGACACGCTACCATTCGCTGGTCGTCAAACGGGCCACGTTGCCGGTCTGCTTCGATGTGTCGGCCGAGACCGCAGAAGGAGAAATCATGGGATTGCGCCACAAGTCGCTGGGTGCGGAAGGGGTGCAGTTCCATCCGGAATCGATTCTGACGGCGGCCGGCAAAGACTTACTCCGCAATTTCCTGAAACTGTAGCCGCACGGCCTTCAGCCGGACCAGACGGCGCGACGGAATTCGTCGCCGGCGGCTGAACGGAAATGCTGTCGATGATGATCAGAGAGGCCATCGGAAAGCTGGCAGATCGCACTTCGCTGACCGAAAAGGAGGCCGAAGAGGTCATGAACGAGATCATGGGCGGGGCGGCGACCCCGGCCCAGATCGCGGCCTACCTGATGGGGCTTCGCCTCAAGGGGGAAAGTGTCGAAGAGATTGCCGGTTCCGTCAGGGCAATGCGAGACCGCGCGGTCCGCATTGCCGTCGGCGACCCGCTCGTGGTCGACACCTGCGGCACGGGAGGAGACGGGCGGCATACCTTCAACGTGTCGACCACGTCGGCATTCGTGGTGGCCGGAGCCGGGTTGACCGTGGCGAAGCACGGGAACCGATCGGTGTCCTCCAAATCAGGCAGCGCCGACGTGCTTGCCGCGCTGGGCGTGAAGATCGATTTGCCCACCGGCCGGGTCGCCGACTGCATCAACGAAATCGGCATCGGTTTTCTCTTCGCCCCGCTGTACCACGGAGCGATGAAACATTGCGCCGTTCCTCGACAAGAATTGGGCATCCGCACGATGCTGAATGTCCTGGGTCCACTGACGAATCCTGCCGGAGCCGGCATCCAGGTCATCGGCGTCTACGAGCCCCGCCTGACCGAATTGCTCGGCAAGGTCCTCATGCACCTGGGCTCGCAACACGCTTTCGTCGTGCACGGCATGGACGGACTGGACGAGATCACCTTGACCGATCGCACTCTGATCTCCGAAGCCAGGGGAGGAGTGCTGTCGACCTATGTGTTGAATCCATCCGACTTCGGACTGACCAGGGTGTCCCCGAAGGAATTGGCCGGCGGCAGCCCCGAAGACAACGCGCTCATGACGAAGGAAATCCTGCAGGGACGCAAGGGTCCGAAACGGGACATGGTCTGCCTCAACGCGGCCCCGGCGTTGGTCGCCGGGCACAAAGCCAAAACCCTTGCGGACGGATTCGCCCTGGCGGCAAGGACCATCGATTCCGGCGCTGCTGCCGAGAAGCTGGCGCGATTGATCGCCTACACGAATGCTTGACCACCGGTCGCCATGATACTCGCGCGCATCCTGGAACATAAGAAGGCGGAACTCCGGCACAAACAGAGCCGCGGCTACCGGTCGGAGTTGAAGGGCAAGATTCGCGACCTCTCGGGACCTCTTGGGTTTGCGGTCGCGCTCGACGCGACTCGCACCGCCTCCAGCCCGGCCCTGATCGCCGAGGTCAAGCGGGCCTCTCCCAGTCTCGGATTGCTGCGGCCCGAGTTCGAGGAACGGTTCGACCCGGTCGCCATCGCGCGGTCCTATGCCGAGCATGGCGCTTCCGCGCTCTCCGTCCTGACCGATCGGGATTTCTTTCGCGGCAGCCTTGACGATCTCCAGGCCGTCAAACAAGCGGTCTCGCTGCCGGCGCTCAACAAGGAATTCATGGTCGAGGAGATCCAATTTTACGAAGCGCGGGCCTATGGCGCGGACGCCGTGCTGTTGATCGTGGCCGCGCTCGAACCCCGACAACTGGAAGAGTTTCACGCTCTGGCCCGCGACCTGTCTCTCGACGTGCTCTTCGAAACCCATCACGAGCGCGAATTGGATCTGGTGCTGGAGCGGATTCCGGACGCCCGCCTCATCGGCATCAACAACCGCGACCTCAGGACCTTCTCGACGGACCTGGGGGTCACCGTGCGACTGGCCAAGCGTGTGCCGGCCGACAAGCTGATCGTCAGCGAGAGCGGCGTCCACAAGCGGGCGGACGTCGAGCGGTTGCTGGAGGCAGGCGTTCATGCGATGCTGGTAGGCGAATCCCTCATCAAAGCGGAGGCCGTCGAGACCAAGATCGCCGAGCTTCGCGGGACGACAGCAGATCGCGACGCAGACGGAAAGGAAGCAGGGTAACCCTGAGGGCGGGGCCTGTAAACGGAGGGCGTTACGATGTCCGTAACGCAAGGCAGATTGATCGGCAGGATCAAGATCTGCGGAATCACGAACGAGGAAGACGCGGCGGCGGCCGTATCGGCCGGAGCCGACGCGTTGGGGTTCGTGTTCTATCGCAAGAGCCCTCGATGGGTGGAGCCCTCCGTGGCAGCCCGCATCATCACATCCTTGCCGCCGTTCGTCGCGGCGGTCGGTGTGTTCGTCAACGAGGAGGTGAAGGTGGTCCGTGATCTCATGGACAGCTGCAGGCTGGCGCTGGCGCAGCTGCATGGGGACGAAACCGCCGCCTATTGCCTCGAACTCGCGCGACCGGCGGTCAAGGCTCTCCGGATCAAGGACCGCGGCAGCTTTCTCGCGTTGGCGGAATTTCAAGGGCGCGCCGGGATTCGAGGCTTCCTGCTCGACGCCTACCTCGACGAGGCCTATGGAGGAACCGGCCGCACCGTCGATCGGATCCTTGCCGCCGAGGCGGCGAAGACCGCCTCCGTGCTGCTGGCCGGCGGATTGACGCCCGAGAACGTCGGTGAGGCCATCCGAGCGGTACGACCCTACGGCGTGGACGTGAGCAGCGGCGTCGAGCTTTCCCCTGGCAAGAAGGATCGTGAGAAAGTCCATCGGTTCATCCAGTCGGCCAGACAGGCATTCGCAACCTGAACCGGATCGTCGCCCCATGACCAGAAAGAACATCTCGACCAGAAAGAACGCCCCCACCGCACTTCCCGACGCCAGAGGCCGCTTCGGCATCTACGGAGGCCGCTACGTGCCGGAAACGTTGATGCCGGCCCTCCTCCAACTGGAACAGGAATATGCGAAAGCCAGGAAGGACGCCCGTTTTCAGGCTGAGTTCGCCTATTATCTGAAGCAGTACGTCGGCCGGCCCACGCAGCTCTATTATGCGGAACGCCTCACAAGACGCCTCGGCGGTGCGAAGATCTATCTGAAGCGCGAAGACCTCTGCCACACGGGCGCCCATAAGATCAACAATGCCATCGGCCAGGGCCTGCTCGCCAAGCGCATGAAGAAACCCAGGATCATCGCGGAGACGGGCGCCGGCCAACACGGCGTCGCGACCGCGACTGTGGCGGCCATGTTCGGCCTGCAGTGCGAAATCTATATGGGCACCGAAGACATGCAGCGCCAAGCCTTGAACGTGTTCCGCATGCGACTGCTGGGTTCGACGGTGACGGGCGTCGATGCCGGAAGCCGCACGTTGAAGGACGCCATCAGCGAAGCGATGCGCGATTGGACGACCAACATCGACACGACGCATTACGTGCTCGGCTCCGCGCTCGGCGCCCACCCTTATCCCATGATGGTCCGCGACTTCCAGTCGATCATCGGCAGAGAAGCCCGCAAACAGATCCTGTCGGCCGAAGGACGTCTGCCGGACTGTCTGATCGCCTGCGTCGGAGGCGGCAGCAACTCGATCGGCCTCTTTCATGCGTTCCTCGGCGATAAGAAGGTGCAGATGATCGGCGTAGAGGCGGCCGGCCTGGGAATCACGAGCGGCAAGCACGCCGCACGGTTCGCCGGGGGCCGGCTGGGCGTCCTTCAAGGCACCATGACCTATCTGCTGCAAGACGACGACGGACAGATCAATCTGACCCATTCGGTCTCGGCCGGTCTCGACTATGCGGCCGTCGGACCGGAACACAGCTACCTCAGGGAGACCGGGCGGGCCACCTATACGTCGGCCACTGACGAAGAAGCTTTGGCGGCGTTCGACCTCTTGGCCAGGGAGGAGGGCATCGTCCCGGCACTCGAGAGCGCCCACGCGATCGCCCATACCGTCAAGCTCGCACCGACGATGAAGCGGAGCCGGATTCTCCTCGTCAACCTGTCGGGCCGAGGAGACAAAGACGTGCAGCAGGTCGCCCGCATGCGGGGGATCGCGCTATGACCTTCCGACTGGACCACACGTTTTCGAGGCTTCGAGATCGGGGAGAAGCGGCGCTGATCACCTACGTGATGGCCGGCGATCCCAGCCTGCAAGAGACGGAGCAACTCGTGCCCAAGCTCGAAGAGGCCGGCGCGGACGTGATCGAGCTGGGCGTACCGTTTTCGGATCCCATCGCCGACGGGCCGGTGATCCAACAGGCGGCGGAACGGGCGCTTCGGAGCGGAACGTCGCTTCGCACCATCCTGCCGATGGTGTCCCGACTGAGACAGATAACGCAGATCCCGATCGTGCTGATGGCCTATTACAACAGCATCCATGCGTTCGGCACGGAGCGATTTTGCCGGGAGGCGGTCGCCGCTGGAATAGACGGACTGATCGTGCCGGACATGCCTCCGGACGAATCGGGACCGCTCAAGGAACCGGCCGCCGCCTCGGGTCTGCAGCTGATTTTTCTGCTGGCCCCGACCAGTACGGAACAGCGGCGCGCGTATGTGGCCAGGCAGTCCAAGGGATTCCTCTACTACGTGTCGCTCACCGGGATCACGGGAGCCAAACTGAGCAATGTCGCCGAGGTCGGCCGCAACGTGGAAAAGATCCGCAAAGTATCCGCGACCCCCATCGCCGTCGGGTTCGGCGTCGCCACACCCGAGGACGCAGAAAAGGTCGCCGCCGTTGCGGACGGCGTGATCGTCGGCAGCGCCATCGTCAAGCAGGTCGCAGCACACAGGCAGGACGCCCGCCTCGTCGAGCACGTGGCCGGCTTCGTCCATTCCCTCAAGACCGCCATGACGTCTCGCCGCGCGCCGCAGAACTAGTCGCTCGCGCCCCTCTCCCATACTCGTGGGTGCCCGTCGACAGCCGGCCAAACGATGGAGCCCTGATTCGCCATCGCTGGTGTAATGATGATCTGTGTTCGGAGGCGAAACCAATAACCCCGGATTCCGCAGTTGGATTTGAGCCTGTGGGTTTGGAAGGGCGATGCGTGCTCCACCAGCCTGGCAATCAGACGATCAACCCTGATCGCGTGGCCATTTCGAACCCTTCGGCTTCACTCAGGGCAGGCTCCGTGAGAAATCTTCAGCTTGGAAGAGCGAACAGATTTCTCCCGTTGGTCGAAATGACATTCGAGGTCAATCTCTCTTTTGCTACTGCGGAATTCGGGCTAAATGGAACGGGAACGGGAGGGAAACGCTTCTTACCGTTTGGGGATGGGAGGCATGTACTTGATCATTTCGTCGGCCAGGTCCCTGGCCACATCCTTCAGATTCGGACGGTAGAACATATAACTGCTGGACCGTTCGTGCCGGGCCTTCCATACGGTGGTGCCGGTCGTCGCGTCCACGAGCCGCAAGCTCAGTCCGACGCGGCCGACGTTGTCGCCTTCCTTGCGGACATATTCCCAGGAATTGACCCGCACGACGAGAAACGAATCCACATTCAGCGCCTTACCCAGCTTGATAGCCGACTCCTTGTCCGATTGTCCCGTCATTTCGAGCCGTGAGAAGTAAAACACCAGCGAATCGAAAGCCTCCTTCGACCCCTGGAAAATGTCGGTCACGCTTTCCGGACTCACCACGCGCTCGATACTCGCCACCTTGGTGAGGGCGCCGGACAGCACGTCCTGGATGTCTTCCCGCGCGCTGTCGTACTGACTCGCCATCGGCGGCAACACCGCGATCGCCTGGGGACGGAACACCTTGGCGCCGGGCCCTTCCCATACTTCCTGAAGCCCTCCGCATCCGGTGAACGACAGAAGGACGATCGCGAGCGCGGAGCGCAAAAACCTCTGTGAGATCATCAACATGGGTTTCAGTATACCATTACATTAGAGAAAGACGAGGATCCTAGAATGTGAGCGCCAGCGACCCTGAAGCCAGCGCTCCCTGTTCTTGGAAATCGTATCCCCCGCCCAGGTCCAGCCGGAAGGCATACATCCTTAAGCCGAGTCCCGCCGTAGGCGTAAAGGGAACTCCGGCATCCTGCATGTTCTTGAACGCCCCGATCCGCAGGGAGAGGAACTCGTTGAGGATCGTCTGCTCCGCGCCCAGGCTGAGCAGTTGGCTCTTCACGCCCGGCACGAACGTATTGTTGGAGAGGATGTCCACATCAGCGGACAGGGTCAGCGTGGAATAGGGATTGACGGCCATGCCGCCCCTGACCTGTGGCCCAAGTTTCATTTCTCCCGACGGGCTGTCGAAGGTCGGCTGCGTGATGTCCTTGGCCACGACACCGAAGCGCAGCCAGGAGGAAGGCCGGTATATCGCGCCCAGGTCGAGACTCAGTGCCGTGGACAGCGTGGGCTTCCCGAAGTTGTCTCGGAGCGACACGTCCGTGCCGCCCGTCAGCGTGGTCGAGCCGTTGTAGGCCGCGCCCTGGATGATCTTCCCGGTCATGCCGATAGCGAAAGTCTTGTCGGCAAACGCATAGGCATAGGAGAGGGCGATCTGCCTGGCTTCGAGGCCCACGAGGGCCATCTGCCCCTTCAGGCTGATCGGCGTGTTGGGACCGCCCGGCTGGGTCGCCTGGACCGGCGTCGAGACGAAACTGCCGCCGGTGGCGACATCGGAGACATTGATGCCGAAGGCGTGCTCCCCGAAGTGGCCTTTGATGTAGAGGCCGGCCGATCCGTTCATGGAGATGTTTGCGCCCGGCTGATTGATACGGTTGGCGATGTTCTGCGCGTTCGCGAGATTGCTGGCCGAGGTATCGTTGACGTTGAAGGATTCCAGATCGTGGATCGACTGCGCAATACCCATCCGGTCGATCCCTTGCCCGCCGGCCTGAATGCGGATGTCCACGGTCTGCGTCATCGCCAGCCCGGCAGGATTCCAATACGTGGCGAGCGCGTCGGTCGTGATCGCGACGCCGGCTCCGCCCATCCCCATCGCACGCGGTCCGACGATCACGAACTCCGTCGCCCTCGCCTGAGCGGATAGAAGCAGGACCGCCGTCGCCGCGGCGCAGAATGGAAGGATTCGCGCGTGAGCCATCGACTGAGGACTCCTTCGCATCGGAGAACTGCCGCCGAGTCTATTGGATGGCTGGCCCCTCGTCAAGGATTTGAGGACAAGGATTGCGGAGACTGTCGCCTTTCCGACCGGCGCCCGTCCCCGTGATGAGATCAGAAAGCGAGGAACAGGCACCGGCCATGCCGGAGCCTGTCCCTTCATACAATGCGACCGTCCTGAATGTGGATAATCCGATCCGCCTGCGCGGAGAGTTTGTCGTTGTGGGTCACGATCACGAACGTGGTGCCGCGCGCCTTGTTCAGCTCCCGCATCAACGCGAAGAGTGCGTCGCCCGTGTGCGTGTCCAGATTGCCGGTCGGCTCGTCCGCGAGCACGAGATCCGGCTGTTGGAGCAATGCGCGCGCCACAGCCACCCGCTGCTGCTCGCCGCCGGACAGTTCCCCCGGCTTGTGCTGGAGACGCTCGCCCAGACCGACATCCTTCAGAATCGTGATCGCCCGATCCTCGACCTCCACCAGCCGCTTGCGTTGGATCAAGGCCGGCATACAGGCGTTCTCCAGCGCCGTGAATTCCGGGAGCAGGTGGTGAAACTGAAAGATGAATCCGATGCGCCGGTTTCGAAACTCCGCCTGGGCCGCTTCGGACAATCGAAAGACGTCCCGATCCTCGAACAACACGGAACCCTTCGTGGGACGGTCCAACAGACCCAGGATGTGGAGCAACGTACTTTTCCCCGCGCCCGATGCGCCGATGACGGCGACGAGTTCGCCCCGTTCGATGCGGAGATCGATACCTTGCAGCACCGGCAAGGTCCGCTGGCCCATCCGGAACGACTTATGAAGGTCCGTAACGGTGATCATCGAGATGCCGTCAAACGTCAAGCCTCATTCGTTGTGCCGGTTCTTGATTCCCTCTCGGGTGACGGTTCATGGTTGACGGCTGACGCTCATTCATACCGCAGCGCATCCACCGGTTCGAGCTTCGCGGCCTGCAACGAGGGGTACACCGTCGCCGCAAAACTGATGAGAATCGCCGAGCCCGCCACGAGCAGTACGTCTTCGCCCAGCACGTGCACGGGGATCTTGGAGATGTAATAGACCGTGGGATCGAAGGTCCAAAACGTCTGGATCAGCCACAGAAACGCGTAGCCAAGCGGAATGCCGATCCCCGTGCCCGACAGTCCGATGATCAGCCCGTTCAGCATGAAGATCCTCCGAATGCTCTTCCTCGTGGCTCCCATGGCCTTCAGGATGGCGATCTCCTTCTGCTTCTCGGTGACGATCATCGTCAGAGTGCTGACGATGTTGAACGAAGCCACGATCGTGATCAGCACCAGCAACAGGAACATCATCGTCTTTTCCAGCTTGAGCGCCGACAACAGATTGCGGTTCATCTGCATCCAGTCCCGCGCCCCGTAAGAAAAGCCCAGCGCCTGCTCCACCGACCTGGCGACCTCGTTCGCGCGGAAGACGTCGCTGACTTTGAGCTCGATGCCGGTCACCGTATCGCCCATGCCGAAGAATTTCTGCGCCTCGGCCAGGTCGATGTAGGCCAGCGACGAGTCGTACTCGTACATGCCTGAATGAAAGATCCCGACCACCGCGAACGGGCGGATTTTCGGCACCATGCCCATGGCGCTGATCGGGCCGACCGGAGACACGATGCTGACGATGTCACCTGGGAACGCGCCGAGCCGCAGAGCGAGTTCTTTGCCCAGAATGATACCGGGTTTCTCCGTGGGCTGCGGAGGCCCGTTGGGGTTGTCGGCCGGCGGCAGGTTCACCATCACCGGATGCCCGAGCATGGATAGCTCACCGGCCGCCAGGTTCTTCTCCAGCTCGGTCACCTTGCCTTCCCGTGTCGGATCGATACCGCGTAACACCACTCCGTGCGCGCCGGCCTGCGTCGTCAACATGACCTGCTTCAAGATGAACGGCGTGGCGGCCACGACGTCCGGAACCGTCTCGGCCTTCTGAACGACCGGACGGTAGTCGCTCATCGCGTCCTTCATCCGGTCCTGCACGATGACGTGAGCCGTCGTCCCGACGATCTTCGCCTGGATGTCCTCTTTGAAGCCCGTCATGATCCCGACGGTGCCGATCAAGGCCGCCACGCCCAGCGTCACACCGGTGATCGAGACGACCGTGTTGAGCGAGATGGTGCGGTTGCGCCGCTTCGCGCGGAGATACCGCAGACCGACGAAGATTTCATAGGGGACGGCGGCCATCGCGGTCTATTTCTCTGGCCTCAGCTGGGGGAACAGCACCACGTCGCGGATGGAACCCTGATTCGTGAGCAACATGACCAGGCGGTCGATGCCGATCCCTTCGCCGGCCGTGGGGGGCATGCCGTATTCGAGCGCCCGCAAGAAGTCCTCGTCGACCACATGAGCCTCCTCGTCTCCGGCCTCCCGCTGCGCGGCCTGGCCCTCGAACCGTTCCCGCTGATCCAGCGGGTCGTTCAACTCGGAAAAGGCGTTGGCGATTTCCCGCCCGGCGATATAGAGCTCGAACCGGTCCGTCAGCGTGGGATCCGAATCCTTCCGTCGCGCGAGCGGCGAGATTTCGATCGGATAGTCCGTCACGAAGGTCGGTTGCTGCAGATTCGGCTCGACCGTTTCCTCGAAGATTTCGTTCACCACGTTGAAGAGCGGCCATTGGGGATCGACCGGCACGTTCAGTCTCTTCGCCGCCGCCAGCGCCTTGTCCTTGTCGCGCAGCACGGACTCGTCCAATCCGTTCACCTCGAGGATGGCGTGATGGTACGACCAGCGGCGCCATGGTGGGGTCAGATCGATCGCCGTACCCTGGTAGTCGATCGTCGTCCTGCCCAGGAGCTGTGAGGCCAACGTGGACACGAGTTCCTCCGTCAGCGCAATCAGGTCTCGGTAGTCCGCGTAGGCGACGTAGAACTCCAGCATCGTGAACTCGGGATTGTGGATCGTCGAGATGCCTTCGTTCCGGAAATTCCGGTTGATCTCGAACACGCGCGGGAAACCGCCGACGATCAGCCGCTTCAGATACAGTTCGGGCGCGATCCGCAGATACAGATCCACGCCGAGCGCGTTGTGATGCGTCACGAACGGCTTGGCCGTGGCGCCGCCGGGGATGGGATGCATCATCGGCGTTTCGACCTCGAGGAATCCGCGCTCGATCAGGAACGAGCGGATGCCGGCGATGACGCGACTTCTCGTCGCGAAGATCCCGTGCACGTCCGGGTTCGCGATCAAGTCCACGTACCGCTGCCGGTACCGGGTTTCGACGTCCGTCAGCCCGTGCCACTTCTCCGGAAGCGGCCTCAGCGCCTTGCTCAGGAAGGTCAGCTCACGAACCTCGACCGTGAATTCGTCGGTCTTGGTGCGGAACAGCGTGCCCGTGACGCCGATCCAGTCCCCCAGATCGAGCTGTTCGGTCACGGCGTACGCCTGCGGGGAGAGCAAGTCTTTCTTGAGATAGACCTGCAACCGGTCAGATCCGTCCTGCAACACCGCGAAGGCGGCCTTGCCGAACCGGCGGAGCGCCACCACGCGGCCCGCGAACGTGCAGGCGATCTTCTCCTGTTCCAAGATGTCCTTGGGCTTCTCGCCGTGCAGCGCGATCAGGCGCCCTGCCCGGTCCTTGGCCTCGAACCGGCCGCCGTACGGGGCGACCCCGGCCGCGCGCAGTTGCTCGAGTTTCTTGATCCGCTGCTGTCGCTGCTCGTTCAGTTCGTCCATGGCCGTCGTCTACTCCTCGTCCGCAGCGGCTTTCGCCGGAGCGAGCAGGCCTCCCGTGAGCTTTTTCTTGAGATAGGCCTCGATGAATCCGTCCACGTCTCCGTCCATCACTGCCGAGACCTGGCCGACCTCGTAGCCGGTCCGGTGGTCCTTCACCATCTGATAGGGCTGGAACACGTAGGAGCGGATCTGGCTGCCCCAGGCGATGTCCTTCTTCTCGCCGACGATCGCGTTGAACTCGGCTTCCTTCTTCTTCTGCTCCAACTCGAAGAGGCGCGCCTTCAGGATCTTCATCGCACCGTTGCGGTTCTGCAGCTGGGACCGCTCGTTCTGGCATTGCACGACGATTCCCGTCGGCAGGTGGGTGACACGGATCGCCGTCTCCACCTTGTTGACGTTCTGGCCTCCCGCGCCGCCGGCCCGGAACGTGTCGATCCTCAGGTCTTTGTCCTCGATCACGACGTCGATGTCGTCGTTCAGCTCGGGATAGACGAAGACCGAGGCGAACGAGGTGTGGCGCCGCTTGTTCGAATCGAAGGGAGAGATGCGGACCAGTCGATGAACACCGGCTTCGGCCTTCATATAGCCGTAGGCGTACGGGCCCGTGATCGACACTGTGGCGCTCTTGATGCCGGCCTCGTCGCCGGCTTGCAGATCGAGAGTCTCCACCTTGAATTTCTTTCGCTCCGCCCAGCGCACGTACATGCGCAAGAGCATCTGCGCCCAATCCTGGGACTCCGTTCCGCCCGCACCCGGATGGATGGAGAGGATCGCATTGTTCGGATCCAGTTCGCCCGACAGCAGCATCTCCGCGCGCAAGGTCGCCAGGCGCGGCTCGAACCGGTTCAATTCGACCGTCAGCTCGGCTTCCAATCCGGCGTCACCGCTTTCTTCCGCCAGCTCCAGCAAGGCTCCCACATCCTTGAGCGTCTGCTCGATCTCGCGCCACTCCTGCAGGTCGTGTTCGAGCGTCGCCTTCTTGCGGCTGACCTTGGCCGCCGCCTGGGCGTTGCTCCAGAAATTCGGCTGTGCGATTTGTTGTTCCAGCTCGTCGAGCTCGGACGTCATGCGGGCGAAGTCAAAGATGCCCCCGAAGTTCAGCAACCTGCTCACCGATCGAACGCACGCGCACACGGATCTCGTCCAACATCGCGGAGTCCTTTCCCTTGTTACACGGGGGTCGCGGCAACCGCATCCGGTTCAGGCCCCTCCGTACGGAAGAGTCCGAACAGACACAAGACAGCGCAGATTAACACACAGCCGTAGGCAAACACATCCCCATGCCGGCTGTAAAACGTGCGCGGCTGAAGCACCGGGACGGAGGCCTGCAGCACCGTCTCCGTAAAGATGGAGGAGGTCTGCACGATGCGGCCGAACGGATCGATGAATCCCGACACGCCGGTATTGGCGGCACGCGCGAAGGCCAGATGATTTTCCACTGACCGGAACACCACCATCGAGAAGTGCTGCATCGGAGCCGACGATTCGCCGAACCAGGCGTCGTTGGTGATCGTCACCAGGAATTCGGCGCCGTTCTGTGCAAATCGCCGGACCAAGTCCGGGAAGATGACTTCGTAGCAAATCAGCACCCCGAACTTGACCGGGCGTCCTCCGCCGCCTTCTCCGCCGGCCGAGGCCCGGCGAGGCATAAAGGAAAATACGGTCGGGCCCGGCCCGGCCTGAAAATCCCCGATGCCCTCCACCAGTTTGTCGAGGAAGAAGAGGAGCGAGGACTTGAGGGGGATATATTCCCCGAACGGCACGAGATGCTGCTTGTCGTAGCGGCCGAGCAGGTTCCCACCGGGAGCGACCAGATAGGCGCTGTTGAGCAGGTAGGGTCGCCGCTCGTTGTCGAATCGCACCGCCGGACTTCCGAACAGGAGGGGAGCCGAGGCTCGATTGGCGATCGCCAGCACACGCAATTGATATTCCGGTTCGCGCTCGAAGAAAAACGGCGTCGCCGCCTCCGGCCAGACGACCAGATCCGCGCCGACTCCGAACGATTCGGTCAGCCGGTCGTAGCGGACGAGAGTTTCGTCGCGATGCGCCGGATCCCACTTGATCGATTGATCCACATTCGGCTGGACCACGCCGACGCGGAGCGACGTTTTCGGCGCCTGAAATCCTTCTCCCACGATCAGCGACGTGCTGTAAGCCCAGGAGAGGCCCACCAGAATCGCCGACGTCGTCACCAGTTCCCAGGGAAGCCGCGCCGGCACGAAGCCACGGAAGAGGGGCATAAGCCAGGCAATCAGTTCGGCCATCGCCACGTTGGCCAGCACGAGCAGGAACGAGACGCCGTAGACCCCCAGATGATCCGCGATTTGGATCACGTCGAGTTGGCGGTACTGGGAATAGCCGAGCAGCGACCAGGGCAGGCCGCTGAACAGATAGGTTCGCGCCAACTCCAACGTCACCCACAAACAAGGGGCAGCGAACAGGCCGTAGCGCGGGACCAGCGATCGGAACCAGACGTAGCCTGCGCTGTAGAGCGCCACGAAGAGACCCAGGTAGCTGGTCAGCAGGAGCAAGACGGCGTACGCGACCATGAGGGGCACTTTCCCGTACGTATGCATGGCCGTCACGACCCAGGCCATGATGCCCGTAAAACCGATGGTGCCGCTGAGCCAGCCCAGACGGAAGGCTCGCCACTTACTGGGACTGTCGAGCGCGAGATGAAGCGGGATCAGCGCCACCCAGGCCAGGAGTCCGATGTCGAACTTGGGAAAGCAGAAGGGGAGGAGAAGACCGCTCGCCACCGCGAGCACGCTTGAGCGGAGAGGCCACTGATGCATCGCGCTAACTTAGCGGAAGGTAAGGCTTGATGCAACGGCTTGGAGACTGCCGCCTTTCCGATCGACGGCTGTCCCCGTCATGGCAAGAACTGCAGAACAGGGACAGGCACCGCCCGGCGGAGCCAGTCCCTCTAGTGCGTCATGAATGACAGCGGCGTCCGCTGATCGAATGCAACCTGATCCAGCTCCCATGACATGGCCGTGTCGTTGTGGTCGAGCTGCACCCCGAAGAACTGATCGCGCACCCACCGTACCGTGGCTTTCCTGATGAGAAGCGCCGACTGTGTCGGGGGGATGACCAACACCATCAGTTCCATCCCGACTTCCACGCCGTGCGATCCCTGCAAGCAGCCGCCGCTACGGGTGAGATTGGCGGTCACTCCGCTCGCGTGAAACGCACCGTCGGAATAGTACACCGCACACGTGATGGGCACGCGCAGACTCCTGCGCTTGTCAGAATGGAACATCATGGGAGCCTCCTGGAAAACAAGCCGGATGACGATCCGATCCTGTTGATTGAGAGCGTGACGGGCGCCGACGCTCGCGCCCCTGTCCGGTGCTGCACGAGCATGACGCACGCAATCAGGGCGATGCCGCCGGCATTGACGGCAAGATCATCGGACGACGTGCTGCGGCCCGGCACACAGCCCTGGAACACTTCGGTCCATAGGCCGAACACGAAGGCGGCACTCGACGCAGCGAACACGGCATAGGAGACGGGCCAGCCTCGCCCGCGTAGGCCGCCGGCCAACAACCAGGCCAGGAATCCGTACCCGGGCGCATGGGCCCATTCGAGAAGGGCCGGCGGCATCTGCGCGATGAGCCGGCCGCTCACACCCACTCCGGGTGCGATAATCGCGCCGAAACACAAGATCATCATGTACCCAAGTGCCGTGCCGAATCCCACTGGTATCCTCCCGAGCTGAGACGCCGAGGGCGCGCCGAACTGCTGGCAATCGGAACCTACACAACATCGGGCGACTGAGACTACTACGCATTGGTAGGGGAGCAACGCGGAATACCCTGGATAAACCCCTAGCGACACCCGAGTGCGCAGCCTCTCTGGAGGGGTTCATATCGCTGCAATCCGGCTCAATGCAGGTCCTGCCGACATAGCGTCGGCTCTTGTCAACCTGCCTCGGCGAAGCGAGTTTGGACGGGTTCCTGATCAATATCATCTTCGCCCGATGCGCCGCGGCGAACCTCCGATAGCGGCATTTACCGGATCGCCACCATCCCGGTCACCCGTTAGAGTGAGCTTGTCGCATGCATGTGACCATTCATGCGTGAAGGAGGTTCGAGCCATGCGAGAAGGCGAGAAGGCAAGAGGGAAGGAGAGCGTAGGCAGGTGCTGGGGTACGTGATTTTTCTTGAAGAACACCACGGTTTCGTCCACGATGAGCCGTAACACCAGCCGTAGTGCGCACCGAACCTTCGAGAGAGATCATCATGCGCGTTCTGATCTGCCGCCCTATTGTCGCTACCGCGTTGTGCACCGCACCGTGCGCTTGTCTTCTGCTCCTCGCGGCCGGCTGCGCCTGGAAGAGCACCTACGACGAGGCTGTCGCCGAGAGGGAGGGCGCCAGGGCGGAACTGCAAAACGTCACGGTCGAACAGAACCGCCTCGCCGAGCAGGCGAAGGCGATGGAACCGCTCACACGGCAAGCCAGTCAGCAAGCGGAGCAGGCCAATGCGTCGCTCCGGGACGCGATCGACAGAGCAGAGGCCGAACGCAAGATCGGAGAAGAGCGTCAGGCGAAGCTCGCGCGCCTCGTCGACCAGCTGGTCGCCCAGCAGAGCAGCCTGCGCCAGGCGATGCGGCGGGCCAAAGCGGAACAACCCGGTTTGCAGGCGGCCGTGGACAAGTATCGGGCGCAACTGGATGAAGCCGACCGGGTCAGCGCCGCCGCGGCCTTCCCGCCGCCTCCACCGTCCGTTCAGGATCCCATTACCTCCGCGTCTGCCCCCCCGCTCCCGGCCTCACCGCATGCACCGACCATGACCCAGACGTCCCTATCTTCTCCGGCCCCGGCTGCATCACATGACCCGCTTCCTGCGCCTACTACCAGGCCTGCCACCAAGCGAGGAGTCGAGCCGGCTGAGGAAGGCTTCCTCGCCGCGATGACGGATTGGCTGGTTTCCCTCTGGCGATCGGTCTTCTCCTAAGCAACGGGAGGTCTCGATCGAGCAGCTCCGGTTCCCCCGTCGCGGTTGCACCCGCCCGACAAAGTCGCATTTCTTCAGTCGCTTCATCTATTATTATGATGACTCACTCGACAGACTCTGTGTCCGAATGCTCAACTCCATGACCTGTCACCCTTGATCGAACCGGCCATCTCACAGACTGCAGAGTTCGATGACCGTCCGACACCGAGCCGCCGCCGGCCCATCCCTCTCTACACCAGAGTCTTGATCGGAGCCCTCTGCGGCACGGCGCTCGGGCTATTCTTTGGACGGGCCCCGTATCTCGGCCCGGTCGGCAACGAGCATCTGGGTTTGATCGGCTTGGGGGTCATTACCCTGCTGAAGGCGCTCGCCATCCCGCTCATCTTTTTTGCGATCCTCGATGCCTTCCTTCGTATGAGCCTCCCGCTCCGGCAGGGAACCAGATTGCTCGCCATCTGCCTCGTGAACGTTTCGGTGGCTATGACGATCGGCCTCGTGATCATGAATGTCTGGAATCCCGGGACGGCCTGGCACGGCCATCTCGACCAACTGCTCGCCACGGATCCGAGAGCGGCCGGTACCGGATCCGGTTCAGGCGGCACCCAACCCGGCGAGGCGATCGAGTATCTGGCCTCCTATATTCCGAACACGATGCTTCGGCCGTTCACCACCAACAACATCATCGGGGTCGTGCTGCTCGCGGTCATCGCCGGCGCGGCTCTCCGGCAGCTGCGGACGAGCCGACCGCGCCCCATGATCGAGGGGACCGTCGTGATCGTGGAACGTGTCTACTATTGGCTGGTCCGTATCCTCGGCTGGATCATCGAGATCGTGCCGTTCGCCGTGTTCGGGGTGCTCGCGCAGGTGGTGGGAAAGGCCGGGGCCGGGGTCTTCTCACTCCTGTGGATTTTTCTCGTGACCATCCTCGCAGGGCTCGCCATTCATGCGCTCTTCTACTATCCGACCGTCGCCTGGCTCATCGGCAACAAAGCCCCCGGCACCTATATCGGCAAAGGCGCCGACGCGATCATGACCGCCCTGTCCTGCAACAGCAGCCTGGCCACCGTGCCGGTCACACTCCGCTGTCTGGAGCGCATGCAGGTGTCGCCGGAGTCCTCGCGTCTGGCCGCCTGCGTGGGGACCAACCTCAACAACGACGGCATCACGCTCTACGAGGCGATGGCCGCGCTCTTTCTGGCACAGGCACTGGGCTTCGATCTGGCACTCGTCAACCAGCTCCTGATCATCGCCGCCTCGATCGTCGCCGGGGTCGGCGCCGCCGGCATTCCCGAAGCGGGTCTGGTCGTGCTGCCGCTGGTCCTGTCGGCCGCCGGCCTGCCGGATCAGATCATCACCGCCGCCATCCCGCTGATCATGACGGTCGATTGGATCTTGGCCCGAGTCCGGTCCGGGGTGAACGTCATGAGCGATATGCTGGTGGCGATTCTACTCGACGCGGCGGAGCAGAGGCGGCGATCGTCCGGTCCCTGATGGCCTGAGAGCGGGAACGTCGGTCGGGGTGATTTTCCCTAGAGAGAACAGGTATCCTCATACATGGTAGGGTGTATCGGGGTTGCCGCCGATGCTGCCAGGGAACCGCGGTGCAAGCCCCCGTCACACAAGAACGTCCAATCGAATACCGGAATCTCACCGGATGTCACGCGAGGGGGGTCACAATGAACTACAGACGGGTACTCTGGGGGCTCTGTCTCTCGATCGGCCTCTCCGGCTGCGGAAGCAGCGGACCGGCCGAGATAAAGGATGAACGATTGACGGTCGGGAGGGTGCAAAGCGAGATCAAGGTCGGCATGCCGGCCTCCCAGGTCGTCGAGATTCTGGGCTCGCCCAATATCGTCACGACCGACGAAAAGCGGCGGGAAGTGTGGATGTACGACAAGGTCTCGACCGACCGAGTCGACACGAGCACCTCTTCGTACGGAACGCTGATCATTCTGGGGAAGAACTCGCGGGACGCCTCGAGCTCTCAGCGGCAACGCACGCTCACGATCATCATCAAATACGACGAAGACAAGAAAGTCCGCGATCTTGCCTACAATTACACCCAGTTCTGATCGCTCCGCCGCCCGACCCGGCCGACTCGCCGGATGGGCGGCCTGTTTCGCCTGCGCGGCGGGTCTGGCCCTGCCGGCCGGGTGCGTCCAGGAGACGAAGCCCGACGAGCTCTTCCAGCTGACCCCGGAAAGCCTGCGCAACCGGGCGATGGCCGTCCGCACGTTCGATACGGCGAACGAGATCGAACTGCTGTCGGCCTCGGCGGCCGTCCTTCAGGACCTGGGCTATCAGGTCGAGGAGAGCGTGCACGAGGTCGGGTATTTCCGCGCAGTCAAGGAGCGGAGCGCCAGGGAGCGTGGCCAGGACCTGCAGCGGATCATGTTCTTCTTTCTCTCGCTGGGCGGCGCGGTCGTGCCGGTCGATCTCCACCAGCAGCTGGTCGCGAATCTGGTCACCAAGCCGCTCAATGCGGAGGGTACCAAGCAGCAGGTGCGCATCAGCTTCTACCGCATCGTGTGGAAGGGCGACGGTCAGGCCAACCGGGAATACATCCCGCCGGGCGAGCAGTATATGGAGATGATCCGCGATCCCGAAATCTATCAACAGTTCTTCGCCAAACTATCCAAGGCCGTCTTCCTGGAAGCCCACGACATTTAGCTCCACGACATGTGAAGGAGCCGGAATTGATGCGGGAATCGATGCGAAACTCTGTAATTGATCGACGATCGGGTCAAGGATGGTTATGGGGAGTCGTGATCGGCTTCTGGGGTTTGCTCTTGTCCGGCTGTTCGACCCCGGAACAGCCGCAGACTTTGCTGGCTCCGACCGAGGCGCAGCTAAAAATCCGCAACTTTCAGACGCGCGTCTTCGACATGACCGACCGCAATTTTGCGATCCGCTCCGTCATCGGCTCGCTTCAAGACTTGGGCTTCATCATCGAGCGGGCCAACGACGCCCTTGGGCTGGTCACGGCGGCCCGTTTCGCCGAGCCCAACTACTACGACGTCGTCACGATCACCGTGACCGTCCGGCAGCTCAATCAAACACAGCTCACGATTCGAGCCAATGCGATCTACAACAACCGGCCGATCGAAGACCCCAAGGTCTATCAGAACTTCTTCTTCACCCTCGAACGGTCGTTGTTCATCACCAAGGAGAGCCCGACCGCGCCGTGAGACGTTCAGGATGACGATATCGATATGCCGAACGTTCCTCGCCTTGGCCTGTCTGGCGAGCCTCTCCGGCTGCAACAGCTACGAGTTGCGCCAGGAGAACCAGTCGAACGCGCGGGACCAGGTCTGGCTGTCGGAAACGAGCCAGCTCAAGATCCGCGCCGCCCAAACCAGGGTCTTCGACACGACGGATCGCCTGAAGCTCCTTCAAGCGATCGTCTCGACCATGCAGGACCTGGGCTTCAAGGTCGAAGTGCTCGACCAGGACTTGGGGATCGTCTCAGGCAAGAAATTCGTCGAGGTAGAGACCGGCTACCTGGCCGATCCGGCCGCTTACTATCTGTACCGGCCCGATACGATGCTGTTCCTCGCCAGAAACTACCGGTCGTGGGGACCGTTCTACTATCGCAGCAACCTGGTGCGCTTCACCGCCACGATCCGCCCACGCGGCGAAACGCAATCCCTCGTCCGCATCAGCGTCCAGTACTACATGCACGCACTCGAAGATCCGAAATCCTATCAAGAGTTCTTCCGCACGCTCGAACAGTCCCTCTTCCTGCAGGGCCACCAAGAGTCCTAGCAACGGTTTCTCCCAGGTCTCTCCGCGACGTGTTCATCACGATCCCCCATTGAACGACGGCTCCCGCTCCGCTAAGCTTAACAGGATTACTCGATCGAGGCGGCGCCGAACTACCGGCACCACGATCCCGACAATCGCCCGCGTGGCGATGCAAGCTGCGATGGATGAACTCGAAGAAAAGGCGAGCACCCTCTTCACCGGCAAGGCGACGCCGTTGACCGCTGCGCACCACCGTATCCGGTGCACCGTGGACGGCTGCCTGCACCATGCGACCGTCGCCTGCGAGGTCATCGTCACGAACTCCCATCTGAGACCGGACGGGGAGATCCACCATATTCCGCTCTGCGACAAGCACGCGCAGGCCGGGGACATGTTGAAGTGGGAGTGGAGACGGGATCCGGATGCGAATGCCGCACGTAAACTGCGGCTCGATGCCCTGTTCGCGCTGGATACGATTGAGGACTGAGCAGGATTCACTACGACGAGGAGGGAGCACCTTCATGGCCGAGCCGCACAATTCCCCGATTCCGACCGGCAGCAACCCACCGAAAGCTCAGTTCATCTGGCAATGTCCCTCTTGCTCCCGACGCTATCTGACCGAACAGGCCCCGACGCAATGCCCCTATTGTCTGCAGCCGGTCCAGAGTTGACCGGGCTAGCGCACATCCGGTCTGTTCGCGCGCCGGCCTCGGACCAGCCGGTCCGGTCATGATCCAGCGACATGATGACGCGGCGTAGATTCTCGATGATCCGCGAGTTCCACCTCGCGGATTTTCTGACGCTGGCCAACGCGGCCTGCGGAGTCGGCGCCGTCCTCTTCTGCATGCGGTACATGGGCGGGGGTGCGACGGCCGATTTTCTCGCGGCGGCGACGCTGGTGCCAGGCGCGCTGCTGTTCGACTGGCTCGACGGCCGGGTCGCCCGCTGGCGGCACGAGCATACCGCGCTCGGGCGCGAGTTGGATTCCCTGGCCGATATCATCTCGTTCGGCATGGCCCCGGCGGCGCTCGGCTATGCCGCGGGCCTGCGTGGAGGCTGGGATTGGCTCGCCTTGACTTTCTTCGTCTGCTGCGGAGTGAGCCGCCTGGCCCGCTACAACGTGACAGCCGAACAGCTCTCAGCCGGCAGCGACGCGGTCGCCTACTTCGAGGGGACGCCGATTCCGACCACCGTCCTGTTGGCCGCTCTCCTGGTGATCGGCGCCTGGCAGGATCGACTGGGCGAGCGGCTCTATGGAGGGGTCTGGACGATCGGATCCGGCGATCTGCACCCCTTGTCGCTGCTGTTCGTGCTCTCCGGCAGTCTCATGATCAGCAAGACCCTGAAGATTCCGAAGATCTGACCATTTGATCTGAGGCCGAATCTGAAGGCTTGCGGATCGACGACGATCTCCTGATCGCCAACACCGGTATCGAGCATGAACGGTCCATCCTCGAAGAATTCCGCACAGCCGGGGAAGACATGGTCGAGATCGCGACACGCGACCTCGATCAGGGCCTGGGCGAGACCAGACCAGCCGTGGCGGCCAAAGCTCCCGTCATCTACCAAGCCGCGCTCGAGGAAGGGGCTTTCTCGGGCTTCGCGGACTTCCTCGTGCTGGATTCGAACGGGGCGTATCAGGTTTGGGACACGAAGCTCGCCCGCACGCCCAAACCCTACTATGCCATTCAACCGAGCCGGCATCACCACCACGGCGCAGTTGGCCGCCGCGTCCGACGTCACGGTCCCGAGGCAAGATCGGGCGTCGCTGGAGAAACTCGTGGTGCAGGCCAGACTCCAGCGGCGGACGAACGACGACCGCCTGGTTGATCCAGCGGTGCCGCCCCGCTTCGAGGTCCTGCCTCGGCGCAGCCGTGTTCGGCGCGCCCGTGATGGCTACCGGCTGTGCCGTCGCCGCACGTTTCGAGATTCAGCGGCTTCCGACCTGCAACTTGGCGTCCCGGAAATGATTCGGCAGCGGCATGATGCAGTTGGGGTTGAACCCCGCCGCCTTCAACGTATCGATGCTGCCGAGGACCTTGTCGTGCTTGAGGTCGATCACGGTAATCGATCCGTCGCTCATGCCTTCCAGATTGAGCAGGCTGTTCTGCACAAAGAGGTACCGCTCGTCCGGAGACAGCACCGTATGGTGCGCGCCGGCAGCCGCAGGAATCGTCTTGAGGAACTTCGGATGCGTGGGATCGCTGTTGTCGTAGAGATTGACGAATCCCGGCTTGGCCGTGGTGACATACAGGCGGTCACCCTTGGCGTTATACATCATCTCCAGCGGCATGCCTTGACCGCGCGGCGCGAAGTCGTCCACCTGATGAAAGGAAAATTCCTTGGTCTTCGGATCCCAGATCCCGGCCCAGAGCGTCGCTTCCAGCATGTTGGTGATATGCACCACCGGCGGATCGGCGTTCGGCGCGAACATGATTTCGACCGGCGCGGATTTCCCCCCCGGCTTCGCCGTAAGCTTATGCGTCGAGAGTACCTTGCCGGTACCGGCTTCCAACACCGTGACCGTCTCGCCTTGCTCCGACATATCAGGCTTGACCGTGCTGGTGACGAGCACCCGGTCGATGCCGTTGTGAATGGCGATGCCGTGCGGATACAGCACGAAGGCCTTCGGATCCGACGAGCTGAGGGTCTTGAGCGGCTTGTCCTTGACGGCATCGCCCATGATCACGTTGCTCGAGCCCATGCAGGTGAGGTACCAAGTTTTATTGTCCTCCGACACCACCAGATCCTCGCCGACCTGACAGTCCGGCACATCGATCGCGCGCAGCCGGTAGGGGAACGTCGTGAGATCCACGACGTGCAGGATGCTCTTCCCCAAGGCCGTGATATAGGCTTTGCTCTTATCGCGGTTGAAGAAGATGTGATGGGCCACCAGATCCGACGGCAGCGGAATCTCCATGAGAATCTTCCCGAAGTCCTGAGACTCGGGATCGATTTCCATGATGGCGATGCCTTCGCGCCGGACAGGCTGGTTCGGCTTACTCTCATAGTTCAACAGCGCGAGCAGCTCGGCCGAGGCGAGCGACGTACAGGACAGCAGCAGACCGAGGATCAACGCGAGGAGCCTGATCGGTCTCATGGGAGCCTCCTTTGCTGAGAGCGGCTGAGCAGGAACACCGTACTCCTCTCCGACGACACAAGCAATGTCTGACATGACGGAATCGCCGCGCATGGGTCCTTCTATCTCATTCTGTTACCCTGCAGGCGTGCTTTCTCCGTTGCTTCGGCGTATTCTTAGCGGAGCGGCACGCCGCCGCTCCCCAACCTCATCCAGGAAGCAGGTACACTGATGAAAGTCGTCATAGGTCTCCTGATCGGTCTGGTGGTGCTGGTCGGCGTCGTCTTGTCGCTGCCCTTCCTGATCGACCTCAACAAGTACCAGGACCAGTACAAACCGCTCATCGAGGAGGCGCTCAACCGCAAGGTTCAGTTACAAGATATCCGGCTGACGATCTGGCCTCGGATCGGCGCCAGAGTGTCGGGTTTCACTGTGCTGGACGATCCGGCCTTCGATGGAGGCTCCCTTGCCTCTCTCGGGTCGCTCGACGTCGGAGTCAAGCTCATGCCGTTGCTCGGAGGACAGGTGGAGATCGAAGAGATCACGCTCCGGGATCCGGTCATTTCGGTCATCAAGAACAGGAACGGCGTGTTGAACGTCTCGACCATCGGCCGCACCGGCGTGGCCGCGCCGCAGAAACCCTCTCGGGCGCCGGTTCCCTCGCCGGAAGGTCCGCTCAAGATCCTGGCCATGCTGGCCGTCGATCACGTGTCCATTGAAGGAGGAAAACTGACCTATCGGGATCTGTCGGCCGCCAAACAGACCGAGTATGTGCTGCAGGATATGGAGCTTCTGCTCCAATCTGTTCAGCTCGGCGAGACTCCCACCCTCCATTTCCGCACGCTGGTCCAACCGCTGAACCTTCCCGTCCGACTGGACGGCGCCTTCGGCCCGTTGAAGGAATCCGCCGACCTCGACGCGATCCGATTCAAACTTGCCGCCGGAAAGATCGACGCGATCATCGTCGGCAAGACGTCGGGGCGGAACGTGAACCTCAACATCAGCGCGCCGATCATCAATACGGCCGATCTGCCGATCGCGCTCCCGCTGCAGAAGCCGGTCGAGGTGAGCAATCTCGAGATCACCGCCGAGGTGCAAGGGCAGGAAGTCCTGCTGCGCCACGCATCATTGCAAATCTTCGGCGGGCAGGTGGCGGCACAGGGATCGCTGATCTCAGGATCCGAGGCGCCGCCGTTCACCGGAAAACTCAAAGTCCAAGGGATCCAACTCGGCCAGGCGCTCAACTCGCTGGCCACGACTCAGGTATCGATGAGCGGTACGACGGATGCCGATATTTCAGTACAAGGTCAAGGATTTGCTATGCCTGACCTCACGAAACACTTGAAGGGATCGGGACATATTGCCGCCAAGGACGGGAGGGTCGAGCACGTGAGTCTGCTGGAGGAAGCGCTGGCCATACTGAAGGTGGCGGGCATTCAGATCGACCACCCTAAGACCACCGTCTTCTCCACGATCCAGACCGACATGGCCGTCGAGGAGGGCACGGTCCAACTGCAAAACCTCTTGATGGACAGTCATGACTTCCAGGCCACCGGAGGCGGGACGATCGGCTTCGATCAAGCGTTGAACCTGCTCGTGAACCTCAACCTGTCACAAGATCTCAGCGGAAAGATCGCCGGCTCCTCGCCGACCGCCAGGATGGCCATGAGAGACGGCCGCCTGCGCCTGCCGCTGACGATCAAGGGCACGACGCACAAGCCCGTATACGGCATCGATCTCAAGGCCCTCACGGGCAGAATCCAGGAACAGGCCAAGAAGAAAGCCGAGGACACGGTCAAGGGTCTGCTGAAGGGCACGATCAAGCCGAAGGATCTCGAGGAGCAGGGCAAGGATTTCCTCAAGGAGTTTTCGATTCCTTAGAGGAAAGATGCGCGATCTTGCAATGTTCTCCCGCCTCCCCGTAAGCTTACGCCCGATCTGATCTGTAGGTTGCCAACATCGACGACGGGTGGTCATTCGTATCTCGCAGGAGAGCTGACATGCTGTCTTTCCCTCGCCCTCGCCCTCGCATCCTGCTCATCGGAATGCTTGTGGTCCTCTGCGGATGCACCGCGACGAAACAGGCGCGTACGGTGGACAAACTGGGGTTCTTGAAGGACCTCTATCCGAGCATGACGAAGGGCGACGAGGACGCGGGGGAATCGCTGCTGATCTACAAGAATCCCAGGGTCACCTCGATCCCGCCCAACTCCTACACGAAAATCCTACTGGATCCGGTCCTGATCTTTCGCGGTCCGCAATCGAAGATGGAAGGCATCTCTCAGGCTGAGACACAAATGCTTGCCGACACGTTTTACGCCCTGATCTATCAGGAGTTGTCCAAAGACTTCGACATGGTCGACAAGCCCGGGCCCAGCACGCTTCGTATCCAGGTCGCGGTCACCCACCTCGAGCAGTCGTGGCCCATGCTCGACGTGATTTCCAACGTGCCGGCTCCGATGAATGCGCTGGCTGCAGGATCGGTCCTGAAGACTGTCGCGACCGGCAAGCCGGCCTTCACCGGCGAAGCCGTGATCGAAGCCAAAGTCACCGACGCCCAAACAGGCGAGCTGCTGCGGGCGCTGGTCGATCGGCGGGTGGGGACGAAGAAACTCGAAGCCCAATCCTTCAATTCGTGGGCCGACGTCTATGAGTCGCTGCGCTATTGGGCGGAAAACAGCCGGTATCACCTGTGCAAGGCCCGTCAGATTCGCACCGACTGCCCCAAACCTCGGGCTTGAGCCTCTCCCACATCGAATCGCACAGACCGATTCTGGTTCAAATCTGGTTCGCATCATTGATCGTGCGAGTTCCTCCCAATCTACCGTCCTGACAGCGACCAGCCGTCTCCTTGTGCGTCTTTGTAGGCTGAGGCACGGCTCGCCGAGTGAACCGCTCCCTCTGTCCTGTGCGAGAACGAGCGTGCGCGGTGCGCGAGTTCGCGCAGATTTCCGCCTTGTCGATCCAGAGCAGAATCCTGCTCGAGTGCTATAGTTTCAAACATGAACGGCGCCGCAACGACACACGGAGAGGAGGACGCCATGCGACACATCACATGGTTGGGCATCGCAATGTTGACGATGGTCGTGCTCGCAACACAGTCATTGGCGGGCGTTGCCTTGAGACTTCATTCGCTGCTCGCTCACCCTGAGTCGTATCAAGCGAATGTAATCCAAGTCACGGGGGTCGTATCCAACCATCAGTTCAAACACGTCAAGAAATGGGCGGCCGATGTGGACAAATGTATTCAGACCTTCACCGTGACGGACGGAACCGATTCCATTCAGGCGGTGTACGGCGCGAACTGCGCCGGAGCGCTCGATTTGCTTCGGAATCGCGACCGCGTCACGCTGGAAGCTCGCTTCGATTGGGCACCAGGGAAAGAGGGAACGCTTGCTGTGCAATCGGTGCTGTCGAAGATCACACCGTACCCGTAAGGTTCACCGGCCCTTGCTTCCTCCACGACCGGACTGTCTACAGCCGTCTCCTCCGTATCAAGACCCTTCCAGCCGTAACGCAACGGCCTCACCCATTCCAGGGTTCCACACCCCATATTGCAAATTGATGCCAAGTCTATTCTGAACTCGATCAGACTCTCACACGGCGATTCATCCTGCTCGAAGAAACCTCGATGCCCTGCAAGGGTCACCGCATCCGCCAACGCAACTGCGCGGGATCAAATCGGTTGTAACGGCTAGGGGACTTACTAGTTAAGCAAGCAGCCCGGAGAGTGCAACAGTGGCGATTGCACCATCACCGGCTGAGGAAAAAGGACAAGGGATAGGAGGCCCTGAACGATGAATATTCGGCGTTCCGTGAGCCAATTTGTATCGCAAGGCAATGACATATTTCATCAGCTCCGCTCTGAAGGCGAAGTCCTCTCTGATGTGGATTTGGTGACACTGCGGGAGCAGTTGTATATTCTCGATACGGAGGCCGATCATTTGCAGAATCTCAAGCAACCCCGTTCGGAGATGTCCCGCTCAATCCCTTACGGCCGTGGGCACACGGCTCGGTCCGGGCGTCACAGCTGATCGACAAACGGAGGAGATTCGGCGCATACGCTTCCGGCTATTTCGAGACTTGCGCCGCTCATCTGCCTGCACCTCCTTCGCCTCGCCACGAAGGATGACTCGGACAGACTCCTACGGCGTCGGGTACTGTCGGATCTCGGCCGAATCTCGGGAAAGATCACAGGTGCCCGCGTGAACGGCAGTTGCTTTCCAGCAGCAACCTATTGTAGGAATCTGCCTGGCTCCATCCGTAAGCCGACCTGTTATCGTGAGAATCATGACGCTGTGGATCCTGTTGCTGTTGTTCGCCATACTACCAGGGTGCGCCCATCACGATTTGGACGCACTCCGCGCGAGCGCGCCAGACCTCATGCAAGAGGTCGTCGGTCCCTACGACGGCCTCTCGAAATGCACCAAAGAGCGTTTTGACCAACACAGATCGGCCAGTCTCACCCTGTCGGAACATCCGGACAGGGGCATCAATCGACTCGCGATGCTCAAGACCCATCAGGGCTTTCTCGCCAAACGGCGCCAAGACGCGATCTTCGAGTTCACGTTCGTTCGACAATCCGCCAAGTCCACGTTGGTCGAATTCCGCACTGCCGGTTCGACCGACCAGTCCGATCCGGCCTGGCGAGCCATCGCCGAGTGTTCCACCTCCATGAGGATTGAACCGGTCCCTTCGCCGTCATCCGCGGCCGGGATGTCGTGAACGATGTTTCTGAACTCCTCGCAGCCGACGCCTAAGGGCGGCCTTCCCCGCATGACACGTGCACGCATCGTTCAGGCGTGCACGTGTGGAACCAATGTGGAAGAGCCTCAATGCACCATCGCCCGCATGGGCGGTTTCTGAAAATGATTCGGCAGCGGCATGATGCAGTTGGGGTTGAATCCCGCTGACTTCAAGGTATCGATACTGCCCACCACCTGGTCGCTCTTCAGATCGATCACCGTGATCGATCCGTCGCTCATCCCCTCCAGGTTCAGGAAACTGTTCTGGACGAACAGATAGCGCTCATCCGGAGACAGCACCGTATGATGGGCGCCTCCCGCGGTCGCGATCGGCTTGAGAAACCTCGGCCGGCGCGGATCGCTGTTGTCATAGAGATTGACGAATCCCGGCTTGGCCGTGGTGACATACAAACGGTCCCCCTTTTTGTTGTACATCATCTCCAACGGCATCCCTTGCTCACGCGGACCGAAGTCATCGACCTGATTGAACGAGAAGGTCTTGGTCTTCGGATCCCAGACGCCTGCCCAGAGCGTCCCCTCCAGCATGTTGGTAATATGCACCACCGGCGGGTCGGCGTTCGGCGCAAACATGATTTCGACCGGCGCGGATTTCGCCGAGGGCTTCGATGACACCTGGTGGGTCGAGAGCACTTTTCCGGTACTGGCTTCCAGCACCGTGACCGTGTCGCCTTGCTCCGACATATCCGGCTTGACCGTGCTGGTGACGAGCACCCGGTCGATGCCGTTGTGAATGGCGATGCCGTGCGGATACAGCACGAAGGCCTTCGGATCCGACGAGCTGAGGGTCTTGAGCGGCTTGTCCTTGACGGCATCGCCCATGATCACGTTGCTCGAGCCCATGCAGGTGAGGTACCAAGTTTTATTGTCCTCCGACACCACCAGATCCTCGCCGACCTGACAGTCCGGCACATCGATCGCGCGCAGCCGGTAGGGGAACGTCGTGAGATCCACGACGTGCAGGATGCTCTTCCTCAAGGCCGTGATATAGGCTTTGCTCTTATCGCGGTTGAAGAAGATGTGATGGGCCACCAGATCCGACGGCAGCGGAATCTCCATGAGAATCTTCCCGAAGTCCTGAGACTCGGGATCGATATCCATGATCGCGATGCCTTCCCGCCGTACCGGCTGATCCGGCTTGCTCTCATAATTCAAGAGCGCATACTGTTCGGCCCGGGCGAGGGACGCGCAGGTGAGAAACAGCCCAAGAACCGCCAAAAAGAATCTTGACCGTACCATGACTGACCTCCTTCTGATGGCGAATCGAGCGTCAACTCGATCCGAATGATGATGCACCGCCGCTGCGATGCCATGCGGCAGACTATAGAGATCGGCGTCGCGAGAGTCTTATCCAAGCGTCTGGATCTCTTGATACTGTTGTCAGTAAGCAGCGGTTGGTTTGCCTGGGAGTCTGGGGGACGTAGCCGCGGGATTATGGGAATGGCAGACCAGCACGCACCGCTGCCTCAGTTCGACCGTACAGTGCTTCGCCTCAGCTCGGCTGCGGAACTTGCTCCGTCCTGTGCTACGCAGGACGGAACTGCAGACAGTCCTCGCCGTCGTGCAGCACGACCGCCTCAGCTCAGCAGTACGGTGCCCGAGCCTCGGCAGAAGTCGCGTGCTGGCCTGCCATTCCCTGTTGGATTGGGAAGGAGAACGGAAGATGCTCGACGTGTGGATCCTCGCTCGTTCGGTCATGGTCGTGAAACGCCAAGGCCTCCCTTCAATGGAGTGAACGAGCATGGGTCGCTCCGCCTTCGAAGTACTTCCGAGCCAAACTCAGCACCCAGCACTCAGGACTGCGGCTTCCGTCAGCCCCATCTTTGGAATGATTGCATTTCTACTGTGGACTGGATCACGCTCTCACCAACCGGTTCATTCGCTTGTTCACTTGGAGAGATTCCAGATGCCGCGCAACGATCAGCTCATCCGCCAATGGCAACTGCTCAGGCTGCTGGAATCACCGCGCGGTGTCACCCTCGACGACATCGCGCAACGATTGCCTCCGGACTATCCGCGGCACATCCGGACGATCAGACGCGATCTCGAAGCGCTGGAAGCAGGAGGCTTCCCCGTGGTCAACGAACGGGTGGAGGGCCGTGTCCGCTGGCGACTGATGGATGGCGTGCGCCAGGCACCGGCCCTGTCCTTTTCGCCGACGGAGCTCATGGCGCTGGTGATCAGCCGTTCGTTGTTGAAACCGTTGGCCGGGACCGAGATTCAAGCGGCGGTGGAGTCGGCCATGGTCAAGGCCTCCAGGCTGCTGCCGGCCGGATCGCTCGACTATGTGCAGCAGATCCAGAACGTCTTCGCCGTCGGCCTCGGCCCACACAAGACCTACAAGCACCATCGCGAGACTATCGATCGACTCACACAGGCCATCGCGAAAAAGCGCACGGTCCAAATGCGCTACTATTCGGCCTCCAGGCTCCGCATGACGCGCCGCGAGATCGACCCCTACCGGCTCTGGTACGCGTCAGGCGGGCTGTATCTCGTGGGCTATTGCCACCTGCGCAAAGAGCCTCGCATGTTTGCGGTCGAGCGAATGCATGTTGTCACCTTGACGGACCATCCGTACCAGATGCCCCTCGGTTTCGATCTCGAAGCCTTTGTCCAGAATGCGCTGACCGTGATGCGCGGGCGGCCGATCGCGGTCACGCTGCGCTTCGATAGGGCAACAGCCGCCTGGGCCAAAGACCGGCTCTGGCACCCGAGCCAGAAGGTCGCGCCCTTGAAGAACGGCGGAATGACGATGACCCTCACCGTCGCCGATAGCCGTGAACTGGTGGGCTGGGTGCTCAGCTTCGGCAGCGGCGTCCGGGTAATCCGACCTCAGTCGCTCGCCGAGGCAGTTTCCTCCGAGGCAAAGAAAATCCTCCATTCCTGACTCGGCACTCAGCACTTTCGACTCACTCCTCAACCCAGCACTCAACTCTCAGCACTCAGCACTTTTTGCGATAAGGTGTGACCTTCCCTGTCACAGGCCTCCTCTATGCTGGCACCGTTGGACAACCTAACGAGGAGGGGACACCATGGACAACCAGCAGCACGATCAAAGGAACGCCCGCGCGGAGGGCACACCTCAACCGCTCTACGTGACCTTCATTCTCGATGAGACCGGATCGATGCAGTCGTGCAAAGAGCCGACGATCGCCGGCTTCAACCGTTACCTCGCCGAACTGCGAAAGGAGCCGGCGGACACGCAGGTCACGCTCACGCTCTTCAATTCCAGCAAGACCGAAGTGCGGCACCGGTCCATCCCGGCGGCCCACGTCCGGGATCTGGACGTCGAAACCTATCGGCCGAGGGACACCACACCGCTCTACGATGCCATCGGACACAGCCTCGAAACAGCGAAACGCGACGCACCAGCCGATACCAAGAAACTCTGCGTGATCCTGACCGATGGTTTGGAAAACGCTTCGAAGAGTTATACACGCACTCAGATCTTCGACTTGATCAAGGCCTGTGAGGGGGAGGGGTGGCGGTTCCTCTACCTCGGCGCCGATCACGACGTCTGGGCCGCGGGCGAATCGCTCGGCATCGCGGGCAATGGTCGAGTGTGCTTCAGCAAGCGTGAGGTGGCAGAAACATTTCAAGGATTGTCCGACATGACGTCCCGCTATCGGCGGAGCGACGAGACTAAGCAGAGGCCGTCATGAGCACGACTATGCGGGTCGTGCCATGGCCATCCGCCGCGATGGCGACTCTGTTGCTGCTCGGCACCATGACTACTGCCGATGCCGAACCGGGATTCGATGCCCGCTACGAGCGGGACTACAACATCTTCAATCCGGCGAACATCTACGCGCTGGACAATCCGCTCAATCCGGCCAACGCCTTCGATCCGACGAGCTTCGTCAATCCTACGAACATCTACGATCCAGGCAATCCGGCCAATCCCATCAACCGCTATCAGCCGGATAACCCGTTCAATCCCGGGAACCGGTATCACCCGGACAATCCCTTAAACCCGGTCAATCGGTACAATCCTGATACCCCGTTCGCGCCGTTGAATCGACTGCCTCAAAACCGTAGCAGATGAACGGGACTGGCTCCCGCCGCAGCCTGGCGAAGGCGGGTGCCTGTGCCGACGTGATTTCTCCGCGCAAACAGGGTAAGCTTCGGCAGGCGGTGTACCGATGAAATGGGCAGCCACTGCTGTGAGTGATGAACTCGAGGTCTTGAAGTCGGTCACGGCCCGCTTAGACGCGGCGGGGATACCGTATATGGTCACCGGTTCGATGGCGGCAAACTACTACGCGACACCCCGGATGACACGCGACATCGACTTGGTCGTCGAGTTGTCTGAAGAGGACGTCGGCCGAGTCGTGAGTCGCTTTCAGGACGAGTACTACATCGATCGAGAGATGGTGCGACAGGCCGTGGAGAACCGGTCGATGTTCAACATGATCCACAATGCCTTGGTGGTCAAAATCGACTGTGTCGTCCGAAAACACAGCGACTATCATCGTGAAGAATTCCAACGACGATGTGAGGTCACCGTTGCGGGTCAACGCGTGTCAATGGTGGCGCCGGAGGATCTGATCCTCTCAAAATTGGATTGGGCCAAGGAGAGTCGCTCGCAGATGCAGTTGGAAGATGTCAGAAACCTCCTCAGGTCGGTTCAGGGACTTGATACCGTCTATCTGAACCGCTGGGCCGAACGATTAGGACTCGCAGCGCTCTATCGGGAGGTCCGGCAATGAATGATACCTCGCCGGCCTTCGACGAGCGGTATCGGGCCATGCTCATGCAACGAAGCGGCGAAGAGCGCCTCGTGATGGGCTGCGCCATGCGCGATACCGCACGCGCACTCGTGGAAGCATCTCTACGTAATCAAGCTCCGCATGCCACAGTCGAAGGTCTCCGCAAAGGCGTGTTTCTTCGTTTTTACGGGCACGAATTCGACGCGGAGACTCGGGCCAAGATTCTCGCCGCCATCGAACAAGCGGCCAATGTCGTTCCTCCCGGCAGTTGAACCGTACAACAAGGGCGGGACTGGCTCCGACGTACTCGGTGCCTGTCCCGTTTCTCGAGCTTATGCATTTTCCCTATCCGCCCCCCCCTTCAACCCGGAACCCGAAACTCAGCTCCTCAAGCATTTCGCAACTCAACACTCAGGACGTAGCGCTCAGCACTTTTCCCCCATGAGCCGTTCCGAAATTGGACGGGGACAGCCACCGACCGGAAGGGTGGCAGTCCTCCCAGGCGGCATGCGCACAAGCCGTTACCGCTTTGGCTGGTAGAAATGTGTGGCCTGTCCACGGAGCGATTCGGCGGCTTCCATGATCGTCTCGCTCAGAGTCGGGTGGGGATGGATCGAAGCCGCGATATCTTCCGCCACCGCGCCCATTTCGACCGCCAGCACGCCTTCTGCGATCAGCTCGCCCGCGCCGACCCCGCAGAGTCCCACCCCGAGCACGCGGCCGGATTCCGCATCGAGCACCAGCTTCGTGAGGCCGTCATTCCGTCCCAACGTCGCGGCACGACCGGACGCCGCCCAGGGGAACTTCGTGATCGTCACCGCCCGTCCCGAGGCCTTGGCGGTTTCTTCCGTCAGCCCGCACCAGGCGATTTCCGGATCCGTAAAGATGACGGCGGGAATCGTCGCATCGAACGCCGCCTGTTGACCGGCGATCACGCGGGCGGCGACCAGTCCTTCATGTGACGCTTTATGCGCGAGCATCGGCTCGCCGATGACATCGCCGATCGCGAAGATCGTCGGCTCTGCGGTTCGCAGCTGCCGATCGACCTCAATGAACCCCTGCGGCGATAACGCAATCTTCGTCTGCTCGAGTCCGAGCTGCTCCGTATTGGGCCGTCGTCCGACGGCGACGAGGATTCGGTCAAAGATCTCGGTGCTGCTGCCCTCCGGACCGGTACAGGTCGCGGCGATACCGTCTTTACGTGGATCGAATCTCTCGACCTTCGTGTCGAGCCTGATCGATGTGAATCGCCGCTGCATGCGCAGATGCAGAGGCCGGACCAGATCGAGGTCGGCGCCGTTGAGGAGCCGCGGCAGCGCTTCCACGAGCGTGACCCGCGCCCCTAGCGCTTGGTACACCGTTCCCAACTCCAGGCCGATGTAGCCTCCGCCGACGACCAGTAGGCGCCCGGGAATGTCCGGCAGGTCCAGCGCTCCCGTCGAATCCATCACGCGCGGGTCGTCGAGCATGAGAGAGGTTGGAATCGCCGGGCGCGAGCCGGTCGCAAGAATCGCATGCGCAAACGAGAGTTCCCGCCGTTGGTTGGAGCCGGTCAAGATCACGGTGGTTGCGTTCTTGAACGTCGCCCTGGCCTGAATCACGTCGACCTTGCGGCTGGTCGCGAGGGTCTGCACACCTTTGGTCAGTTTGCTGACGATCGCCTGCTTCCGGCTGCGCAACGTGTCGATCTCCAGGCGGGGTTTCTCGAACTGAATCCCCCAGCCCTGCGCCTCTTCCGCCTCGGTGATCAGGCGGGCTGCATGCAGCAAGGCTTTCGAGGGAATACAGCCGCGCAAGAGACAGACGCCGCCGAGTTGCGCCTCTTGATCGATCAGGGCCGTGCGAAATCCGAGATCCGCCGCCTGGAAGGCGGCGGCGTAGCCGCCCGGACCCGCGCCGATGACCGCCACGTCATAACGCGATTCAGCCATGGATACCTCCCGTTGTCGGCTGCCGAGGAGTCAGCACTCAGAGCTATCTCAGAGGCCCAGGAACATTCCCTGAAAGTCTTCCAGGACCTTGACGATCTCGTTGGTGAAGCGCGCGCCGTCGGCTCCGTCGATGAGCCGGTGGTCATAGGCCACACAGAGGGGAAGCATCAGGCGCGGCACGAACTGGCCGTCGCGATAGACCGGCGCCCTCTTGCCCTTGCCGACGCCGAGGATGCCGACCTGCGGCGGGTTGATAATAGGCATGAACGGGCCCGCGCCGAGCCCGCCCATGTTGCTGACGGTGAACGTGGCGCCGCGCAGTTCTTCGAGTTTCACCGTTCGCGCGCGGGTGCGTTCGGCGAGATCGGCCAGTTCCAGAGAAATCTGCAGGAGATCCTTTCGATCGACGTGATGCACGACCGGCACGATCAATCCGGCCGGTGTGTCCACCGCCACGCCGATATTGTAGTACTCCTTATACACGACCTCGCCGCTGGTCAGATCAAGCGTCGCGTTGAACATCGGGTAGAGCTTGAGCGCATGCGTCACGGCCTTGAGGAACAGGCTGGTCATCGTGAGCGTAGCTCCCTTTTGTTTGAACTGCGGCGCATAGCGCTTGTGCAGCGTCTGTAGGTCGGTAATGTCGGCCTCCTGAAACTGATGAACGTGTGGGATAGTGGTCCAGGCCTGCGCCACGTTCGCGGCGATTTTCCTCCGCAGCGACGGAATCGCTTCCCGGCGCTCGTCGCCGTACATCGTGGCGAAAACATTGCCCCCCGTGTCTCGGCCCTCTTTGCCCGAAGTCGCGCCGCTGCGTCGCGTCCGTTCACGCACGTAGGCTTTCACATCCTCGGCCGTGATCCGCCCACCGGCTTCCGACCCTTGCACCTGTGCGAGCTCCACGCCCAGCTCGCGTGCCAGCCGGCGGACGGAGGGAGGCGCCGCGATCGCGGCTCCGGGCAATGTCGGGCGATCGGCCTCATAATCGGCCTGCGTCGCTTCAGTCGACGATCGTTCTTCCCTCTGCTTAGGAGACTCGGGTGTCGGAGATGCGGGAGCAGGGGCTGGCGCAGCCTGTGGCGCCTCCCGTGGCGCGACGGATGTCGCCTGCGCCGCGGCCTTCACCGGAGGCGCTCCTCCTTCAAGTTCGACAAGCGCTTGTCCGACTTTCAGGTGATCGCCCGGACGCACGAGCAGGCGGGCAACTGTTCCGGCGGCCGGCGCCGGCACTGGGATGGTCGCCTTCTCGGTTTCCAGTTCGATCAGCGACTGTCCCTCGGTCACCTGGTCGCCTTCCTTGACCAAAACCTGAACGACGTCGCCGCCTTCGATGCCTTCCGCCAGAAATGGGAGTTCGACTTTCATGGTTCTCTTCGCCTAGACCCTATCTCAAATTTCATTCATGGATGGGATGGGATCTTTTTCCGCCATTCCCGCATTCTCCGAACGATGGGCGCTCACGGAACACGGCCCGCTCAGCATCTCGCGGGCATTCACCAGCGTGACGCGCCCTATTCTTCGTGTCGCGGACCTCAGCACTCAGCACGTTCCTCTCAGGACTCAGCGCTTATCTCTCAGCGCTGCCATGGCGCCTGCTCGTCGGCCCGCAGTCCGAGATCCTGCGCGGCCTGCCGGACGGTTTCAGCCTTGATCTTCCCGTCCTGCCGTTGCAGCGCGTACAACGTCGCAACCACGAGATGTTCGGCGTCGATCTCGAAGAACCGGCGCAGCGCCTGTCGCGTGTCGCTCCGCCCGAATCCATCGGTACCCAGCGCAAGCAGGCCGCCGGTGATCCACGGCGCGATCTGCTGGCTGACCAGCCGGACATAGTCGCTGACGGCGACGCAGGGGCCGTCGAGTCTCTGCGTCGTCCTTTGAAGATAACTGACGCGCGGCGGCTCCCCCGGATGCCACATATTCCAGCGCTCGGCCTCAAGCGTCCTGACGCGCAGCGTCTTGTAACTCGTCACGCTCCACACATCCGCCGCCACACCGTAGCGTTGCAACAGCAGATCCTGCGCCCGCAACGCTTCGTTCACCAGCGGGCCGCTCGCGAGAAGATGCGCCCGGTGCTTGCCGCGGTCCGGCGCCGGCCGGAAGCAGTACATCCCTTCGCGGATCCCTTCTTCCGCTTGGGGCGGCATCGGCGGCATCGGATACGGCTCGTTGTAGAGCGTGATGTAGTAGAACAGCTCTTCCTGATGCCGGTACATGCGCGCCATGCCGTCCTGCAGAATGACCGCCAGCTCGAACATGAAGGCCGGATCGTAGGCCGCGATCGTGGGATACGCGCTCGCCAGCAGTTGGCTCTGCCCGTCCTGGTGCTGCAGCCCTTCGCCTTCCAGCGTCGTGCGTCCTGCCGTGGCGCCCAGCAAGAAGCCGCGCGTCCGCATGTCGGAGGCCGCCCAGATCAGATCGCCGACCCGTTGAAGCCCGAACATCGAGTAGAAAATGTAAAATGGGATCGTGTTGACTGCATGGGTCGCGTAGGCGGTGCCCGCGGCGATATAGGAGGACATTCCGCCGGCTTCGGTGATGCCCTCCTCCAGAATCTGCCCGTTCTTCGCCTCGAAATAATAGAGCAACGAACTCTTATCGACCGGATCGTAGAGCTGACCGACGTGCGAGTAGATGCCGTATTGCCGAAAGAGCGCTTCGAGGCCGAACGTGCGCGCTTCATCGGGAATGATCGGCACCAGATGCTTTCCGAAGTCTTTGAGGCCGAGGAGTCGAGCCAACATGCGGGCGAATCCCATCGTCGTCGAGACCGCCCGGTCGCCGGATCCCTCGATGAACTCCTTGAACTGGTCGAGTGCCGGAGTCTGCAGGGCTTCGACCGTGACGCGCCGTTCGGGAAGCGGCCCACCCATGGCCTTGCGTCGCTCAACGAGATAGGCCGTCTCCGGGCTGCCGGCCGGCGGCTTGAAAAAGGGCGTGCCCTCCAATTGCTCGTCCGACACCGGGACGCTGAACCGCGTGCGGAACTCGCGCAGCTCCTGCTCGTTCATCTTTTTCTGCTGATGGGTGACGTTCCGCCCCTCGCCGGCTTCCCCCAGCCCGTAGCCTTTGATCGTCTTGGCCAGAATCACGGTCGGTCGGCCCTTGTGCTCGACGGCGGCTTTGTAGGCGGCGTAGACTTTCTGCGGATCGTGCCCCCCGCGCAGCATCTTGTGAATCTGCTCGTCCGAATAGGTCTCCACCATTTTGAGCAGGCGCGGATCGGCGCCGAAGAAGTGGGTCCTCGCAAACGCACCCCCTTCGACCGTGTACTTCTGGTACCAACCGTCGACGACCTCACCCATGCGCTTCACCAGCAGGCCTTCGTCGTCTTGCGCCAGCAACGGATCCCAGTGGCGGCCCCAGATCACCTTGATGACATTCCAGCCGGCGCCGCGGAAGCTCGCTTCGAGCTCTTGAATGATTTTCCCGTTGCCGCGCACCGGTCCGTCGAGGCGCTGGAGATTGCAGTTCACGACCCAGGTCAGATTGTCCAGGTGTTCCCGGGAGGCCAGAGTCAGCGCACCGAGACTTTCCGGCTCATCGGTTTCGCCGTCGCCGACGAAGGCCCACACGCGCTGTCGGCTCGTGTCCTTCAGCCCCCTGTCTTGAAGGTAGCGGTTGAAGCGCGCCTGATAGATCGACATGATGGGCCCGAGTCCCATCGAGACCGTGGGGAACTCCCAATAATCGGGCAGGAGCCACGGATGAGGATAGGACGACAGGCCTCGTTCGCCGCCGCTCAGCTCGCGACGGAAGCGATGCAGCGCCTCTTCCTGGAGGCGGCCCTCAACAAACGCGCGGGCGTAATTGCCCGGCGCGGCATGCCCCTGGAAATAGACCTGGTCGCCTCCGCCCGGCGCGTCCTTCCCCTGCAGAAAGTGGTTGTAGGCCACTTCGTACAATGTGGCCGTCGAGGCAAACGTCGAGATATGCCCGCCGATCCCCGAGTGCTGCTTGTTCGCCTTGATCACCATGGCCATGGCGTTCCAGCGAATGAAACTGCGGATCCGCCGTTCGATCTCCAGATTACCGGGGTAGGGAGGTTCGTCGGCGGCCGGGATCGTATTGATGTAGGGCGTATTGAGCGGCGCGGAGACGCGTGCGCCGGCGGCACCGAGGCGGTCGCGGAGCCGCTCGAAGAGGTAGGTCGCACGCGCCGGGCCGTGCTGCTTCAGCACATACTCCAGAGAATCCAGCCACTCGCGGGTTTCCTCCGGATCGGTATCAGTCTGCGGCGGACGTGTGCGCTCGTCGTCGCTCATGCGGTGGCCTCGAGAGGTTCAGTATCATCTTACAGAGATGGCAGGCGGAGCGCAAAAATAAATGACGGGGTCCCCTCGCGTTTCGCTCACCGACCTCCCGTAGGGATCCGCATCGACTTCGCCGGGCGGAAATCCTCCTGGAATTCTCTCAGTCACGGTTGTACTCAACCGTGATTCTTCGGTCAGTTCCAGCTTTCCTTCCCGGCTCAGCTCGGCGGATACCTCGCCCCTCCGGTCATGTTCACGAATCGGGAAGGCAGCTCTTCGGAGGAAGGAGTGGTCGGGCGGGACTGGCTCCCGTCATAGCCTGGCGAAGGCGGGTGCCTGTCCCGTTTCCCGAACCTTTGCATTTTTCCCTATCCAGTCCCTCCTTTAACCCGAAACTCGCAATCCGTAACCCGAAACTCAGCACAGAGGTCGCTGCAATCCCAGCACGCTCTTACTACCGCTCGACGGAACTTCCAGACGAAGGAGATGATGATCGAAGGCAGGCAAGATGTGCGGGTGAGTGGGAGGGCCGACAAGTGGAGAAAAGGCTGAGGTGCTACTCGAGGGTCCGAACGCGTTGTTCGAGACGTTCGAGCCGTTCTTGTGTTTGACTATAAGAAAGCTGGAGGAGAGCGCGCGTCTCTCTGAATTGCTCGTCTAAATAGGCCCGTTCTTCGGCATGACGTCCGCTCAGATGCATCTGAAACCCTTCGGCGACAAGCTGAAGCTCTTGCCTGAGGTCTTCGGTGAGGACACCCGTGTGGCGTCTTGCCTCAGCGATATCAATCCGAAGTGCTTCGGTGACCTGTTGAAGTTCTTCTCCGAGCTCTTCCCTCAGCCCCTCGGTAAGAACGCCCGCATGATGTCTCGCCTCCGCGATATCAGTCCTGAGCGATTCGGCGGCCTGTTGAAGTTCTTCTCTGAGCTCTTCCCTCAGCCCTTCGGTGAGGACACCCGTGTGGCGTCTCGCTTCAGCGATATCAACCCGAAGTGTTTCGGTGACCTGTTGGAGATCTTCTCTGAGGACACCTGTGTCGCGCCTGGCTTCGGCAATGTCGGCACGAAGCAATTCGGTCGCCGCACCGATGAGTCCTTGAATTTGTATCAGGGATTCCTGATCCATCACCGATCCTCGACAGTGCGGCGAAAATCTAGAACGTTATAGAGCCGAAGTCAACGATCATGACATTCCAGCGCTTGATTCAATGCCAGATATACATCCATTCAGAGGAAAGGGACTGGCTCCCGCCGTAGCCTGGCGAAGGCGGGTGCCTGTCCCGTTTCCCGAACCTTTGCATTTATCCCTATCCAGTCCCCCCTTTAACCCGAAACTCAAAACTCATAACCCGAAACTCGTCACTCACCACCCAGCACTCTCCCTGGAGTGACCTTCCTTGTCACAGTCTTGCCTTATGATGCCTGCCGTGAGCCTGTCGAACCGGCCTGCCGTGAGCCTGTCGAACCGGCCTGCCGTGAGCCTGTCGAAGGGTAAAATGCCGCCGTACCCGAAAGGAGGATCGATGAAACCACTGTTGACGTCGCGGTTCGAAGAAGCCCTGATCTTCGCCACACACCTGCACGTCACACAGCTGCGCAAAGGCACTGAGATTCCGTACATTGCCCACCTGCTCAGTGTATCCAGCCTGGTCATCACCCACGGCGGGAATGAGGACGAAGCGATCGCGGCCTTGCTTCACGACTCCATCGAGGACCAAGGCGCAAATCCGGCCTTGCTGGCGGCCCAGTTCGGCAAGGCGGTGGCCGACATCGTCGAGGCCTGCACCGATACGGACGTGACGCCGAAGCCACCCTGGCGGGCACGCAAGGAGAAGTATCTCCCGCATCTCGCCGCTGCCTCTCCGTCCGTGAAGCTGGTCGCAGCCGCAGACAAGCTCGACAATCTCCGAGCGATCCTAACCGACTATCGGATGCTTGGACCGGCGCTGTGGAGCCGATTCAACGCAGGGTATGAGGACCAGGTCTGGTACTTCCGCGGCTGCGCGAAGGCCCTGCAGGGCGGGCCAGCCTCGCTGGTGAAGGAGCTGGAAACAGCGGTTCAGCAACTGGAGCAGCTAGGAAAATAAGTCTACCCCAGGCACCTTGGGCGGGCCGAAGCCAACCGGTCGAGCGCGTGCACTCAACCCGCTATTGAGTCATGTGGGCCTTAACAGTGTTGCTGTACTGAAAATCCTTGAAAAATACGTGTAACCCCTCGGAACAGTCTCGCCCTTTGGGACCAACCCACGGCAGAATGATTGCATTCTGAAGCAGAACAGGGTAAGGCTCTCCGCTAATTGCCAGCCGTCGATTCATAGTTTCGGACTAGGCAGCAGGGCATGACGACACCGGAAGACAAAGCCCGCGACGATATCAATGAGTTGCTAGAGAAAGCCGGCTGGAAGGTACAGGACTACAAGAGTGCCAACCTTCACGCCGGCAGGGGAGTCGCCCTCAGAAACTTTCCCCTCGCCGAGGGGCACGGCTTCGCGGATTACCTGCTGTATGTCGATGGAAAAGCGGCGGGGGTGATCGAGGCGAAGAAAACGGGCGTCACCCTCACAGGCGTTGAAGTACAGGCAGCCAAATATAGCGAGGGATTGCCTGTCATCTTACCGGCCTACATCCGCCCCCTTCCGTTTCTCTATCAAAGCACCGGGATCGAAACGCGGTTCACGAACGGCCTCGATCCGGAACCCCGCAGCCGCCGGACCTTCGCCTTTCACAGACCGGAGACGCTAGCCGAATGGATCGATAAGGCGGGGATCCATTCTCCTGGAGAAGCTCGCGAGCACATTGCCGCGCTGAAGCGTGAACCGTACCGTCTCCACTCCACCTTTCGCGGTCTGCTCAGACAAATGCCGCCGCTCAGAACCGAAGGCCTCTGGCCCGCGCAGGTCACCGCCATCAGGAACCTCGAACGGTCTCTCGCGCAGGATCGTCCCCGCGCACTGATTCAGATGGCCACCGGCAGCGGCAAGACCTTCACCGCCATCAACTTCATCTACCGCCTCATCAAGTTTGCCGGGGTCAAGCGCGTCCTCTTTCTGGTTGATCGTGGCAACCTGGGCGACCAAACCCTGAAAGAATTTCAGCAGTACGTCTCACCCTACAACAACTACAAGTTCACCGAAGAGTTCATCGTCCAGCGGCTCACCAGCAATCAGCTCGACCGGACCGCCCGCGTCTGCATCGGGACGATCCAACGGCTCTACTCGATGCTCAAAGGGCGCGAGCTGGCAGCAGAAGACGAGGAAGCCTCCGTCTCGGGTCTCGAACGCCTCTTCAAGAAACCGGACCCCATTGAGTACAACCCAGCCATCCCCATCGAAACCTTCGACGTGATTGTCACCGACGAATGCCACCGGTCCATCTACAACCTCTGGGCGCAGGTGCTCGAATACTTCGACGCCTCTCTCATCGGCCTCACCGCCACGCCCAACAAGCAGACCTTCGGCTTCTTCAACCAGAACCTCGTCATGGAATACAACCACGAGCAGGCCGTCGCCGACGGCGTGAACGTGAACTATGACGTGTACCGCATCCGCACCGCCATCACCCAGGCCGGCTCCTCGGTCGATTCCGGCTTCTATCTCGAAAAGCGCGACCGCGAGACCCGCGCCACGCGCTGGGAACAACTCGACGACGACTTCGCCTACGATCCCGACCAGCTCGACCGCGACGTGGTTGCCGTGGACCAGATCCGCACCGTCATCAGGACGTTCAAGGAGAAGCTCTTCACCGAAATCTTTCCCGGCCGTGAATGGGTGCCCAAGACCCTCATTTTCGCCAAGGACGACTCCCACGCCGAGGATATCGTGAAGCTCGTGCGCGAGGAATTCGGCAAGGGGAACGATTTCGCACAGAAGATCACCTATCGCACCACCGGCGCCGACCCGAAGGAACTCATCAAGGCCTTTCGCGTCTCGCCATTGCCCCGCATCGCCGTCACCGTGGACATGATCGCCACCGGCACCGATATCAAGCCGGTTGAAATCGTCCTCTTCATGCGCGCCGTCAAATCCCGCAGCTTCTTCGAGCAGATGAAAGGCCGTGGCGTCCGCGTCATCAAGGCCGACGACCTCAAGAGCGTCACGCCCGACGCCGTGAGTAAAGACCACTTCGTCATTGTGGATGCGGTGGGCGTTTGCGAGATGGACAAGACCGACGCCAGGCCGATGGAAAAGAAGCCCGGCATCGCCTTCGACAAGCTGCTCCAAGCCGTGGCCTTGGGGAACACCGATGAAGACGTGCTCACCAGCATCGCCGGCCGACTCGCCCGCATGGAGCACCGCATCACGAAGGCAGACGATCAGGCCATCGTGAAAACCAGCGGCGGCCACTCGCTCAAAGACTTGAGCCGCAAATTGGTCGAAGCGGTCAATCCAGACCGGCAGGAAGAGCGGGCCAGGCAACAATTCGGCACTGACAAGCCGACCGAGCAACAGATGGCAAAGGCCACAGCCGCGCTCTTGCAAGAAGCCGCCAAGCCCTTTCAGGACCCGAAGCTGCGCGAATTGCTCATCGACATCAAGAAGAAGAACGAACTCACCATCGACCACGTGAGTCAGGATCACGTGATCGAAGCAGGCTTCAGCGCCGATGCCCTGGCCCGCGCCCGCACCCTCGTGCAGTCGTTCGAAGCGTTCATCCAGAAGCACAAGGACGAAATCACCGCCTTGCAGATTCTCTACACGATACCTGCGCGTCAGAGAGTGACGCAGGCAGGCAAGCGCCTGACCTTTGAACACATCAAAGAACTGGCCGAGGCCATCGAAAAGCCGCCGTATCTCTGGAACGAATCCCAGCTTTGGCAGGCCTATGCCGCGCTGGAGAAGTCCAAGGTCAAAGGGGCCAGCGGCAAACGCATTCTGACGGATCTCGTGTCCCTCGTCCGCTTCGCCATCCATCAAGACAATGAACTGGTGCCCTTCCCTGAACGGGTCAACGCCAACTTCAATGCCTGGCTGGCGCAAACAACCCGTCATTCCCGTGAAAGCGGGAATCCAGAGCCCTTTAACGCCGAACAAATGAGATGGCTCGATATGATCCGCGACCATGTTGCGGCGAATCTCGGCATAGGACCGGACGACTTCGAGTACGCCCCGTTTGCACAGGAGGGTGGATTGGGAAAGGCCCATCGGTTGTTTCCGAATAGCCTTCAGACGATAATAGAAGACCTGAATGTGGCTCTCGTGGCCTAGCCCGCATGATTCACGAGGGTTCGTGACGAAACCGCTGAGACGCCATGCGAGACGGGTGCGCGGAGGCGCGAGGGAAGGAAACATACTGACGCAGTATGTTGACTGACTGAGCGGCGAGCCCGCCCGCCGTGAGGCTTGTCGTAGCGGCGTGTCGGCGGTTGCAGTAGAAGCCTTCGTGAATGATGCGGGCCAGGAGAGGAAGGGCGATATGTCGACTGCCGAACGAATCTTCAAGGAAGCGCAGAAGCTCCCGGACCAGCTCGCACGGCCTCCGCGACAGGTCCACAGAAGCGTTGAAGCAAGCCCAGGAACCGGCGATGCGCCACGTGTGGGACAATCAGGACGACGAGGTCTGGAATGGCGTGTAGGCCCGGCGACCTGGAGGAGGAGTTGACACCATGAAAGCGAATGCAAAGAGAGTTCTGGAAGAGGCCTTGCAGTTGGAGCCTGGCGCCCGTGCCATGATTGCCGAAACTCTCTTGGAGAGTCTCGACTTCGAGGAGGATTTCGAGGTTTCGCAGGCGTGGCGGGAGGAGATTCAACGTCGCTGCGAACAGGTCGATCGAGGGGAAGTGGAGTTGATCGACTCTGATACAGTTATGGCTGAACTTCGGAAAAAGCACGCCTGATGCGAGTCCGGTGGCATCGGGAAGCTCGGATCGAGGCGGACGAGGCGAGATGACCCCGCTGTCATGTTGCGACACACAATTGTCACTTTGGCATCCCCATTCGACTTTTCGGCCTTCTCATTCGTCATTTCGATCCTCCCATTTGTCATTTTGCCCTTTTCATATGTCATTTCGAGCGAAGCGAGAAATCCTTCCCCAAGGAACCCTCCTCTGATGCGAGACCACCGCTACTACGTCTACCTCCTCACCAATTGGAACAACCGGGTCATGTACGTGGGCATGACCAACGACCTCATGCGACGTGTCTATGAGCACAGAAGCCACGTCGTAAAGGGGTTTACCGAAAAGTACAACGTGACCAAACTCGTCTACTTCGAGGAAACCTCCGATGCACACTCCGCAATTGCCCGCGAGAAGGAAATCAAAAAGTGGCGGCGTGAAAAGAAGAACGCATTGGTCATCCAAGCCAACCCGGAATGGCGTGATCTAGGCAATGATCTCGGCTGCCCTGTCATTCCGAGCGAAGCGAGGAATCGTAAAACGCATTACTTGTAGGATTTCTCCCCAGCCCCTTCGCTTCGCTCGGGACATGGGTCGAAATGACAGAGCGTGGCGGATCGTCACCATAAACGGTGTGGTGGGCCAAGACGACGTGAACCGGAGCCGTGGAGTCTTTTGTCATTTGAGCCTTTTGTTATTTGAGCCTTTTGTCATTTCGAGCGAAGCGAGAAATCCTTGTCTCGAGCAACGCGAGAGATCCTCTCCCTCGTCAGAATGATTTTTCCCAAGTTCCCTCGAAAGACTCGGGACAAGGGTCGAAATGACACAACACCAGAAGCTCATTTATCGACTGCAGGCTGCGGATTCAGGCAGGAGGGCGGGTTAGGAAAGGTGCACCAGGTGTTTGGCAGCGAGCTGAACAGGATTATTGAAGAATTGAACGGAACGTTGGCAGCATAACGATGCTGAGCAAGAGCAACCCAACTTGGCCTCAGAAACCGTTGTCCGAAGTGGTCGATCTCAATCCACGTCTTGATAAGTCTGCCTATCGAGATGACCTCGAAGTGTCCTTCGTCCCTATGGCAGCGGTTGAAGCCTGCAGCGGAAGGATGGAAGTTTCTCAGACGAAACACTTCGTAGCAGTCAAGAAGGGCTACACACCTTTTAAGGAAGGCGATGTTGTATTTGCCAAGATCACCCCGTGCATGGAAAACGGCAAAATGGCGGTCGTTCCGAAGCTCACAAACGGCCTAGGGTTCGGATCGACAGAGTTTCATGTCCTTCGCCCGCACGAAGGGATCGACGCTCGTTTCGTTTACTACTTTGTGTCAAGCCAAGGCTTCCGACGTGAAGCTGCCCATCACATGACTGGCGCGGTTGGCCAAAAGCGCGTGCCGCAGTCCTTTCTTGAGGAAGCATCAATTCCTGTTCCGCTCCTTGAAGATCAGCAGCGTATCGTCGCGGAGATCGAAAAGCAATTCTCCCGCCTCGATGAAGCCGTCGCCTCGCTCAAGCGCACCAAGGCCAACCTCAAACGCTACAAAGCTTCCGTCCTCAAAGCCGCCGTCGAAGGCAAGCTCACCGAAGACTGGCGCAAGCAACACCCAGACGTCGAGCCAGCGAGCAAACTCCTCGAACGCATCCTCGCCGAAAGACGAACCAAATGGCCCTACAAAGGTGCATACAAGGAGCCGGTTGCACCAGCGAGCACTAATCTTCCGCCGATACCCACGGAGTGGTGCTGGATGACGCTTGACCAAGCTCTTTGGCAATTGCGGAGCGGTACAGCGGAGACTTCTAGAAGGGAACCCACTGGCTATCCCGTTCTAAAATCGAGTGCCGTTAGACACGGGTTAATTGACTTTGCGGATATAAACTTCCTCCAGAAGTCGCAGAGCCAACGATCTGATAATTTCCTGCGGATAGGAGATTTCTTAATCACACGTTTGAGTGGCAGTGTGGGTTATGTTGGGTGCAGTGCGCTCGTCAAGGATACCGTATGCGACGGAATCCAATACCCTGACCGTATATTTTGCGGCAAACTAGTGCCGGGTATTGATGGGGTATATCTGTCCTACTGCTTCCAACACCCTCATATCCGTAAGACTCTGGGAAAAGCGGCTAAGTCAACTGCTGGCCATCAACGGATTTCTATGACTGACCTCTATCCGCTGACTCTGCCATTGCCTCCTGCCGCTGAACAAGAACAAATCATCGCCGAAGTCGAGCGCCGCCTGTCCGTCATTGACGAACTCGAAGCCACCGCCGAAGCCAACCTCACCCGCGCCGAGCGGCTAAGGCAGTCGATTCTCCAGCGAGCGTTCCGGGGGGAACTCTGATGGTTCGCTTCCATCCTCATGCGCTGGAACGGTTGTCGGAGCGTGGCGCAACGGAGGATGAGGTGCGTGCGACTGTGCTCGGCGGCGAGAGGTTTCCAGCTAAGTTCGGTCGCGCCGGATTTCGGCGCAATTTCCCCTTCGACTCCATGTGGCGGGATCGGCATTATGCGATGAAGCAGGTTGAGACATTTGCCGTGCCTGAAGGGGAGGATTGGCTTGTGATTACGGTGGTGACCCGTTACTATTGAACCGTTCGCGCGGTTCAGGAGGTAGTATGAAACTCACCTACGACCCCCGCTACAACATCGCGTATCTCCGTCTCCACGCCAAGACGGCGGAAGTCGAGACCATTCACGTGAGCGACGAGATCAATGTTGATCTCGCCCCCGATGGCACGGTGTATGGGATCGAACTGCTCAATGCCAACATACAACTGGCTCGAGAAGACGCGGGACAGCTCGTGCTTCAGAACGAGGCGACCGGTGAACGGACTGCGGTCAAGCTGCCGATCGCCTGAGCCGCGGCACTCTTGCCGGAAGTTCGACTCATGACTGTACAGATTCGCCTACTTGATGTGGTGGCGCTGACCGAGGATATCCCTGATCGTGGTTTGCAGCGCGGACAAGTCGGGACCGTTGTGGAATCGCTGAGGCCTGGTGTCTTTGAAGTGGAGTTCGTGGATAACGATGGTAGAACTTATGCCATGCTTCCGTTGAAATCCAGTCAACTGCTCGTGTTGCACTATCAGCCTGCGTGAGACGAATTTACGGTTCAGACGGGAAGCACAGGCTTATGACGAAATGTATCGACTGCAAAGGCCGGATGGTGAGAGGGACCGCTCCCTTTAGTCTGGATCGAAAAGGTTATCACGTCTCCTGGGATGCGGTGCCCGCCTGGGTCTGCACGCAATGCGGCGAGCCCTACTTCGAGTCGCGAGAGGTCGAACTGATTCAGAAGGCCTTAGCCGGCCTCGACCGGAAAAGTTCCGCCTTGGCTGCACCGGTCCATCGCCGTCGAAGCCATAGCGAAATGCTATGAGAACGATCTGCGAGCTTCTTTCGCGATAATCCGCTTCACCAGTCATGTCATCACTTTTGCAAGACGGCCTGCCGGACCTTGCGGACGAATTAACCGCGCTTCTCAGCAGTCAACATGAGGGCGCTTTAGCCGAGCAAGTACCACTGCTTCGACTCACTGACCGGTGTCGCTGTGGTGATGACTTTTGCGCCACGCTCTACACCGCTCCAAAACCAGAGGGAGCTTACGGGCCGAACCACGAAAGCTTCCCCCTGAAACCTTCGTCTGGGTACCTGATCCTTGACCTCGTTGACCGGAACATTGTGTGTATTGAAATTCTCTTTCGCGAGGACATCCGTCGCAAAGTGCTGCAACTCTTCCCCCCAACTTCAGCAGGTCAGCAATCTTCGGAAACAAGCGATCAACCTCAATGAGCCCTTCCGCCATCGTTCAAAAACTCTGGAACTACTGCAACGTTCTCCGCGACGACGGGATGAGCTACGACGACTACCCTTCGGCGAAGCTCAGGACAGGCCCTTCGGCGGGTTCGGTAGGCTCACCGCAGGCTTGGCTCCCCTCGACTCTGCTCGGGGCGGGCAGGGCAGGCGTCGAGCAGTTGACGTATTTGCTCTTCGTCAAGATGGCGATGAGCGTGATTCAATGGTTGAGCTGGTGTCATGAAATTGCCCCATGCTGATCGCCTAGAGATTCCTAACGCCAAGGTGGTCCAGTATCTCCTCTCTTCGACTCATCGAGCAGGCAGGGGAAAGGCGAGGTTCTTTTCTGCGTTCGGACGGTCTGGTTTATAGATGAGGGTGGTCAGGTACCGCGATTTGTGACTGCCTATCCCCTGAAACGGAGGATGCCATGATTCAGGAGTTAGAAGACGTGATTTTGGAGTGTGACCTTCCCAAGCACGACCTGAGGCGTGGCGATATCGGCACCGTCGTGCTCGTTCATCGGGGCGGCGAAGGCTACGAGGTTGAATTTACGACGTTGAATGGCGAGACCGTGGCGGTCGTGACGCTCTTGGCCGCTCAGGTTCGTCCGGCTCATCAGCGTGAGATTGCCCATGCGCGCGAATTGGCCGGGTCCGCATCGTAACAGCGCACCCCTTGAACGCTCCTCGTATCAGGAGAAACGATATGGCCGAAAAAGTGAAAGTCTGGTTCGATCCGGACGCGGACTATCTCGAAGTGCAGTTCCGTGAGGCGCCTGGCTTCATGCGAGCGACGGCGCACGACGCGCTCATGGAGCGGGTCGACGAGCAGGGGCATGTGCTGGGCTTCAGCGTCCTTGGCGTGAGCCGTTTCAAAAAGGATCATCCTCTGGAAGCTGAACTGATGACCGGCTCTTAAGGTGGGGCAGACGAATCTGACCCGTCCGTGAAACTTCCGACTTCATCTCCGCCCTGGCCTGACGACGCTGTTTCGGCGTCATCCGATTTCAGATGAACTCCTCCGCCATCGTCCAAAAGCTCTGGAACTACTGCAACGTCCTCCGCGAAGATGGGATGAGCTACGGCGACTGGTTGCTCTCAAGCGGAACGGACAGCTAAGGGAGTGCTGTGGGCAATTCCTCAGGAAGCTGCTATAAATGGCGGGTGAGCAGGGAGACTCCCCATGAGCGAGATGGTTCATGCGATCGTGAAAGAATTACGCCGACGGCTTGAGGCGTTGTATGGCCCTCGTCTGGCACGGATGGTGCTGTACGGTTCGCAGGCGCGTGGCGATGCCGAAGTGGGTTCGGATATCGATGTGCTTGTCGTCTTGCAAGGGCCGGTGTCTCCTGGGGAGGAGATCGCCCGAACCAGTGATATCATTGCCTCGCTTTCTCTGACGCATGGTGTCGTGCTCTCGCGCGCGTTTGTGTCATCGGACCGGTTCGAACGTGAACAGAGCCCCTTGCTCATGAATATTCGGCGCGAAGGCGTTGCAGTATGACGCCTGATCAGGCGGCGTTGCTTCGTAAGGCCCAGGCCAGCCTTCGTGCAGCTCAACTCCTGGCCGGTGAGAGGCTCTTTGACTTTGCCGTGTCTCGTGCGTACTACACCATGTTTTACGTGGCAGAAGCGTTGTTGCTGGGGCAGGGTCTCTCGTTTTCCAAGCATTCGGCTGTGCTGGCCGCGTTCGGAGAACACCTTGCCAAGCCGGCGGTTGTTCCCTCGCAGTTTCACAAGTACTTGCTTGACGGCGAGGATAGCCGTCATGTCGGTGATTATGATCTCGGGCCCGGGTTATCGGCCGTGGACGCTGCCGAGCAGATTAGTCGGGCGCAGGAGTTCTTGGATTTGGCCGCACGGCTCCTCGGCCCGCTTCCGCCGTCAGACTCACCATAGGTTTCCCGGTCAGCCAGGGTCACGTTCGATCAATAAACAATTCCACCATACAGGCGATCGTGCGCAATGAGCTTCGCCATCGTCCAAACACTCTGGAACTACTGCAACGTCCTCTCTGCCTGCGCCTGCTCGCAGCCATGCAGGCGGGCCAAGCAATGCGCGGCAGGCAGGCGCGACGACCTGTCTGCGTACCTCGCACAGGCAGACGGGATGAGCTACAACGGCTGTGCCCGGGGTTGTCTAAATGAACGTACCTAACAGCGAACGTGCCGTCGTCGAACATGACAAAGTGAGGGACTACCTGCTGAACGAGGCTCATCCGGATGGATACGGGAAGGCGGAGTTCTTTACTGCACTCGGGTTTCGGCGAGAGTCATGGGAGGCGTTGGCTAACGCGCTCCGGCGCGTGGTGCGGGACTCTCCTCTCACAAAAAGCATGACATCCCGTCACGGGCACAAGTATATTGTAGATGGGCTGCTTCAGACACCAGATGGTCGGACGGCAATGGTACGGACTGTCTGGATTGTTGATGCGGGGGGATGTGCCGCGCCTCGTGACGGCCTATCCGAGAGAAGAGGAGCCCTGACCATGATTAAAGAACACGATCGAGTGGTGTTGGCTGCGACCGTGCCCGCCGAAGGGCTTGTGGCAGGCGACGTGGGTACAGTGGTGCATGTCTATCGGGATGGCCAGGCGTACGAGGTGGAGTTCACCACCCTGGAAGGGAAGACTGCTGCGGTCATTACGGTGGAAGCTGCCCAGGTCCGCCCTGTGGGCAAGCGCGAGATCACCCACGCCCGTGAGCTGGCTTCGCGATAAGCAAGAGCCCACGCCGCATCAATGACTTGAGCCCCTCGGCTTCTTCATTCTTTTCATCTTGGATGCGTCTGTGAGCCTTCGGACGATGGATTCCACAGAAGCACCCGTCTCGATCGCAGTTGAACTTGCAACATTGAGGATTAAGACTTTTCGATACTTCTTGGGATTCCCCAGGTAGGGATTGGTTTCAATCAGAGACTTGTTCTTCACGGCTGTAGCCTCTTGGCTTGAGTGCAATTGTACCGCATGCCTTGGAGTGAGACCATCACAAAATGAGTCCATCGGCTATCGTCAGCAAGCTTTGGAATTACTGCAATGTGCTTCGGGATGATGGAATGTCGTATGGCGATTACGTCGAGCAGTTGACCTATCTGCTGTTCCTCAAGATGGCCGACGAACGGACGAAGCCGCCATACCTGCCTGCCTCTGGCGCAGGCAAGCCAGCCAGCATTGTTCCCGACAAATACAGTTGGCACAGCCTGCTCAAGAAGGACGGCGATGAGCTGTTCGATCACTACCGCCACAGTTTGGAAAAGCTCGGCAACGAGAAGGGCCTCCTCGGGCTGATTTTCAATAAGTCGCAAAACAAATTCCAAGACCCCGCCAAACTACGCCGCCTGATCGTGGACCTCATCGACAAAGAGGACTGGTCGGCGATGAGCGCCGACGTGAAAGGCGAGGCCTACGAAGGCCTACTCCAAAAGAACGCCGAGGACGTGAAGGGTGGGGCAGGCCAGTACTTCACGCCGCGTCCGCTGATTGAAAAAGTCGTGGAAGCGGTCGCTCCCAAACCTGGCGAGACAATCTGCGACCCGGCCCGTGGAACGGGTGGGTTCTTGCTTGCCGCGCACGACTATGTGGTGAGGCACAATCCGAATCTGACCAAGCCTCAAAAGAAGAAGCTGAAGGAAGAAACACTCAAAGGCTATGAGTTGGTCCAGAGTGTCGTCCGTCTCTGCGCCATGAATCTGCTCCTGCACGGCATCGGCTCGCAGGACTTCGAGGCCATCGAAGCGGCCGACTCACTCGCCTCCGATCCAGGCGAACGGTTCAACCTCGTGCTCACCAATCCTCCGTTCGGCAAGAAGAGCAGCTATACGGTCGTCGGGCAGGATGGTGAAGTCTCCAAAGAGCGCGAGACTTACGAGCGCGACGACTTTTGGGCCACGACCTCTAACAAGCAACTGAACTTCGTCCAGCATGTGAAGACCATCCTCGCGGTGAATGGCCGCGCTGCCGTGGTCGTACCGGACAACGTGCTATTCGAAGGCGGGGCAGGGGAAACGGTTCGGCGGAAATTGCTGCATAACTGCGACGTGCACACGCTGCTCCGTCTGCCTACAGGCCTTTTCTATGCGCAAGGCGTGAAGGCCAACGTCCTCTTCTTCGACAAGAAGCCGGCGAGTGAAACGCCCTGGACCAAGAAACTCTGGATCTACGATCTCCGCACCAACCAGCACTTCACGCTCAAAACCAACCCGCTCAAGCGAGAAGATCTCGATGATTTTGTCCGTTGTTATCACCCGGCCAATCGTCATGATCGAAAGCCTACCTGGACAGACAAGATGAAGGACGCCTTGCCTGCGCAAACTGGTCAGTTTGCAGGCAGGTGGCGTGCCTACGGCTACGACGACCTCATCGCCCGCGACAAAGCCAGCCTCGACATCTTCTGGCTCAAAGACGAATCCCTCGAAGCCTCCGACAACCTTCCCAATCCGGATGTCATCGCCCAAGAGATCGTGGACGACCTAGAAGCAGCGCTCGAACAGTTTCGATTGATCGCAAATGACCTCGGCCGCGACGAAATGAAAACTCATGATTGATTCGCAAAACGTGAACGATTCAGCTGCTAGCTACCCCTTCATACCGATTCTCAGAAGAACAGGGGAGGAACATTTCACGCTGAGTGAGCAGACTCTGCCAGTCAGGCTTCACGACTTTTGGCAGTGGTCAGCATCAGACTTTATCGGCACTACGATGCGAGCCTGCCTTGCTGAGAGGCAAGAAAGGGGACAGGCTGCTTTTTCATGAGGCCTCAAGGCTAGTGATTTCCGGAAAAGCAGCCCGTCCCCTTTCTTGCCTCCCCTCTGTGCCACGGTGTTCGATTGGGCTCGGTTTCAACGGGCGAAAGGCGCCATCAACCTCCATCTCCAGCTCGATCACCAGGGGTGTCTGCCCTGCTGGGCCCTCGTGACCAACGGCGATACCAACGATGTGCGCGTGGCCCAACAGCGCACGTTGGCGCCGGGCACCATCGTGGCGGTCGATCGGGGCTACCTCGACTCTGCCCTGTATCATCGCTGGACCTCACCAACGTCGGATGCGTCACGCGGCCCCGCACCAACATGCTCTATGAGGTCCTGGAGCAGCGTCCGGTGTCGGCCCGTGGCCCAGTGCTGGCTGATGAGGTCATTCGCCTGACCGGCTTGCATGCCTCCGACCGGTGTCCCGTGCCGCTGCGGCAGGTGAGCATCTGGGATGAGGTGCAGCAGCGCCGGCTGACGTTTCTGACGAACCTCATGCACCTGACCGCCAGCACGATCGCCGCCCTCTATAAGGAGCGGTGGCAGATCGAACTCTTGTTCAAAGCGCTCCAGCAGCATCTGAAGATCAAGACCTTCGTGGGGACCACGGTGAACGCCGTGCAGGTGCAGATCTGGATCGCGTTGCTCGCGATGCTGCTGCTGAAGTTCTTGCAGCTCAAGTCCACGTGGCCCTGGAGCCTCTCGAACCTCGCGGCGCTGCTCCGCTTCAACCTGTTGATCGATCGGGATCGGTGGGCGTGGCTCAATGCGCCCTTTGACTGCCCGCTGCGCACACCAGCGCTCACACAGGGGAGACTGTTCACCACATGATCTTGGACAGCAGCAGAGGCAACCTCCTCCGAGCACCGGACCCAAAACCGTCCGAGAGGCGGCAATCATGCGGGAAGGAGCCGCTGGGGTAGATTATTTTGGACAGCAGTGAGCCCGTCTCCTTTCTTCTCTTTGTTGGTTCCCGTCTCTGACCGCCTAACTGTATCAGTTTGCTTCCAGGATAGGTCAAAACCGGATCCTTTTTGATCCCACCGAGTACAGCTCTTGACTTCGCATCATCGCAAGTATCACTGTTTCGGCTAATCTTCAGCAGGCACACCTCCTGCCTCTCTAAAGGAAAGCGTGCCATGTCCTACCTAATCTGAGGGGTGTCACATGAGCGATCTCACCGTACGCCAAAGCGATCACGCCTCAATTCTTCACCGATCGGCGAACGAAATCTGCTTTCGTGTCGATGATGTCGAACCAAGTGCCCGGCGATCGAGCTTGAGACGCGCCAAATCCAAAGTCGAAGAAACTCTGGGCCGACCGCTGCTGGCCTTTAGTCATGATGCTTCGTCTAAGGTTATTTGGGGGCCAGAAGTCGGGGAGCATGGCCTTGTGAACGCCGTTCATCTTGCATTCAGCGAACATCGGCCTTTGATTCTGACGCCGGATGTGATTTGGCTGGCGCTCGCTCAGGGCTTTGCCCAACACATTAACAATCACGCGGAAGCGCTCCGGTCCCGGTTTGTTGATCACAAGGGAAGGGTCAGTCTTTCTGTAAGCGTCCTAGAGATTCCTAGCAGTGAGGAATGGCCTGATGTGGTCGAACAATGGAGCGCTGGAATCGAAGCCCATGTCCGAGCTGACCTTTATCAACGGCTCATCTGTAACTTCAGCACCACAACCGCGATCACGAGAACCGCCAGTCAGGTGGCCATGATGAACGCGTTTCAGCAGTATTTCGAATACGAGCTCATGTGCATTTGTGGGATTCCGTCGGTAACGTTGAAAGGCACAGTTGATGACTGGGTAGAGATTCGAGCACGCGTCGATCTGATGGCCGACTACCATCTCGAATGGTGGACGGACCGCATCAAGCATATCTGTGATGCGCTAGTTGAATCAGCCGAAGGCGCTCCCTCACTTCCGTTTTGGCGTCATATTTACAAGCCTAAGGAGGTCTATGGGGGCAATGTTATGACCGGCTGGCTTGCAAATCTCTTTCCGTATGTGAAGGACTATCGGACAAATGCGCCGACGGTCAGAAATCCATTCTTGAGTATTCGGCAGGAAGAAGTGACAATCGAAGAAGGGATCTCACCAGGAATTGTGCCTAACGGCCTTTCTCGGGCCCCAGTTGTCGTGAGATTCCAGGGGACGGATGCAGCATTGGATTTCGATCTTATCGCAGGATTTATCGGGGTTAAGGGGCATCACGCGACGGGACACGTTGAACCCGATATCGGTTGGGCTGTGTGCAAACAAGTCACATGAGACAATCGGAGAAAAGATGCGAAGGCGAGGCGTTGGTCAAGGTTTTCTAGTTTGTGGGACATGACTATAGAGAAAGCACAGAAAAGGTGCCGGGAGGCTTTTCCAATGCCCTAATACTCACGTTGATTAGCGGCTTCCCCGGTTCGCCTCAAGCTGGCGCCCGTGGAGTCTTACCGGTGATTCTGTAGGAGCGCATGAGAGGCAAGAAAGGGGACAGGCTGTTCCCTTTCTTCCTCAATGCTATCGCCACCATTCTTGGAAATATGCTGTGGATCGTTCCAGACGTCATTGCGGATGTCCTCGCAGACGGGGCTTGGCCCCCCGATCCTGAAATCATCAACCTGCCTCTGGTTGCCCAGAAATCGCAAGCAGAACAACAATTGGACCACTCTCAACCATAATGAGTATGATGAGTCAGGTGTAAATTATGTTTTCCCCGGTCTTGATTCTCGCATTACTCTTTACGCTCTCCTGTTCTGCCAAGCAGCCAGCGCAGACAATGCAGGAGACGATGTCGCATGCAAATGTAGAAGAAGAGCAGCTGCATGGGGACCATGAGGCCGAGGCGGTGCTCTCCATGGCCGGCTCTCATGCGCATCTGGGACCGCATTTCCGATGGACGACGCTTCGCTCGGCGAATCAGGCAGACCAGGCGACGGCATGGGATATCCTTCGGCAGCTGCGACAGGCGTTGGCACCATTTCGAGAGTATCGCTTCGCTCAGGATGAGGGCTATGAACCATTCCTGCCGAACGTGCGGCAGACACACTATCACTTTACGCGCAAGATGAATGGATTCAAGGCGGCCTTCAGCTTCGATCCAAAGCAGCCGACCTCGCTGTTATACCGGGAGGCGCCTGGCGGCTATGAGCTGGAAGGCGCAATGTTCACGGCGCCGAAGTGGGAACGCGAGGAAGATCTGAACAAACGCATTCCGCTGAGCGTGGCGCAGTGGCACGCTCATGTGAATATCTGCCTGCCCCAGAAACAGGATGTGCAGCACGCGGATTGGAAGAAGTTCGGACCGAAAGGCTCGATCGTTACCAAAGCCGAATGCGATCAAGCCAATGGGCGCTTCCATCCGCAGCTCTTCGGCTGGATGGTGCACGTGTATCCGTTTGCGGAGTCACCCGAGCAGATCTGGACGCACTGAGGATAACCCGACCCCTGGCGTTGGTCTTCGGTCGCACACCGATTCGTGTCCCCTCTTGCGTGATTCTTTCAGAAGGAGCGACCCGGTGACTTATTCGACCACAGCGGAGCCCCACGGCTTGACAGCCGTGGCTTCCTGCGCAGGCAGGTGAATTCGTTAGATTAGAGGGAGGAGCGACGACCCCAACCCACATTCTTGTAGAGGCTCACAAGCCGATCCATCAGGGTTCTATTCAACTCCGCTTGGACGCTGACCAAACACGCAGGGGTTTCACAGTTGTTGATATCTCGCAACAACCTGAGCGCGAACGACTCCTTCTCGGCTGTTGAGAGCTGGGCCAGCTGGGCGAGTGAGTTGAAGTACGGCAGCACAGCCAACAGGGTGATCGCCTTGAGCTGTGCCAATTCTGAGATTCGGCTGGCTGGTGGTTGCGCGAGCGGCGAGAGGGATGCCGTGTCAGATTGAGAATCGGGCAGTCTGGTTGCGGGAACTGGTGACTCAATCGGAGGAGGTTTCGCCTCGGCATGCGACGAACTCTGTTCACCGTCGCTCCGAGCCGATTGAGCATGGGCGGTGGCCGCGGCCATCGCGAAGACCGCACCCAAGCACATCAAAGCAGGGTAGGTCATAGTTGTTCTTCTCACCAGCGCTCTCTAAAGTCCAGCAGATGTCGATTTTGACGCAAGATGAGACGATGTCTTGAAGGAACGGTTGCGGCGATTTCCGGAGGTGGCAGGGGACTGGGATTGGCGAGACCCAGGCTCTTCGCGCGCGAGGATGCCTCCGTGGTGATCCGACAGCGTGACCGCCCTGAAGGCGAACAGGCGGTGACCAACCTTCATGCCGAGGGCGGGCGTGTCTGCTTTGCCGCTCGGGACGTGACCCAGGAAGACTCGTGGCGCCACGTCATTCACACGGCTTTGGAAACGCTCGGTCGGCTCGACATTCTGGTGAACAATGCAGAGGTGCTTCTCCCGCCATGCGCGAAGCAGCCGGCAGGTCAAAGACCATCTTCCCCTTGGTCGCATCGCGCAGCCGGAAGAAGCCGCCTATGGCATGCTGTATCTGGCGTCCGACGAAGCCGCGTGTGTGACCGGCACCGAACTGGTCATCGATGGAGGATTCACGGCACGGTAAGTGGATCGATGGTCGTGCAACCGGACGCGCTCTTCCCGTAGAATAGCGAGAGCGAACACACGACGCTATGCCTCGGGCAAGGCCGGCTCATGACGACGTTCACTGCGCCATGATTCGTTGCCAGGGGGATTCGCTACGACCGACGAAGAGGACCAACCAGTCACACCACCGAGGGGATATCATCATGAAGAACGTTGAAATGACTGTGGATGGGACGATACTGACCATTAAAGTGGATCTCTCGAAGGAGTTTGGACCTTCCGCATCAGGCAAGACCATCATCATCGCTTCGACGGAAGGGAATGTGACGATTCCGAATCGGGAGGAAAAAGTTGGGCTCAACGTGTACCGAAAGAAATCTTAACGGAACGTCGGTGGCAGACATGCCTCATAAGAGATACCCTGCCTGGGATGTGGGTTCCACTACGGAAGACAAAACCAAGGGGTCGGGAGTCTTTGTTGACTCATCTCTCACCGAGGCAGCAGGGGCGGAAGTTCCGGCGATCGAGTCATCCCCGAGCGATCCCCGCAAGCCTGTCTGGGAACACAGAAATCAAGTGTGGGAGGGGTTCTGAACTGACGCCTGGATTCCCGCTTGCGCGGGAATGACGGAATTCCCAAACCGTTTTCCATTCATCCGTCATCTCATCGCGGCCGGCGGACAGTGGAACTCCGCCACCACTGGAAACACGAGCGCGGCAAAGTCCCAGTAGCGCATGCGAATCGCATCTGAATGTGTGCCGGCTTCAAAGACAATCTCCTCATCATCCGTGAGCGACCGGTCAACATACACAGGAAGCCCATAGAGGGTGCCGAGAGGCGGCATTGCGCCCAGTTCGCAATCCGGGAAGAGTCGTGTAAGCTCCTCCTCGGTTGCGAGCCGCACATGGCGGGTCATGAAGATCTTCCTGAGGCGATGGAGATCCACGTTCCAGCTTGCCTGCAGCACCGTTGTCACGAACCGCCCGTCCACCTTGACGATCACAACCTTGGCCATCTCTCGTTCTAATGTATGGAGCGTCTGGGCGATGGCAGTAGCGCGGAATGTCCGCTTGTGGGGTAATACATCGTAATGAACATGTTCACGATCGAGATGGCTTTTGAGTGTTGGTGAAATGGGCAAGACCGCACCTCCTGTGATGGCTGACCTCCCAATGGGGGTCGCTGGTGGGTGGGTGAAAAAGATAAAGGACCGTTCGGAACCGATGGATGGTGGTCGGAGTGTGTTTCATGACCACGTCTCCGCGTAGATCATGATGACCGGCGACTTTTGTCATTATACTGTTTCCGTTCGGAAATTCATGCACTATTTTTCGTCACAATCCGACAGGCCGTCATCCGTTGACGGGAGATGTAGTACTCGCATTGATCAGTCGTTCAAAGGGTGGCCCGATTCGTCTCAAGCGTGTGCGCGTCGAATGGTGGCTCCGTGGCCGTGTCCGCGACGGTTCCCAAAGAGATTCGTGTCGATGTATCCTCGGGGCTGGACTGATCTCTGGCTGAACCGAAGAGGAGACGCATCATGAAGATGCTGACCATTATCTGCCGGGAACCGTTCGAAGATGAGGTGCTCGGAGTTTTCCGCAGGCTGAAGATTAAGGGATACACGGTGGTCCACGGGGTGGGCGGCAGCGGGGAGACCGGCGCCGTGTCGGTCACGCACACCTCATCCGACCGAAATAAGCTGCTCCTCGTGGCGCTCGAAGACGACCGGATGGCCACACTCGTGGAAGCCGTCAAGCAATTGCAAGCTGCGCTGGTGGAGGAGCATTCGGGACACGCGGTTCCTTTCAAGGCGTTCCTCCAGCCTTGCGACCCGATCGTATAACCCGGCAAAAAGGGGGTATCGACTGTGAACGTTGGAAGGCCTATGTGGAACTCGACCGGCGTCGTGCTGACGCTCTATGCAGTCCTGAGTGGCTGCGGCTCCATCATTCATGGCAGCAGACAAGCGGTCTCATTCAATACCACTCCAGCCGGGGCGACTGTTCAACTCCAGAACGGCACCAGATTCGCGACTCCGTATACCGCCGATCTACGTCGCGCAGAGGATTACACCGTCACGATAGAAAAAGACGGCTATGAAGCGGAGAGGATCACGATCAAGCGAGATTTCAACGCTATCGCCACTATTCTTGGAAATATTCTTTGGATCGATCCCGGCGTGATCGTGGATGTGATGGTCGGAGGGGCTTGGACTCTTGATCCCGAACATATCAACGTGCAATTGGTTGCCCAGAAAACCAAATCCGAATAAAGGAGCCCGTCCAGATCTCTTCTCGCGACTCGTGCTCGTTTAGTTCGGCGAGCCCCCGACGAAGCGCAACGGCTTTTCCCCCGTCAGGTTCTGCGGCTGCACGATATAGTGGCCGGTCATGGCCGGACTCCAGATCGCCTTTGCAATGTCCGTATTTCCCGCCGTCATCACCCAGGCCAGTCCTCCCACGACACCGCCGCCGACCGCATACGCGACCTTGACCGCTCCATAGGGCACGGTCGCCAGCCAACTGGCCGCCTGCAATCCTGCTCCTCCCGCAGTTCCCGAGTCGTCGGCCGCGATCGCGGGCTGCCCTTCCAAGACGATGAACAGCGCCAGGGCGCTCATGATCGCAACATCCCGCACGCGCCAGATCGATGCACGGCTCTGAACTCTCATGTGTATGCTCCTCGGGTTGGACTTGGGCGGCGCCAAAGGGCGTATTATATCGTAATGACGGCCACCGGCAAGCGCGGAGTTTTGAGGATCTCGAAGCACGGCCGCGTCCAAGCCCCGCCGTGGATCACCAGCGGCGCTGATGGTTTCGCATGTCAGTGACTGATCCGCTTGTTTCATATAGGATAGCCGCCATGAAGATGCTCACCATTATCTGCCGGGAGCGGTTGCAGGATGCCGTGGTTCAGGTTCTCAACGGTGCCGGCGTCAAAGGATATACGGTGATGTCCGGACTGGGCGGAAAAGGCCTCACGGGAACGGTCTCGGAATATAGCTGGATGGCGGATCGCAACGTGTCGATCATGACGGCGATCGACGACCAGCAGGTGGCGCCGATCACCGAGGCGGTAAAGCAGCTCTATATGATGGAGATCGAAAAGCGCGCGGGTGAGGAAGTCCCGCTCAAAGTGTTCTTGCAGCCCTGCGAGGTGATCCTTTAAGCATGATGTGATGAGTACGGTGTGTGCGGTCGGCGCGGAACACCGAAGGTATCAGTGAGGTTGACGCCGCGCCTGCGATCCTGTACTGTAACGCCACATCTCGTGCTCGTAGTGGTCCGGCGAGCGGGATACTGAAGCCATACGGATCTCGCGATCGCATCGCGGCCAGGTCCTGTTTGGAGCGGACTCTCCTCTTCCTGATCTGCCTCCCCTCGGTTCTCTGATCTTCGTGAGTATGCGATCCAACTGAAAGGATAGTGTCGTGCACACGACTGTTCACACGAGTTTTGACGCTCTCGGCTTGTCCGAGGCACTGCTCCGAGACCTGACTCAAGCGGGTTTCATTCATCCCACGGCCATTCAGGCCGAGGCCATTCCCCACGCCATCGCGGGTCGCGACGTGCTGGGCTGCGCGCAAACCGGCACGGGCAAGACGGCGGCCTTCGTGATTCCCTTGATCGAACGGCTGGCGGCCGATCCCAAAGATCACCCGCGCGCCCTGATCTTGGCGCCGACGAGAGAGCTGGCGATCCAGATTCAGCAGACCATCGACCGGCTCGGCAAGCACATGCGCATCTTTGCGACCACGTTGGTCGGCGGCGCCGACATGCCGGCGCAGGTGCGCGGGCTTCGCCAGCGACCGGATATTTTGGTCGCCACGCCCGGTCGCCTGCTGGACCACATGTGGAACGGCACGGTCAATCTGGGACTGATCGACATTCTGGTGCTGGACGAGGCGGACCGGATGCTGGATATGGGCTTTGCGCCGCAGATCGACCAAATTCTGGTTGCCTTGCCGGAAGAGCGGCAAACACTCCTGTTCTCCGCCACTCTACCGGCAGACCTGACGCGACTGGTTGAGGCAAATGTCAAGGATCCGGTCCACGTCATGGTGGCGCGACCCGCCACGACGGCCGACGGTGTCACGCAGTCGCTGCACCACACCTCGCATGATCGAAAGCCGGGGCTCTTGATCTCGCTGCTCCGAAACGAAACAGAGACGGTCCTCGTCTTCACGGGCACGAAGCACCGCGCGGATCGGCTGGGTCGCGTGCTGGGCGAGGCGGGACACAAGGTCGCCGTGCTGCACGGCGACCGAAACCTCTCGCAGAGACGGGCGGCGCTGGAGGGGTTCAAACGCGGGACATTCCGCGTCCTCGTGGCGACGGATATCGCGGCCCGCGGCATCGACGTGGCGAACATCGGGCATGTCGTGAACTACGATCTTCCGCACAGTCCCGAAGACTACGTTCATCGCATCGGACGCACGGCCCGCATGAAGACCACCGGGAGAGCGACCAGCTTTGTGACGGCCGACGATCGAGAACAACTCCGGGCGATCGAACAGTTGCTCGGTCAATCGGTTCCGGTCGCGACGGGGAGTCCGGCGGCCTCATCCGTCGGTTCCGGCTCGACCGCAAGGCCGGCTCATCGTCACCACAGAGGGTCCGGAAGACGACCCGGCGTCCAGTCGAATCTTCCCTGCGCCTGAGACATTCGGTCATCCGGCTGTCCCGCCTGAGCGCTCTTGACCGATCTTTCAGCGAAGCGTAGAGTAAGTATCCCCTCAAAGCTACCTCATTTTGGAGGTGGTCGCCATGATCCTCCGTGGAGCCAAGATCCAACGGAACGGACATGGCGAGTGCGGCCTTTCTCTCGCTCGAACTCGCTTTCACCACAAACGGGCGCGGCTCTGCTCCCGAGTGCTGACACGGGATGCCGCGGGCCTCGCCATTCCTGACCAACAACCGTTTCACGTCGTGTGCGCCGGACGCCGAGCGGCGCGGTTGCCGCGCGCCGACCTGCCGGAAGGCGAAAGGAGGTCGTGATGTCGTACCGCTACAACACCGTCGACATCATCGTGGGTGTCGGCATGTGCGCGATTCTTTTCGGTGCCCTTCTGTTTTTCGGAGCCGCCAACGGCACCTATCAGGCGGCTGTTCCGCAGCCCATCTACGCTCAAGAAACCGTCGACAACATGGACGGGATGATCTGGCTCCAGCCGGTCATCGGCCAGACCTTGGTCGACGAGGCCCTTTTCGAGCGACGGACCAACCATCTCATCGCCCAGTCGGCCGTGGAATGGAACCGCGCGACCCTCGCGGCGAATGACTTCGACGCCGGCGCGGGAGGCCCGTTTGGAGCGGTAATGCATCAGGCGGAGACGATGCCGGCGGACCATCAGGCCCGCGTCCAGGGCATCATGGGGCGCGCGATCGTGAACGGCACGAAGCGCGGGGTCCGAAACGGCGCGCTGTCGGCCGATCTGTACCTGTCGGACTACAACAACGGCATGATCCGCACGATCGAGGCGCGAGGGCAACGGCTTGACGACGAATTTTCGTCCACATGGCAAGCGACCCTCGGACGAAGCATCGTGGATGCCTTCCAACGTTACACCGAGCGAGCCGGCGCCATTCAGGAACGGATAGGCTCGGCGCTGGTCCACGTGGCACAGGGGCAATGGACAGCGGAAGAAGGCAGGGCGGCGTTGGAACCACAACTGGGCAGCCTGGTCCTTGCCGCGGTTCGCACAGAGGCGTTGTCGGATCAGTTGCAACTACTGGCCGCGATCCGGTTCTCTCCTGAAGAACCGGCTGCGGTCACGACTGAACCGGCTTCGTGGCCGGAGGTTCCGGCCGGCTTGTTCGCCGCGGCCGGCATCGCATTGATGGCGGTGTTCTTTGGCGGGATCACGCTCGCAGCCCAGCGACGGGATCGCATCGCCATGACCGAGATGGAGCACAACGCGGCCAAATGGGTCTATCGGCCGGCCGCGTAAGCGCCGTGAGAAGAGGACTCGCGCGGGTGACGCGCGAGCTGGTGATCTATGTCGCTGGTGTATTGGGGGATCGTGGCGGGTATCGTCTCGATGGTAGCGACCCTCTTCGTGAGCCTTACCTTACTTGGTTCGAAGACGGGATCGTCCGACACATCCAGGCGGCTCGATGAGCCGCAGGAGACCATTCCTCAGGCGTCGAGCGGGCGCCGTGCAGCCTAGATGACGCCGGGCCAAGAGACGCTCGTGCTTGGCGTCATCTGTTCATGGCGCCACGGAGGTGCCGTATGGTGGAAATCATTGGTGTTGTCACGATAGGTGCGCTCGTATGGCTGCAAGCCTGGTCGATGGCGCAGGAGAGCGACTCCGAGAAGCGGCGGACGCGCCTGTCTCACGAGGGTGATCGCTCGATCGAGGCCACGCCGGCGCGAACGAGACCCAGACAGGCAGCCTGACGTCGGACGCCTGTCTCCGTCGGAACTTTGCTCTGTTTAGACAACGGTGATGCGGTCTGCCTTCTCTCCCTTAGGGTAGCGGGGCAGCATGGAGTCTTGATCGAGCAGTGGATGCCCGCCTTCGCGGGCAGGGCGCGAGAGGAAATCGACCGACTCCTTCTCGTTGTGAGTTCTGAGCGACGCGAGAACGCCGCTGGGGGACATGGTCAACAGCCTGTTACGTGACGAGCCGGGGTTGCGCGACCCCCGAGATGACGTCTTCGGTGATTTCGACGGATTTGACGTCTCCCATGGCGGGCACCTCGTACATCAGGTCGAGCATGACCTCTTCGAGGATCGTGCGCAGCGCCCGCGCGCCGGTCTTCATGAGCGCGGCACGCCGGGCGACGGCCCTGACGGCGGCGTCGCTGAATTTCAAGTCGACACCCTCGATCTCGAACAGGGCCTGATATTGTTTCACCAGCGCGTTGCGAGGCTCGGTGAGGACGCGAATCAGCGCCGGCACATCGAGATCCGCCAGGGTGGTCAGGACGGGGAATCGTCCGACGAACTCGGGAATGAGCCCGAATTTCAACAGGTCTTCCGATTCCACGCGGCCGAGCAGTTCAGTATGACCGTCGATGCCGACAGACGGGTCGTGCGTCTCGAAGCCCAACCGTTTCGGCATAGTTCGTTCGGCAATGATGCGATCCAACCCGACGAATGCCCCGCCCGCGATAAATAAAATGTTCGTGGTGTCCACCCGGATGAACTCCTGCTCCGGATGTTTGCGTCCGCCCTTCTGCGGCACATTGCAGCTGGTCCCTTCCACCAGCTTGAGGAGCGCTTGCTGGACACCCTCGCCCGAGACGTCCCGCGTCAATGAGGGGCTTTCGGACTTCCGGCTGATCTTGTCGATTTCGTCGATATAGATGATCCCGGTTTCGGCCAGCGGAACGTCGTAGTCGCAGTTCTGAAGCAACTTCAGCACGACGTTTTCGACATCCTCGCCCACATAGCCGGCCTCGGTCAGAGTCGTGGCATCCGCGATGGCGAAGGGCACATGAATGATGCGCGCCAACGTCTGCGACAGGAGCGTCTTCCCGGTTCCGGTCGATCCGATCATGAGGATATTGCCCTTCTGGAGTCCGACGTCCTTGAGTCGGTCTCGATTCACGATGCGCTTGTAGTGGTTGTGGACCGCGACCGCCAGCACTTTCTTCGCGCGTTCCTGCCCGATCACGAACTCGTCGAGTGTCGCCTTGATGTCGGTGGGCTTGGGAATGATCGAGGGAACCGACGAAGAGCGGGCACCGGCCCCCTGGCCGTCCTTGCTCAAGGAGCCGGCGCAGCGCTTCAGACATTCCTCACAGATCAACAGGGTGGAGATCCTCTTGCAGGACTGACAATTGTGCTCGACCGGGCTCGCAATGAGATTGCGAACCGCGTTCTCACTTTTCCCGCAGAACGAACAGACACGTTCCGGCGTTTGCGAAGGATGCGCCCTATCCCAAAACACGCGTATTCCCCCTGGTGCCTAAGACCAGCGAACACGTTACCAGCAACCCTCCATCTCACACAGCCGGTGGTCCGTGACGATGGCGGCGGACGCTGGAACCGATCTTAAGAAATGCCTGGAGTGGGGAGACCCGTGCGAGATCGAGGATGTTGGGCTACCGGTCGGTCGTCCCTACACGGGAACGTGTGGCCGTTCGAAATATGGCCGGCGTGACCGACGAGAGACCCGCCTCTAGCTCGGCGGGCCGTTCAGGTCCGGTGGACTGAGGTCTTCCATAAGCGACCTCCTTCGCAGCTCTTCTCATACGCCTCGACCACACTCTTGTCAACGGTCTTTTCGTCAGTCTTCCGAGGTGACGATAGCACGCGCCTCGCCGGCAAAGCCTTGAAGGATCGGTGTACAGATCTCAGCGTAGCCAGGGTCCGCGTGTTCCGTGACCAGAGATATTCCTAGTGCCTGACTCCTACAGGCGTTGTGTCAAACTTAGCATCAATCCCGTAGACCCGTACGCGTGCGCGTGATGAGGATCACGAATCTATTTCTTTCGAACACACTCGACGAGACCCTTAGACACTCAAGCTACATCAGGAGTATTGATACTAATCAGGTGGGTAGATGCGAGGAGGATACCATGGCTGGCGTCAAGTCCATCGGTGCCGCTGTCACCACGATCGGCCTCAGCGTTGTGAGCCTGTTGTGCTCTGCCCCGATGACCGAAGCCCAAGCACGATCGGGTTCGGCATCTCCACGAACCGTGACGGGTCAGGTTTCAGCAGTCGAGGGAAGTTTCCACATGGCGAAGGATGCTCAAGGGGAAGACATCCTGAAATTCGTGGACAAGGCCTATCTCATCACGACTCCCACAGGCCAGGAGATTCAATTGAAGCTCACTCGCGAGACAAAAATCCCCGCCCGAGCAAATCCCGGCGACCGAGTGGAGGCCATGATCTCGGAAAACGGCCAAGCCATGTCGGTCAAGCTGATCGAGCCATGACACGGCCTATCTTGTTGTCCGGCGCGATCCTGATGCTTCTCACCTGTTCGACGGGATGTCCCTTGACGCTGGAGCAGCGATGGGAAGCTTTCGATGCCGACAGACGACAGGAAATCGGCATCAAGACAAAGGATTATTATCTGAGCGAGTGGGGGAAGCCGGCGAAGCGGGAAACGACCGTCAATGGAGAAAGCGTGTGGACCTGGGAGTTCCGCGGATACGGCGGAGCACAAGGCTGGCTGAAGACGCTGGTCTTTACGCCGGACGGTGTCTTGAAAACTTTTAGTCGAGACTATTGGCCCAAGGACGGATAGGGATACCCTCGCGATCGCGAGCATGACGGGAGGAGCGAGGTATCCGCCGAGGCTCCCCCGTTTCACTCTCCCTGCTCCTTCCACCCCTTCACTCCTCAAACACCCTCCGATAGCTCTCGCTCACCGACAGTTCCCGATTGTCGTGGGCGATCTGTTGCCACGCATCGCCTGCGCCGACCTCACCTTCCTCGATGACGGCCAGATAAAAGCCACAAAGACCGCTCGCGTGAAAACGCTTCGGCATGGCGGGGCGCCGAAAGCGCAAACCGAGTTTGTGGCAGGGGAGGCGCGGCTGAGTCACCTCGACCACTGCGCCGCCGATCCTGAACCGGTCGCCGATATGTACGGACTGCTCGTCCAGCCCCTCGCTGGTAAAGTTCTCTCCGAAGCCGCCGTACGGCAGCTGCTCGCCGGGCAATTCCTTCCGCCAGAAGGCATAGTGCTCGGATGGGTAGACATAGACCGCCTTGTCCCGGCCGCCATGCACGGTGAGATCGGCCTGCTGGTCGCCGTCGAGGTTGAAGCGCCGCAACATGATGCGCCCGGCGACCGGCTCTTTGTAGATGCCGGTGGTGATCGCTCTTCCCCGCCATCGCACCGTACGTTGATGTCCGACTTGCACCGATAGGAGCTTCATCCCAGACCTCCTTCGTTTTGTCTCCTCATCTCTGCTTCCCATCGCCCGGCCTTACGCTCCAACGACGGTTGGCTCCGGTGTGTTGTTCAAGAAGGCCACGATCCGCTCTCCGATCTCCCTCCCGTGCGTTTCGAGGGCGAAATGTCCGGTATCGAAGAATTCCACCCGGGCATTGGGATTGTCCCGTTGAAAGGCCCTGGCCCCGGCCGGGAGAAAGAATGGGTCGGCATTGCCCCACACCGCCAACGTCGGCGGACGGTGAGTACGGAAGTACCGTTGGAACTGGGGATACAGGTTGACGTTGCTCGCATAGTCGAGAAAGAGGTCCAACTGGATCTCGGCATTGCCCGGGCGCGCCAACAGGGCTGAATCGAGGGCATAGGACTCCGGGGCCACACGTGCTGCGTCGGCGCCATGCGTGTATTGCCACTTGGTGGCTTCCGGCTCGAGAAAAGCTTTGAGCGCGGCGCGGTTTTCCGGCGAGGGATCGGCCCAATATTTCTGGATCGGATTCCAGCCGGTACTGAGGCCTTCCTCGTAGGCATTGCCGTTCTGCGACACGATCGCCGTAATCCGCTCCGGATGCCGAAGCGCAAGGCGGAACCCAACCGGGGCGCCGTAGTCGAAGACGTAGACGGCGTAGCGATTCATGCCGACCGCTTCCGTGAACCGTTCCATCACCTCGGCAAGTCGCTCGAAACTGTACCGGAAGCGAGTTGGATTTGGGGCATCGGAAAACCCGAACCCCGGCAAGTCGGGCGCCACGACGTGGAAATGCGGCGCGAGCAGGGGAATCAGGTTCCGGAACATGTGCGACGAGGTCGGGAACCCATGCAAGAGCAGGACGGCCGAGGCTGACGGGTCGCCTGCTTCTCGATAGAAGATACGGAGCCCATCTACATCCTGCGTGCGGTACTGAATGGTGGAGCGATCAGCGGTCATGGCTGCCTCCTTGTGAGAAGTGCCGGTGTTGGGCCGGCGTGGGTGTGGGAATACAGGTTTCTTACTCGCTCTGTCGGAATAACCATCTAATACTTACATTGACGGTTATACTAATTTTAGGCTAACCTGTCAACTATGGCTTTAGCGGTCAGTCCCATACCGTTTTTTTTCCTCGGCAACCACCCTTGTCTCGACTTCATCAACACCCAGATCGTGTTGGAGGGTCGGCCCGCAGATCTGCTGAACTCTTTTTCCGATCTGATCCGCTGGCTTGCGCAGGCGAAGCTGCTCGCCGAAGATCCGAAGCAGATCGAGCGACAATGGGGCGGAGAGACCAAGGGGACGCAGCTCATGGACCACGCGCGGGCATTTCGCGCCGTGCTACGGGAGATGGTTGAGCGGATCGCCTCCGGCAAGCGCGTTTCTCAGGAATCGGTGGAGGTCATCAACGGACAATTACAGTCCCGTGTCGGATATCCCCAAGTGATCAGCCGCAAAGGACGGTTCGAGCGCGTCTTTCGAGCCGAATCCCAAGACCTGCGTCGGTTGATGGGGTTGCTCGCGGAGACCGCGAGCGACTTGCTCTGCACCTGCGATCTCGCTCTGATCAAGAAATGCCAGAATCCGACCTGCGTCCTCTTTTTTTACGACACGACCAAGAATCACGCGCGGCACTGGTGCAGTATGAGTCTCTGCGGCAACCGCAGCAAAGTGGCCGCCCACTATCGGAGACATCGGCGGACCAAGGCCTGAGCCGATAGCATCCCGCTCATCCGCTTCGCTCCACCGCAATGGCGATGTCTCGATCAATAGGCTTCCAAGCCATATTGGGTTTGCGATAAGCTCTCTGCTTCATCAACAGGCAGGAGGCACTATTTTTTATGGTAGTCGAAACAGGAACGGTCGCGTCGTTGTGGAGGTATCCGGTCAAGTCCATGGGAGGAGAGCAATTGGCGGCGGCTGACCTGACGGCCTATGGTCTGCTCGGCGATCGCGCCTATGCCTTGATCGACAGTGTCGATGGCAAAGCGGCCACCGCCAAAAATCCCGCCAAGTGGCCCACGATGTTCGCGTTCCGCGCCGCATTCGTCGAGCCTCCCAACAACGGCATGGCCATTCCAGCGGTCCGGATCACGCTGCCGGACGGAGAGACCATCGACACGACGGCGGCTGAATGCGATCACGTCCTCTCACGGATCTTGGATCGGACCGTCACGGTGGCGAAGGCCGAGCGTGGCCGAGTGTCGGGCGTGCAGACCTCATTGCGGGCCTGGAGCGGCAAGTCGGAGGAATATCGCCTCGACATCGACGGAATCGATCAGGGCAACAGCGTCCAGGATTTCACGCTTCCAGCCGGCACGTTTTTCGATGGAGCCCTGGTTCATCTGGTGACGACCGCCACACTCAGCCGGCTTCATGACCTCTATCCAAGCGGTCGCTTTGAGGTACCGCGCTTTCGTCCGAACGTGGTCGTGGATATCGGAAGCGGGGAAAAGAGCTTCGTGGAACAGACCTGGATCGGCCGAACCGTGGCGATCGGCGACGTGATGTTGAAGATTACAGGCCCTTGTGCTCGCTGCGTCATGACGACACTCCCTCAAGGCGGCCTCCCGAAGGACGTGGGCATCTTAAAGACGGCCGTCCAACATAGTCAGGGCTATGTCGGCGTCTATGCCGCCGTCGTCAGCGAAGGAAGGATCAAGCGGGGAGATACAGTCAGGGTCGGTGATGCGACGGCATAGCAGAGAGATCGATGCGGGATGGTGGATTGCTGGCGGCACCATTTCAAGCTCGGGTGGCGTCGCGATATGGGCCTCCGACTGCTTGCCTGTCGGTTGCGCCGGTCGGCATGGCCTCTTACAATGCCTCGGAACATCGTTCCTGTTCGATCACGGACAGGGCCGTCCGTATCACACGAACTGATCGTCTTCAGCAGGAGGGCATCATGCAGTCGGATGGGATGAGCAAACTGGGACCGTTGGCGCCTCTGGCCGGCATCTGGGAGGGGCTGAAGGGCGAGGACGTCGCGCCCTCGGACGATCGGGGGACGGAACACAACAAGTTTCATGAACGGATGACATTCGAACCGATCCTTCCGGTGCGAAATCACGAACAGATGCTGTACGGCTTACGCTATGCGACCGTGGCGCGACGGATCGGAGAGACCGATCCGTTCCACGAAGAGGTCGGGTACTGGTTGTGGGATCCTGCAGAACGGCAGGTGCTCAGATGTTTTATCGTCCCGCGCGGCATCGCACTCATCGCTGGCGGCACGGTGGAGCCGACGGCCACGGAATTTACCTTGGTGGCTGACCTGGAGTCGGACACGTACGGCATCTGCTCGAACCGTTTCCTCGATCGGGAATTCAAGACCGTGCGCTTCGAAGTGACCGTGACGATCCTCGCTCGAGACCGGTTGCACTACAAGGAAAACTCATTGCTCCGGATGCCGGGAAAGTCGGATCTGTTTCACCACACGGATCAGAACATGCTGACGCGGGTGTCGGGGTAGAATCGGAAACCGCTCATGAATAATATGTGGGTTAGGCGGCGCGGTCTCGGTCGGATTGGTCCGGAGTCCCTTGGTACGTCCCCAGACGACGAGCCAAGACGGACTGGATGGTCAGTAACTCGTCCTGACCCTCCGGATTGGCTTGGATGCAGCGATTGAGCGGAATACCGGCTGCTTCAATCTCAAGTTCAAATTTCCCGATGTCGTCGTCGATCCAGAACCACTCCCGCCCGTTCAGCTTATGCACGGCCTGCTGAACCCAGACCACCTTGTTCTCCAAGTTCGTCCAATTGGCGTGACGGAAGAGCGGAGGCTCGTCGTACTGTCCGAACTTCTCGCAATACAGTACCTTCAAGAGCGTCTTGATCTTCTCGGATTCCCACGAGGTCAACCATATGAGTTCGAAGTGCTCATGTGCCCAGGCGAGCCAGGACTTCACACCAGGTCGGAGCTGGAACTCACCTGCATAGTCTCCGAACAGCACCCCGTCGATGTCATGGAAAAGGATCGGCAAGATTTTCATACGGCGCCTCCGGGATCACTCTAGCAGAAGCTCTGCGAGAGCACATCAAATTCACCCTTTGCTCCCTGTGGGCCGGTGCTCTTTCAGGTGTCACCTTCCTTCCGCCCTACGTTATGATTGAGTCGCCCCTCAGGACTATGCTTCGTTTGCCTGTGGTCCGGAATTGAACATGCCCAACGACCAGTCCGTCGTCCCCGCGACGGTCACGCTGCCTGAGATTACCGTCAAGGCGGTCGTCCTGTCGGTGATCCTCGCCGCGATACTGGCGGCGGCTAATGCCTATCTCGGATTGTTCGCGGGCATGACCGTCTCCGCGTCGATTCCAGCCGCCGTCGCCTCCATGGCGATTCTTCGACTGTTCCGGCGATCGAACATTCTCGAAAACAATATCGTGCAGACCGCCGCCTCGTCCGGCGAAGCGCTCGCCGCCGGGGTGATCTTCACGATTCCCGCCTTGCTGTTGGTCGGTTATTGGTCCGACTTCGACTACTGGCAGACCACCGTGATCGCCGCGGTCGGCGGGCTGCTCGGCGTGCTCTTCACCATCCCGTTGAGACGGGCGCTTATCGTGACGGCCCGCTTGCGGTTTCCTGAAGGGTTGGCGACGGCGGAAGTGTTGAAGGTCGCGAGAGGGGAACGGCAGGGACAGTCGGGCGACTTCAAGGCGCTGGCAACCGCGTCCCTCATCGGCGGAGCAGTGAAGTTCTGCGAGAGCGGCTTGCGCCTGTGGGCCGAATCGGTCGAGGGGGCGGCACAGGTCGGGCGAACGGTCCTCTACGCCGGCATCAATCTGTCGCCCGCATTGCTCGCCGTCGGCTATATCATCGGCCTCCAGACCTCGGTGGTCGTCTTTGCCGGCGGTGTGGTCGGTTGGCTCATCCTGATGCCGGCGTACGGGCTGTTGAACGGCCTGCCGCCCGATCTGGCCGGCTTGGCCGCGGCCAGGACGATCTGGAGCCAGCACATTCGCTACGTGGGCATTGGCGCGATGTTGGTGGGCGGCTTGTGGACGCTGACGAAGCTGCGCGAGCCCGTCTGGAAGAGTGTCCGGTCGCTTCGTGACAGTTATCAGGCCTCCCGCGTCGCGCAGATCGATTCGGCCGTGGCGAGGACGGAGCAGGATGCGTCGTTGCCGTGGATCACCGTCCCGTTCATCCTCTCGTTGCTCCCGATGGCCTGGATCTATTCACGTGTCGTGGACAGTCTGTCGATCGGCCTCGTCATGACGGTCGTGATGGCGCTGGCCGCCTTTCTCTTCTCCTCGGTTGCGGCCTACATGGCGGGACTGGTCGGGAGTTCGAGCAATCCCGTCTCGGGCGTAACGATCGCAACGATCATGCTGGCGGCCTTGCTGCTCGTGCTGTTCATGGGCGCGGGCCATCCGGCCGGTCCTGCTGCGGCGCTCGTGATCGGGGCGGTGGTGTGCTGCGCCGCTGCGATGGGAGGGGACAACCTCCAGGATCTCAAGACCGGCCATTTGGTCGGCGCCACTCCCTGGAAGCAGCAGATCATGCAAGTCGTCGGCGTGTTGACCGGCGCCCTCATCCTTGTGCCGGTGCTGTCGCTACTCCACGCCAAGTACGGCATCGGCGAACCCACGGCCGTGCATCCACATCCGTTGAGCGCGCCGCAGGCCACGTTGATGGCGAGCCTCACGCGGAGCGTCTTCGGGCAGGGGCTACCGTGGCCCCTTGTAGGGCTCGGAGCAGCGATCGGCATCCTGGTGATCCTGTTGGACGGGAAACTGAACGCGCGCCGGAGCGACTTTCGTCTACCAGTCCTCGCCGTCGCGCTCGGCATCTACCTGCCGCTGAAACTCTCTGCCGCCATCGTCGTCGGAGGCGTCATCGCCGCCTTGGCCCAACGGACGGCACCCAGGGGACAAGAATCCTCGCGAGTGGGCCTGTTGTTCTCTGCCGGATTGATCACCGGAGAGGCTTTGATGGGCATCCTCCTGGCGATGCCGATCGCGCTGACCGCGTTGATTCCCGGTCTCTCCGCCGATCCCTTTACGCTCTTCGATGCGCCTCCGATAGGAGGCTGGCCAGGACTTGCGATCGTCGTACTGGTGGGCGCCGTGCTCTATCGAATGGCCATCCGCCCTGCAACATCCTAAGCTGATTCCTTGTCAACGCGTGACTGATCAGGACCGCTGGGCCATCGGTTTCTAAATCAGGTGATCCTGTTCATGAACGGTGGAGGGGAAGGACAGGGAAGGTCGGACGGTTCGCTTGTCCACTCGAGCTCGTGGTAAGACGTATTGGTCGATAAATCCTGAAGCACGGGTATGCCCTCGTATGAGGTTGCTCCGCAATGTACGTACCGTATGTGATGGAAGGACACCATGGCACGATCCAGACGACCTGAACTCGAAAAGGACAACCCGTCGGCCCCGTCGGTCTATGTGGGACGCCGGCGGAAGGGCAGGAATCTTCGCGGAGACGGCGGCACAAGTATCATCGAAACGTTGGAGCATCTCACGGATGCAGCGGAGCGGTTCGTAAATCGAGTCCCCAGACTGCGGAAGCACGAAACGGAACGACAGGCGCTGCTGGATGCCATCACGCAAGCGCAGCTGACCTTGTCCGTCCAAATAGTCTCCTCCCACAATTCGGCTGGCTAGTGTTGCGTCCCAGAAGTTCTGTCGCGGTGAGCCGGTCGAACCATGAACGAAACTCTTTGAAAGTGGGCGCCCTTCGACCGGCTCAGGGTGAACGGATTATTACAGGAACTTACGGGACACCACACTAGCAGGCTGCTGACAAAGTCCGCCAGCGGCGTGGTCACCTCGTACCGGGGGCTCGAACAGGCGGTTATAACGTTCGGACGAGACAGGCGGCGAGCCAGACGGTATCTCAAAGACAATGAACGATTGAGCAGTCTCCTCGACGAAGTCCTATCGATGGTGCGGCCGAAGAGTGGAGCGGTTTGGATGGATATCCCCGGACTCTATCTTGCACCACCCGCGGCAGACTGGTAACGGAGACGGTTGAAGTAGGATTCCCCGCCCTGGGTCGTGTTGCCGTAGATGCCGATCGCGCGCATCCGCTTGTCTCTGTCGGCCCGCTCCTGTTCGTCTTCCTCGGCCCTTCGATTGAGATAATTGATCGTCGCCTCGAAGCTGGTCATGTCGGCGAGATTCTTGCCGCCGATTTGGCCCAGACCGGCCGCTCTCCCACTGGAGTCGCCTCCCGAGGACGATTGCGCCACCATCTGACCGTGAGCCGACGGGACGGAGCAGGCTCCAACTGCCAACGTAAGAACCAGACTGACCAGGAGGCTGATGAGAAGCATCATCGTGGATCCATTCCTTTCTTGACGACTCGAGAGTAGGCAGGCTGAACCGAAACTCCGCCGTCTTGGATTGGAGTGCGGTCACTGAGCGCGAAGCGTGGTCGCCAAGCCCAAACTGTTCCGGCTCAGCTTGAGCCGACCGGTACGGCCCATACGATCGACTTCGTGAAACACTTCGAACCAGCTCAACTCAGGCAGGCTACGGATCAATTGTCCCAAGGCGCAGTCCGGATGGGCTCTCACCGCTTCGAGAATCTGATCGGCAGCAGTGTGTTGGTCCATATCACCCTCCCAGGTTCGAGCAATGCGTGAGTGTCTACACTCACAATCGATCAACTGTGCTAGTCGTGTGCAAATCGCGGTCCTGCGACTGGATGGTGAGCAGACCGAGTGAACGGCTGTAGTTCCATATGATTATGGGCAGTCGACCCTTTAGGCGTTTGGCTCCCGACACACCTCAGACATTTTCGCTCATGCCACGCTGAGCGAAATCGCTCAGAGTTATTGGCCTCACCCCTTACAGTCATTTCCCCCTTCAAGCTCATGGCTTGATTTACGCTGAGACCTTCCCAGCGCCTGAGGGTGGTCGATTCTCGCGCTCATGCGGCGGAATACTGACTCGGATTAGCAGGCTGTTGGCAAAGTCCGCCAGCGGCGTTCTCGCATCGCTCAGAGGCTCAACGTACGGCAAAGAGTACGCTTCGCCTCTTCACTCGCTGCGGCCTTGCTGGACGGCCTTTCTGAACAGCCTGCAGGGCATGCGGATGGCGTCCGTGACCTCAGGCACGACTCCATTTCCGAGGTCATCACACAGTTTGTCAACACTGTTAGGGTACGGAGCAGTGAGAGGCGGCGGAGGCTCAGGCGAACCGGAAAGCCGGCCGCCTAAGCGAGAACACCGACCATGTCAGATGTTTGAAGATGATGATCTGGAGACGCCGTCGTTCTTCCGGCGTGACGGAGAGGAACTCGGCACCGAACGTACGGCAACCGACATGACGCACCGTGGTCCCGATGAGTCGCAGTGGAGGCCCTCCATCCGGGAGATAGAGAATGAGCGTGATTTGGCTGCCTCGATAGGGCGGTGTGAGGCTTGCGACCTGGCAGCCGGTCTTGGAGAGGTCGATGAGCGTCCCTTTGACCTGGGCCACGGACCCATGGATTTCTTCCGACGTGAAGCTCACCGGGCAATCCACCGGCGCCCGTTCGGCGCCCCGCCGATCCATCCCATCCCCATCCCCATCTCCGTCCTGTGCATGAGATCCACTCTGTCTCTCGTGCCCGTCTTGCGCCAATGTCTCCATAGCTCTTTGTTGAGCTGAATCCGGCTCCTCCAGTTTGACCGTCACATCGAGTGGAGTGGTGTTCATCTGCGTCACCTTCTTGTGTACCCGTAACGAGTACCGCGTGCAGTTGACGATACGACCGTCACCTTCGTTTTGCCTTTCCCTAAGGCGAGGGGGCTGATCCCCCTCCAATGGGGAAGGCGAAAGCTTTTAGTATCTCGCAAACACGGCGGCGTAAAAACTAGTGATCTCCCCCTGTTCTTCCTTCACCGAACCGAACCCTGTAAGATGCACTCGTCGCCCATTCCTGATGTGGTCCGCACAGGGCATGGATTGCCGCAGGGATCGGACGACGAGATTATCAACCATTCATTGAACGTGAGGGATTCATGACGGTCATGCATCGGGCGATCGGTTTGGCGTTATGTGCATTCTTGTGGACCGGATCGGGCTGGGCGGCCGACCCGGCGGACGTGGAGAAATTTGTGAAAGCCCGCATCGAGATCGGGGAGATGATGACCAACTATTTCGCCGGCGGGGGGAGCAACGGCCCGGGGCAACGGCCCTCGCCCGAACAGATGCAGGACATGCGGGCGGACATCAATGCCAAGCTCGGCAAGGTCCTGGCGAAGTATGACTTGACCGTCGAGGAGTACCGCGCGCGCAGCAAGGAAGTGTTCGCCGACGAAGCCGGCGTGAAGAGCTTTCTCGACGCGCATCCCGACCTGAAGCAACGATACGATGCCCTGCCGCTCGACCGCATGGGCCGCGGCGGAGGATCGAGCAGAGGATACTAAGTGCAATTGAGGGAACGAGCCATACCAGCCGCTTGGGCACATGGCTGCCTTGTCATGTTCTGTCTCCTGGCGTGGCCGGCGATCACGCAACCGGCGGCGGAACCGGCCAGGCCGGAACCGGGCCAAGGCACCTGGCGAACGGCCGCTCCGGCCCCACTGAAACGGACGGAGGCGGTCGCCGCCACGGTGAACGGCAAGATTTACGTCGTGGGAGGATTCGAGCCGCCCGGTTTGGGTAACCTCACCAAACTGGCGATCACGTCAGCGCTCGAGGAATACGACCCTGCATCGGATCGATGGACGGCAAAAACCTCCATGCCGATGGGACTGCACCACGTGGGCATTGGAGTAGCCGGCGGCATCGTGTACGTAATCGGCGGCTACAGGCAATCGGGCCTGAGCGTCTGGCAACCGGTCGCCTCCGTCTATGCCTATGATCCTGGCACGGACATCTGGACCGAGCGGACACCCATGCCGACCGCCCGCGGAGCTTTGGCGGTGACGGAGTTCGGCGGAACGCTCTACGCGGTCGGAGGCTTCGGCGAGAAGGGCAACAGCGCAGCGGTCGAGGCCTACGATCCGGCCAGCGACCGGTGGGTGTCTCGGGCGTCGTTGCCGACCCCCCGAGACCATCTGGCTGTCACCACACTTGGTGGGAAGATCTATGCGATCGGAGGTCGGCTCAACGGGGACTATCAGCGGAACCTCGCCGTCACAGAGAGCTACGATCCTGCCTTGGATCGATGGGAGACGGCCCCGCCGCTGCCGACCGCTCGGAGCGGGATCGCGGCAGTCTCGCTCAAAGACAAGCTCTATGTGTTCGGAGGGGAAGGTCCCGAGGGCACGTTCCGCGAGAATGAGGCATTCGATCCGGTGAGGCGCACGTGGCAAGCGATGGCCCCGATGCCGACCGGACGACATGGTCTGGGAGCCGCCGGGCTCGAGGGAGGGATCCATGTCATCGATGGAGGTCCAACCCCTGGCGGCTCTTTCAGCAATCTGCACGAGATCTTCACGCCGCCGGCTCCTCACTGAGTCTTTGCTCATAGAATCAGAATAGATCCTCGCTGAATCAAAATATTCTCGTCTCCTGCATCCTCCACGTAGTACGCCACATCATCGTCATCCACATTCCCGCTGATTTCTCTCGGTTCCCAAGAGGAACCTCCACTTCAGATCAAGGGCATTGGAGTTGCACGTGTTAGCTTGTTACCACATTCCGGGTGTGTTCTCCTCACACTTTCGGTATCAGCACTGACTGGGACCGATCGATAAGGTAACTTCCCATGTTCCATGACTCGTTCCTGCGTCATTCCGGAAAGGGTCGGCCCTGTCCCTACTGTTCCTCGACCAAGACCAACGAGATCAGTCAATACCTGCTCGGGTGTTCGCACCTGGCGCTGCAACGCTGCGGGGAGTTCCTTTTGAAGGCCGCGGCCCGGTTTGACACGGGAGAGGAGGATGCGGCCCTGGAGCAGGCCGTCTATGCGCGTGAGGAATTGGACCGGTCACGCTATCTGGAGGATCAATGGAGGGTGGGCCTGACCAGCGCCGCCGGTTCGGTGAAGGACATCGAAACCCACTTAAAGGAACACCTAGAGAAACAGGAAGGCAGCAGAGTCGGAATTCCATCTCCGCTCGGAGCCGCGGTCAGCGGCACCTTCGCGCCGGACAGTCGGACCGGCACCCATGACGCCAGTGAGGAGGATCGGCCGCGCAGGAGGGAGGCGATCCGCCAATACACGCTGGACGTAATCGGCATCTACACCTATCGCTGGGACCGCCTACAGAGTTTCGACCTGCTGAATCTCTCAGACCCGGAGCTGGCCCATGCCTATATGCGTCTGAGCGACCGCCTCACCTTGCCGGCCCCTCCCGACATGACGCCCACCCGACGAGAAAAACGTTCTAATGCGGGCTAGAGCCGCCAGGGGCTTACCGGTTTTCCAGCCTGTTGTAGTCCAACGATCCCGCATCGACGGGGTCGGTGCGGCGGTAGGTTTCATGGATCACGTCGCTATGGTGCCAGAACTCCCGGTTGGTACGGCGCAGGGCGAATCGTTCAGCGAGCTTGCGATAGTCCTCTTCGCCGCCGAGCGAGGCCACCATGGCGATGAACTCCAGCAGGTCCTGCCGCTTCACCCGATAGAAGGCGTTGGGATAGGCGCCGATGAGTCCTCGCGCCACGGTGATCCCGTCTTCATCGGGCAGGCGGCGAGATTCCGTATTGAAGAGCGAGGCGATATTGCTGAACCCGTTGTCGTGCAGCAGTGTGTAGAGTCGGTCCTCGCGCCCGGCTCCGTCCGGGTCGTCCGTCACGGTGAGCAGAGCGACTTCCGGCATCCACTGTAGCGTCTGCCCCTTGATCTTGGACAATCCCTGCAGTGGTTCACGCACATCGGAGTCTTTCTCGCCCGCCACGTCATACGCCTGGTTCAACGCGCCGGTGAGGTGCCGGCCCAGCATGTCGAACAGCTCGTGCTTGGGCCGGTCCGTCTGATACCGGATCCCGCTTTCCTTCCCGACGTTGATGTGGCGCCCCAAAACGTAGTCCTTCACCGACTCATGCGCGTCCCGATACCAAAAATCCCGTTCTCGCTCCCGGTCCTTGATGGGTAGAAGCAGGAGAAAATTGGATTCTCCCTCCATTCGGAGAAAATCCATGTACAGCCGCGTATCGAGTTGGTGGCCCGAGAAACCGTAGACGTCAAAGCCCGCAACGAGCAGATAGTAGATCCGCTCAAACAGGTCATAGGATATGAGCCAGGCGGTTTTCGGATCGTCGCCGACCAGGCCCTGAACGACAGAAGCGCTGTCCGCATGACGGAACACGGTCAGAGCAGCGTTCCGATTCTGTCCACGGCCGTTCCAGATGAACGCCAATCCGGCCGCTTCGCCCTTGAGGTCGAGCGATTCAAGATAAGCCTGCTTCGCCTTGAGAAACTCATTCTGCATGCGGGAGTACTTCATCCAGGAAACCAGGCCGAGCCGGCTTGTCCCTTCGGCCGTCGGCAGATACAGATAGTCGCTCGTTTCGGCCAGATACGCGTCCTTGCCGTCGAGCGCGACGCTGTCCGGATCGATGAAGAATATCCAGAACCGATCGTCGATCACGTTCAGCGCGACCTGTCCCCGGCAGACCGGCCCCTTGATGAACTGCATGACGAAGGTCTGCGCGTCATCCAGGAGAAACTTGTAACGCGACCGGACCGGCAGGTCACGGAAGGCGATGAAGGGGTTGGAGGCGACCCCTGGCTCATAGCCGGGAAGCGAACGGACCTCGAACGGTGCGTCGAGGAACAACTCGGTGAACCGTAGCTTCCGCGCCCGGCTCAGCCCGTAGGGAATGTGCGTTTTGGCGAGAAGCCCGGCATGCACCGGTTCGAGGCGGTAATAGACTCTGGCCACACCGGGATCGTCATAAGGCCGGCGCGTCGCGATCTGGTCGATCGGCCGGCCTGGCGCCGTGCGCGACCGAACGAGGCGGAACCATTGCCGATCCGGAGACCCGTCGAAATAGAGATGGGTCAGGTGCAGATGCTCGTACAGGTAGCGACTCATGAGGGCCTGCTTCGGAGTCTCGCCGTTGAGGAAGGCTTCCCATTCATCGACCTGCGTCGTGACCGCGGGCGGAAGCGGATCAGGAACGCGATACGGGGCTCCCTGCTGGATCCATCGGATGAGCGTGTAATACTCGTCGTCGATCAGGCCGGGCAAGCCGTAGGGCATGCCCCAGAGGGGATACTTTTGGGCGAACGCATCGAACTGGCTGTCGGTGGGACATTGCTGGTCCCGATCGAGCGACAGATCGAAGCTGTCTGACAAAATGGGGTGGTCCGGCAGCGGGTGCGTCCGCTTGAGCGCCAACATGCGCGCGAAGACGCCGGCGCGCCGCTGCTCCTCGGTCGCCTTCCCATCTTCCTGCAGGACCGGGAAGAATTTCTTGTCGCGCCAGGCCGCGACCGTGCCGGCATCCTCGAACAGTCTGGTCGGCTCCGCCGTGAGGAGCCGCATGGCGTCATAGACCGGTTTCTTATTGGCCCCGCGTGCCAGTCCCTCATACGCGGTCAGGTTCAACTGGCAGGGCGCGTCGTAGCAGCCATGGCACACGACGCAGCGGCGTTCCAGAATCGGCTGCACGTCCCGCCAATAATCCACCGTCGCGATCCCCGCCGAGCTCGAAGGCAATGGTGCCGGGACCGCAGCCTGCTTCGACGGACCGGATCGGGCGCAGCCGCTCAGTGCCAGCAACACCATCGTCACGATCCAGGCGCTGAGCACCATTCGACGCCCGTTCTCCATGTTGCGAACCATACCCACGCTTTCGCCTTCGGCATGGCGGCCGTTGAACCTGGTCCCGCTCATCGGTCTCCGTCGTTGTTCGGACATCAGGCCGATTACTCTAGCACAACGAGGCGCAGAAGCGGTCCCTCGTGCGAGCGCCATGGCGCGCGAGCGATGTCGAACGAAGCGACGGCGGTGCCGGACCATTGACAAAGTCCGTACGCGCCAAGGAAAATCATGCAGCCCGTGTCGTCGAAACTCCTCACTGTCCAAGCGAGCACATCGGTCCCCGCGGCAGACGCGGATGAGGAACCCTCGTTCCCGCCTTACGGCGGCCCCCCTGTTCTGTCGTACGGATTCCGACCGTTTTTTCTGTCGGCTTCGCTGTTTGCCGGCCTGGCCGTGCCGATCTGGGCTCTGCTGTTTGCCGGAACCGGCAGCGCCTCCTTCCTCTATCCTCCGCGGGATTGGCACGTCCACGAGATGCTCTTCGGCTTTCTGTCGGCCGTCATCGCGGGCTTTCTGCTGACTGCGGTCCCGAACTGGACCGGACGCGCGCCGCTGCGCGGCATCCCGCTCCTTGGCCTGTGGCTCTTATGGGTGACGGGCCGTCTGGGCCTGGCGGTACCGATTCTTTCTCCGCTCGCCGTTGCCGCCCTCGATGCCTCATTTCTGATCTTCCTGGCCTCGCTGCTCTGGCGAGAACTGATCGCCGCGTCCGCTTGGGCACACACGCCTATCGCGATCATCATCAGCCTCTACGCCGCAGCGAATGTATTGTTTCATGCGACCGCCCTGCGCGGCCTGCCGACCGACTTGTCGGAGCGGCTCGTCCTCGCCCTGGTCATGCTCCTGTTGACGGTCATCGGCGGACGGATCACGCCGACTTTGACCCGCGAATTTCTGGCGCAGTCCGGCACCGCAACGCTGCCGGCGGAGTTTTCGCGCTTCGACGTCCTCTCGATGTTATCGATCCTGATCGCCGCCGCCCTGTGGATCGCCAGTCCCGACGCCGTTATAGCCGGATGGGCGTTCATGGCCGCCGGTGTCATGAATCTTGCGCGCCTCCGGCGCTGGCGCGGGTGGGCGGGCCGCACGGAGCCGCTGGTCCTCATCCTTCACGTCGGATACGGGTGGCTCGTGTGCTCCCTGCTCGTGCTCGGAGGCACGCTGCTCGGGGCGGGGATACCTCAGGCCAACGCCCTGCATACGTTGACCACAGGCGCGGTCGGTACCATGACTCTCGCCGTCATGACCCGCGCGAGCCTGGGACATACGGGACGACCGAAGCGGGCCGGCGCGCTGACGGTCGCCATCTATCTGCTGGTCAACATGGGCGCCATGGTGCGCATTCTCGTCCCACAGGTAGAAGCGCCGACGGCGCTGACCCATACGGTCCTCCAACTGTCGGCCGCAGCTTGGAGCGGCGCGTATCTGCTTTTCGCCGCCGGTTACGGGTTGTTGCTCATACGACCGTCGGTGGATGAATAATGAGAACAGGGGCTTTTCAGTCACGGCTCGGCAGACATATACTTTGACCGCCGGCCGGGAGTATGTGAAAGTGACGGTTCTCCGCGGCCGTGGTCGCCAGAAAGCGAGGCTCTCATGAAACGTGTCGCGTTCCTACTGCTCGTTCTTGGTTTCGGATCACCGGCCGGCGCCGAGAACGCGGCATGGACGGGTACCTGGGTGCTCCGGGAAAATCAGCCGGGCGGCCAGCTCACGATGAAGATCGAGGAAATGACGTCGGGCTGGAAGATCACCTACAAAGTCGTGGGTCCGGGCGCGCCGGGGGCCAGCGATACAACGATCGTCACCTCGCTCGACGGCAGGGATGTGCCGGTTTTGATCGACGGTAAGCCCTCAAAACAAACGATGGGCATCAGCAGGGTGGACGGCCGCCACACGCTCAACATCATTAAATTCGGCGGAAAGGAAATCGGCGTCTCCAAGGCGGAACTCTCCGCGGACGAGAAGCTCATCAGGGTGGAGACGGATTATCCGGAATCGAATCTCGGGGCGCCGGCTGGAAAGCAGATTCAGTTTTGGGATCGCAAAGAACGAGCCGGCTCTCCCTAGCCCGCATTATTCATGAGCGCTTCTACTGCAATCGCCGATCCGCTGCTGCGACAAGCCTGCGTGCGGAGTTTCGCCACGCAGGCCGGCGGCCTCGCCGCTCGGTCGGTCGACATACTGCACGAGTATGCCTTCCTCCCTCACGGCTCCGCGCGCCGGTCTCGCGACGCAGCTCCGCGATTTCGCGACGAACCGTCATGAATAATGCGGGCGAGACGGATCCACGGGTCACCAACACCGCCAAACTCGCTCCGGCTGAGAGATGCTTCTCAGCCGGCCTTCTTCCGGACCGGCCGCTAGCGGCGGTAGATTTCCAACTCGTTGTCGACGCGCGTGACCCCGGTGACTTGCGACGCCACTTTTCCTGCTCGTGTGCGTTGATCCGCCGTCTCGACCGTGCCACGCAGGTGAACCAGGCCGTTCCTGGTCTCGACCTCGACTCGCGAAGGATCGACGACCTTCTCGTAAGCGAACCTCGACTCGATGGCGAGGGTGATCTCGCCGTCGTCGAAGTATCGATCGGACGTCGCGCGAGGAGTCTCGCAGGCCGCCAGCATCGCCAGCGTGCAGCCTGCGACCATCGCCATCACCCATCGAATCGGCCGCCACAGCGTCCGCTTCTGTCGGAGTGTCATGTGCGCACCTCGCCATCAAGGTGACGCCCACCATTTTCCTGCTGTGTTCATGCTATCACCCCCCGCATAGGCGATGCCAAGACCGGCTGAGACCGGTTCCAGCCCATACGCGGGCACGATCCGATGATTTCCGCTCGATTGCGCCGGTGCTCAGTCTCCCGGGCTTCGATCCGGACGACCAGGTTCTGCCGGTGAAACAGAGTCGAAAGTACGGATTGTCCGGAACAAGACAGCCTGTCCACCTTGGGAAGCCCGGCAGGCTCACGTGTTTTCTTGACTAGCAAGGAGGCTGCGCTAATCTGACGGTGATCAACCGATTCACCAGGAGCGGGGAGGCATCTATGAAATTCCGAGCGATAGGATCTGTAGTGTTGTGTTTATGTGCGCTGCTGTTCCAGCACGAAGCGCGCGCGGCAAGCGTTTCGGACAACGGTCCGGGGTGCGGTCTGGGTAAGCTCGCCTGGACGGACTATGGGAATCCAAAGCAGATCGCGCCCCAGGTGATGATGGCCACGACGAACGCCACGTTCGGCAGCCAGACGTTCGGCATCTCCTCCGGCACATCCGGCTGCAGCAACGACGGCGTGATTATGAAAAACAAGCACATCAACATCGCCAGTCATGCCTTCGATCGTCTGGCCGAGGACATGGCTCGTGGGACAGGCGAACATCTGGCGTCGCTGGCGACGCTGCTCGGGGTACCGGAGGAGGCGCAGCCGGCATTCTTCGCGCTCGTCCAAGAGCGGTATCAAAGCCTGGTCGGACCGGAGGACGCGACGGCGATCACACTGCTCAAGGTGTTGCAGACCGCGATGGCGGAACGCCCCGCGCTCGCCCACCTGTCGTTCGTCGGCGAGGATGTAGGAGGACCGAACTGAGGGAAGGAGAAAAGACCGCTGACGGCAGGCCTACGGTTTGACGACGAAATGCACGCTCCGGTTGACCTGCATGCAATCCTCATCGTGCCGGAAGCATAGGGGGCGGTCCTTTCCGTAGCTGGTCGTATCGACCTCGACGTCTAATCCGAGGTCCTCGAGGTAATGTTTCACGTTTCTGGCGCGCATTTCCCCCAACACCATGTTGTAGGCGGCGGTTCCGATTTCGTCTCCCCGTCCTTCAAGCAGCAGGCCCGCGACTCCCTCCCGACGCAGGCGCTTGGCGTTGGCCTCCAGCACCGGAACCGCGTCGGGTCGAATCGTGTACCGGTCGAAATCGAACAGCACGTCCAGCAGTGAGCCCTTGGACATCCCCGTGTCATTTCTGGCCGCCAACTCCGCGCGCATCGTCGGACCGGACCGCCGGGAAGCCGTGCTCGGATCGGCCGGCGCGATGTGCTTAATGACAGGCTCGTCGATCCGCTCTCTACGAGATGCCTGTTCGTCACCGGTGCCGGATCCATAGAGACTGCTGCAAGCCTGCAGGCTCAAAACCGTCACAGCCAGAATCCCCATCAGCGCGATCTCGGTGGACTTTTTCATCATGCCTCCTTATGCCTCCTTCTCAACACACCTAGTCTGACTGGAGAAAGCAAAGACAGTGCCATTGCTTCTCATCACTGGTCCGGACGGCCGATCCGACCACCCGACCTCGGTCCTGTGGGAAACTTTCAGAATTCCACCGTTCGTCCCGCCACCGGCCGGTGGACTGAAACCTGCCGTATGCCCCGGCTCATGGATGTATACGGTAGACGGCTGCGCCGGACTTGTACAGCAGTTCGACGTTTGTCGCCGGTCGAGTCATCACAATTCCGCCCTTCTCCCCGCCGTGGCCGACCGCTGAACCCGGATCGCCTGGTCGCGCTGTGGTGGACTTGCTCCGTTTCACAGCTGAGATGGTCAAGCTCGAACGACTTCGTGCGGCGAAGGCGCTTCGCTGCTTGTTTGAACCGGGTCTCGGCATGAGGCAGAAGTGCTTCGGCAGGTGCTCGGCAATCCGAGGTGACGGAGCCACCGAGAATATCCCTCGCCCCGCACCAGGCTACGGTCGAACTGCACCCGACACTGTGGTAGGGTCCTTCGACATCGAGATGATGAGGTCTCCAATGGACGGCGACTATCCGATGATCGGGGACGACCCCTCGGCCGCGTTTCGGCGTACACGACTGCTCGCGACGGGACTTCTGCTGTTCATGGCGGTGTTGTTCTTCGTCGCGCTCTTGGGCGAACAGCGATATCCGATGCTGGGCTGGCTCCGCGCGTTTGCTGAAGCGGCCATGATCGGTGCGCTTGCCGACTGGTATGCCGTCACGGCGCTGTTCAAGCGACCCATGGGATTGCCCATCCCACACACCGAAATCATCCCGCGCAACAAGGATCGCATCGCCTCGAGTATTGGAAGTCTGACTCAACGCAAGCTGGTCACCCCGGAGGCTATCGGCAGACTGGTGGAGTCGTGGCACATTCCGGAAGAATTGACGGCAGTGCTCGTCGATCCACGGCGGAGAGAGGCGCTCACCCAGGAACTCGCCGGCTTGCTGGCCCGCATGCTCGAAGTTTCTGAGGATGCGGCCGTGCAGCGGTTCATCCGTCACCTTGCGACCAGGTTGCTCGATGGTCTGACGGTGGCGCCGCTGACGCGACAGCTCGTTTCGAGTGTCTTGCACAGCCTCCAACGCGATCGGTTATTCAACGACGCGCTGGCCCTCGCCATCGAATATGTCGATAGGCATCGAGATCCCTTGTCCAACATGGTCGCTCAGAAACTGCCTTGGTCGCGATTGCTCAGCTTGGTGCATCTCGACAAGCGAGTCGCCAGGCGGATGATCGGGTGGTTTCGCTCGGTGTTACGGGACGTGCAGGATCATCCGGACGATTCCGTGAGGCAGAGCGCGGAGCAGTGGTTCGTATCCTCTCACGATGGGTCGCAGCAGGTCACGGCGATCAAGGAGTTGTTGACATCTCCTATTCTGCTGCAGGTCATCGACCATTCCTGGCACCGCCTGAAGCACTGGCTGCTCGTGGATTTGAAGCAGGAGCATTCGGAGACCCGCGCCTATCTCGATGCAGCATTGGCCGGTCTCGGCGACACGCTCAAGCGAGATGAGGACGTCGTGAGATTATTTCAAGAGGGGTTACAGAATCTGGTGGTCGATCTTGCCACGAGGCACCGAGACAGAATCGGCGAACTCGTCACCAACACGGTCCGCGATTGGTCTATCGCGCACATGGTGGAAACGATCGAGCGAGAGGTCGGCAAAGATCTGCAATTCATTCGCATCAACGGAACAGTGGTCGGGGGGATGATCGGCCTTCTCCTCTATGCCGTCGCGATGCTTTTCAGCAAGATGTAAGAGGGGCAAGCCATGAGCATCCTGTCTACTCTGTCCCAATCGATCCGGGAAATCCGAAGCATGCCTCACCCACTATCGTGCGGGACGCTTTCGATGGTCCGGCGACGGGAATGGCCTCGTAGTGAAGACGACTGAATGAGAGTGTGGCCTCCGACACAACCCTGTCGAGCGCTGCCGGATCCGACGGCTGGAGCCGAGCGGAAAACAGGTTGATCGCGCTCAGCTTCAGTTGCCTGCTGATCTCGCCGGCAAGATCAGCAAGGCCGGTTCGGAGGGAAGCCTCAACAGCATCCTTTGAGATCACGAGACCGACCAACCAAGCCGGGCCTGGCAGCTCCAGGTGAAAATCTTCGACCGAGTGGTCCAAGCTTTTGGACAGATCGTCGGACCTGTGAGGATTGAGCATGAGCCTGCCTGACGCCTTGGCGCCTTTCCCGCCGCAGCTCAGCGTGATCCCGTCAGATCTGATCCTGCCCTTGATCCACTCAAGATCTGCGACTTCTTTCTGCGTTTCAGCCAGAGCGGCGGCCAATTGGGCTTGCGAAAAACCGGCCTCGCGTGGAACGGCGATACGAGCGATATAGATATCCTGCTGTATGCGGTCGATGGATCCGAGCGCAAACGGGGAGGAGCGGTACCAACAGCCGGGGTGCTGCTCGTGTCCCGTGCGCTCAGAGTCCTCCGCCTGGACCGATGCGGACAGAAAGATGGAAGCACCAGAGGACATCGAGACATCCAACTCAAATCGGCCGGAGCCATCAGTGATTGACTCTGCGACAGATGGGGGGAATCGACCGGCTTGGTTCGAACGGTTGAGCGGGAGGTTGAGATTGACCCGTGCGTTTGAAACAGCACTCATACTGTCCGCGCTCGGTTGAGATCTGTTGGTGACGTACTGCCGCACGAACGACGTGATATCCGTGATCTCGTACAGAGTGCCGTGCAACCTCACGCACACACCTCGAAGAAGTTTTGCGCACTGATTCGCTCGCAGGCGTATATCACGGTCGTCCTTCAGGCGACAAGATCTCTTCACCACCCGTGCTGGCTGTGCTATCGTTAGCGCCATTTCCATTCATGCCGGCGGTGGAGGAGGTAACGCATGAACGATCAGCGCAGACCCGGATTTGCAAAGATCCGATGTTGCATCCTTCAGACGACAGTGCTCTCGGTGTTCCTGGTGGCTATCGCCTCGTCGGTGTTGGTTGTGGATGCTCCGGTGCGGGCCGCGAATTTCACGGAAACGGCCGATAGCTGGATCGAGCAGATACTCAAAGGTCTTTTCAAGCAGGACCAGTACCCGGAGCTGACACCGAAGCGGGGACCGTTTCCTCCCTCAACGAATTTCATGCAACTCTCGCTTGACGAGGCGATGGCCCTGTTTCTCAAGCAGAACCTCGATCTTATCATTGCCCATTACGGAATCGATGCCGCGAAAGGACGACAAATCACCGCACGCCTTTTTCCCAACCCCACGCTGGCTGTCAACACACTGAGTTCCTATACTCAGGGTTGTCACATGAGCACATGCGGCGCCGTCGGCCCGAGCGTCAGTCAGCTTTTCGAGGTTGCCGGCAAAAGAGGCTACAGAATACGTGCGGCCGAATTGGAGGCGCTATCCGTCGAGGCCCGGTTTGAAGACGCCGTTCGGCAATTGGGTTTCACGCTCAAGGATAATTATTTTCGCCTGCAACGGCAACGCGGGCATCTGACTATCGACCAACGTGCCTTGAACATCCTCGTCAAACTGCTTCAACCGGATAAGAAAAAGCAATTCACGTCGGAACTGGAGCGGACCAGGCTGGGATTGTTGACTGTGAATACTGAAGCCGAGGTGCTGCGCGATCTGCAACGGGTTGAGGATGCGTCGGGCGACCTCCGAGTCATGTTGCGACTGTCCCCGGATGTCGAGCTCGATTTGGAAACCCCCCTCATCTACCGCGCTTTGGAGTTGAATCTTGCCGAGCTGATGCAGTACGCATCCGAAAATCGGCCCGACATTCGGGCGCTACGGCTCGTTCGTGACAAACGAAAGACTGAGTTGCAACTGGCCAGAGTGATCCCGTATCCCAACGTGACGGCACAACTCGGATATGCGGTTCAAGGCCCTCACGGTCCAGACAACCAGCAGCAATGGGCGTTCGGCCTGAGTGTGCCCCTTCCGGTTTTCAACCGGAATCAAGGCGGTATCGTGGAAGCCGAAGTGGCTACACGAGCGGCCGAAGCCGAGGTGGAAAAGGCTCTGGTTCAGATCCAAAACGAAGTCGGTGTCGCCTATCGCAACATCCTACACGCAAAGAGACTTGTCGATGCGACAAGCGGGGCCATCGATCGGGCCACCACGGTATTCCAATCAGCGCAGGAAGGCTATGCCAAGAACGACATCGGCATCCTGGATTTGGAAAACGCGCGTCGCTCTTACGGTGACACGGAGATCAGTCATTTAGAAGCGCTCTTCGGTTACTACGAAAATTTGTTGCGGCTCGAACGATCGACCGGGCGCAATCTCATGCTCTGATGCCCACGGAACAGGACGGACAATGGGTCTGAATCTGTTGCTGGTGTTCATCCCGGTCGCGCTGGCGTTGGACTGGTACGAGGCCAACCCCATTGCCGTCTTTTGTGCCTCCGCGCTCGCCATCGTCCCGCTGGCCGGATTGATGGGGCAGGCGACGGAGCAGCTGTCGATTTATGTCGGAGCCACCATCGGCGGATTGATGAGCGCCTCCCTCGGGAACGCGCCGGAACTCATTATCTCCGGCTTCGCCCTGAAGGAGGGACTGAGTGATGTCGTGAAGGCGTCCATCACCGGATCAATTCTCGGAAATTTGTTGTTCTCACTTGGCCTGTCGATGATCGTCGGAGGGTGGGGGCGTGTCCGCCAAAAGTTCAATAAGACGGTTGCAGGCGTGAACGGAGGACTGCTGTTCGTGGCAGCAATCGGCCTGCTCATCCCGGCACTCTTTCATTTTGCCACCGGGAAGGAGCGTGAAGTGAGCACGGAAATCTCGCTCGTCCTCTTTCTCGCCTACATCGCGAGTTTGGTGTTCACGCTCAAAACCCATCGGCAGCTCATCGAAACCGAGCCGGGTGCGTTCGGACCGACCACAACACAAGTCGAAGAGGAGGAAGGCCGTTGGGGCAAGGGCAAGACCATCGCCGTTCTCGCGGGAGTCACGGTGCTGATTGCCATCATGAGTGAAATACTGGTCGGGGCGATCGAACCAGCCTCCGCCGCAATTGGATTCACTCCGATCTTTGCAGGCGTGATTTTCCTGGCCCTCATCGGCAATGCCGCAGAAGCGATGAATGCCGTGCGATTTGCCAGGAACGACCAGATGGATTTGGCGTTTGGAATTGCGGTCGGCGCAAGCACGCAGGTGGCGTTGTTCGTCGCGCCGGCTCTCGTGTTCTTCGGCTACGTGGTCGGACAACCCATGAACCTCCATTTCACGTACTTTGAAATTATCGCGATCGCCCTCACCGTCGCCGTCGTCAGTCGCCTCACAGCCGACGGCGAGTGCCATTGGATGGAGGGCGTCATGTTGGTGTCCATTTACCTGATGTTCGGCATCGGATTTTTCTTTTTACCGGCCTGAGGCATAGGGAGATAAACCGGGACGGTTTAGCGGAGGTGATGAGGGGTTCGGCTCATTGCTGATGCGGGGAGCAAGCCCGGCCTACCGGATTGCTGCAGCCCGTCGCGGAGAGGCTGAGTGGGTGCTCACAACAATAAGGCGAGCCCGATGGCTCCGTAGACCAACCATTTCATCAATTCGTTCTTCTCCTCCACGGACTCTATTCGCCTGAGGAGATCGCCTTGAGCCGCAGATGTTGTTCGGATGGAATGGGCAGAGGGAGCCGCGGTGTTCTCAGGATTGGCCGCGATTGAAGCGGGCCTCGCTGCTTGAGGGGTCTTGGTGGCGGAGACTCGGCCGGCGGACCGGAACTTCGTCTCCGCAGAAGGCTCGTCGCCTTGGCCCGCGGTAGAAGCCGGCGCGATTGCGTCGAGCGGATTGTCTCGGATTGTTCTGCGTTTGGCCATGTGCTCCCTTTACTTTCGTGACGGTACACGACCGTTCATGCAAGACTGGTTGTTGATGCAATGAATCGATTCTCCTGGCTCCTGACATCGCTGGCCAACTTCTGATAGTCGGCCGAGCCGGAACAGAAGGGGTCATAGGCGGTAATGGGTTGGCCGAATGAGGGACATTCCGCAAGACGAACATTCTCCCGGATCGTCGTTTCATACACGAGGGGGCCGAAACGGATGCGCAGTTGCTCGACCACGTCCTGCGCATGACGGGTGCGCGCATCGACTCGGCAGGCGACGATGCCTGCAAATCGGATGGTGGAGTTCAGCCTTACCTTGATTATGTCGACGGCTTGCATCAGCCGAGCAAGTCCACCAAGCCCCATGACATGGCACTCCACGGGCACCAGTACTTCCTCGGCTGCCACTAATGCATTGGTCGCCAGAATGCCCAGCGTGGGAGGACAATCGATCAGGATGTAGTGCCACGGCCCTTCCAGCGTTGCAAGACTCCGCCGCAATGCCGTTTCCGCTCCGATTTCTGCGGCTAGGGCTTTTTCGGCTCCGACCAATGCCGGCGAGGAGGGGATCACGTCAACCCCCTCTGCAGTCGTTGGTTGAACCAGCCTCTCGATGGCAAGTCCGTCGGTCAAGACATCGAGCAATCCTCGCCCCCCGTCCTTGATGCCGAGCCAGTTGGAAGCGGAGGCTTGCGGATCGAGGTCCAGAACGAGCACTCGGCGATCCTGCTTTCCTAGGGCCGCGGCCAGATTCACGGCTGTCGTGGTTTTGCCGCTCCCGCCCTTTTGATTGATTACGGCAATGACTCGTCTCATGCTGCGCCCTCTCGGTGCGGCATTGTATCCGATTCAGAGTTGGCGAAGAAACTGAATTTGGCGAGTATCGAGTCTGTGGATCAGTGCATGGTTCCCGAATGAATCCGCGTAGGATTGCATCCGAAGTCTTCAGTAGGCTACTATTCTACCGTCTCATTCGTCAGCATTGATTGAATCCAATCCGATAGAGCTGGCAAGGAGGTATCTCATGGAAGCGATCATCACCGGAGTGGTCGGAGTCGTCGCTGGTGCAGTCATCGCCCAGGCTGTTCCGAAATTAGTTGAAGGCCCCGCCTCGCTTCTCCGTAGCCTCGCGCGCGAGGTGATCAAGGGCGGATTGGTGATTCAGGATTCCGCCGCGTCGTTATTCTCCGAAAGCGGGAACGTCCTCAGCGATCTGGTACAAGAGGCGAGGGCGGAACTAAAATCAACCTCGACTGCGGCGTCGGTGCCGGCGAAAACCGGGGCACATAAATAGAGAGCCGGCAGGAGTGTAGGACCGCCAACCGCATGGTCGAAAACCATAGTTTGACCGCTGGCGGCAAGCACCTACACCTGAGGGTGTGAAAAGATAAGGGGTGTTCTGGGGAAAGCCAACGGCCCTGAAGGCATGCCGGCGCTGTGGAACCGGTGCAGGGGGGAGACCCCGTGTCCGGTCATCGGCATGAAGCGCATGCAGAGGAGAAACACCGATGACGGATTTTCTTTCAGGCATAGGATCGGCATTGCGTCCCTTGGCCAAGGAACTGATCAAGGGAGGGATGTATCTGTTCGATTCGGTCTCCGAAGCGGCCTCCGAAGCAGGAGAGCAGTTCAAAGATCTTGTCGCTGAAGCCAAGGCCGATCTGGCCAAACAGAACGGTGAGCCCCAACCAAAAGAGCCTGACGTCGAGGACGACGAATCAGCACCGTGACGGTCAAAAATCGCGTCATCGTGGCCGGCGATGTCGAGAATGTACGCTGAGAGGGAACCACATGCGGCCTGGCATCGCCGCTTGGGGGGAATCTCTGTTGCCGAGGAAGACTGGTACCCAGCACAGGACGGACCGGGCAGTGAGGGAAGGAGAACTGATTCATGGCGGTCGAACAGACGACGGTGGCTGTGATCCATACGTCACCAGGGCGTGTGCGGCTCCGCGTGGATCGACTCAAGAGGAATCGCCAATACGCGCAACACATCGAACAGAGCCTCCAGTCCATCCCCTCCGTGCGAGAAGTATCACTCAGTCCGAGTATCGGCAGTCTCGTCGTTCAGTTTGATTCGCCCACTACCTTGTCTGCGGGTGTCTGGCGATCCATGGCTTCGGCGTTGGGCGTCGCGCCGCAGACGTTCGGCGGTCTGACAGTCAACTCCCTCACTGCTCGGCCGCAGGACGACAAGCAGGCCCCTCAATGTGATTCTTCCCCTCACGAGACCGGCCCCGGTTCTGTCGGTGGCATCGGAACACTGGCCGATACGAGTATCGTGCACAGTCTTCAAGACCGAGTGCGCTTGCGGGTCCCCGCGCTCAAGACTTCCTCCGACCTGTCTCAAGGGATGGAGCGGATCCTCCATGATCAACCCGGGGTCACCGAAGTGAGCGTGAGCGAATGGTCCGCGAGCGTCACCGTCTCGTACGATCCCTCGCTCTGGACGTCCGAGCGTCTCTGTGCGTGGCTACGGGGGTTGGGCGTAGAGCAAGTCTCCGCGTATCAGTCCACCGGAACGAGATCGGGTCGAGCGGCTGCTGAAGGGGAAACCTCCGGTAATGAACTGTGGTATTCCAGCGCCGGGATCGGCCTCGCACTGTTGCTGGAACCCCTGGCGGCTCCGTTGCTCCCGGTCTTACTCGTGGCTAGCGCATTGCCGATGCTGAAACGGGCTCATCGCTCGCTGTCGGAAGACGGCAAGCTGAACGTGGATGTGCTCGATGCTTCGGCCACCTCCTTACTCGTCGTGCAAGCCAACTTCCCCATGGCTCTTTTCATGGTCTGGCTGATCAACGTCGCCGACTGGATACGAGACCTGACGATGATGCGTTCCAAGAAGGCGATCGAGGAGATCCTGGGCTATCAGAACATCGAAGCCTGGGTGGTGCGGGACGGTCAAAAAATACGTGTCAACGTGACGGAGGTTCGGCTCGGCGAGACAGTGGTTGTCTATCCGGGTGAGCGCATTGCCGTGGATGGCACGGTGCTCAGCGGCAAAGCCCTGGTGGACCAGGCCGCTCTTACCGGTGAATCGGTCCCGGTTGAGAAGGAAGAGGGTAGCCTCGTGTACGCCGCGACGGTCGTTCGAGAAGGAAAGCTGTATATTTGCGCCGAGCGCATCGGAAACGAAACCGAGGCGGGCCAGATTCTACGTCTCGTCGAGGCTGCGCCGGCTCGCGAAACCAAAATACAGAATTACGCCGTCAAGTGGGCGAATGATCTTGTGCCCTACAGCTTCCTGGGCGGCGCGTTCGCCGCAGCCGGCGGCGGCGGGATCCCCGGTGCGGCCGCGGTGCTGATCGTCGATTACGGAACCGGGATTCGAATCGCCGCACCGACAACGGTGCTGTCCGCCATGACGAAGGCGATCCGGAACGGTATTCTGATCAAAGGAGGGCGGCACCTCGAAACTCTGGCAGAAGTCGATGCGGTCGTCTTCGACAAGACCGGCACGCTCACCACAGGGCATCCGGATGTCATCGAGGTGGTGCCGTTTGAATCCTGGACCTCCGACGAGGTCTTGGCTTTGGCCGCCTCGGCAGAGCTGCGCCTGACACATCCCGTGGCCGACGCCGTTGTTCGGGCGGCTGAGACGAGACGTCTGACGATTCCTGAGCGCACGGCTTCGGAGTATACCTTGGGCCTCGGAGTCGAGGCCCTTGTCAACGGCGCAGTCATCCTTGTCGGCAGTCCTCGGTTCATGACGCAACGCGGCGTGACCTTCTCATCGGACGCGGGAGAGCGCATCGCGGATCTGCAGCGACGTGCGGTCTCGCCGCTCTGTGTCGCGCGGGACGGATCGATCATCGGTCTCCTCGCGATCTCTGATCCCTTGCGACCGGAAGCGCAAGAGGTCGTCCAGGCGCTGCGCGAACGCGGCATCAAGCACATCGTCATGCTGACGGGTGATCACAAAGATGTCGCGCGGCAGGTTGCCGAAGAGATCGGCATCACGGAATACGAGGCGGAGGTGTTCCCGGGCGAAAAGTCCAAAACGGTCGAGCGCCTCCAATCACAGGGTTACAAGGTGGCCGTGGTCGGGGATGGGATCAACGATTCCCCGATGCTGGCATATGCCGATGTGGGCATCGCGGTCGAAGGCGGGACGGAGGCGGCCAGGGAAACGGCTCCGGTGGTCCTCTTGCATGGTGGTCTTTGGAAGGTTCCGCTCGCGATCGACATCGGACGAGAAACCGTGTCGTTGATCCAGCAAAACTGGAAAATTATCTCCATTCCCAACACAATCGCCCTCGGCCTGGCCGTCATCGGCCTACTCGGACCGATCGGAGCCACCTTGCTCAGCAACGGCTCGGCGATCATCGCGACGATGAACGGCCTCCGTCCAATCATGGAACAGCGGCCCGTCAAGGTCATCTGCACGGCGCGTGAAACCGTAAGGCCCTTACCCGCTCCTGTGGATGAGAAGGTGATCCTCGCCGGATGATCAGGTCATACAAATGGCCATCGAGGATTTGAGCGCATCCGATGTGCCGGCTGACAGGGAGAGCAATCACTCCCTCGCGCCTGAGTCTGACACACCTTTGGCCGCCACTCGTGTCATCCATTCTCTTCCAGGTCGTATCCGGCTCCGCGTACCGGCGCTCAAGGCCTACTCTCAGCTGGGGAAGGGCCTTCAAGCGTTGCTCTCAGGTCAAACCGGCGTCATTGAGGTCGCGGTCAACACGGGATGCAACAGCGTGACGGTGGTGTACGAACCGACGTTGTGGAACTCGCAGTCGCTGCGCAGGTTCCTTGAAAGTCGTACTCACGAAGATCTCGAGCGAAGCGCCTCGGCTACCTCGGCTGACGACGCGCATGCAGCCGGCTCGTCGTCAAGGGACTGGCTGCAACCGTGGCGATTCCTGAAGACCTACGACAGTTCTGATTCCAATGGCGCGGTTCAGACAGGCGAACAGGCCAAATCTGGCTATTGGACGGCGGGATATGTGAGCATGATTGTGGGAGCCATTCTGGTACCGGTGCCCCTGGTTCCAGGTATCCCGTTCCTGATCTTGGGAAGTTACTTTTTTGCCAAGGCCGGCATCTCGAAAGCAGGAGACGGGTCTGGAGCTAGCGCGCAGGTTCCTAAAACGAAAGCGGAGAATTCTGTTTGCAAGGTGCCGTGACCGTCGAGGCTGACGACTGCTTGTGAAAACCCTGCACCTGTTTCTGAAACGCTCGCACACACATGAACGCCTCTGCGCCGTTTCGGATGGCGTGTATGCGATCGCCCTCACCCTGCTCGTGTTGGATCTCAAAGTTCCGGAAGTTCCAGGGATCACCGATTCCGAGCTGACGCAGGACTTGGTCCAGCAAGTTCCCAACTTTGTCGCCTACACCGTCGGATTTCTTCTGATCGCCCGCTTCTGGGTCAATCATCACCGGATCTTCCAGTCGGCGGTCCTGTGTGACGAATGGGCTCTGGGGTTGAACCTTGTCCATCTGTTCTTTATTTCGCTGACGCCCTACGCGGCTTCCTTGATCGGCCATTATGAGGGCGATCGCATCGCCGCGATCATCTTTTCTTCCAATCTTGGATTGTCGTCATTGTCGCTGACCGTGCTCGGACATTACGTGCTGGCAAGAGAAGAATGGCGAAACAAGGAATCGGACGGAACCTGGGCTGAAATCCCTTGGTGGACAGCCTATACAGGTCCTGGAGTCGCGCTAGGGAGTATTGTTCTGTCCTTCCTGAGCATTGAGGTCGCGCTCCTTTTCTGGCTCGTCCTCCCGTTGCGAGACCTCATCCTATTAACCCGCCTGTCTCGATCCCAAGATCGCCGCACTCATCAAGAAATTTAATCGGGTGAGTTCTTGAGCTCATTTCTCGCTCACTCCACCTGTAAGACTATTTTGAATTATTGACGCATTGTCGTTGGGAAATCCCACGAGGCAGGGGGATGGACGGTACAAACGCAATGCTACTCAGGCTTGCTCCTCCGTCGTTGATCCGGATCCCGGCTTACCATTCTTCTGAGCCAGATCAGCTTTGGCCTCGGCCACAAAATCCTGGAACCGCCCACCGACCTCCAATTAGTCGGTAATCACTAAATAGAGGCCTCCTCCAAGAACCTGAACGCAATGAATCCGATCTTTCTCAAGCTCTCCCCTCATTATTGCGTAGGCCAATTTACAAGCCCATTGAATTTCAGTTAGAGTAGCCGTCAGAAACGGTCTCTTAATGGTTCTCTTATGGAGGCGGACATGCAAGAGAGCACAACTGACACGATTGAAACAAGATCGGTTTCATGGACCGACTCTGCTGCCGAAATTGGCAAGGGGGCGTCTCAGGCTATGGAAGGAGCCTGGGAAGCGGTGGGTCAAGGAACCCGGCAACTGTTTCACGCTTTTCCGGGCAAAGGAGTAATCCCCGGTTTCGCCGTGGGTCTCGGGGCCGCCATGCTGGTCGGCGTCGCCGAATTGGCGACAGCCTGCTTCGCGGCCTATGTCAGCTACCGAGTTTTTGGATATGGAGAATCGTTGAGCGAGGCGATTGAGAACACCATCAAGCTCGAGGAAGGCAAGCTCACGAAAGAAGATTTAGACAAGCCTCTTCCCGAGTAATCGTCAAGGTTCCGCAAGGCCCGTCAAGGGCCGAGATCCTGGCTTGTGATGAGAGAGTCCTATACCCCGTTATCACGTACCACCCGGTAGGCTTTCCTGTTTTCCGTTTACCACCACACAGGCCGTCCACGGCCACACAAAGTGTCGGCCGTCAGGGCCATGGATCTGAATCCCGGTGAACACGCCATAATCGCTTCGCGCGGGATCGACAGTCAGCCGAATCATCCGCTCGAGCTCTTCAAGGATGACCGTATGGGCGATTCTGGTCAGCGATGGTAGATTCGGGACGTCGCCGTACCGGAGCTTGCGCAGCAGATGTTGTTTGAGAACGCTTTGCTCCAGGTCATCAGGATCGAGCGCCAATTCGAGAGACCCTGTCTCAAGTTCGTGTTGAAAGGCCACCAAAGCCCCGCAGGCGTGGGAGGGCTTCTGGCGACCGGGACGAAAATAGATCCCGAACTTTCCCTGAGCATCGATCGCGATGTGAGGCAAAGCGTAATAGACATATCGCTCTCGGCCATGTTCAATCGGAGCATGCTGCTGAGCGGCCAAGAACCCGGTCTTCCCCAGAGTCAGCATTCCGCCGAGGCTGGAAAACATGAATATCTCTCCCCACGTTTTCTCTACCTCTTCTGCCAGGGAGAAGGCGACCTCGTCGCGACAGACGCTGGCAAACGCGATCGTATTTTCCGCCCGAAATCCGTGCCTGTTCAGTTGCTCAGACGAGTGGGCGACGAAGCGGTCCTGTGGCACAGCCCCAGGAAACTCACGGTCCATAGATGATTCCCAACTCATTTTGCTCGTTGAATCACGCGACACTGACTTGTGGCAATCGACGGTTTCCCGCACGGTAGCCTAAATCGCAATGAGATTCCACATGCTTGAACGGCCAGTCCCTATTTAAGTCACCCGATAAATCACGGTTGTGCCACAGGCCTGGAAAACAGGCGTCGCCCACATGGCACTCACGCGGCGATGATCCAGGCGCTTGCGTCACTGTCCGAATAAGTAGTACGCTCGTCCTACTATTTCCTAGATTCCCGCTCATTCCAAAGTATGGCCAAGCGATATGAGGTTCATGCGTTGCTTCTGATTCTTCTTCTTACGCTCTCCAGCTGCCATCCCGATCGCCCGATCCCACAACCGGTGATGACTCCCGCCGTTTCGCCCGAAGAACCAGCCTCACTGGCCTCGTCCGGCAGGCCGGTACAATAGAGCCGTTTTCCTGTTTCGATCCCGCCTGTGACAACCACGCGTAACTCAGCCGATTTGCCTCGCAATCCCCAGCAAAACCCTGTGGCTGTGGATATTGAAGTCTAGGGCCGAATGTCACCGGCGCCGGCCGCTGTCGCGCAGTCCCTTGTATGACGACGGTGGCTAGAAATGTGTAAAACATACAGGATCGCTCGATTCGACCACTACAAATAGTGGCACGTCTCAGATGACACCTATGCCCAAAAAATAGGCAATTTGATCGATGAGGCGTCCAGCGCACACTCCGCTCACCTCTCGCGGCCACTTGTACACAGAATTATCCACAGAAGATGGGGACTGAGCGTTTTCATGCCGGATCTTCTGATGTGCGGGGCTCATTATAATCTGCCGTTTTCCCGTTCATCTGCTCCTTCTTGACAGGGTCGAATAGAGGGCCTAGCCTGCCACAACCGAATCATCGCCTCAACGAGAGCGAGGCGATGCCACAGAAGAAAGGAGGGCCATGCGACTGCGTATGTTTCTATTCGCGTTGATGATCGTTCCCGTCGCCGCCCAGGCCGGCGGTGGAACTGCACCGGACGTCCCGACTCTGACGGTCAACGGTACCGGCATCGTGACCGTCCAGCCCGATACGGCCTTCGTCACATTGGGCATGGAGACGGCCGCCAAGTCCTTGTCCGAGGCCCAGCGTCTGAACGGCGCAGTGATGCAGAAGGTGATGGACCGGCTGCAGCAGTTGAAGATCGACAAGGATCGCATTCAAACCTCGTCGTTCAACGTCACGCCACAGTACCGGCCTCCGAGCAAGCATCCTGTGGACGCGCCGGCGCCGGCCCCGGAGATCGTCGGCTATACGGTGAGTAACCGTGTCACGGTCGAGATCCGCGACCTGCAGAAAGTCGCGGCGGTGATAGAAGAAACCTCGGCCGCAGGCGCCAACCTCTTTCAAGGATTGCATTGGGGCTTGCGCGACGAGCAGCCGGCGCGCCTGCAGGCGCTCAAGGTCGCGGCAGGAAAGGCCCGCGAAAAAGCCGCGACCTTAAGCGACGCGTTAAATCTCAAACTCGTGCGCTTCATGCACGTGACCGAAGGGATTCAGTTCATCCGTCCGGCACCCTATGCAGGACGCGCGATGATGGCGGCGGATAGCGGAGGCGGAGACATCCCCCTTGCGTCCGGGGAAATGAAAGTCGAAGCGACGGTCACGCTGAGCTACGAAATCAGCAAGGACTAGCCGTGGCACTCGACAATCCATCGAATAGGTCGAAGAGGAGGAGTCGTGACGCGCGGATGACACATCGAGTGGCGACAAAATGAGACGGGGAGCAGGCGTCGTCGTGCAACAGCATGATGACGAGGGAAGAAATGCCTGGCGCGTTTCTTGTATCTTGTCTATCGCGAACCTCATTTTGTTAGAGTGAGCATATTGAGGACCGCCCTGCGTAGCCACACGATGAAACCCCTATCCATCCTTGCTTCAACATGCTGTTCCGCCTTGCTTCTGTGGTCGGTCGTTGCCGCCGCCGATTCGAGCCGCACGATGACGATCGACGGAGAGCTCGTGCCGCTCGGCCCCGAGGCATTGGGGACGAGTGCCGGTGTAATCGGCAGTGCGGGGCGACCGATGCCTGACCAGGGGACGACGTCGTCCTCCGTCTTTCGAGACATTCCGTCGATCAGCGGTCGCTATTCGATCGGCGGTCAAACGTTGTTGCCGTACGTCGGTGCGGGGTTCGGGAGCGGGTACGCCACCGATCTGGATCGTTCTTTACAGCGGTCTCCGGCAGCCGGTTCCGATCAGGGATTACACGGTCATTTCGGTCAAAGCGTGGCGCCCAACGAATTCCAGATGGGGATCCGCATCCCCTTCTAATCTCCTGCTGAATTCCTGCCTCCCTCCTCCGCGCTGAATCTGGTTCGTATACCCAACAGTCCGTGATTGGGGTCAACCACCTCGTGCTCCGCTCGTTCCATTTGTGATAGGCTCCGCACCGGTCATGAGGGAGCAGGGAACCATGCAGTACGTTCAGCTCGGCCGCTCGGGCGTCAAGGTCAGTCGTCTCTGCCTCGGCACGATGAATTTTGGGCCCCAGGCGAGCGAGGCGGACAGTTTTGCCATGATGGACCGCGCGCTCGAACTCGGCATTAATTTTTTCGATACGGCGAATGTCTACGGATGGAAAACAGGAGAGGGCTGGACGGAGCAGATCGTCGGACGCTGGCTGGCGCAGGGAGGCCGGCGCGATCAGATCGTCTTGGCGACGAAAGTCTACGGCCGCATGGGCGACCGACCGAACCAATCCAGGCTATCGGCGCTCCATATCAAGCGAGCCTGCGAGGCCAGCCTGCGCCGGCTCCAGACGGACTGCATCGACCTGTATCAGATGCATCACATCGATCGGGACACTCCGTGGGATGAAATCTGGCAGGCCATGGAACAGCTCGTCAAGGAAGGCAAGGTGCTCTATGTCGGCAGCAGCAACTTCGCCGGTTGGCATCTCGCCCAGGCACAAGAGCTGGCCCGTAGTCGCCATTTTTTCGGTCTCGTCTCCGAGCAGAGTCTGTACAACCTGACCGAGCGGACGATCGAACTGGAAGTGATCCCGGCTTGCGAAGTCTATGGGATCGGCCTGCTTCCCTGGAGCCCCCTCGCGCGCGGGATGTTGGCGGGGGCCCTCGAGCCGGCGACGACGGGCCGACGCGCCGACCCGGAGATCCAAAAGGACATCGACTCCCATCGTCCCAAGCTCGAAGCCTACGACTCATTGTGCAGACAACTCGGCGAACGTCCCGCCGATGTGGCGCTGGCCTGGCTGCTGCATCAAGAGGTCGTCACCGCCCCGATCATCGGCCCGCGCACGATGGATCAGTTGAACGAGAGCATGCGGGCGCTGACGCTCACCTTGAGCCGGGAGACGTTGGAGCGGCTTGACAAGATCTTCCCCGGCCCCGGCGGTCCCGCGCCGGAAGCGTACGCCTGGTGACGATCGATCGGCTGGTCCCGCTGGCCGCAGCTCGCGGTCGGCGACCTGCCGGTATCAGGTCTTGACGCCGCACACAGCCGCCACATGTGCGCAAACGTCGATCAGCGCGGAGCGAAGATGAGAAAGTACTGTTTCGAGAGGAAGGTATGCTCCCCCGCAAGGTCGTATCCGGCGGCGGCCATCTCCTCCACGACTGCATGGCGTGGAACCAGATGTCGTTTGCTGAAGCCGAGATCCCCTGATCGCTCGTCGTGAAAGAAATCGACGATCGCGATCCGACCTCCCCGCCTGAGGGCGGATTTGGTGTTGCGGAAGTAGACGGATCGGTTTTCCAGATGGTGGTAGGTGTTGCAAACAAAGATCAGATCGACCGATTCGTCGGGGAGCTTCGGGTTGTCGGGACGCGCGAGGAGGAATTCCACTGTGTAGGGCCGGCGCATCTGGACGAGGCTCTCCTCCACATACTTGAGGGCCTCCGGCTCGATATCAATCGCATAAACCTTACCCGCCTCGGTGACGGCTTCGACGAACCGGCGGGTAAAATAGCCGGACCCGGACCCCAGATCGGCCACGGCCATGCCCGGCTTCAGGTCCAACGTCTCAACGACCTGCGCCGGCTTCTGATCCTGATCCCGCTCCGGCCGGTCGAGTCGATCGAGATACTCCAACACGCCCGAGGTCGACTGCCGGCCATGAGGCGGCTCCGCCGTCGCCGGCACCCACGACAGCACGATGCCGAGAACCAGAGCCTGGCCGGCCGCTGCCGCGAGCGACGGCCCGGACTTCAGCGGGGTGTTGACGGAGATCCTCATCGCTTGCCGATCGTCTCCTTCAACAAGGCTTTCCATTCGTCTCGATTGACCGCCGGCATCGTCGTGATCTGAATGTGTCCCATTGAGGCGTTCAACACCGCCGCTTTCATGGCCGTCTTGTTATCGGGAAAGTCCCAGACGGCCACGACGTCGTATTCCCCCAGACAATAGTACGCTTGCACGAGTTTCCCGCCGAGACCCTGCGCGTGCTTTCTGACCATTTCAGCCCGCTCGATACCCTTGTCCCTCATGGTTTGGAGCCCGTGCTGGGTGAATTTTACGAGACTGACGTACGTAGGCATGACGTCCTCCTTGGCTAAGGGTGGGCGAACGGACGACCCCGACCACGGAATTTTAGGCCTCCTTCGCACGCCGGACAAGAGGGAGATACAACCGACATTAGTTTGCTTGACTCACCTGTGACCGAAGCCTATCGTGCTGGGGTGGGAGGAGTGAACGCCCCGGGGGAATATGGTTCAAAAGGGGGTCGAGCGCTGAGGGTGGTGTGCAGGCCCAGCTTGTACTGGGAAGCCTAAAATCCTCCCAAGACCTCCGCCGTACCTGCTGACTCTCGGTAGGTGCGTGCTCCTCCCACCCTAAACCAGCCGCTGAAAAGGCTCGCCGGCTTCGTTCGCGTGTCGCTTCCGGGTTCGACGTACAGAAGAAGAGTACGCCTCGCCCGTGCATCCACCGCCTCAGCTCCATTCAAAAATGGGAAATGGACGACGGGAGAAGGCGCGGCAATTTGCCTCTCATTGTGTTTTGTGGTACCACAACACAGCGCAATTAATCTTGAGAGGGTGAATGCCGAAACAGACAGCGTCCGCTCCGGTTGTCGGATCCGCTCCCTCCGCGTCGCGATCTCCTGAAGCAGCCGTCCAGAAAAACGCCTCCTCCACGAAACCCGTGCAGCAGGTGACCGCGGTCGAGATGGGCGCGCGCCAGCGGGAGATCTCCGTCTCGGAATTCTTTACCAAGAACCGCCATCTGCTCGGCTTCGACAGTCCAAGAAAATCCCTGCTGACCTGCGTGAAGGAAGCCGTCGACAACGCGCTCGACGCGAGCGAAGAAGCCGGCATCCTGCCGGACGTCACCGTTCGCCTGGAAGTCGTGCCGACGAACGGCGCGACACCGCCCGCGAGCCAGGCGACCCGGTTCCGCATCACCGTGACCGACAACGGTCCGGGCATCGTCCGCCAGCAGATTCCCCGCATCTTCGCGAAGCTGCTCTACGGCTCCAAATTTCACCGCATGCGCATGAGCCGCGGCCAGCAGGGGATCGGCATTTCCGCCGCCGGCATGTACGGCCAGCTCACCACCGGCAAACCGGTGAAAATCATCTCCCGCACAGGCCCCCGCGCCGCCGCGCATTTTTTCGAAGTCCAGATCGACACCAAGAAGAATGAGCCGCTCGTCCATGAGAACAAGCAGATCGATTGGCACCAGTCCCAGGGCACCGAGGTCGCGCTCGAAGTCGAGGGGAAGTACCAGAAGGGCCGGGCGTCGGTGGACGAATGGCTGGAACAGACCTCAATCGCCAATCCACACGTCAAGCTGATCTACCACACGCCGGAAGGGGAGACGAAGGAGTATCCGCGGACGTACCACGAGCTGCCGCCGTCACCGCGAGAGATCAAGCCGCACCCCTACGGCATCGAGTTCGGCATGTTCTTGAAGATGCTGCAGGATACCAAGAGCCACGGGGTCGCGGGATTTCTGAGCAGCGACTTCTGCCGGGTCTCTCCGCAGCTCGCCGAGGACATCTGCAAAGCCGCCAAGGTCTCGCCCCATCTGACGCCGCGCGGTCTGAAGGGTCCAGCGGCCGAAACCCTGTATCGGACCATTCAAGAGACGAAGATCATGGCGCCGCCGACAAATTGCATCTCGCCGATCGGCGAGAAGGCGATCTTGTCCGGCCTCTACAAGCAAATCAAGGGCGAGTTCTACACGGCGGTGAGCCGGCCCCCCGCCGTCTACCGCGGCAATCCCTTTCTCATTGAGGCGGGCTTGGCCTATGGCACCAGGCCGGCGGATCAACAGAAACCGCAAGCGCCCGCCATGCCGAAAGCGGAAGGGGAGCATGAGGAAGAAGATTCGGAACTCGCCCGGGTCATCCGCTACGCGAACCGCGTCCCGCTGCTCTACCAACAGTCCGCCTGTTCGACGTTCAAAGCGGTGCTCAGCACGACGTGGAAGAATTACGGCGTCTCCCAGTCACGCGGCGCCCTGCCGGGCGGGCCGATGGTGATCTTCGTCCACATGGCCTCGGTGTGGGTGCCCTTCACCAGCGAATCGAAGGAAGCCATAGCCGACTACGACGAGATCCAGAAGGAAATCACCCTGGCCCTCCGGGAATGCGGCAGGCGCCTGGGCCTGTTCCTGCGCCGGCGCGAACGGGCGGCGAGCGAATATCGACGCCGAAATATCTTCGAACTCTATATCGAGGAAGTCGTCGAGGCCTGCGACCGCCTGAAAGGCGGCACGCTGCCGAAAGCAAAATTGAAAGCCCAACTGCAAAAGATCGCCACGTCCCGCACCGGGGGCCTCAAAACCGACGAAGCCCTGGGCAAGACGGGCGGCGGTCCGGAGGGTCTCCCGCATTCGATCATCGTCACGGCGGAGGGCGTCGAAGGGGACGTGGCGGTGGCATCGCAAATCGAGACCGACTCCGTTGCGGTCCCCGTTGAGCCGAATCTGCTCGGCGATGTACCGTCGTCGGCAACACCGGCGCCGGCACGGGCGACCAAGACGAAGCAGCCCAAGACCGGAGCCGATGGGCCGAGGAGGCAGCCTGCTCCGCAAATGCCGCTGTTCGACAAGCCGACGCCTTCCAAGAGATCAACGAAGCCGGCTCATTCCAGATCACGAGGAAAGAAATAATTCATGGCCGCCCACAGCAAGCAGAAGACGACTGCGGTCGAACGGAAACTGATCGGGCTCGCCGACGTCGTGGTCGGCGCCGCGGAGCGCTCGAAAGATCCGACCTTCTCCATCCCCATCCGCGCGCTCTCCAACGTCTCGTTCAACCAGCGCAAGGGCTTGATCGAGATGGGCGACAAGAAGCAGGCGCGCTCGTTCTTCAACGTCGGTATGGCGAAGAAGTTCATGCAGACCGTGCTCGTGGCGGACGCCCTGGCGGAACTGCAGCGGGCGGACCTGACCACGTCGCTCAGAGAGATCTACTACCGGACGAAGCACACGATCAAAGACTCGCATGAAAATACGTTCGACACGCAGGACGAGTCGGACCCGGTCATCGAGGATCTGGAAGTGTCCCTCGCCGCCCTGCGTGAAGAGCTGCACGTGCGGGCGGAGAACAGCGGGAGCATCGTGGGCCCCGTCGTCTTCGGCGACGACGGAGATCGCGTCGATTGCTCCAAGCTGGGAAAAGGCGGGTACTCGGTACCCTCGATTGTAGAGCCGGAGTATCTGGAGATCCGCCGGTGCACGGCTGATTTCGTGCTGCTGGTCGAGAAGGGCACCCAGTGGAACCGTCTGTCGGAGGACAAGTTCTGGCGTCGTTATAATTGTGTCTTGCTGACCGGGAACGGCCAACCGCCTCGCGGCGTCCGGAGACTGGCGAGACGGCTCCATGAGGAATACAAACTACCGGTCTATGTCCTGGTCGATAACGACCCCTGGGGGTACTACATCTATTCCGTCGTCAAGCAGGGGTCCATCAACCTGGCGTTCGAGAGCCAGCGGATGGCGATCCCTAAAGCAAAGTTCATGGGATTGTCGAGTGCTGATCCCGAGCACTATGAATTACCAAGAAATGTCGGCATCAAGCTGAATGAGAAAGATATCGCCAGGGCCAAGGAGCTCATGAACTATCAATGGTTCCAGAAACCGGCCTGGCAGGTGGAAATCAAACGGATGCTCACGAGCGGGTTGAAGTACGAGCTCGACGCCCTGGCGAATAAAGACTTCCAGTATCTCACCAAGAAGTATCTCCCCCGCAAGCTCAAGGAAAAGGACTGGCTCGACTGAGGGCCTGATCTGATCGGCCGGTACGGCCTCCCAATCGCGACCCGACCGGACCCGTGACGGCGCTGCGCCTTGAACCTTCTTTTCGCCGGATGTTAAGATTCGCCCGCGATGCCGAACATCACCTTGCTCGTATCACCCAGTTGCGGCGCCTGTCCCTCGGCCAAGAGCCTGTGGAAACAGCTGCGCGTAAAGTACAGCTTTTCCTATCGTGAAGTGGACATCACCACGCCGGACGGCCAGGAGCTGGCCGGTCGTCACGCAGTGCGGGCGGTCCCGGCCACCATCATTGACGGCCGCTTGACGTTCGTCGGCGTACCCAGCAGAGAGAGCGCGGAAAAGGCCCTGCAGCTCAAAATGCGTCCGCGGGAAGGGTGAGGATCACCGCCCCTCCGGAAGTTGGATCCATGGTGGATGAAGACGATTTCGAGTTACCCATCCTGCCCACGCTCGACAAGGGTCCGCCGCCTGATTGTCCGATCTGCGGAGATCCCATGTCCTTTATCGACGGGGATTGGGCCTGCGTCGACTGTAACGGCGAGCTGCTCGGGCCGGAAACCGGCTGACCGCGGCTCTCACGCCACGAACGCGGCAGGGCCGGCGCTTCAATGGCTCGAGATGCTTCCATTCCCTCATGCTGAAGGTCGTCACCGGTTCGTTTCACCCGCATCTTGAATCCACGTTTGTCGAGCACCTTCAACAGGCCAAGGCCGCCGATCCGTTCGCGCCGGTTGCCGTGCTCGTGCCCTCGACACCCTTGCTCGATCGGCTTCGGCGTGTGCTCTCCCTGGAACGACGGCTTTCACTCCTGAATGTTCATTTTTTCACCTTCCATCAACTGGCGCTGCGGCTCGCCGACGAGGTGATCAGTAGAGGCGACACCGTTCCACCGCTGGTCGTCGACGATCTGTTCTTCGAGCAGTTGGTGCGGCACCTTGTCAGGAGCCGGCTCTCCGGACTGACCGCATTGCAGCAGATCGGCCATTCGTCCGGAACGTGGGCTGCCCTCTGGTCCTCGATCCGTGACCTGAAAGACGCAGGGGTCGATCCGACCGACGCGCAACGCGGGGTCGGCGAAGGCTGCTTCGACGAGGACGACCGGGATTGGCTCCAGGCCCTGTTCACCCTCTACCGCGCCGTGAAGGAAGTCGGACGGACGCTCGAGGTCGGGACCCCGGACGATCTCGCAGAGTCGCTGCTCCCGTTCGTGCCGGCCTCTCCATTCCTCGGCTCGCTCCGCCAGGTCTTCTATTACGGCTTCTACGACCTGACACAAATCCAACTGTCGCTGTTCGAAAAGGTGACCGCCGCCGCGCCGGCTACGCTGTTCTTTCCCCTCGAGGAGGACCGTTCGTTCACCTTCGCGCGGCGGTTCTTCGAACGGCACATCCAACGACTGGTGACGACTCCCGTCGCCCTCACTGAGATCCGCGGCTCCGGCCGGCGCGACCCTGCTTCTCCCGCCCTGTCGGTCCGCAGCGTGATCGGCCTCGAGCAGGAGCTGGCCGTGACCTGCCGCACGATCCTCGAGCTGGTCGAGACGAACGGGTACCGGTTCGACGAGATCGGCGTCGTGGCCAGAACCCTTGATCCCTACCGTCCCCAACTGCAATCCGTCTTCGATCGCCACCGTGTTCCCTTCACCGCGACGGTGGGGCGCCCGCTCATTCAGGAGCCCTTGTGCAAGGCGCTGATCGAATTGGCTACGTTGCCGACGAACGACTTCTACCGCGCCACCATGCTCGATCTGGTGACATCGCCGCTGTTCGTCACCACCGCGAATCAAGACCGTTCGTCCTCCTATCGTCCGGAACTGTGGAAACTCCTCGTCCCGGCCCTGCAGATCACGAGGGGACGAGAGGAATGGGCAAGATTGGAACAGGCTGGTCGGTCGCCGGTTGAACCGGACGGAGAGGATGAAGAGAACGGCCTGCCCCTGCCGCCGGATATCCCGCCGGACGTGATCGGACATTTGTGGCGGGTCGTGGCTCCGCTCCTCGACGCCTGCGCGGCGCTGCCGCAGCGAGGGACCGTCGCTCAGCTGCTCGACGCCTTCCGGCCGCTGGCCATGGGGCACTTGCGTCGTCCGGAGGACGGGTCAGACGGCGATCTGGATTCCGGAGCGGTTCGCCTCCAGGCGGCCTGGGAAGGCATCGAGTGCGCGTGGGCTTCGCTCGGCGAGTTGGAACCGATTGCCGACACACTGACCTGGGTCGAATTTGTGGAGTTGCTCACACACGCGCTCGGACGGGTCACGATAGCGCCGGATCAGCCGGCGCCGACGGGCGTGATGGTGCTCGACGCCATGGCCGCCCGCGGTCTTCCGTTCAAGGCGCTGTTCATCCTCGGTCTCAACGACAAAGTGTTTCCCCGCTATATCCGGGAAGACGCCTTTCTCCGAGATCGGCATCGTCGCGTGCTGGACGCCACGCTCGGATTCAAGATCGATGAAAAACTGGCCGGATACGACGAAGAGTCGCTCCTGTTCGCCCTGCTCTGCCGGGCGGCCGGCTCCCGGCTGTACCTGTCGTTCCAGCGGGCCGACGAGGCCGGCCGTGCGCTGGCTCCTTCTCTCTACCTCTGGGACATCGCTCGTCTCTCAGGCCTTGAACCGCAGACGATGGAGATCCTCCCCCGGCGTCTGACCGATCTGATCGCGCAGAAACCCGCGATGCGGCATATGCTCCCGCCCACCGACCTGGCGCAGTGGATGGCCTTGAACGGAGAGGACCCGGCCGAACTCCTGCAATCCGTCCAAGGCGACGCGGACCTGTTTCGTCATGCAACCGAAGCGCTGGAACACCTCGAGGACGACCGGGCTCCCTTGACGCAGTACGACGGGGTGACCGGCCCGTTGGAATCCCACTGGCTTCGGTCCGTACAGCGTGGGCTGGCCCCGACACCGCTTGAACGGTACGCACGTTGTCCATTTCAATATTTCGCGGTGGATGTCTTGAAGCTCGAACCGGTTCGACTCCCGGTTGCGCAGGAACCGGATGCGCTGCTGCTCGGCACCCTGTGCCACGGCGCGCTCCGCCGTGGGTACGAATCTCTCCTGGCCGCCGGTTGGCCGCTGAACGAACTTCCGAGCGACGCCATCCACCGGTCTATTGTCGCCGCGGTCGAAGAGGCGGCGGCCGACTGCGCCTCGCGTCATCGCACGGGTCACTATCTGTTGTGGGAATTGGCAAAAGCCGCAATGGTCGACCTGATCGCGGCGGCGGTCGAGTTGGATTCGCGCGCACTGACGGACGAAGGATTCGCTCCCGTCGCCTTTGAAGTGGAGGCGGAGGGGACTCTCCAGTCTGAGCGCGGCGACGGCGTCGCTCCCATAAAAATCCACGGCCGCGTAGACCGGATCGACCGGCACAATACATCCGGCGCGTTGCGGATCATCGACTACAAATTCAAGAGCAGCAGCGTGATGAAAGCGGATGACCGGCATCTCCTCCAATCCGCCGTCCGTGGGTCTCGGCTCCAACCTCCGCTTTACACAGGACTGGATTTTCCGGGCGGAGGGAAGGCGCGAGAGGTCCGATTCTTTTTTCTGGCTCCCAAATGGTCAACGCCGATCGCGACGCGCAGCTTCGATGAGCGCGCCTGGTCGTCGGAGGCCGGCGCGCTGATTCGCCGGACCCTCACCCAGTTGGTCGACGGCATAAAGAACGGCCGGTACTTCATCCTGCCGGGGGGCTACTGCACGCCTTGTCCGTATCGGGTGCTCTGCCGACGCGAACATGCGCCCACCTGGTGGCGCGCGCACCGAGCGCCTGAACCGAAGCAACTCGCGGCGCTTCGCACGATTCGGGTGAACGATGCCCAGTGACACCATGATTCCGGATCGACAGGCGCGGGAATCAGCGGAAACCACCTTCGACCGCAACGTCGTCGTGGTGGCAGGGGCGGGCACCGGGAAGACGACGTTGCTGGTGAATCGCCTGATTCACCTCCTGATGAAGGAGCCTGATCCGATCGCCATGACACAGATGGTCGCCCTGACCTTCACGAACAAAGCGGCCACGGAGATGAAGGTGCGTCTGCGGGAGCGATTGACGGCTCTGGCTCGTCCCGAGATCGGGAGTCATCGAGCGAGCGACGGAGGCGCCGTCTCGATCCGTCAGCTGCAAGTCCGCTATTGTCTCGACGAGCGTGAGATCGTCACGCGGGCCGAAGCGGCGTTACAGGACTTGGAAAAGGCCCAAATCGGCACCTTGCACAGCTTTGCGGCTCACCTGCTCCGGCTGCATCCGTTGGAAAGCGGTGTGGACCCGGCCTTTCAGGAAGACGACGGCCAGCGGTTTGACGAACACTTTACGGAAGCCTGGGATCTGTGGATCGATCAGGAACTGGGTCGGAAGGGCGCTCATCATGAGGACTGGCGGATGATTCTGGCGGCGGCCGATCTCGAGTCGCTCCGAAATTTGGCTCGCTCGCTGTCAAGCGAATTGATCGACGTGGACGCGGTCGAGGCGCAACTGAGCGCCCCTTGGCTCAATCCGATACTCATCGACCGGCTTCGTCAACTCGCCTCCCGAGCACTCGTGCTCCTGGAGGCTCATGATCGTCCGAAGCGACGCAAGATCGAGCAGATGCTCGCCGCCGCCGGATCGTTCCTGACTCGATTGGCGGGACAGGGAGCCGGGGCCGTGCAAACATTGCAACCGGACGTACGGGATTGTCTGAGCAAAGAAGTCGGCAGCGCGGTCGCCGGATGGGGAAAACCCGATTTCGCTGAAGCGGCATCGATCATCAAAACTTCCCAGCAATTCCTCAATGTTGACCATCAATACTTCATCACATTGTTGCATATTATTGCGCCGCTGATCCGGTCGATCCGCGCATCGTTTTCAGCCAACGGCTGGCTCTCGTTCGACGGCCTGCTCGCGCGGGCCCGACGGCTCCTCTGGAACCATCGTGCGGTGCGCGAACGGGTGAAGCGCGACTACCGCGCCGTGCTTGTCGACGAATTTCAAGACACCGATCCGGTGCAGTACGACATCATCCTAGCCGTCTCTGAACAGGCGGGGCACCATGCGATCGATTGGCGCGACATCGCGCTCGAGCCGGGCAAGCTCTTCATCGTCGGGGACCCGAAGCAGTCGATCTACGCCTTCCGCCGTGCCGACATCGAGGCCTTCGACCGAGTGGTCGAGAAGATCGAGACCGATGGAGGTCTGCTCAGCACGCTTACGACGAATTTCCGCAGCGACGCGGCGGTTCTGAGTCCGGTCAATGACGTCTTCGACCGTCTCTTCGAACGTCGCCCGCTCATTCAACCCGCCAACGTTCGGTTGGAGGCACACCCGCAACGCTCGCCGACTCTTGTGGATCCCGGAGTCCGTTTCCGAATAGTGGCCCCCAATGAAGAGAACGACGCCTTCGATGCGGAGGAAGCAGCCAGGGCGGAGGGAGAAGCCTTGGCCCGCTGGCTCAAGGACGAGCTCTTGAGTCATCCTCACATGAAGGCAGGGCATGTGGCGCTGCTGTTTCGTCGGCTCACCCAGGCCGACGCCTATCTCGACGCCTTGCGCCGGCACGGCATCCCCTACGTCATCGAAGGAGAGAAACACTTTTACCGCCGTCAGGAAGTGATCGACCTGGTCAATGTGCTGCGCGTGCTGGACCATCCGTACGACCGTCCGGCGCTCGCGGGAGTACTGCGATCGCCGCTCGGCGGCTGCACCGATTCGGACCTCTACGCGATGCACAGTGCGGGACTGCTCGAGGGTTTGAACGAGGCCGGACTGCAGGCCTGGTCCCATCCGCGCTCGGCACCGGTGCGGCTTTTGTATCGCCGGTTGGTCCGGCTCCGTCGGGACGCGGCAACGGTCTCATTGGCCGAGGTGATCCAATTAGTGTTCGACCGTCTGCCTCTGCTCGAACTGGCAGCCGCCTCACTCCACGGGGAACAGGCCGTGGCGAATCTGCTCAAGGTAAAACAGACGGCCGCGTCCCTGTCCGATCGACCGCATTTGACGTTCAGCTCGTTCGTAGATCTCATGGTGGCGCGATTGGAGGATCAGCCGGACGAAGCGGAAAGTCCTTTGGCTGAGGAGAATTCCGATGCGATCCAGATCCTGACGATCCATAAGGCCAAGGGGCTTGAGTTCCCCGTTGTGCTCCTGCCGGGGCTACACCAGGGAAGCGGTCGCGAGCGGTCGAAACCGATGGTGGTCTACGATTGGTCGAGTGGGGCTTATGGACTGTCGCTCGGGGAACATGGCACATTCGGATCCGTGCTGATCCGCGAGAAAGTCTCGGCGCGTGAGGAAGCGGAACGGCGCCGCGTCCTCTATGTCGGCATGACCAGAGCCAAGGATCTACTGGTGCTCTCGGGGAGCGTGACGGAGCGATCCGCCGGCGAGAATGTCTTGGACCTGCTCCAAGAAATCGGCGAAGGAGAGCTGGGCGGCGCCGCGACCCGACACGTGAAGATCGGCACGAGCGAGATTCCTCATCGCGTGGTTCACGCGCCCGACCGACTATGGCCGAAGCGGTCCCTGGCGAGGAGGTCAGAGCCGTCTCTCGTCGATCCGCAGGCCGTCGCCGGACTGTGGGACGGGCGGGCGGCTCGATGGATGAACGCGCGCGGACTCCATTGGCATGTGACCCCAACGGAATTGAGCAGTCGGCAGAGCGTCGCAGAGGGTCGTCCCGTTTCCAACGGCCAGGGGCGCCGGCTCGCTCGTCTGGTTGGGGTCCTGGCCCACCGGATTCTGGAACGCTGGGACTTCAACGAACCGGTCGACCGGATGCTGGATCACATCGGTCCGGCGTTGCGGACAATCTCGAGACCGGACGAACAGGCGTTGATCCCGGAGCTGACCGAGTCGCTCCGTGAGCTGCTCGCGAGGTTCGGCAAATCGGAACCCTATGAGCGGCTCCGCTCTGGAACCATCTTGGGCCGCGAAGTGCCGTTCGTGATGCCTTGGGAGGACAGACAGGTGATGGAAGGAGTTATCGACATCATCTACCGACTTGACGGACGGATCTGGCTCGCGGACTATAAAACAGACCGTATCGAGCGGGAGGAAGCGGTTGACCGCGCCCGGCAATATACCCATCAGGCATCGGTCTATCGCGCTGCGGCGGAACGTGGCCTGGGACAACCGATCGCCGGCTTCCAATTCATTTTCCTTCGGACGGGGATTGCCGTGGAACTCAACGGATAACAGGAGGCCCTCATGTCCGTGGTGCTGTGGCTGATGGCTCTGATTCTGCTGGGCGGATGCGCGAGCTCGATGCCGCATCCTCCCGCAACCATGCTTTCCGCGCCCGCCGGCACCAACGCGGAAATCAAGGCGCAACTCGAGCGGGGCAATGCGCTGTTCGCCTCCCACGATTGGACCGGTGCCGAAAAGGTGTTTCGAGAGGTCGTGTCGTTCGAGCCCTCGTTGGCCGAGGCGCACTATAACCTCGCCGTCACGCTCGATCATCAGGGAAAGCAGGCCGAGGCGAGAAAGCACTACGTCGAGGCGGCCAACCTGGCGCCCGGCAACACGGTGATCTGGGACTCACCGATCTTTCACGACCGAGCCGGCGGATTCGGGCACGACCTTGAGCGATCCACGTTTCAAGATCCGTCACACAAGGGCTATTGACGATGGGAGCGCGAGGCTCAGGTCGGGTCTCCCCCGAGGCCTTTGACCGGTTGGTGCAAGAGGCGCTCCGCGACCTGCCGGCCCGCTATGCCAAGCTGGCGGAAGAAGTGTCCGTCGTGGTGGAAGAAGAACCGCCCGCCGAAGTCCTGGCCGATCTCGACCTCGATTCGAAAGACGACCTTCTCGGTCTCTACCAGGGCGTGCCGCTCAGCGAGGAATCGTTCTTTCAGCCGGGCGGCCAACAGCCGCCGCGTATTGCGATTTACCGAGGTCCCATTCTCCGGCTCTGCAGGACTCCGGACGAGGTCAGGCAGGAGATCCGCGACACGGTCGTGCATGAGCTGGGACACCACGTCGGCTTGGACGACGACGAGATGCCGTATTAGGGAAGGTTGAGGTTGAGTCTGAACCTTATCCTGTAGCGATCTTTCCCGCCGGTTGCTCACGGCGCGCCAACGCTTGCCGCTGGTATCCCAATGCAAGCATGAAGCTTCCGATGATCACCATCGGCAAAGAAAGCACTTGTCCCATGGAGAGGGCGCCGAAAATGAAGCCGATGTGGGCGTCCGGTTCTCGAAACAGTTCCGCCAGCAGCCGGCAGAGTCCATAGCCCGTGATAAAACTCCAAAAGGTGGTGCCGGGCGGTGTGGGTCTTCGTCCGATCACCCACAAAACCGAGAACAGGAGCACACCTTCCAGCGCCAGCTCGTAGAGCTGCGACGGGTGCCGGCAGGCCGGTCCGCCTGCGGGAAACACCATACACCACTCCACGTCGGTCGGGCGACCGAAGAGCTCACCGTTAATGAAATTCCCGAGCCGGCCGAGACCGAGTCCGATCGGGGTGACGGAGGCCGCCATGTCAGCGATGGTGTAGATGGAAATCCCGTGGCGCTTTCCGAACCAGATCAACGCGACGATCGTGCCGATCAAGCCTCCGTGGAACGACATCCCTCCCTCCCAGACCGCGAGAATCTTGCTGGGATACTCGAGATAGTAGGGGAGGTTGTAAAACAGCACATACCCGAATCGCCCGCCGATGAAGACCCCAAAGGCCGCCCAAACCACCATGTCATAGACTTGATCCTTCGTCAGCCCCAAGCCTTGCGCCTGCACCTTCTGACGAATCACGAAATAGGCGATCGTGAGCCCGAGCAGGTACATAAGCCCGTACCATCGAAACTGCAGTGGGCCCAACTCGAGAAACACAGGATCGATGTGCGGGTAGGGAATCGCGTCCAACCGGTTCATTGCTGCCTCATGTGACGTGGATGAGCCGGATGATATGTGAGCGATGGGCCCAATGCAAGCAACGCTGCGGTGCAGCCCCGCGGCCTGCAACGCCATCTCGACGAAACGACCGCGTCGGTTGTTGGCTTTCCATCACGACTGTGTTGCCTTGTGTCAGAAAAACGCTACCCAAAATTAGAAGCGGATTAGTCGTGGCTGCGCTGGGCAACAAAATCCTCTAGAACAGGCCTGATTCTCCGCTGGCACGGTTGATGCGAAACGACCGGACAGGATGTCGGCACTGTGGCACCGACCCATTGAACCTTAACCGATGCAAGGAGGTCTACCATGTCAGAGCAGGGAAAGCAGGCGGTGAAAATGGCGGCGATGGTGGCGGGAAGCGCGGCCATCGGCGCGGGGATCGGACTCCTGTTTGCGCCTCAGACGGGAGCGGAAACGCGGCGTGAACTTAACCGGTACGCCAAGAAGGCGCAGGTGCAGGCCACCCGCTGGAGTCGCGCGATCAAGTCCGGCATCCAGGAGGTCGTGGATCGTACGAAACGGCCGATGGTGGAAGCGGCCTAACGAATCGCGGAGGAAACAGTCGAGAAGGGATCGAAGCATCTCCCGGGCACCGACAACTGCATACGAGCGCCAATGGCCTGCTGCTGACAACGGCACAGGCCGTTGGTGCGTGGTCTTCCCGCGCCTGCGTTCCGCCGATCAACCACGACCTAGATTGCTTGAAACCTCCCGACCTCAATGCTAGAGTTTCGCGGCTCGTCCCTGACCGCAGCCGTCAGGCCGCGCGGGAGTGGCGAAATCGGCAAACGCACAGGACTTAAAATCCTGTACCCGTAAGGGTTTGAGGGTTCGATTCCCTCCTCCCGCACCAATGTATTCACTGCGCCTCGCATGATACGAGGTCCAGCCCACATTGTTCATGACCATGCTTCAGCCGGGAGTCAGATCGCGATGCAAAGAGTCGCCTGTCGTCCGCTGATCAGCATACTCGGGCTCGTGAGCCTGCTGACGCTCCACGGATGTGGGGAGCCCGAACCGGGGCCGCCCCCCGCAGCGAGTTCGGCCGAAGGATTCTGGACCGGCAGCACGAATACCAATCAAACCCTGACCGGCGTAGTGCTCGACGACGGGACTTATTACTTTTTCTATTCGGCCGCCGCAAATCCTACCCAAATCGCCGGGGTCATCCAGGGCACCGGGACCTCCAGCGACAGCACGTTCACCTCCGGCAACGCGAAAGACTTCCGCATCGGAGCCAGCGCGCTGGACGCGACCATTTCAGCCACGTACGAGAACCGCCGCTTCCTGAACGCCACCATCACCTACGCCGGAGGTGCAGTCGTGACGTTCACGAGCACCTTCGATACGACCTATACCACCAACCCAACTCTCGCCGTCGTAGCCGGTTTCTACTTCGGTCAGGCCGGGAGTTCCGGTGGGGTGCAATCGGCCAACATCACCGTGACGGGCAGCGGTCCCTTTGCCGGAACGGAGGCGAACGGCTGCACGTTTACCGGCACGGCCACACCCAGGATTCGTGGGAACGCCTTCAATCAGAGCATCGTTTTCGGCGGAGCCCCCTGCTTCTTCGCCGGATCGACCTTCCAGGGGATCGCGCTTTTCACGCTCACGCCCCCTCGGTTGACCGCCGCCGCGCCTAACGGCGCCCGCACAGACGCGGCCATCTTCTTCGGCTTGCGACTCTAGCGAGCGCGCACTATCGGGTAGCCCGAGTCCTTCCCTTCCGCATCCCCATCCATTAAGATACCTTCACATCTTGAGTTGGATCCCTTCCTGATGAAAGCCAAAACCCTGTTCTCCTGTCAGGCCTGCGGCCACCAGTCGCCTCGATGGATGGGCCGCTGTCCCGATTGCGGCGGCTGGAACACCATGAAAGAGGAGCGGCAGGCACCGACCGGCAAAGGCCGGCCGGCCGCGCTGACCGTCGCCCCGGCTCGGGCAACCCCGATCGCCGATATCGAGGTGGTCGGCGAGAACCGGCGACTGACCCGAATCGGCGAGTTCGATCGCGTGCTGGGCGGCGGCGTGATTCCCGGCGCCGTCATCCTGATCGGCGGGGATCCGGGTATCGGCAAGACCACGCTGCTGCTGCAAGCCTTGCCTCGGCTAGCTTCTCCGACCCAGCCGGTCCTCTACGTGTCCGGAGAGGAGTCGCCCCGCCAGATCAAGATGCGGGGGCAGCGATTGGGCGTGGAGCATCCACACTTGTTGATTCTGGCCGAGACGTCCCTGGAGCAGATTTTGAAGGCCGTTCAGGAGATCGGCCCGGCCGCGGTGGTCGTCGACTCGATCCAGACGGTCTACACGGAGCAGATGACGTCGGCCCCCGGCAGCATCAGCCAGGTCCAGGAGGTGGCCGGCCAGCTCATGTGGTTTGCGAAGCGCGCCGGCGTCCCGGTGTTCATCATCGGGCACGTCACCAAGGACGGAGCGATTGCGGGCCCGCGCCTGCTCGAGCACATTGTCGATACGGTGTTGTATTTCGAAGGAGACAAAGGACACAGCTACCGAATTCTCCGCGCCGTGAAGAACCGCTTCGGGTCTACCAATGAGATCGGCGTCTTCGAAATGAAGGATGCCGGGCTGGAGGAAGTAAACAATCCGTCGGAGTTGTTCCTGGCCGAACGATCTCAGCGCAGCACCGGATCCGTGGTCGTATCGAGTCTCGAAGGAAGCAGGCCCATCCTTGTGGAGCTGCAGGCTCTGGTCACGCCCACAAGTTATCCGATGCCCAAACGCATGACCAACGGCGTCGATCTCAACCGGGTCTCCCTGCTGCTGGCCGTGATGGACAAGCGGTTGGGCGTCCATCTATCCGGTCAGGACGTCTACGTCAACGTCGTCGGCGGCATGCACATCGATGAACCCGCCATCGATCTCGGCATCGTCAGCGCCGTGACCTCGAGTCTGCGGGAAGTGCCGGTGGAGCCCGGCTTGCTCATCCTCGGTGAAGTGGGGCTCGGTGGAGAAGTGCGGGCAATCAGCCAGGCGGAGTCACGGCTCCGTGAGGCGGCCAAGATGGGATTCAAGCGGGCGTTGTTGCCGGAGCGGAACTTGTCGAAACTGGACGGAGTGGATGGCATCGAACTCGTCGGCATCGCCGATGTACGGGAGGCGCTGGATGTCGTCCTGGCGTAAGACCCGTCCATGAGCGTCGCACATCCTCGAAGACCCCTCTCTCATTGCATCGTCTCCGCGCTGCTGCTGGCCCTCACCTCGATGCTCATTGCCGGATGCGCACTGTGGGGCGCGAAAGATACGCCGCCCCTCAGGCAGGCCACGGCGGAAGAGTTGACCGCGTTGTTGCAGCAGCGCGAAGCGGCCCTGCAGAGCTTGAAGGGGCTGTTCAGCGCCAAGGTTCGCGGCGGGATCCTGCCGATCACGACCCGCATCGAGGGGACGCTCTACTATGAGCGGCCGAACGCCCTCCGTCTGCGCGGATTTACTCCGATCGGCGGCGAACTCTTCGAGTTTTTGCAATCGGACGATCAGTTTACGCTGCGGCTTCCTACGATGGGACGGGTGCTGTCCGGCAACGGCTCCGACACGAGCGAGATGGGAAAACTGGCGCGCCCCTTTCAACTGAGCGTCTGGGCGATGAGCGGGGTGTTAGGAACCGACGCGGTGGCGCCTTCCGAAACCGTCACCCTGTCCGAGGACGGCGATCGCTACCGGCTGGACGTCTTCGGCCCGTTAACCAACGGAGGGAACGGCTTGCGGCGCCGGTTGTGGTTCGACCGGCAAAGACTCTTGGTCGTCAAAGCGGAACGGCTCACGGACTCCGGCGGTGTGGATGCGTCGATTCGCTATGACGATTTCCGTCCCGTGGGAACGGAAGCAGTCCAGATCGTTTCCTCGGGCTCCGCGGAAGACCGGCTGCTGCGCCCCTTCAAGATCTCGCTCGAGGACGGTCGCGGGGAGGGAAGCGTGCAGATCACGTTTCACGAACTGGTTCCCAATCAGCCGCTCAAGCCAGCCGAGTTGGGCCGAGGATAAACGGAGACGGAACGGTCCCCCCATGAAGATCCTGGCAGTGGATACGGCGACCGCATGGCAGAGTGTGGCGCTCTTGGAGAACGAGGCGGTCCTGGCCCTGGAAGAACAGGAAGCCCGCGGCTCCCATTCTCGACTGCTGCTGCCGGCCGTCCGCAGACTGTTTGCACGCACGGGATTGTCCCTCACGCAGCTCGACGGTCTGGCCGTCTCCATCGGACCGGGCTCTTTTACCGGCCTTCGCGTCGGCTTGGCCACGCTCCTCGGGTTCAGGACGATCACCGGACTGCCCTTGGCGGCGGTGCCGACGCTCGAAGGCATGGCCTGGAATTTCCGTGGAGCCGACATAGCCCTCTGTCCGATCGTCAACAGCAGGCGCGGCGAGGTCTATTGGGCGAAGTTTCGTTGGCGAGGCGATCGACTGGACCGACTCGTCGCAGAACGCACCGGAACTGCCGCCCAACTGGCCGCCTCCTTGAGCGAACGGACGATGCTGTACGGGGAAGGGTGGGCCACCGAAGGCGCGGCCGTCCGGGAAGCCTGTCCCGACCAGATCCGCACCCTGATCGAGACTCCTAACCCGAGCGCGACCCCCTCGGCCGTTTCCGTGGGTCTCGCCGGGCTCGACAAGCTGCGTCGAGGTGAGCTGGCTGGCCTCGGCATCAGTCCGCTCTATGTGCAACGGCCGGAGGCTGAAGTGAAATATGACGAATCGGGAGGACTATCCCCGCTGGCCCGGCGACGGGCCAAACTGGCCCGTAAACTGGCGCCACGATAACGACACATCTGCGAGGACGACGACGCACATGGCGGGTTCTACAAGCGAAATTCTGCCGGCCACACATGCCGACCTGCCCGACATTTTGGCGATCGAAGAAGCTTGCTTCTCGGCCCCCTGGACGCGCAAAATGATGGAAGCAGAAATGAGCGGCAACCCCTTCGCTCATTTTCTCGTCGCCCGGCGGGCGACCGCCGAAGGAGGAGCCCCGTCAGCCATTGTCGGGTATCTGTGTTTTTGGATTGTCTTTGAGGAAGTCCGGTTGATGAACCTCGCGGTCATTGAATCGATGCGGCGTCAGGGGATCGCCACTTCCTTGGTCACCGCAGCCCTTCAAGCCGGCGCGCTCCAGTCAGCCGTGCGGGCGGTACTCGAAGTTCGCGCCTCGAACGGCGCGGCACAAACCCTCTATCAGAATCTGGGATTTCGACAGACCGGCCTCAGGCCGAGCTACTATTCGGCGCCGCCCGAAGACGCGGTGCTGATGGAGCTGGACCCCCTTGCGGCGGAAGCGGTGGTCCGCGCCCATGCAGGGGATCAGACGGGAGGTCAACCATCCCCGGAGCAGCCACTCAAACCAGGAGGTGCGACATGCTGACGGACAATGTGATCATGGAACGGCTCCGCCAATCCAACACAGAATTCCGTGAACTGGAGGAGTCCCACCACCGCCTCGACCTGGAACTCAACGATCTGCAAAAACGCCACGTCCTCACTCCGGCCGAGGAGTTATCCAAGAAGCAGCTGCAAAAAGAAAAGCTCGCGAAGAAAGACAAGATGGCCGAGATGATCCGCATGTATCGCGATCACGGTCTACAGGCGACCGCGCATTAGCAGAGGCACGTGAGCGTCCGACGGACCGATCACAGCCGCAGAGTCCACACCTATGGCCCCAAGCATCCATCCGCTGGCCGCCCACATTCAGACCGTCAAGAAACGTCTGCTCATCATCGGCGCCACGATTCTGGTGGCGCTCGCTGTCGCCTTCACGTTCTCCGCGGAGATGGTCGCCTGGTTGAATCGTCCCTTTCCCAACCAGCTGGTGTTTTACGGGCCGACGGAAGCGCTGTTCGCTTCGATCAAGGTGTCGTTTTTGGCGGCCGTGCTCGCCAGCCTCCCTGTCGTCTTTTACCAGTTTTGGAAATTCGTCGAACCGGCGCTGCTCCCTCAGGAGCAGCGCTGGGGCGTTCCGGTTTTCCTCCTGGCCGGCGCGCTCTTTGCGCTCGGCCTAGTCTTCTGTAACCTGGTCATCCTGCCGCTGGTCATCGATTTTTTCGTCAGCTTCGGAATGGACCGCGACATCACACCCCAGCTGAGCGTGGGCACCTATATCGACTTCAACGTCAAGTTCCTCCTCACGTTCGGCTGCGCTTTCGAGTTACCACTGATTCTGACGATCCTGGCGCGGGTCGGCGTCGTGTCGGCGCAGGTCTTGGCGGCCTACCGCAAGCACGCCATTCTGGGCTCGTTGATCATCTCCGCCGTCGTGACTCCCGATGCGACCCTGTTCACCATGCTGCTCATGGCAGTGCCGCTCATGATACTGTATGAAGTCGGCATCATCGGTGCGAAGCTCTTTGGGCGTGCGCCGACGGATATGAGCCTGCCGCTCGATCCGGATCTTCCCGTTGGAACGGCGGGGCATCGCGTTCGCTAGTACAGGTGGCACCATGAACTCCACTGCCTGTCGTCCCTTGCGATTTCTCTGGCTCGCCGCGCTGGTGGGGTTGGCCCTCCCGGCGACGGCGCAACAGGGACCGCAACCAGGCGGTTCGCACCAACAGCTCCCGGACCGTCAAGCGGCCAGCATTCAGGCGCTCACGGCAACCGGGGATCAGTCGCTCTACGCCGGGTCGTTCGGGCTCGGACTATTCCGCAGCGAAGATCGCGGCGCGACCTGGACCAAATCGGGGGAGGGCATCAGCGACCCGTTCATCCTCTCGCTGGCAACCTCGAAAGACGGGACGGTCTACGCCGGTACCTTTCGCGGAGGGGTATTCCGGACACGGGATCACGGGAAGACATGGCAATCCGTCAACGACGGGCTTAGGCGACATGAGATCAAGACCCTGCTTCCGGTCGGGGACGTGCTGTATGCGGGAACCGCCGACGGAGCCTATCGTCTTGGTAGAGGCGACGACCGCTGGGCGGTCGTCACGACGGGGCTCGACGAGATTCTGGTCCATGCGCTGGCGCAGGCGCCGGACGGCACGCTCTACGCCGGCACGTCCGGAAAGGGCGTGCTGCGGTTCAAAGCCAATTCGAACGGCTGGGTACGCCTGCATCATGGCCTGAAAGACCATGAAGGTATGGTTGAGAATTTCATCCGGGTATTGACCATCGACCCAGACGGTGCGATCTATGCCGGGACGTTCGACGGCGGCGTCTTTCGGAGTCAAGATGCGGGCGCGACGTGGCGGCCGATCAGCCGAGCGTTGCCGAACGACTCGATTCGAGGGATCGTGTTCAACAGTCGAGGCCTCTTCGTCGCCACCGGCCACGGCGTCTTCAAGACCGTCGACAAGGGCCGTCAATGGACCCCGCTCAACAAGGGACTGACCAGCATGGCCGTTCAGGTGCTGATCGAATCGACCTCCGGCTCTCTCTACGCCGGCACCAATGCCGGAGCCTTCCGTAGCGACGACGACGGACGGACCTGGGCCGCGATCAATCACGGACTCGAGGGAGGGACGGCACCGCCGCCCTTCCTCTTTCGCTAACCACAGGAAAGGACACATGACGATGTCAGAGGCAACCGAGAAGACCCGGGCCACGATTGCGGTGACGAGCAAAGGACAGCCGCTGGGAGAAATCGTGCTGAAGTTGTTTCACAATGTCGCTCCCGGTCATGTGAGAAACTTCATGGACCTGGCCGAGAAGGGGTTTTACAACGGCACCACCTTCCACCGCGTCATTCCGGGCTTCATGATCCAGGGGGGCGACCCCAACAGCAAGCACGCCGACCGAGCCTCGCACGGCACCGGCGGACCCGGCTACCGTATCAAGGCGGAGTTCAACAGTACGCCGCACAAGCGGGGGATTCTCTCCATGGCCCGTGCCAACGACCCGGACAGCGCAGGCTCCCAATTCTTCATTTGTGTCGCCGACGCCAACTTCTTAGACTGGCAATACACGGCCTTCGGCGAAGTCGTCAGCGGCATGGACGTGGCGGACAAGGTCGTCAGCGTGAAGCGGGACGGCCGCGATAATCCGCTGGATCGGATCGAGATGACGGTCACGATCAGCGAAGGTTGAGGCTACGGTTCAGGTTGAGACCGGAGATGCTTCATTTCAACATCCGTTTTCTCTCAGCCTTAACCTTGACCTGCCTCTGTCTGTCCGGATGCACCATTCCGCAGACTCCGTACCGCACCGTCTACGAAGACCCGGTCAACTATGTCCGTCTGGAGCTGGATGACGCCGTGTTGCCCGAATGGTCCCCGGGTCACCATTCACATCCCCGGACCTTTACCTCGGAGGAGATTGCCCGCATCCTCACCGGCATGAAGGTGCAGGAGCACCGCATCTGGTTGCAAAAGTGGATTCAGGGCGAAGCCCCGCTGGTGCCCGCCTTTCGGGATGAAGAAATTACGATCCTCGCGCCGCAGATTGCGGAGGCCTTCGCCGCCGCGGCGTACAACGAGCGCATCACGTTTTATCTGAGCCAGCCGCAAACGTCGGCCAAGCGCGTGATCACCACCGGCGGGCTGTACGTGCGGGAATCGGAGATGCACGTACTGCTGGGCAACTGGCAGATCGTCTACGGCATTCCCGCGTACGGCATGATCTACGACCGGCGGTACCCCATGCGCCCCACGGCCGCCAAGGGCTTCGACCTCTTCTTCCAACCGCCGGACGCCGTCATCGTCCAGAACAGCAGCTTTCTGGACACGCTGCTCGCGAACAACAAGGACGAACTCGTCATTGATATCGACCGTCTCCCCGCCGCGGTGGTCACGGCATCCCCCCTTAGGTAGATCTGCTCCTTCCTGCGCCGGATCGGACCGAAGGAACTTCCACGTATTCGGCTGATTTCGTTGACAAGAAATGGGCTCGCTGTTAGCGTTTCCTGGTCAGCCACATGGAGGTCCACCTTGGGCATCGACCGCAGCAAAGTGTTGCACAGCGCCCAACTGTTCGCGTCGAAAGGTCAGTTCGACGCCGCCATCACCGAATGGAAAAAGCTGTCGGCCGAATCGCCCGCCGATGGGAGCATCTACAATTCCATCGGTGAGCTCCATCTGAAGCGGAACGCCCCCGGCGAGGCTGTGTCGGCTTTTCTGCAGGCCGCGAACGCGTTTCGAGCGGAAGGCGCGACCCTCAAGGCCATCGCCACCTATAAGAAAGTCCTCAAGCTCGATCCGTCCCGCTACGACATCTACCGATACCTCGGCGATCTCAATGCCGAGCGGGGGCTCCTGAGCAGCGCGGTGCAGGACTACCTGACGCTGGGCAAGTACTATCTCAAGGAACGCAAGTCCAAGGAGGCGCTCGAGGTCTACAAAAAAATCGTCAGTCAAGACCCGTCGAATCTCGATGCGCAGCAGCGGGTCGCCGAGTTGTGCGTGCAGGAAAACATGCAGGACGAGGCGACAAAGGTCTACCTGCAGCTCGGTCGTGAACGCTCCGCTCAGCAGCGCTACAGTGAGGCCAAGGAAGCGTATCAGTCGGTCTTGCGTATCGATCCGGCCAACAGCGAAGCCGCACAATTCATCGAGCATTTCGAGAAATCGGGCGGCGACCCGACCCGGTTCGCCCGGAGCAGCGCGTCGATTCCAGCGACGGGAAAATCGCTCGAGCCGATGGACCTCCTGGCGGAAGCCAGGCGACGCATCGAGGAAAAGCAATTTGCGGGCGCGGAAGCGATTCTCAACCAGCTCCTCTCGAAGGAACCGGGAAACCCTCAGGTCTGTCAGTTGCTGGCCCGATTACACCTGCATCAGGGTCAGCTTCAGATCGCGCTGGGCGAATACCGTTTTCTGGCCGGTGCGGCGCTACGTGCCCAGGAATATCCGCAGGCGGAGGCACTGATTCAGGAATTTCTGGCCGTCGAGCCCAATTCGGTTCCGCTCCTGGAGCTGCATGGGGAGCTGTACGAGGAACAGGGAGATCTGTCCACGGCCGTGCTGCACTACGGCAAGGCGGTGGAAGTGCTCCTCGAGCATCCGGAGCCGGGTATACCCACGTTGCACGAGGAAATTTTTCAAAAGATCAAGGGGCTCGTTCCGGATAGCCCGGTCGTTCACCGTTTGGAAACGTTGCTGCACGATGCGCCTCCCGCCGCTGAATCCCTCGATTCACGAGCCGACCAGGCCGCACCGGCACCTGACGTATTCACCCTTGCAGGCGCGGAGCCGGACAATGCGCGAGGAACGACGGCTCGGAGTTCCGGCGAGCCGGGGTTCCGCTTCGCGTCCACGGACGAGGCGGTTCCGGTCCCCGACGTGCCGCCCGCTGCCTCGGCACGCGCGAACGCCGCCGGGCCCGCGCCATCCGGTTCGGACCAGCAGGCGCCTGAAGCGGCCGCTGCGACTCCGCTCCTCACGCGAGACGCTCAACTTCGCTCCTACCTGGAGGCGGGACAGGTCATGGAAGCGGAGCTATGGCTGAATCGACTGGTCGGCAAAGCGCCGGATGATGCCGAGCTGCGGGAATTGCTGGGCCGCCTCTTCGAACGCAAGGGTGACGGGGCCGCCGCCGCATTACACTATGCTCGGGCGATGGAGCTGCAATTGGCCGCCTCGCCCGAGTGCGACACCGCACCGCTCACGGCCCTGTATCTCAAGCTCAACACACTGGTCCCGGCTCATCCTCTTGTCGTAAAGTTGGCGCCCCTGTTCCTCACGCGTAATGAACAGCAGGACGCCGCACCGGTAGAAGCCCCCGAAGAGGTGGCCGACGTGCTCGACCCGGAGGTGCATTACACACTTGGCGTGGCGTACAAGAACATGGGGCTGCTCGATGAGGCCCAGGAAGAATTCTCCGTCGCCATGCAGTCGCCGGCCGTGTTCCTGGACTCCTGTCTTATGACCGCCGTCTGTTTGAAGGAGCGCGGACGGGCCGACGCCGCGAGCACGCAACTGGAGCGGCTGCTGACGGATTCTCGCTGCCAAGGGGCCAAGGGGCAGGCCATTCGGTACGAACTGGGACTGCTCTACGAACAACAGGCTCAGTGGGAGCAGGCCGTCACGATGTTCGAGTCCATCCCCACCTTCCACGACGTTCCTGAGCGATTGTCTTCGATCCGCACGGAGCATCCCGTTTCTCATTCCGCCGCCAAAGCCTTCGGATACGCCAGCTAACCGGGTGCGGTCACGGGATTCGGCGCCGGCCGGCCGGCCAGAACCGCGTCCACATTGCGCAGACAGATCAAGCCCATCTGCACCCGAGCAAACCAGGTCGCCGACCCGAGATGCGGCAGCAACACGACCTGCGGCAACGAGCGCAGGCCGGGATGCACACGGGGTTCGTCCTCATAGACGTCGACGCCTGCCCCGGCGATTGCACGGCGCCCCAACACCTCGACCAACGCCGCTTCGTCCACGATCGGGCCTCGGGCGGTATTGATAAGGATCGCCGTCCGCCGCATCTCCGCCAGTTCCGACGTCCCGATAAGGTGTCGCGTCTCCTCGGTCAGCGGCACATGGATCGACACAAAATCCGACTCACGCAGCAGGTCGGGCAGGGAGACAGATTCCCATTGCGCGCCGGGCGGCGAGACGAGGAGAGGACGCCGACTGTAATAGCGCACCGGCATGCGAAATCCGACGGCACGGTGGGCCACCGCCTGCCCGATTCGCCCCATCCCGATGAGGCCCAGCGTCCGACCGGCGACTTCGGCGCCCAAGAGCTGCGTGGCCGTCCAGCCGGTCCAGGTTCCCGCCCGCACGAGTGCGTCGCCTTCCACGACCCGACGGGCTGTGGCCAGGATGAGCGCCCAGGTCAAGTCCGCAGTGGCGTCGGTCAGGACATCCGGAGTATTCGTCACGATGACTCCGCGGTTTCGAGCCGCAGCGAGATCGATGTTGTTGTAGCCGACCGCATAGTTAGCCAAGACCTGCAGCCGGGCTGCCCTCGCCAAGCTCTGCGCGTCGATGCGCTCGGATAACGTGACGATGGCGGCGACTGCCTCGTGCAATCCCTCCCGTATCGTAGCAGGTGACGGCGGAGCCTCTTCCGGTTCCGCCAGCAGCCGGTAGCGTTCGCGGATCGCCGCCATCACCGGTTCCGGCAAGAGGCGGGAAAGGTAGAGGAGGGGGCGGGGCTCGCTCATAAGTGGTGATGGCATCTTACCGAGTCACGGCCACAGCCACAACCACTCGACAGCGGCAGCTCGAAATGCAATGTAGTGGATGGTGGCGCCCCGGCGGGCCGTCTTGAAGTTCCGGACTTCCCTTTGCTATTCTCCGTGCACCTTCCCACGCATGCACCACTTCAGAGGGCAATTCCAAGGAGTCAGACCATGGCCAGCATCAAGCGGGCATTGATCAGCGTATCGGACAAGACCGGGATCGTGGACTTAGCCAGGGGGCTCGAAGCCTCGGGCGCCGAGATCCTTTCGACAGGGGGCACGGCCAAGGCGTTACGCGACGCCGGCGTCAAGGTCACCGACGTGGCCGCCTATACCGGCTCGCCGGAGATCCTCGACGGCCGAGTGAAGACACTGCATCCGAAAATTCACGGCGGCCTGCTGGGGCGCCGCTCACTCCCCGCGCACGTCGACCAAATGAAGCAACACAACATCGGTCCCATCGACGTCGTCGTCGTCAACCTCTATCCCTTCGAGGCCGCCATCTCCAAACCCCATTGCCCGTTCGACGAAGCCATCGAGAATATCGACATCGGCGGCCCTTCGATGCTGCGGTCGGCCGCCAAGAACCATGAAGACGTCTTCGTCGTCGTCGATCCCGCCGACTATCCGCGCGTGCTGGAGGCGGTCAAGAGCGCCGGCGATACGGGGCCGCTCCGCCGCGAGCTGGCCATGAAAGTGTTCCAGCATACGGCGCGCTATGACAGCGTGATCGCCGGCTATCTTGAAAAGCAGGTTCGTGGCGCCGTCAAGTTTCCGCAGATATTGTCGCTGCAATACGAGTTGGCGGAAACGCTCCGGTACGGAGAAAATCCCCATCAGCAGGGCGCCTTCTATCGCGAACTCCACTCCCAGGAGCCGTCCGTCTCGCGCGGCAAGATCCTTCACGGAAAGGCCATGTCGTATAACAATTTCCTCGATGCGAATTCCGCGCTGGAATTGGCCAAGGAGTACGAGGAGACGGCGGTCGCGATCATCAAGCACAACAATCCCTGCGGCGTCGCCTTGGGCACCACGCCGGTAGAGGCCTATGTTAAAGCGCGCGAGACCGACCCGGTTTCGGCCTTTGGAGGTGTCATCGCCTTCAACCGGCCCGTGGATCTCGCGGCAGCCAAGGAAATCACCTCAACGTTCGTGGAGGTCGTCGTGGCGCCTGGATTCGCTGACGACGCTCTGGTCGAACTCAAGCGCAAGAAAGATCTTCGGCTCCTCGATGTCGGCCCTCTTGTAGGAGTGAAACAAGAGGGCTATGACTTGAAAAAGCTGGTCGGCGGCCTGATCGTACAGGATCGCGATCTGGGCGTACTCACGGATCTGCGATCGCTCCCGGTTCCCACGGTCCGCACGCCCGGCGATGAAGAGTATGCGGCCTGCGCCTTCGCCTGGAAGGTCTGTAAACACGTCAAATCCAACGCCATCATCTATGCCAAGCCCGGCCAGACGGTGGGGATCGGCGCCGGCCAGATGAGCCGAGTGGACAGCGTCAAGCTGGCTGCGATGAAGGCGCAGATGCCCGTCAAAGGCTGCGTCATGGCGTCGGACGCCTTCTTTCCATTCCGGGACGGACTTGACGCGGCGGCGCAGGCCGGCATCACCGCCGTCATTCAACCCGGGGGGTCCATTCGCGATGCGGAAATTATCAAGGCCGCGGATGAGCACGGTTTGGCGATGATCCTTACGGGCATGCGCCACTTCCGCCACTGACGGATGTCGAGACGACGCTCCAACCTGAGGCTCCTGTCGCACAGCGCGTCGATACGCCTTCCGGCACACAGGTCGGCGCTCCGCAGACACACATCCTTCCGCGACCGTTTGAATTCTCCTTTCCCCGGATCGTATGGTGAACCTTCGTGAATATTCTCGTCGTCGGAAGCGGGGGACGCGAACATGCCATCGTGTGGAAACTCGGGCAGAGTCAGCGGAAGCCCGCTATTTTTTGCGCCCCCGGGAACGCCGGTATTGCATCGCGCGCAACCTGTGTGCCGATCGCGGCCGATGACATCCAAGCCCTGAAAGACTTCGTCGTCCGCAACCAGGTCGATTTGACGGTCGTAGGACCGGAAGCGCCGCTCGCTATGGGCATCGCCGACGAGTTTCGCAAACATCGTTTGAAAGTATTCGGTCCGACCAAAAATGCAGCGCGCCTGGAAGCCAGCAAGAGTTTCTCCAAAGCTCTCATGCAACGGGCCGGAATCCCCACCGCACGTGCGGAGAGCTTTACCGACACGGCGGCGGCCCGCGCCTACGCCGACGGACAGCCGCTTCCTCTGGTGATCAAGGCGGACGGTCTCGCGCAAGGCAAAGGCGTCATCATCGCCACGACACGCGAGCAGGCGCGGCAGGCGATCGTCGATTGCATGGAGAAGGCTGTCTTCGGGGCGGCTGGAAAGGAAGTCCTGATCGAGGAGTTTCTGGCTGGAGAAGAGTTGACGATCATGGCCTTTACCGACGGCCGCACGATCGTGCCGATGCCGCCGGCCCAGGATCATAAGCGGGTCGGCGACGGGGACACCGGCCTGAACACAGGAGGGATGGGCGCCTACGCGCCCGCGCCGCTCGGCACACCGGAGCTTCGGGATCAGGTACGGCGGCAGGTCCTGGAGCCGATCGTGGCCCATCTCTCCAAAATGGGCTCCCCGTTCCAGGGTGTCCTGTACGCCGGGCTGATGGTCGTCAAGGGCATGCCGTATGTGCTGGAGTTCAATGCCCGGATGGGCGACCCGGAGGCCCAAGTGGTGCTGCCGCTGCTGAAAACCGATTTGCTCACGGTGATTGAAGCAGTCGTGGAACATCGACTGGATCAGCTCGATGTCGAATGGCGCGAAGACGCGGCCGTCTGTGTCGTGATGACGTCGGCGGGGTATCCCGGCCCATACCGAACCGGGGTTCCGATTCAGGGTTTGACGGAACCGTCCACGGAACACGCCGTCGTTTTCCACGCGGGAACAGCCTTCGATCAGCAAGCAGTCGTGACCGCCGGCGGACGTGTCTTGGGTATTACCGGCTTGGGCTCCGACATCGCGGCGGCTCAACAGACGGCCTATCGCGCCGTCCACGCGCTGTCGTTTGAAGGCTGCCACTACCGTCGAGACATCGCCCATCGGGCATTGAGCCCTCGCACATCGCGTTGAGCATCTCTTGTCGGCTCATGGCCACCGTTCATCCACTGTCCCTGAGCACGTTACCGGTTCTCGCCCCCTCCGTTCGTTCGGTCATTCAGAACCGAGGCTTGATCGCCGTGCCGACCGAGACCTACTACGGTCTCGGCACAAGTCCGTTCGATGCCGGCGCTGTCGATCGCTTGCTGCAGGTCAAGAACCGAGAGGACAGCAAGCCAATCCTGGTGCTCATCGGCGACATCGACCAACTTCCCCTGCTGGTGGCCAATATGCCACGCGTCGGACGCATACTCGCGGAAGCATTCTGGCCCGGCGCCCTGACCATTCTACTGCCGGCCCATCCATCACTTCCCCACAACCTCACTGCGGGAAGCGGGCTGGTGGGCGTGCGACTCAGCCCCTGTTTTCCGCTCACGGAACTCCTGAAGCAGACCGGCCCGGTGACCGGTACGAGCGCGAACCGGTCCGGCGGTCCGCCGTCGACCACTGCCGAGCAGGTGCAACGGGAGTTGGGTCACGAGATCGATATGATCCTGGACGCGGGCAGGACGCCGGGCGGCCTACCATCCACCGTCGTGGACGTCCGGGATCCGGTCCGACTTGTTCGAGAAGGCGCGATCCCTCGACAGACGATACGGAACGTGTTACAGACACACGAGATTGCGCTGACCGCTTAGACCACAGCCACGGCAACGATCGCAGCAACGTACGGAGGAGGAGAGGCATGACAATGGCGACTCGGGTGATGAAGCAGGGAATGGCGGTACTGGCCATCGGTTGCACGCTGACCCTGGCCGGCTGCGACTACTGGCCACCGGCGCTCCAAACCCAGATTGAGCAGCTTCGTTCGGAACTGCAGACCGTCACCGCCGAGAAGGCCCAACTGCAGACGCAGCTGGCGTCCATCACCAAGGTGAAGGATGACTTGCAAGCCCAGGTCGACGATCTCAGCCGCGCGAACCGCGACAAGAGCACTATGATCGCCAGCCTCCAAAACAGCGTGACGGCTCTGCAGGAACGGCTCAACAGGACGTCGAAAGCGGCGGGAGGCAAAGTCACCCCGGTCAAAGGGCAGGCCAAGGCGAGACCCAAAACGGCGGTCAAGACGTCGGCTAAGAAACGACCGGCCGCCAAGGCGGCCGTCAAGCGACAGTAGAGGAGGCGACGGATTATTTTGACGAGGTCGTGGCGGGAGACGTCGCGGACGTGGGAGTGGAACTGGAATTGGAGCTAGCCGTCGAAGTCGGTGCCGCAGTCGACGTGTTCGTCGAAGGAGAAGCGGTCGCAGTCGCTGACGAGGCGGCCGCAGGTGACGGTTCTTTTTGGTCCGACGACGCAGGCGCGGCCGGCTCTCCTCCTGACGGCGGTTTCAGCTTGTCCGAATAGTCGGTCACATACCAGCCGCTGCCCTTGAACATGATGGCCGGAGAAGAAATCAACCGCTTCACCGGTTTACCGCAACGATCACAGGCGGCAATCGGATCCTCCTTGATACTCTGTTTCACTTCGAACTTGTACGCACATCCTTCGCACAGATACTCATAAATCGGCACGATATTCCTCCTTTGCTCGATCGAACAGCTCAACGCTCAGGTAAGTTGCGCCAAGGTATTGTCAAGCCGTTCCAAGCCCCGTTTGATTGTGTCCATACCCGTAGCGTAGGACAGACGGACATGAGCCTGACTGCCGAACGGCTCGCCCGGCACGACGGCGATATGCGCGGTCTTCAGTAAATAGTTGGCCAGATCCGTCGGGGTCTTGACAATACCATCGGGCCCGCGCCTGCCCAAGACGCCCGAGACATTGGGAAAGGCATAGAATGCGCCGGTCGGCATCCGGCACGAGACACCACGTATGCCGTTCAACCCCTCCACAATCACCCGCCTCCGCTGATCGAACTCCACGACCATCCGCGCGGTGAAGTCATCGCCGTCACGCAACGCGGCCACCGCGGCCTTTTGGGAAATTGAGCAGGGATTCGACGTACTCTGGCTTTGAATGTTTCCCATCGCCGCGATCAGGTCTCGGGGGCCCGCCGCATACCCGATTCGCCATCCCGTCATGGCATAGGCCTTGGACACTCCGTTGATGATGATCGTACGGGCGGCGATGTCCGCGCCGAGTGTCGCGATGCTGATGTGGACGGTCCCGTCGTAGATGATTTTTTCGTAGATCTCGTCCGAGATCACCAGCAAATCATGCCGAAGCGCAATCGCGGCGATGGCTTCCAAGGTCGCTCGGCCATAGGTCGCACCAGTCGGATTGCACGGGCTGTTGACGATGATCGCTTTCGTCCGGGGCGTGACCAGCCGCTCGAGTTCCGTTGCACGGATCGCGTAGGCGTCTTCTTCCCTGGTGGGAAGCAGCACAGCCGTGGCGTCATTGAGGAGTGCCTGATCGGAATACGAGACCCAGTAGGGGGTGGGGATGATGATCTCGTCTCCCGCTTCCAATAGCGCTTCGGCCACGTTATACAAGGAATGTTTGGCTCCGCAAGAGATCAGGATCTGAGATTTCTCGTACCGAAGCCCCAGCTCACGTTGCAGTTTGTCGACGACGGCGCCGCGCAATTCATCGGTTCCGGACGACGGCGTGTATTTGGTAAACCCGGCACGAATTGCCGCCTCGGCGGCAGATTTTACGGTTTCCGGCGTATCAAAGTCAGGTTCACCGGTCGAAAAGTCGATGACATCGATTCCTTGGGCCGCCATGGCCTTCGCCGTCGCGGCCATGGCCAACGTAGGGGAGGGAGCGATGCGGCCGACGCGGGAGGCCAGCTTCATGGTCTCAGGCTCCCTATACGTGTCTGGAGGCGCCGCGCCACCTCCGGATGAAGAAACGCGGTCAGTGGTCCGCCATGCATCGCGATATCCTTGATGATCGTCGATGAGAGATACGAATATTCCTCGCTGGGCATCAAGAACACCGTTTCGACCCGCTTGGCTAGTTTGCGATTGACTAGCGCCATCTGGAATTCATGCTCGAAATCTGAAATGGCGCGCAACCCTCGAATGATCGCATGCGCGCCGGACTGCTGAACATAGTCCACCAGGAGTCCGTCAAATGTCACGACCTCGACCTGCCCGAGATCCTTCATGACCAACCTCACCATCTCGACGCGCTCCGCCATATCGAAGAGCGGATGCTTGGTCGGATTCGGCGCGACGGCCACGACCACCTTGTCGAACACGCGCAGGCTGCGGGTAATGATGTCCGTATGCCCGTGGGTGATCGGATCGAAGGTGCCCGGATAGATGCCGATCTTCATGCCGACGCCCGTTGACGCGGCGCCGCGCCATAGAGCAGCAGAGCGGTATCGCCATACACATATCGCCGAATCAATGCTGCGCCAGGAAATGACGTCGGCAACACCGATTTAGCATTCTGCTCAATGACCATCAGACCGTCCTCCACGAGAAGCTCCGTCGCCCACACCATCCGCAATGTTTCGATCGCCTGCGTATCGGCGTATGGGGGGTCGGCGAAGACGACGTTATAGGGCCCATCCCACCAATCAGGCCGAGCCAGGAAGTCCTGCGTACGACCGGCCTTGACATCTCCCTGATCCTCAAAGCCGCAGACCGCGAGATTCTTTCGCAGCACTTGCAGTGCGCGCGGATCACATTCCACAAAGGTCACCGCCTCCGCCCCACGGCTGATCGCTTCGATCCCGACCGCCCCGGTTCCCGCATACAGATCGAGAAGGCGGCCGCCCGGTACCCGAAGGTCGAGAATGGAAAACAGCGCCTCGCGCACCTTATCAGAGGTGGGACGCAGCGTCGTCCCTTGTGGCCCACACAAGCGTCGACCTCGGTGGGAGCCGGCTATGATGCGCATAGTCAATTAGGTGAGAGGACGCTCAGGAGCGAATGACTCTAACATAGCGTTTTTGAAGGGGTCAAGGAGCGAGCACTGCGCGGGAATCCCCAGAACGAACCAGTTCTCCTATTGCAGAGTCATGGCCAAAATTCGATTTAGATGATTGCTGCTATTTTGACGAGATATGCGTGGCTGACTATAATTCGCGGGCGTGGGGCCGACCTAGGCGGCGAGAGACGCCAGGGCGGAAGGACAACCGTTCGATCGCTCTCGCCACTACGAGGATACCGAATCGCTATCGAGCCGCCACCGGCGTGCTCGGTTGCGCATCGCGTGCCGCGAGGCTCTTGCGCCGATTATTCGAAATCGTGCGATCGATGATGGCGCCGCAGTTGATGCATTTCCAGGCGTAAAAAATCAGGAAGAAATCTGAGAACCGCTCCAGCATCATGAGGCCTTTGCACTTCGGACATTCCATCGATCCCTCCCAGGTGATGACATGCACAGCTGCCGGCCTGGCTAAGCAAGAGCTACACCACATGGTCGCCATACGTAATTTCAACACCTTAGCTGCTACGTATTTGCCACCAAGGGGGATCCAAGGAGTCTTTTTCCGGTACAAAAACGTTCACCGTGTCATATTTTTGTTCGGGAAAAGCGGAAATACAGGAAATGCTGACGGGAACGACAGGCATGAGTATCTCGCACTGGCCGGAGGCTGAACGCCCCCGCGAACGACTCTTGGCTCGGGGCGCAGCCGCCCTGACCGATGCACAGCTCCTGGCTATACTGCTGCGGGTGGGCCGACACCGGTCCACCGCCGTCGAAGTCGGCATGGACGTGCTGCACCGTGTGGGTGGACTCAACGGGTTGGCCCGGTGCGGACTTGAGGAGCTGTGCGCCGTCCCCGGCATCGGTGAGGCGAAGGCTGCGCAACTCAAGGCCGCGCTGGAGCTGGGCCGGCGAGCGATGGCGTTGCCCCTGTCGAAAGGTACGAGGATTTCTTCTAGCCGAGATCTGTTCAACCACTTTCATTCCAGCCTGCGGGATCTCCGTCACGAAATTTTTAAGATTGTGCTCTTGGACGCGAAACACAGTATTGTGCGGGAGGCCACGGTCTCGGAAGGCAGTCTGACCCTCAGCATCGTCCACCCCCGCGAGGTATTCTCGCTGGCCGTGAAGGAGTCCGCGGCAGCGGTGATCTTCCTGCATAATCATCCGAGCGGCGATCCCACTCCCAGCCGGGAAGACCGACAGCTCACGGCCAGACTGGTCGCAGCCGGGGAGATCCTCGGGATTCGCGTACTTGACCATCTCGTCATCGGTGACGGACACTATGTCAGTTTTGCCGATCAAGGATGGCTGCATCGATCCGGTAAGGCTGACCTGACGCCAGAGGAGGCTATCGAACTGTAACGCATCTCTCCGGAAGCCCAGAGACTTCCGGCAAACCAGAGGAGGGCCTCATGAACGAGCAGCAGACCGCGTCTCTCAGGAATGTGGCTGTGATCGGGAGCCGGGGAGCAGGAAAAACGTCACTCACGGAGGCACTGCTCTTCTGCGCCGGGGCCGTCTCCAAACTTGGCACGATTGCCCAAGGTTCGACCATATCGGACTTCGAACCCGAGGAGCAGCACCACCGCAGCTCCGTGAGCACCGGTCTCCTCCGATTCGCGTGGAATCAGACCTCCATCACGCTCCTGGACACACCCGGCTCGTTAAGCCTCCTGGGCGAACCGCTGACCGCGCTTGAAGCCGCAGATGCCGTCATCGTCGTGCTGAATCCCGACACCGGCATCCGCAGCGAACTGATTCGGCTCTGGGCCCGCGTCCGGGAGCGACATCTCCCATGTTTGTTGTTCATCAATGAACCCGAGAACCATTCGAAGCCGCTAGACGACCTGTTGGCGGCTTGCCGGCGGGACCTCGACGTCAGTCCCATACCCATGACGCTGCCCCTCTATCACGAAGGGGTGATGGAAGCAGTCGTCGACCTCCTCGGGCAAACGGTCCTCCGCTCCAAGGCCGACAGCCCCAAATGCGAAACCTGCGCCGTATCTGAAATAATACAGCCTCAGGCCACCGAGGGCTTGAGACGCCTGCAAGAGGCCGTCGCCGACATGGACGACCAATTGTTGGAGCGATACCTCTCTGCAGGAGAGCTGACGGCCAGCGACTTGGCGACCGGTATCCGGATCGGCGTGCACAAGACCGGATTGGTTCCGCTGTACAGCGGTTCGGCGTTGAGAAACGTCGGGGTCGCCCCCTTGCTGGCGGCCATCAAGGAATGGCTTCCATCGCCGGAAGAACGGCCGCAGGCGGTGCCTGTCACCGACGGGGACCAACTCGCCGGTGCAGAGGCCGCCGCGTCCAATCCCCATCGAGCGTCCTTTTCGGGATTCATCTTCAAGACCCTCATCGATCCGTTTGTCGGACGCCTGTCTTACGTCCGTATCGTCTCAGGAGTCTTGCAGACCGACTCCACCGTTTATAACGGATCGAAACAGATCAAAGAGAAATGCGGTCATTTGTATACGCTACTCGGAAAAAAGCACATGGCGGTACCATCGGCCACAGCAGGGGAGATCATCGCCATCGGAAAACTGAAGGACGCCCAAACGGGGGATACCCTGTGCGAGGAGCGAGATCCGGTTCGCTATTCTTGGCCGGCCCTTCCGCGTCCCGTGTTGTCGTTCGCGGTCGAACCAAAATCGGGCGCCGACATCGACAAGGTCAGTCTTGGCCTCCACAAGTTGATCGAAGAGGACCCGACGCTCGATTTTTCACGAAACGCGGACACGAAAGAGATGGTCCTGAGCGGCATGGGACAGCTCCATCTCGATCTGGCTCTGGAAAAATTACATCGCAAGTATGGAGCCGATGTCGTCATTCATACCCCAAAGATCCCATACCGGGAGACGATCCGCGGCACGGCGCAGGCGCAAGGCAAGTACAAGAAGCAGACCGGCGGCCACGGTCAATACGGCGACTGCTGGCTGGAGATTGTCCCGACCGCCAGAGGAACAGGCTTTTCGTTCCAAAACCGGATCGTGGGAGGCGTCATCCCAAGAAACTTCGTTCCCGCCGTCGAAAAAGGCGTCGTGGAGGCCATGCATCACGGCACGCTTGCGGGATTTCCCGTCGTCGACATCCGTGTGGCGGTCTATGACGGGTCATACCATGTCGTCGATTCCTCAGAGATGTCGTTCAAGATCGCGGCTTCCATGGCCTTCAAGAAAGCAATGGAGACGGCCCATCCTGTTCTTCTGGAACCGGTGATGAACGTGGAAATCGACGCGCCGGCCGACCATATCGGAGCCGTGATCGGCGATCTCAACGCCCGGCGGGGTAGGATTCAGCACGTGGAGGCGCGAGGGCATGCCGAGTTGGTCAAGGCGTTGGTCCCCCTGTCCGAACTCATGACCTACACCACTACGCTCAATGCGTTGACCGGGGGCGGAGGGAGCTATGTGATGGAGCTGGCTCGCTATGAGGAGGTCCCTCGAGAGATCACTCTGAAGATCCTGGAGGAGCAGAAAGCGGCACGGCAGACCGTCACCGCTCCATAACGAAGCCCTTATGGATCTCCCGCTTTCAAGACGACGTAAAAGGCTCGATTCTCCCGCAGCACGCGCAAGAGGACGGTCTCACCACGGCGGATCTTTGAGACGGCCGCCGTGAATTCACCGACAGAACCGACGTCGACGCGGTTGACTTCTTTGATCAGATCGCCCTCTCGCAGCCCTTCGGATTGAGCCAGGCTTCCCGGTTCCACTTTGGTAATCAGCACGCCGCGTGTTTCCCGCAACCGAAACTTGTCCGCCAAGGCGGCCGTCAGATCCTGAAGGTCCAGCCCCAGCTTCACGTCCGTACGTGACGGCGGGAGGGAGGCGACCACCGCTTGATCCCGTCGTTCGCTCAGAGCGACATCAAGCACCATGCGTTTCTTGTCCCGCACCACCTCGACCTTGGCCGTGGCACCCGGTTGCAACCCTGCCACGACTCGGGAGAGCCGGTTGGGGGTGTCCACCACGGTGCCTTCGATCCTGGTGATGATGTCGCCCGGTTTGATGCCGGCCGCCGCCGCCGGATCCTTCTCGAAGACTTCATTGACAAGCACCCCTTCGTTTTCCGTCACACCGAACTTCCTGGCCAACTCCGGCGTCAACGGCTGGATGCCCACGCCCAACCATCCTCGGATGACACGGCCTTGGGCCACCAATTGCTGCAGTACCTGCTTGGCCATGTTGGACGGAATGGCAAACCCGATCCCTTGCGCAAAGTTGATGATGGCGGTATTGATGCCGATCACCTCGCCACGCAAGTTAAAGAGCGGCCCCCCGGAGTTGCCCGGATTGATCGAAGCATCGGTCTGAATAAAGTTCTCGTACCGAGACAGATTGACGTTCTCACGACCGATCCCGCTCACGACACCGAGCGTCACCGTCCGATCCAGGCCGAACGGATTGCCGACAGCCAAGACCCATTGCCCCACGCGCACCCCGGACGAATCGCCGAACTTGGCATAGGGGAGGGGATGATCGGCGGTGACCTTCAGGACAGCCAAGTCGGTATCCGGATCCTTGCCGACGACCTGCGCGATCAGCTTCGATTTGTCGGAGAGCCGTACTTCAACTTCGCTCGCATCCCCGATGACATGATTGTTCGTGACGATATGACCGTCGGGATCGATGAGGACGCCGGAGCCGGAACCGGGAGAGTTCGGCGTCCGCTCCTGCAGAAAATCCCGTCCTTTTCCGCTCGGGCTCACTGGAAAGAGATTGACCACCGACGGCTTAGTCGTTTCGGCCAACTCGGTGATGACTGCTTGAATCTCCTCCAACATCTGCAGACCGGTCGCCCTTCCGGCCTCCGCAGCTCCCGCGCCCGTGCGCTGCACGGAGATGATACACACCACAAGGGTCGCCAGCATGACGAACAGAACGGGGGGTCTTCTGAACGAAACTATTAGTGTCATGGTCTCGGCAGTGTACACCACCGGGAATCGAGAAACATACGGGAGGTCGCCGGGTCAGCCATCGCGCTAAATGGGCTTGACTTTTCGGGACGTCCCGAACCAGGTCGCTACCTGGTCCAACTCGGAACGCGACCCCATGACCACGACGATGTCATCCGGCTGGAACACCAAGGAGTCGGACGGCGGGATCAGAAACGGTCCCCGAAACACAGTGAGCAATCGGACCGATGCCGGGAGCGTCAGATCCGAGGCATGTTTTCCGATGGCAGGAGCGCGCCGGGCCACGAACATCCGTTCCAACGCAACCGAATGCAGACTCAAGTCGCGCTGAAGCGTCAGCAGGTCCTCGTGAATGGTTTCCATCTTCAGTTCGCGAATCTGTCCGTCGACGTGATGCAGCGCCTGCTTCAGGTCGCGGATACGCCCGAGCGACTGATCTAACGTCCGTTGAAGCTCGTCGGGCGCGATCGAGAGGCTGCCCCGGCCAGCCGATATCTTGTCGGAAATGACGTCGGCAATCCGGTGCCCCAATTCGCCGTGCGCGCTTTCGATCTGGCTCAAGAGCTGGGCGGCCTGGCTGTGCAGACGCAGGATATGCACCTTCCGATTGACACGCTCCGCCACCGCCACGACCGATTCGTAGACGGCGCTGCCGGTCAGCGACAGTTCCTTCTGCAAGCGGCCGATGAATTCCAGGGACACCATCCGACGATATCTCTTATGTCTGATAAGCGCTATTATGTCAACTTATACGCGTTCTCCGCTGGGTCCCATCCAGCCAAGGATCCCATCTTTGGATCTACGCTAACACAGCCCGGCGGGTCACCGCCAGATCGCACAACAATCGACATGCGTATGTGAGCGAGCCAGCAGCACGACGGACGTGGGCGCGGGATTCAAGAGGAAGCTGTGTAGGATGTCTCCAACGGGCTATCCGTGTTCATCGGGGCAGTTTCGAAAATCTTCTCCTTGTCGCCTCCTCCTCAAATCTTGGAGCACCTCAATAATCGCTTCGGGCCTGGGAGGACATCCTGGGATGCGCACATCCACCGGCACGTGACGCTCGACCGGCCCGGTCACAGCATAGCTTCCCTTGAACAGCCCACAGTTGATGGCGCAGTCGCCCAGAGCGATCACCAGCTTCGGATCCGGGGTTTGTCTATATACAACTTTCAACGCCCGTTCCATATTCACGGTAACTGGCCCGGTGACCACGAGGGCATCGGCATGACGAGGGGACGCGGCGATATGGATGCCGAATCGCTCAATGTCATAGACGGGGTTCGTCAGGGCGTTCATCTCCATCTCGCAGGCATTGCAGGAGCCCGTATCGACCTCCCGAATGGTCAACGAGCGTCTGAACGGCTCGGCTTTCTGGCGAGCTTCTCTAAGCCCTCCGTCCGCCGATTCCGTGGGGGCGGAATGACGGCCCGTCACGATTCCTGTCTTCAGGCTTTTCTTAAGAATGCGGAACATGTGCACCTCCGGCTAGAGATCATTCCCGGCGTACGAGAGATTGAAGCTCTTATTGATGAGCGGGAAATCGGGAAGTATATTTCCCGTTACAGCCCACTGAATAGCCGGCCAGTTCACAAAGGAGGGATCGCGCACCTTGCAACGATGGATCCGACCCTGCTCCCCCGCCATGACGAAACAGAGAATTTCGCCGCGCCAGCCTTCGACAGCTGAGACGGCCCAGTCTCCTACCGTCGGAAGATCGCTCGATTCAGCGACGAGCCCTCCGGGTGGAATCAGCCGAGCGATCTCACGGATGAGGCGTACGGATTCGTGAATCTCGTCGATACGCACCCGCAGACGGGCGCGGACATCGCCGTACCGGTAGAGCGTCACCTTCACCGGCAATTCGTCGTAAGCCGCAAAGGGACGGTCACGCCGCACATCCTGGTCGAGTCCCGATGCCCGCCCAACCACCCCGATGACCCCATGGTCCCAGGCGATCCGTTCCGCAAGTACCCCTGTGGTTTCGAGCCGGTCGGTCAAGGAGGCGTTCGCAAGAATGATGGCCTCGAGTTCTGAGAAGTCCTGCTCAATCCGATTCAACTCGTCCACCACCTCTTCCATTCTCCGGGGGGCGAGATCGTGAACAACCCCTCCCAGACAGAGGGCTCCGCGCAAGAATCGCGAGCCGGTCAGACGATCGTTGAGCTGCATGAGCTGTTCCTTCATCCGCGCGCAATGCGCATGGGCCAGCACATAGGCCGTATCGTTACAGATCGCCCCCACATCCCCAAGATGGTTGTGAAGTCGTTCCAGCTCCAGAAACAGGGAGCGCAGATAGCGGGCTCGCCGCGGCACCGTCATGTGCATCACCGTCTCGATAGCCTGGCAGTACGCGAGACCGTGGCCGACCGTAGTGTCGCCGGAGATCCGTTCGGAAAGCGGCAGCGCGGCCGCGAGCGGCTGTTGCTCGAACAGTTTTTCGATGCCTCGGTGCTTCCAGAAATGACGCACCTCCAGCTGCATGATCGGTTCGCCGGCTACGGAGAAGCGAAAGTGCCCGGGCTCAATAATACCGGCATGGATCGGGCCGACCGGGACTTCAAATACGCCCTCTCCTTCCACGTGACGAAACCGATACTCACCCGGTTGCCGTTCCAGCTCCCGGTCCCAGGAAAAGTCCTTCTTGAGCGGATGTGTTCCCTTCGGCCAGTGTTCGTGCCGGACCAAACGGCGCAGATCCGGATGGCCGTGCGGAATCAATCCATACTGGTCCCGAACTTCTCGTTCGTACCACTGCGCCGCATGGACAGACGGTGTGATCGATGGAAAGAGCCGATCACCCCCCGTCCGCTCCAGCGTCAGCAATACCCAGGGCCCGCGCGATCCCAGCCCGAAGAGGTACTGAATCTCGTATCGGTCCGCGATCGGTCTGCCGTCGAGGGCGAACAGCAGCGCCAATCGGCCTTGTAGCTTGCGGTGCAAGCAGCTTGCGAGAGCGAGCAATTGAGCAGGAGCCACACGATACTGGATCACGCCCGCGCGGGATGACGACGCTGGCGGCAACGTCGGGAAGGCCGCGCGAAGCTGCTCATCAATCAATGCATCATCCGACATCGCGTCCTCCTCATGCTATCGGCCGACCAACAAGGTGGAGGCCGTTTCAAGCAACTGGTGCAAGGGCGGAGGCAAGACCCAGCCCAATCCGGCGAGAAGAAGGCTTAGGAAGAGAAGCGAGAGATGTCCGGCCGACCAAGGTTCTCCCTGCACCACGGTTTGAGGCGCAGGCCCCCAGACCATGCCGGTAATGCGGTAGAGAAAGCCGGCAAACGCCACGAGGCCGCACAGCAGCAAGAGCAGGACGGAGCCGCCCACTCCCTGAGCCCCCCACCCGCCCGGGAAACCCGAGGTGCCCAGCGCGGTGACGATCTGCATTTCGCTGGCAAAGAGCGCAAAGGGCGGTAGCGCCGCCAAGGCGAGCCCCGCGACCATCAGCGCCAGCGCGGAACCGGGCAAGACGCTGGCCAACCCCTGCACCTCCCCGATCTCCACCGTCTTGTAGCGCCGGTGAATATTGCCGGCCGCAAAGAACGCCAGCGATTTCGCGAAGGCATGATTCACCAAATGGAACAAACCGCCGAAAACGCCGATCGGTCCGCCGACTCCGAATCCGACCATCGCCAGACCCATGTGCTCGATGCTGGAATAGGCCAACAGCCGCTTGTAGTTGTGCTGCAGCAGCAGAAACAGAGCTGCAATCGCGAAGGACACCAGGCCGAACAGCGCCAGCAGGCTGCCGGAAAATTCTGGCGAGACGGCCTGATCGACGATACCCCTGCTACGCAGGATGGCATAGACGGCGACCGTTTCCAACACGCCGGCGAGCATGGCGGCGACCGGCGCCGGGGCTTCCGTATAGGCGTCAGGCAACCAACTGTGCATCGGCACGAGGCCGACCTTCGTCCCGTAGCCGACGAAGAGAAAGACGAAGGCAAGCTTCAGAATGTGCGGATCCAGTTGCGTGGCGATCGCCTGCAACTGGGTGATGTTCAGCGCCGAATTCACGTCGCCGAGCACGCGGAGAGACGAATAGTACATGAGGACGACGCCGAACAGGGCCAGCGAAATTCCGACCGAGCAGAGAATCAGATACTTCCACCCAGCCTCGAGCGACTCGCGCCGGCGCCAGAACGCGATCAAGAAGGTCGTCGCCAGCGTTGTGGCTTCGATCGCCACCCATTGCACGCCAAGACTGTTGGCCACCGTGGCGAGCACCATGGCCAGCAAGAACATGTGAAACAGGAAAAAAAACAAGTTCAGTCGGTGGGGCGCAATAGTTCCCCTGGCCACCTGTTCATCCATGTACGACCGCATATAGAGCGAGCAGGCCAGACCGACGGTGCCGATGATGAACAGAATCACCGACGAGAGGGCGTCGATGTAGACCATCTCGTCAAATACCATCACTGAACCCTGTGTCAGGACCGTTCGGGCGAGCAGAATTTCCGCCGCCACCAGGAGGCCCATACTGCCGAGATTTACCAGGTGGAGTTGTTGGGAACTACGAATGAGGAGGCTCCAGCACCCGGCCGTGAACGGCGCGCACAGCAGTACGGCCACGGCAATGGTCGTCATTGTGGGCGTCATTCCTTCAACTCGCTGAGACGGCTGGTGTCCACACTGTCGAACGCATCCTGCAGCCGGTTCGTATAGATGCCGGCAATCAGCGCCGCGATCAGCACGTCGAAAAAGACGCCCAACTCGACGATCAAGGGCATACCGTACGTCGCCGCGGTTGCGCCCAAGAACAGTCCGTTTTCCATGACCAGAAAGGCGATCAACTGGGTGACGGCCTTCTGTCGCGCGATCATCGTGAAAAACCCGATCAGTACGATGGCCAGCGCAATGGCGAGTGAGTTTCGGGTCAGCAGGTGGCCGAACGAAATGATGGGTTGCGTGATGATGAAGGCAGTCATCACCAGGGCTCCGCAGATCAGCAGGCTTGCCGGAACATTGACATTCATGACGAGTTCGCGCGTGACATTCAGGCGCTCGATCACCCGCCGCAGCACGTGCGGAATGACGACGCTCTTAACGACCACCGTCAGAGCCGCGGCAATATAGATGTGCCGTGTCCCGGTCAGAAACGCCACCAGCGTCGCGGTCATAGCGAGGAAGGCGGACTGCAGGGCGAAGAGATCCACGCAGGCGGATAGCCGTCGCTGGGCCACGATCGCAAAGCACGTGAGCAGCAGCATGGCCGATCCGAGATCCACGAGTTGCGCGCCGATACGAGGCGTGAGCCAGGACATGGTCAGTCTTGCAAAATGTAAAAAAACAGCAGCCCCAGCAGCGCCAGAATGAAGGCGACGCCGAGCAGATCGGTGACGCGGAAAAGGCGCAGTTTGGCGAACATACACTCGATCAAGCCGATCAGTGCCGCCAGGAGCGATACCTTCGCCACATAGACCATGCCCCCGACCACGAGCGCCAGGGGCGTTGGGTCCGTGGCGATACCCCAGGGAGCGAACACGTTGGCGATGAGCGTCAGAAATACCAACAGTTTGATGGCCGAAGCCCATTCGAGCAGGGCCAGGTACCGGCCTGAGTACTCCAGAATCATGGCTTCGTGAATCATAGTGAGTTCGAGATGGGTGGCGGGATTGTCGACGGGAACACGGCCCGTTTCCGCGAGGGTGACGATGAACAGCGCCGCGAGCGCCATCAGATGTGGCACCGGATCAGTGGCCACTCCCTCGAGCAGCGCGGTCTTGTGGACGATCGTGCTGAGGTTGGTTGACCCGGCCGTCAGGGCGATGGCAAAGATCGACAAGATCATGGCCGGTTCCGTCAGTGATGCGACGATGGCCTCACGACTGCCGCCCATGCCGCCGAATGCCGAACCCGCATCGAGCCCGGCCAGGATCAGGAAGAACGTACCGAGGGCGAACAAGTAGACGAGCGCGATGATGTTGCCCGCAAAGCTCAGGGGAACCTGAGCGACGAAGACCGGCACCAGCAAGCCAGCTGTCAAGGTAGAGCCGAAAACAATGTACGGCGTCGCTGTGAAGATCCACGAAGTGGTCGACGAAATAACCGACTGCTTTCTGAACAGCTTGGCCAGGTCCGCGTAGGGTTGGAAAAGGCTTGGTCCACGCCTGCATTGGAGCCGAGCCTTCACCTTGCGGATGAGCCCGACGATGAGCGGCGCCAGCATCACCAGGACGAGCACCTGGGTCACCGAGAGGACAATGGCAGACAGGATAGTCGGGATCAGCATCCGTCGTTCCGTTACAGCGCAATCAACAACAGCAGTACGAGGGTGACGAATATATAGGCCAGGTAGACGTGGAGACTCCCCGCCTGGATCACCCGGAGCCGGTCCGCCAGTGCAGGCATGATGGCGGCCACCGGTAGGTACAGGTATGTTTCGAAAATCGGCTCAATGCGCACGGTGAAACGCCGGCTCTTGGCGAAGTATTGCGATTCGTGCATCAACTCGGTTTCGAGTTTGAGGGTCGGCTGATATATCGTCCCGAATACCCGCTTGATCGGTTGGACGAAGGCCGTAGCCGTATATTCCATGCGAGGTGACAAATTCAGACCGCACCCCCAGGTTCTGGCATACCGCTTCTCGCGCCATCCTCCAGCCAGAGCAGTCAGTGCAAGAGCCATCATCGCGGAACCAGCGATGAGCATCGCCAATACCGGTGACGAGAGGCTGGAAAACTCGGCATCGACCGGGATCAGCGTCCATCCGCCCAGGGCGAGCATCTGCCCGGCAATCGAACGGCCGGTCATCGGCTGAATCACATGATCGAGTAGCGGCACGACGACCATCGGTGCCAGTCCGAGCAGCACACAGGTCGCCGCCAAAATGATCATCCCGATCCTCATGGTCCAGGAGACTTCTTCGGCATGTCGGGCATGAGAGCTACGCGGCAGCGCCAAGAATGAAATGCCGAACGCCTTCGCGAAGCAAACCAATGCCAGGGCTCCGGTTAATGCGAGCATCGCGGCAGCGAGCGGCAGCATGAGCTTCATTAAGAGCGAGGGGACCTGACCGCTCTGAAAGAGCGTTTGAAAGACCAACCATTCGCTGACGAATCCGTTGGTGGGCGGTAACGCCGAAATGGAGACCGCGCCGACGAGGAAACATGCCCCGGTCCAGGGCATGCGACGCAGCAAACCGCCGTATTCTTCCATGTTGCGGGTCCGGGTGGCGGAGAGCAGTGCCCCGGCCCCGAGGAACAGTAAGGCTTTGAACAGAGCGTGATTGACCGTATGATACAGGCTGGCCAACAAACCCAGTGCTACCAGGTCTTCCAATCCATAGGCGTGAAACAGCATCCCGGCACCGAGACCGAGCAGGATAATCCCGATGTTTTCCACACTGTGATAGGCCAGGAGTCGTTTGAGATCGTGCTCCATCAAGGCGTACATCACTCCGAGAACGGCTGAGACTGCGCCGATCACCAAGACCAAGAATCCCCACCACCAAGGGAACTGGCCACCGAGAAAGTCGAACGACACCCGCAAGATTCCGTAGATCGCCGTCTTGATCATCACTCCGGACATGAGGGCCGAAATATGCGACGGGGCGGCGGGATGGGCGTAGGGCAACCACACGTGCAGAGGCACGATCCCCGCCTTGGTTCCGAATCCGATCAGAGCCGCCAGAAAAACGACCGTCTGCAGCGAGGTCGGCAGCACCCGTTCGGGATGACGGAATGCTTCGAAGGAGAACGTGTTCCCCTGTTGGAACAGCAGAAGGAACATCACGACAATGAACGCGGTTCCGATGTGGGCCATGATCAGGTACAGGAACCCGGCATATCGCACGTCCGGATCTTCGTGGTCCGTGACCACGAGCAAGTAGGAGATCAACGACATCAGCTCCCAGGCGATGAGAAATAAGAAGCCGTTGTCCGCAATCACCACAAGCGTCATCGCACAAAGAAACGCGTTGAAAAGCGCACCCAGCGCGGCCGGTGACACACGGCTGGGCAGATGTCGCAGATACCCGACGGCATAGATCGCCGCGGCAAGACCCACAAGAGAGATGGTCAAGAGGAAGAACGACGCCAGAGCATCGAGGCGGACGGCAAAGGCGAGAAGCGGTATCGACGAGGACCAGGTTAGGGTCAGCGGATCCGGTGCGACGACCCCGGTGGCGCCGAGGACGATCCCCAGTGTAGCGGCGACACCTGCAAGGCTGTTCGCGAGGAGGTTTTGGAGGGTCGGTCTGACCGGAATAGTGAGCGGAAGAACAATCCCGGCGGCATACACCGCCAGCATGACTGTGAGAAAAATGGCCATCAACTATATGTACTTGACGAACCGGATGTCTTTCACGCTGGAACCATGGTAGCCTGTTGCAGAGTGCTCGAGATCAGTGGCCCTGCTTCTGAATCATCGGATCGATTTCCTTCTTCACATTCTCAGTCACGCCGTACCGCACATACTCGTGATCCAGCACCTCGTTGGCATAGAGCCGACCGGTCGGAGCCGGTATCGTGAATCTCGCCGAGGCGGTGCCCTTGGGCTCTACGGTGACTGTTTGTTCGGTGACGGTTCGGACGTAGGGGTGCCAGACCACCAGCTTGTACGTGCCGGCCGGCACACCGGTGATGGTGAAGCGACCCTGCTCGTCCGTCTTGGCAAAATAGGGATTGCTCACGGCCACTCCCCAGCTTTCCATGTAGGCATGGAAGCCGCACTGCATCACGAAGATTCGACGACCCTTGCTGAGCTTGACCAGCTCTTTCATTGGCGCGCCGGCCATGTGACGATGATAGAGGGCGGCCTCACTGCGATCCTTAAAGTTGCGTGGGTGGAGAGGATTCATCGGCAACGGCACATTGAACAGGACGCGTGCGCCCAGGTGCGACGTTTCATAGGCTTGAATATCGTGCATCACCGGGTCCATGTTGACGACGGTCACGGACTCTTCGTCGCGGACGATCGTGGTAAACGGCAGGAAGCGACAGTCTTTCGCTTCGATCTGCGGGATGCCTGCTTCTTCGAAGGGCTTGCCTTGACCGACGCCATCCAGATAGACGACCACGTCGCGAAACTCGCCGGTCGGCGCGACGTCGAACGGCTGCAAAATCCGCCAACCCTGTCCGTCGGAAATGCGTCCGCAATAGAGCGGATCCGGCAGCGTCGTCAGGTTATATCCTTTGGGCTTGGGGACCGCCCCATCGAGCGTCACGATCCCCGTGATGGTTCCACCGTCCTGTACCGTGATCGCTTCATACGAGGCCATCGCCGGCGAAACCAGACCTGTCGTGACCGTCATTATCGTGGCGAGAATACATCGATGCGTCATTATTCCTTGTTTCCTCATTGGGGCCTGATTAGAACCTATCTCAAAATGGGTATTCCGGTAAGAACCGGTCATGCTCGCGAAAGCGGGCATCCAGAGTGACCTGAATAGTCTGGATTCCCGCCTGCGCGGGAATGACGACAGCAGACCCCATCCCGTCATAAACGAATTTTGAGATAGGTTCTACTGTCATGTGTCGACTCCCAAACCACAGCGACCCAGACCGGCTGAACGGACACGGGTTCGGCATCCAGAAGGCCGTCGTATCCTTGCCTGTAGAGCGCTGCCACGGATTTTCCTTCTCTTAGACTCGCTGAAGCCCTCACACAATCCCTCTTGCCACGATGGTTCGGTGTTCGATCAGTGCACGGACACGAACCACGGCTTCGCTGGATAGAACCGGTTTCACCTGCATCCAAAAGAAATCCCCGCCGTTGCGAGGTAGGCCATCGAGCATTTCCCACAAGACCTGCCTGCGCATTCTCAGAGAGGGGACTGCAACGGACGTCCCGCCTTTATCACACAGCGGGCGATACCTTCCCGCGCCTGAAGATTATTGGGGTCCGCGGCCAGCACCCTCTTCCAATGGACGAGTGCCTCCTCAGACTGATTCAGACGTTCCAGCAAGGAGGCCAGTTCGCAACGCGCGCTCCCATCCGTCGGGCACAGAGTCAGGGCCTGCTGCAGTGCCGTGAGTCGATGATTCCATTCGCTGGACATGAATCTGACAAGTCAGTTCCTTCTGACCGTGCAGGGATGGTGCCTGGAATAATCAGACCGGGGGCTGAATGGAAGATGCTAAGAAGACGGCGTGTTTACGCGAATGACGCAAAGGAAAGGGACTACAGAAAGGTAGCGTCTTTCATCGTCTCTGCAAGAATTGCAGATTCCTGCTCTCAGCGCAAAATCCGCTGCAAGATTTGCAGGTCGAATGAACCTGTCGCAGTATCCGCGCTGGTAAAGCCTACTCGTGGATCCCGTATTCTTTGATCTTGTATTGAAGCGCGCGGAGGCTGATACCAAGAAGCTTCGCCGCTTTCTCGCGGTGATTGACGACCTCGGCCAATGTTCGGCGGATCGCCTCTCGTTCGATGTCCTTGAGCGAGGTCCCGAGCGTCACCATCATGGTGCGCCTATCCTCCTGACTCGCCTGAATCTCTTCCGGCAGATGTTCAGGCTGGATCACGGGCTCCTTGACTGTGATGACCAGTCGTTCCATCAAATTTCTTAACTGGCGAATGTTGCCCGGCCAGGCATAAAGCCGCATCAGCCGCATCGTATCCCGGGGGATCTCTTTGAGTTCCCGGTGGTGCTCCGCGGAGAACTCCCGGAGAAAGCGTTCGGCCAGGAGCGGGATGTCGTCACCACGCTCGCGAAGCGGCGGCAAGCGGATCGGAACGACGTTCAACCGGTAATACAAATCTTCCCGAAAGTTGCCTTGCTTGACGGCTTCTTCCAGATTCCGGTTCGTGGCCGCGATAATGCGGGCGTCGACCTTGACCACTTTCGTCCCGCCCAGCCGTCGAAACTCCTTTGTTTCCAGCACACGGAGAAAATCGACCTGGGACTTCAGCGACAACTCCCCCACTTCGTCGAGCAGTAGGGTGCCGCCATCCGCCAGTTCAAACCGACCGACCTTCGTCGCCGTCGCGCCTGTGAAGGCGCCTTTCTCATAGCCAAAAAGCTCGCTTTCGAAGAGATTTTCGGGAAGCGCCCCGCAGTTCAACGTCACGAACGGCCCGTCGGCTCGAACACTCTTGTGATGGATGGCCCGGGCCACAAGTTCCTTGCCGGTGCCGCTCTCCCCTGTCAACAGGACGGTGACGCCGCTTTCGGCAACCAGCTCGACCAGACTGTACAGGCGCTGCATGGGTTCGCTCTCGCCTACCATCTGTTCGAAGCGAATCCTGGTTTCGAGGCGGTCCCGCAACTGTTTGTTCTCGCTGGCCAGGGCTCGTCGCTCGAGCGCCTTGGCGACGGCCAACGGGAACCGCTCACGGTCGATGGGCTTCGTCAGGTAGTCATAGGCGCCAGCCCGCATGGCTTCCACCGCCGTATCGATGGAACCGTAAGCGGTCATGACCACGACCTCGGTGTCCGGCCATGAAGCCTTCAGGCGACGGTTGAACTCGATACCTCCCATGCCCGGCATTTTGAGATCGGTGATGGCCAATTCTGCGCCGTAGCGGGTCAGTTCTTCCAATGCCTCCTCCCCCGACCCGACACCACGGACGTCGTACCCCTGCTTCGACAGCATGGTCACGAGCGCGCTCCGAATATTGATCTCGTCGTCCACCACCAGGATACGCGCCCGATTGGTCATGGCGTCACCGTCACGGAGTGCGATGGTTTTGTTGCCACTGGAAACTGCAACACAACGGTGGTTCCCCGCCCCTGTTCACTCGACACCCCAATCGTCCCGCCGTGGTCTTGCATGATCCGGTAGGCGATCGCAAGGCCGAGACCGGTCCCCTCGGATTTTGTGGTGTAAAACGGTTCGAACAGGCGCGTCATATCTTGCTTCTTGATACCACTGCCGGTATCGTCGATCGCAATATCGACCCATTGCCTTCCGTCTCCACGACCGCGGCGAGCTTCAACGCGACACCGACCTCCCTTCGGCATAGCATGAAACGAGTTGGCCATCACGTTCACCAGCACCTGACTGATTTGGGTCTCATCTCCGAGCACCGTGGGCAATCCATCCTCCACGAGATGCTCCAACCGGATACTCCGTTCGTCGGCTTCGAAGCGCATCAACGAGATGATGTAGTCGATGACCGATCGCACATCCACTTCACGCAATCCGAGCGAGCCGGAACCGGCAAACTTCATGAAGGTATCCAGGATGGCGCACATGCGGCGGCACTCCGCGTTCAAGATCCGAAGATAATGATCCGCCTGTTCCCGCGGTCCGAACTGTCTGGCCAACTCGCCTTCCAAGAGGTGGAGGTTGAGATCCACGGCGCTCAAGGGATTGCGCAACTCGTGCGCCACGCCGGCGGACAGGGTGTGCAGCGCCGATAATTTTTCGGCGTTGCGCACCCGCTGTTCCAACGCCAGCCAGTCCGTTACATCTTGCGCCTGGAGAATAATGCCCGCCGAGCGCCCATCCTCGTCGGTGAGTTCAGCCGTCGTCACACGGATCATCCGCGGCATGCGGTCCTGGCCCTGATACGGCAGATCCCGCTGTCGCACGTGCTCTTGCGTTCGCAAGGCAGTGTCCAGCACATGGCGGATCACATCTCCCGGCGCAAAAACAGACTCGAAGGCATGCCCCAGCAGGTCCGCGGACGAACGTGTCAGCACGTCTTCGGCCGCGGGATTCACGGCGGTGATGACTCCGCTCTGATTCAGCGTGAGAATTCCGGTTGGAATGCTCTGCAGGATATTGCGGGCCAGCCCTTTGACCGCCTCCAGCGTGCGGCGCGCATTGTCGTAATGGACGAACGCGGTGACGGCGCCAATGCTGCCCGCGGCGGCGAGAAATATCAACAGCGCCACCAAAATCAAATCGCGGCGCGATTCCCACAGCGCAACAAAGCGTTCAGCCGGAACCGATCGGTCTCTGGAGAAATCCTGCAACAACCTCTGGTCTTGCTGAAGGCTGAACAGTAGCAGGGAGGACAACACCAGCGCGAGGGTCAGAAAGGCCGCAGTCATCAGCCACAATGGCACCCTGCGGAACCGCGCCGTGACGGGAACGGGTCTAAACATGGCGGTGCCACAGAACCGGGCTCATGATCGCTTCATGCTAGCACGCACGAGCCTCCTTGTATACACGATCGGTCGGCACGGTCGATCCAGACCCAAGCACCCTCAGACGAATCTATCTCTGGAACGAGACGGCTTGTCCATAGCTCGCACACAATGCTCACCGGTCGGCTTGATTAGTTGACTTCCATCGCATTTCTCATTACCGTGGCGAGCACGATTTTGGGTTATCGTATGGTCATCGACACCACTGAACCATGACACGCTCCCCATTCCGTTCAGGCTCGGTCGCGCTGTGTTGCTGCCTGGCGGCCGTCCTTCTCCTCGCCTGCCAGGACCGTCGCGCCGATAAAGCCTACCTCAAGGGGAATTACGAAAAGAGCGCCAAGGAGCTGGAATCGCTCGCCAATCTCGGTGACGCGCGCGCCCAATACAATCTTGGGCTTTTGTACGACCAGGGTCTAGGAGTTCCTCAGAGCGATGCCCTGGCACTGAGATGGTACACCCAAGCCGCAGAACACGGGGAACCACGCGCTCAATACAACCTCGGCATCATGTATATGAACGGACAAGGGACCACGCCGGATCCGGTTCTGGCCTATTACTGGTTCAGTCTAGCGGTCGCGCAAGGAGAGAGCAAAGCCCCCGCGGCGCGTGACTATGTCATGGGACAGATGAGTTCCGAGCAAATCAGCCAGGGACAGCAGATGGTCATGACCCGCCTCCAGGCACAGACCGGCGCTCACCAACCACGGTCTGGCTCTCCTCCATAAAAGCGTTTCGTAAAGGTGTGGACGCAGGAGTGGAACCACTCCGCAGCGAGAATGTCTTAGGCGCTATAGCTCGCTCTTTACTTGAGCGATTCCGTCTCTCTATTGAGATCGGATCTTGCCTGATCGGCCGCGTGATAGGAACTCCGCACAAGCGGCCCGGATTCCACATGGCGAAAGCCCAGTGCCAATGCTTCCAGCTTCAGTGCGCCAAACAGGGCCGGCTCGTAGAATCGAGCTACCGGCAAGTGTTGCCTGGTCGGCTGCAGATACTGCCCCATCGTCAGAATATCGCACCCGCTGTTTCGTAGGTCGTGCATCACCTGACTCACTTCGTCGAGCGTTTCTCCCAAGCCCAGGATCAGACCGGACTTTGTGGTCATGCCCAGATCCTTGGCCTGCCGAAGCACCCCGATCGACCGCCCATATTTTCCCTGCGGCCTGATGGCTGGAAAGAGCCGGGCGACCGTTTCGATATTGTGGTTCAGAAGATCAGGCCGTTCGGCGCAAAGCTCCTTCATTGCCTCCACGTCGCCCCCGAAGTCGGGAATCAAGACCTCGATCGTACAGCCGGGGTTGAGTCGCCTCGTCTCCCGGATGGTCGCCGCAAACACACCTGCGCCCCCATCCGCCAACTCGTCACGGTTCACGGACGTTACCACCACATGCCGCAGGCCCAGCGCCCGTACCGCGTCAGCCACGCGCCTCGGCTCCTCCAGATCGAGAGGCAACGGCTTGCCGGTCTGCACCGAACAGTAGTGACACCGTCTGGTACAGACATCCCCCAGGATCAGAAACGTGGCGGTCCGCGCATTCCAACATTCCCATCTATTCGGACAACGGGCCTCTTCGCAGATCGTGTGCAGCTTGAGCCGCTCCATCACCTGCTTGATGTCGAGATAGTCGGGACCGGTCTGCGCCTCCACCCTGAACCAGGGGGGCAGCCTAGGCCGCGATATGTCTCCCGAGGAAGCCGAGTCCCTACGCGTCAACCTGGATGTGGAATCAGGTCTGGCGATGCGATCTATAGGGATCAGGTCCATGGATGATCAGCGACGGACGGTGTGAGCGCGAAACCAACTGGCCAGCGAGTCCAGCCATCTTCCGGAAGCGGACGATTCCTGAGGTGGATCCGGATATTCGATCCAGGGTTCCTGCGAGCCCAGATACAGCTCGCCGCGAAAGATCAACTGGCTTTTCAGCTGGCGGTAGCCGCGAGATTGAAGCATGTCTGTCAGAGCCGGCAATATCGCATCCCGAACGGGACACCAGTCGGTCGAGATACGGAGGTCTTCATACTGCAAGTGCGCCCGATAGCCCGGGTCGGCCTGTTCCAATTCCACCGGGCGACTGAAACCGCGCTCACGGTCGTCCAGGCCGGCCAGCTGATATTTCTCGATCCAGTTCTTCGACATCGGTCCCTGATGTCCTCCATGATGCCATCCTGGCAAGGGAGTCACGGCCGATCGCCTAAATCCCTCACTCGAGGGCTCGAAACACGGCAACCAAATCGCTAAGCGCGGCGGTCTTGTGTCTGAGCACCGTCCGTTCCGCCCGTATCGAGTCCTGGACCTGACGATCGGCGGATCCGCCTCGCAAACATGTCTCGCCGAGCGCCAGAATGCGGTCGCATTCTTCGGTCAGCTTCTTCTTCACCACGGGGTTGACCGACAGAATGTCCATGAGTTGGCTCCTCGTGTCGGTCAAATGCTTGTTCAGTTCCGTGTCAGGATACGTCTTCCGAGCAGCCTCATCCAAACAGCGGTCCAAATATTGGGCTAAGAAGACGTACAATCGGACCAGCGCGGCAGCGATGTCAATCTGTTCCATTGCAGTGACCGCCATGATTGTTCACCCTTTCTTGTCTCAATCGAGTGAGGAACTAGAGCAGCACTTTCACATCTGCACCGTCGACTTTAACCTGGTAGACCTCAACCTTCCCTGACGGATTGTTCACACACGCTCCCGTGGTGACGTTGAACTGCCAGCCGTGCCAGGGACAGGTCACCACGTTGCCTTCGAGCTCGCCTTCACCAAGCGGCCCTCCGCGGTGAATGCAAGTGTTGTCGATGGCGTGAAACACCCCGTCAACATTGAAGAGAGCAATAGTCTTCCCCTGCGCTTCCGCCACCATCCCGCTGCCCGGCTTGACGTCCCCGGTTCCCGCTACCCGTACAAACTCTCCCATGAATCCCTCCGCAGTGTGAGGTCCCGCTCACTGGTTGCCGAACGGTTGCTTGATTTTCTTCAGGAGACGGTCGATCGACGCGCCCTCTTTCGCCGTCCCGCCCAATCGGCCGATGAGCTGCTGTGCGATGTCTCTGAACGCGGCGGCCTGCGGCGACTCCGGATGCGCCACGACGATGGGATGTCCGCTGTCTCCGCCGTCACGAATGGCCGGATCGATCGGAATACGCCCCAGAAAGGGCACCCCCAACTTCTCAGCGGCGCGCTCCCCTCCTCCGTGCGAGAAAATTTCCGTCCGTTCCCCGCAGTGACCGCATACGAAGAAACTCATGTTCTCGATGATCCCCAACAAGGGGACATTGACCTTCTGAAACATCGCCATGCCCTTGCGCACGTCGTAGAGGGCCACTTCCTGCGGCGTCGTCACCGTCACCGCCCCGGCCAGCGGCACCATCTGGGACAAGGATAATTGAATATCTCCGGTGCCGGGTGGGAGATCGATCAGGAGGTAATCCAGATCTCCCCAGAGTACGTCTCGAAAGAACGCCTGCAGATACTGGTGCACTATCGGCCCACGCCAGACCAACGGCGCTTCCTCCGGAACGAGAAATGCCATCGAAATCAATTTGACCCCATAATTCTCGACCGGCAGGATCTTGCCGTCCTTTTGTTCGGGTCCGGTGGTGCTTCCCATCATCATCGGAATGTTCGGCCCGTAAATGTCCGCATCGAGCAGGCCGACCTTTGCCCCGGTAAGCGCGAGGGCGCAGGCCAGGTTGGATGCAACCGTCGACTTGCCGACGCCGCCCTTACCGCTGCTGACGGCGATGATGTGTTTGACACCGGGGATGAGACTGTCTTTGGCTTGCGACGATTGAGCCGCATGGGTGTGTTCATCTGACATCAGAGCGACCTCCTCTCGCGAACACCAGAACCCAATCCTGAGATCGAGCGGTCCGCATAATCGCATCATAAGCGATGAAGGGAGAGAAAGAAAATGGGCCGGTAGGACCAACCGGGATGGGACAACCGGGGTATGGCAGAGGCTATTCGGCAAATACCGTCGGGTCGAGCCGACGAAGATTCGTTGCCAGTCCCAAGAGAGACAGGGAGTAGATGATCCACTTCGATGGATCGAAATTGTACCATTTGGGGCCGTTGCGATAATCGCGTGCATAGGTGTGATGATAGTTGTGGTACCCCTCTCCGAAACTGACCAAGGAGATCAACCAGCTATCCCGGCTGCTGTCATGATTACTGTGGGGCTGCGTTCCATACATATGACAGAGCGAATTGATCGCAAACGTCGAATTCAGCACCATGAACATGCGGAACATGCCCGCAAGCATGAAACAACCGATCGCGCCCTGAACACCTCCGTGAACGAACCCAAGCATGAGCGGAAAGGCCAGGCCGGAGATCACGATGGCATGGTACTGACGGTGCTGCCACATGATCATCGGGTCTTTTCGCAATTGGCGTTCATAATTTTCGGTTCGATGAGGGGTGTTGACGAACAACCATCCACAGTGGCTGTGCCAAAAGCCCTTCTGGGCATTATACGGATCCTCCTCCTGATCGGTGCGAGCGTGATGGCGAATATGGTCGGAGCACCACCGCAACGCGGAGTTCTGCAGGGCCCAACCTCCGGCGATCAGCAGCACCGCCTTCACCCAGGGATGGCATTCGAAGCTGCGATGCGAGATCAGGCGGTGGTAGCCCACGGTGATGCCCATGCCGGTCACAATGTATAAGACGCCGAACACCACCCAATCAAAGAGCGTATAGCCATAGAGAAAACCGAACAGCGGCGTCCCGATCAACGTCACTGCGGCTACCAGGCAAAACAGGATGAACGTCTTGTACGCAAACGGCGAAGTCCACTTGGTATCGGGCATCCTACTCCTCGCGTTGAAATGAAGAAAACCCGGCGATCAGTCTGTCGTGGCGGTCGCCCACTGTCTCATCAGGTATCTGGCACATAGTATCGAAGTGACGGATAATTTTCAACAAAATCATTGCGGTGTATACTGTGTCAGATTGTGATCGAGCCGTATCTTCCTCATGAGACCCACACCATCCGATCTTGAGACAGCCATCCGCAGAATCGGTGAAGACCTCGCACGATTGTCCGCCGGGCGAACCCCGACCGTCTTCGAGCGACGCTGGTGGTCCCAGGCCGCCATGAACTTGGCCATGCACGACCCGGCCTTTAAGACTCAGCTGTTCCGGTTCATCGATGTGTTGCCCGCCATCCCCAATGACGAACGCGTCGTCGCCTTGGCCGGTGAATACTTTGGTTCCATGACCGACCGAGCATTCGGGTTGCGATGGGGGTTCAGGGCGCTTTCGGCCACCGGCATCGGCGCACGACTCACCGGCCATGCCATCCGGTCTCAGGTGGAACAGATGGCGAGGACGTTCATCGCCGGTTCGTCCGTCGATGACGCCGTGCCGGTTTTGAAGGGACTCTGCCAAGACGGAAAGCGCTGGTCGATCGATCTCTTGGGCGAAGCTACCATCAGTGATCAGGAGGCCGATCGCTATCGGGATCGTTGCGTGGAGGCCTTGCATGCGCTGGCACGGTCTGCCGCCGTGCAGCACGACGCCGGCCACCTGGAGCATGACCAGTTTGGATCGATCCCGACCGTGCAGTTGTCCCTCAAGCTATCCGCGTTGACCCCCCACCTTGATCCGATCGATCCCGAAGGTACCTATGACACGATCGCGCCCCGTTTGCGGTCGATCGTGGACACCGCTAAGGAGGTGGATGCCTCGCTGATTTTCGACATGGAGCAGGCCGAAACCAAAGATTCGATCATCACGATCTTCATACGATTGTTCTCAGAAGCCCCCTATCTGAGCTTTCGACATGCAGGAATTGCCATGCAAGCCTATCATCGAGAAACCATCCGCGATGTTGGGTTGTTGACGGAGTGGGTCCGCAGGCGAGAAGCGCCGATTACCATTCGCCTGGTCAAGGGGGCCTATTGGGACAGCGACACTATTTACTATCGTCAACGGGGATGGCCCATTCCCCTCTTCGAACGGAAGGCCGACACGGATGCGAATTTCGAAGGCCTCGCGGAGACGCTGCTGGCCCATGCCTCCCTGATTCGGCCGGCCTTCGGTACGCATAATTTGAGAACGCTCGCCTGCATCGAGGCGGTGGCCGAACGCTTAGGACTAGGACCGGAGGCCTACGAATATCAGATGATCTTCGGCATGGCCGAGCCGTTTCAGCACGCCATCCTACAGCGGCACCGCCGCCTGCGCCTCTATACACCGGTTGGAGAGCTTCTGCCTGGAATGGCCTATCTCGTGCGCCGACTCCTCGAAAACACCTCGAACGAATCGTTCCTTCGCAAGGAATATGTCGAGTCTGAGCCGCTCCAGCAGCTCCTCGATCCACCTGCCGGAGGTCAAACAGCGTCGGCACCCCAACCGGAAGTCGACTGCGGCTTCCAAAACGAACCGATACAGGACTTCTCTCAGGGGGCGGCACGCCACGCGATGTGTGAAGCGATCAGAATCATTAGGACGCAACTGGACCGGCAATGGAACGCAGATCCTCCCTCCCTCCCGCGCTCGGTTCCGATCCTCCTTTCCCACAATCCTGCGCGTCCTGACGAGATCGTCGCGCGGGTTCACGGCGGCGAGGTGGGTGATGCCGACCGTGCCGTCGACGCTTGCCTCAATGGCTGGGAGGCATGGCGCGAGACCACGGCAGAATACCGGGCAGACACCATGCGCCGCGCGGCGAGTCTGATGCGCGATAGAAAGTCCGAATTGGCGGCCTGGCAAGTCTTGGAATGTGCGAAGCCTTGGCGGGAAGCGGATGCGGACGTCGCCGAGGCGATCGATTTCCTGGAGTTCTACGCCCGCGAATGGCTGCGACTGGCGACTCCAACACGATTGGGACAGATCCCTGGAGAATTAAACCATCGTGTGCTCGTCCCGCGCGGTGTCACCGCCGTGATCTCCCCCTGGAACTTTCCCCTGGCCATCCCGACAGGCATGGTATCGGCTGCCTTGGTGACCGGGAATCCCGTCATCTTCAAACCTTCGGAGCGGTCCTCGCTCATCGGCCAGCTGCTCGTCTCACTGTTGCATGAGGCCGGTGTGCCGCCGGACGTCTTGATCTGCATGCCGGGAGGCCCGGAAATCGGCCGGGCACTGGTGCAACATCGCAACATCGCCACCATCGCTTTCACGGGATCGAAGAAGGTCGGGCTCGAACTCCTACGCGAAACGGCGACGGTTCTGCCGGGTCAACACATGGTGAAGCGCGTAATCGCGGAAATGGGCGGAAAGAACGCCATCATCATCGACGACACCGCCGATCTCGACGAGGCCGTCACGGGAGTCGTGAGATCGGCGACCGGCTATGCCGGGCAGAAGTGTTCCGCATGCTCGCGGGTCATCGTGCACGAGGCCGTGTACGACATCTGTTTGCGTCGTCTGCAGGAAGCCCTCGCCTGCCTGCACGTGGGGGACCCGGAAAAGCCCGGCACCCACATGGGTCCGGTCATTGATGCGAGGGCACAATCGACCATTCTCCATTACATCGCGGTCGGCAAACAGGAGGCCCGTCTGGTTCAGGACAGGAAAAACCCCACGCCTGGCTGGTACGTCGGTCCCACCCTCTTTGCCGACGTGAATCCGAACGCGCGGATTGCACAGGAGGAAATCTTTGGACCGGTCCTGGCCGTTATGAAAGCCGCCTCCTTCGAGGAAGCCCTTCGCCTGGCCAACGCGACGGATTACGGATTGACCGGTGGAGTCTATTCCCGCAGTCCGGCCAATCTCGACCTGGCGCGACGGCACTTTGACGTGGGAAACCTGTACTTGAATCGACCCATCACCGGCGCCCTAGTGGGGCGTCAGCCGTTCGGAGGCCATCGGATGTCAGGGATCGGAGCGAAGGCAGGTGGTGAGGACTATCTGCTGCAATTTGTGGTCGTGAGAATCGTCAGCGAACAGACCCTGCGCCGGGGATTCGCTCCGACCGAGTGACGCCTTCGAAGGCTTGATCTCAAACGATTCCAGCTCTTCCGTGATCTCGGTAATTACACCCCGGTCCTGCAACGGCGAAAGCTCCTGACGCTCGACGTACTTGACCAGTCCCACCCCTTTGACAAACCAGGCGGCCATGACGTCCGTGCCGGACACGGTTTTCTTTGCACCGGACAATCGAATGGTCATCTGCATTTTGGCTTCGATTTTCACGGCGTCCGCAAAGGTCCCGGCCGGAACGGTGACGGATTCCTGACCCACGACGGTCGAGCTGCCCTGCACGTCGACCTTTTCGTTGATTCCATCCTGGTCCATATCGGTCCCAAAATCCAACTCCTTCTTGTCGAACTGCGAAAATGAAGACGCAATCTTCATGGGAAACCGGACAATCTGATAGGGAACCAGTTGTTTCTCCAACGGCGTTCCCGGCTCAGACCCGTAATAGACGATACCGACCGCGTCTCGGCGGTAGAAGCTGTCGGAGACGCCGTGATTGCCGGGATTGGTATCGTGAAACATCGTCACCGTGACCCCTTTCAACGATTTCGTTCCCATCACGGACGATACGTTGTGAAACGACTTGCGCTCGATCGTCTGAACCGGCCCTTCAGTGATCTGGCCTCGATACTCCCAGTGACTGCCGATCGTATCCGGGAAATAGTCCTGCGACTGAACGATCGTGCCGAGGTCCTCGGCCGCAACGGAAAGAGAGGCCGATAGGCCGAGCAGCAGTGAACAGAGCATGGTCACGAATGGATCGGGTCGTCGCTTCGCACGCAGCATGCGAGATGCCTCCATAAATCACCGTTCTGTGACCGTATCATAGGCTCGCGTGACGCGGCAAGCCGATCGGTTTCCCTTCCACTTGCCTTGGCTCCCGATCCAAATCATAATCCGGGCCATGCGCGATGCGCGAATCGTATCGGAGGCCGATCGTGAGGCGGAGAGCGCGCAAGGCAGCCGATCAGTCCGACCCGCCGTCCTCGTGACCGGCGCCTCGGGAACCATCGGTCGTGCAATCAGTCTCGCCTTTGCAGCGAGCGGATGGTTCGTCGGGATTCATTATCATCAGAACAAACAAGCGGCTACCGTCACGCTCGAGCAGGTGGGGACAAGCGGAGGCGATGGGGCCCTGTATCAAGCCGATGTCCGTGACCGCCACGCCGTGATACAGATGACCGAGGTCTTCGCCAAGAAGGCTCCATCGGTTTGGACCTGTGTCTGTAACGCCGGCATTGCTGGCGGCGGCCTCATCATGCGTCAGCGAGAGGATCAGTGGACAGAGATCATCGAAACGAATCTGACCGGCACCTTCCACTGTGTACAGGCGGTCGGACGGATCCTCTGCGCCGAGAACGGCGGTTCAATCGTCGTTATCGGATCTCATGCGGGTTTTCACGGCAGGATCGGACAGGCCGCGTATGCGGCCGCCAAAGCGGGCTTGGTCGGTCTGATGAGGACGGCCGCACTGGAATGGGGTGCGCGTAATGTGCGCATCAATCTTCTGCTGCCGGGCTGGCAGAAGTCGCCGCTCTCTGAAGGCGCGATGCCCGACGATGAGACCTGGGCTGACCATGCCCTACACCGCACACCCTCAATCGAATCGGTAGCCCGCACCGTCGTTCATGTTGCACAAGCGGAGGATGTCTCGGGACAAATCTGGAATTGCGACAGCCGACACCTCTAACCACAACCGCAGCGCCCGTAGCGGAAACCAGGAGAGGGACAATGAGCAGCGGAGTATTCATCACTGGAACAGATACAGGAGTCGGAAAAACAGTTGTAACCGCCGCGCTCACTGTACACATGAAGCGCAAAGGGGCGGCGGTCGGCGTGATGAAGCCGATTGAAACAGGAATCATGACTTCCAGATTGGCTCAGTCCGATGCTGCGCGGCTCCAGGCCGTGACCGAATGCGACGATGCACTCGGAGCCATCTGCCCATTTCAATTCGAATTGCCGCTCGCCCCGCTTGCGGCGGCCCGAGCTGAAAGACGACAGATCGACCTGGGAGTGATCCAGAAAGTCTATCGTTTGCTTTCCCGCCGCTACGAGTATGTGGTGATAGAAGGGGTCGGCGGGGTTCACGTGCCGCTCGGCCCAAGAATCGAAGTTCTTGATCTCATCGCCCGCTTGAAGTTTCCCGTCGTCGTGGTGGGTCGAACCGCGCTCGGCGGGATCAACCACGCGCTGCTGACCGTCGAAGCGCTTCGTCGACGAAGGATTCCCGTCGCAGCCGTGATGCTCAATCAAACAAAACCGGCGAGGTCGAAGCTGGATCGTCTACAGGAGCGCACGACCGTCGAGATCCTCCGCAAACAGGCCGGTGTGCCGGTGCTCGGCCCTCTCCCCTACAGATCGGAATTGTCAAAACAGTTCCGGCGGACCGTGATGAAGTTCGCTCAATCCGCTGCGATGTTGCATCTGGCGAACGTCGTCAGGCGAGCAGCGAGATAAGTTGCTCGACCGTCTTCTTGACATCCGGCGCCGCAAGTACGGCAGAGATGACGGCAATTCCGTTCGCACCGGCCTGCACCGCGGCAGATACTTGTTCTGTTTGGATGCCTCCGATCGCGAAGATCGGAAGCGACGTCAGTGCACGGATTTGCGTGAGTCCTTCCACTCCCACTACCGGATCATGATCTTGTTTCGACCCAGGTTTAAAGATCGGACCGAAGCCGATATAGTCGGGCTTCATCGTATCCGCTTGCCGCACCTGCTCGGCGTTGTGCGTGGACAAGCCAATGATCCTCTCCGGCCCCAAGATTTTTCTCGCATCTCCGTGAGATAGATCGTCCTGGCCGAGATGCACCCCATCGGCATCAACCGCCAATGCCAAATCGCACCGATCGTTCACGATGAACATCACACCGAGATCCCCTGCCAATTTCCGCAAGGGTAACGCCTCTCCGTACTGCTCTCGCATGGACGCGACTTTATTACGGTACTGAAAGAGCTTGGCTCCCCCTTCCGCCGCCGCCGTCAAGACCGCTCCAAGCGGGCGATCCGGCCGAACAGAGGGATCGAGAATTACATAGAGACCGGAAAGCTCGTGAGTACGCACAGTCACAGCCGTAGGGTCATTGTACCTCGAACACTCCAGCAGGTTGTTCAAAAAGTTCGTCCAGCGAGGCCGCAGTGAACGAGGACCCGAAGCGTACTCTGTTTAGTACGTCGAGGGTCCGAGTGATATGAGAACGCCGCTGGCGGACCTTTTCAACAACCTGTTAGCCGGCGAGGAATCGGTCAAGAAACGTCGTGGAAACGTGGCCCTTTTGGAAGTCGGGATCGTTGAGGATGCGTTTGTGCAGCGGGATCGTGGTCTTGATGCCTTCGATCACAAATTCATCGAGCGCACGACGCATGCGAGCGATGGCCTCCTGCCGATCGCGTCCGTGGGTGATCACCTTGGCAATCATGGAGTCGTAATGCGGCACGACCATGGCGTTGGATTCCATCGCCGAATCAACTCGCACCCCAAACCCGCCTGGGGCGCGGTATCTCGTGATCAGGCCGGGCGACGGGGTGAACTTTTCAGGGTCTTCGGCGTTGATCCGGCATTCTAGGCTATGGCCGTTCAGCTTGATGTCCTGCTGCTTGAAGGAAAGCGCTTGCCCATCGGCCAGACGAATTTGTTCCTTGATCAAATCGATCCCCGTGACCATTTCCGTGATGGGGTGTTCGACTTGAATTCTGGTATTTACTTCCATAAAGAAGAAGTTTTGGTCCTTATCCAGGAGAAACTCTACGGTGCCGACATTGCGATAGTGCACCGCCTTGACGGCTTCCACCGCAGTCCGTCCGATTTCACGACGGAGCTTTTCGTCCACGGCCGGGGAAGGCGTTTCCTCGACCAGCTTCTGGTGCCGTCGTTGGATCGAGCAGTCCCGCTCTCCGAGATGCACCACATGACCGCGATGGTCGGCTACAATCTGAACCTCGATGTGACGCGGCTCCAGAAAATACCGTTCGAGATAGACGCTGTCGTTGCCAAATGTGGATTTCGCCTCGGCCTGCGCCGCCTGAAACGCACGACCGAGATCATCCGCCTTATTGACCACGCGCATGCCGCGGCCCCCGCCACCGGCCGCCGCCTTGATGATGACGGGATAGCCGATCTTCTGAGCCGCTTCCATGGCTTCCTGCTCACTCTTCAGACCGCCTGGACTTCCCGGTGTGACGGGCAGACCGCGCTTGGCGACGATCTCACGAGCTTTGGCCTTATCTCCCATGAGAGCGATATTTTCGGAGGTGGGCCCGATGAATTTCATCCCGATCGATTCGCAGACTTCGGCGAAGTGGGCGTTTTCGGAGAGGAAGCCGTATCCCGGATGAATCGCGTCCGCGCCGGTAATCTCGGCGGCACTTAGCACGTTGGGAATATTGCGATAACTGAGGGCCGCTTCAGCGGGGCCGACGCAGACCTGTTCATCCGCCGCTCGGACATGCAACCCGTTGGCATCGGCCTCGGAGTGGATCGCCACCGTTTTGATTCCGAGCTCCTTGCAGGCCCGGATGACGCGAAGCGCGATTTCCCCTCGATTGGCGACGAGAACTTTCTTGAACAAGCTGTGGCTCCGGTACGATGAGGTGATCAGTCTGTCATGCAGAACGTGTCACGGACTGTTATGCCGTGGCCTTGGGATCGATACGAAAGAGGGCTTGTCCATACTCGACCGGTTTGGTGCTTTCGGCGAGGATTTTGACCACCTGACCGTCGACTTCGGACTCGATTTCATTCATCAGCTTCATCGCCTCGACGATGCACAACACTTGTCCCTTCTTGACGAAATCACCCTCCTCGACATATGGGTCGGCATCCGGAGACGGCGACCGATAGAACGTACCGACGATGGGAGATGTGATCGTGACCAGCCCCGCCGTGTCCTCGGTCGTGCCGCCAGGAGAGACCGCCAGTTGGGATGCGCCGCCTGCGCCGACCGGAGCGATATCGGTCACGGCCGCGGTGATGGGTTTGACTCCCGCCTCATGCCGAATCCTGATGCGCATCCCTTCCCGCTCCAATTCCAGTTCGGTCAGGTTGTTGCGTTTGAGCAGGTCAACCAACTCCTGGAGGTGTTTGGACTGGCTTCCCGTAAGGAACGGCCGGCCCGCGTCTCCTGATCCCGCCGCCAGGGTCTGGGGCAGGACAATGGGAGTTTCCCGTTTCTTGGTTCGACGTGGTTTGCCCCGGCTCACCGGACGCGCTCCACGTAGGCTCTTGTGCGAGTGTCGATCTTAATCACGGTGCCCACCTCCAGATAAAGTGGAACCTTGATCGTCGCGCCGGTTTCGACGATAGCCGGCTTCGTGCCGCCGGATGCCGTATCTCCCCGCACACCCGGTTCCGCATCCACCACTTTGAGCTCGATAAAAATGGGCAGTTCGACGTCGATCGGGCGATGTTCGTAGATCAGGATCTTGGCGACCATGTTCTCTTTGAGGAGATCTGCGTTATCCCCGAGTTGCTTCTTGGCGAAGGTCAGTTGCTCATAGCTTTCCGTGTCCATGAACGTGTAGTCGTCGCCCGTAGCATAGAGAAACTGCATTTCCCGTTCTTCAAGGTCCGGTTCCTCGAATCGTTCGCCGGACCGGAAGGTCCGATCGAGTACGTTGCCGGAGATGTAACTCTTGAGCTTGGTACGGACAAACGCGCCGCCCTTTCCGGGCTTCACATGCTGAAACTCGACGATATAAAACGGCTCCCCGTCGATCAACAGCCGTACGCCGCCTCGAAAATCAGTGGTCGAAATCACTCGATACTCCCTTCACATTGATTGGATCGTGATTGGTCAAATCGTGAACACGTTAACGTCGACCCGCCCGTCGCTGAGAAGTCGCCGTCTTGGAGGAGGATTCTTTCTTCGGACGGCGAGCCGTGAGATGGCCGTGCAGCCCACGGAGCGCCAACAGATATCCGACAGGCCCCAGTCCTGAAATCTGCCCAAGTGCTACTCCGGCGACATAGGACTGATGACGAAAATCTTCCCGCTGATGAATGTTGGACACATGGACCTCGATCGCCGGCAAATTCACGGCTACCAGGGCGTCTCGAATGGCCACGCTGGTGTGCGTGTAAGCGGCGGGATTAATGATCACCCCGTGATACTCGTTTCGAGCCTCTTGAATCCACGTCACCAACTCCCCTTCGTGATTGGATTGTCGGATATCGACCTCGACGGCAAGCTCCTCTGCCAACTTGGCGATATCTGCATCAATGGTATCGAGGGGTGCGGAACCATAAATAGCCTGTTCCCTGGTGCCCAGAAGGTTGAGATTCGGACCGTGCAATACGAGTATCCGTAGCATGAACAACTCTGTGATCGGATGCAACGCTCGACAGGCTACCTTCTCGGGCGATCGGCAGGGCGGCATTGTAACAGGCCGTCCGGTGTGGGTCAAACCTCTGAATTCTATCGGGAACTTGGAGAACCGGACCGTCCTGATCCGTTGCGATCACAGCGCGCTCGCTCGATGGAGCGGAGCCACGCCTCAAGCTGCGCGATGGTCGCGGCATGGGGAGAGGGAACAGGAACAGGGGCGACTGCACTCAGCGAGGACTCGACGGCTGCGGACCGCTCTTGCGCAACTTGATCGTCCTGAACGACCGGCGTATGGTCTGCGACCTCATGCTTTGTCGTCGCATCAACCACCACATCTTGCGATGGGATTCCGGGACCGCCGGTTTCTTCACGATCGACTTTGTCCGGCTCAGGAGGAACTGCGGCGTCCGTGCGGTCGGCACGGCTGGAGGATCGTACCTGTAGTGGTCTTCCGGCTTCCGGAATGGTAGATTTCCCCAGTTTTTCCCTGATAGACCGTGCTTCCTCATCGCGAGGGTTCAAGGCCAGGATCACCTCGCAGCTTCTCAACGCCTCGCCCGACGAGCCCTGAGCAACATAAATCTTGATGAGAGTTCGGTGAGCACGAAGATTTTCAGGACTCAACTTGACAGCTTCTTCAAGGAGGACCTTGGCCTTCGTCGTCTGCCCGAGTTGATCGTAGGCGCGACCAAGAACCACCATCGCGGTGATGAATCCCGGATAAAACCTCAGTCCATCCTCCAGCACACCGGCGGCTTCCTGCCACATACCGGCCTTACAATATTCTTCCGCCAGCGGCAGAAACACTTTGGATTGAGGATCTTTGGCCAACTGCAGGGCCATTCGATCTATTTCCATGGCAGTGGCCGAGAGCTTCTGATTCGGCGGCATCGGCTAGTCCTCCTCAACCACGGGCTTGCGAGCGGCCGTTCGCAACAACCGCAGAGCGGCATCCAGGATGTCGTCGGCAAGCCGGCGCTTGGATCGCAGCGCGAACTCGCTGACGGTCCCATCGCGATCGATCAGTGTCGCGGCATTCTGATCGCTGCCAAAACCAGCCCCGGGGGTGGTCACGTCGTTCGCGACGATCAGATCTACGCCTTTGGTTTCCAATTTCTGTTTGGCATGCTGAAGCAGATCCGTCGTTTCAGCGGCAAAGCCGACCAAGAGCTGACCTGTGCGCCTGGCGGAAAGCTCCGCAAGAATATCGCCAGTTGGCTCGAGGTCCACCACGGGATTCTCGAGTTGATGCTTCTTCCATTTTTGACCGGCCGGATGCTTGGGTCTAAAGTCGGCAACTGCCGCGGACATGATGACGACTGTCGACCAGGACAATCGCACGGTCAAGATCTTGGACATCTCCTCCGCCGTTTCAACCGACACGATCTCGACTCCAGGCGGTGGAGAAAGAGCAGTTGGGCCGGTGACAAGGACGACAGAGGCTCCTCTGGCTTTCGCGGCTTCCGCCAGTGCGTAACCCATTTTCCCCGAGCTTCGATTGGAAATATATCGGACCGGATCGATCGGTTCTTGCGTCGGCCCGGCGGAAACAAGCACCCGTTGGCCGGTCCAGTCGCGCCGGGGCAGCAGCACGGCCTCAATCGCATCGAGTATCCTGGCTTCCCCAGCCAGCCGCCCCTGACCCACGCGACCCGAGGCAAGAGGACCTTCCTCCGGATCCAACACGGTCACACCTCGCCGACGCAGAATTTGAACGTGTTCGACGACCGTTGGGTGCGTCCACATGCCCCCATCCATGGCCGGCGCGACGATCACGGGACAAGAGGCCGTAAGCAACATCGTCGTTAAGACATCGTCGGCCAGCCCCAGCGCCGCCTTCGCGAGAAAGTTGGCCGTCGCGGGAGCCACAACCATGACGTCGGCCCTCTCAGGCAACGCCAGATGCCTCATTTCCTGATGCGCCTCGAAGAGATCCTCCGCAACAGGATGGCCCGAGAGAACCTCAAAGGTCAGGGGAGTCACGAACTTCGCAGCTGCCTGCGTCATCGCGACGTCCACCCGGGCCCCTTCACGCACCAGCGCGCGCAGAAGACTGACTGCTTTGTATGAGGCAATGCTCCCCGTAACCCCAAGGATCACGTGCTTGCCTCCGAGCGTCGGTCCGATCGGGCCAGAAACCATGGTTACTCCTCGGTTTCCGGCTCCGGAGCCTTCGGCGTATCATCGACATATACGCTCAGTTCTTTCTTGATCTCACGCGCATCCTCGCCGGTCATCATGGCCATGCGCTCGCTCTCGCCCTCTTTCCCACGCTTGGCTTCCTTCATCGCATCACGCGCCTCTTTGCCCATGAGGTATTTGGCTTCGCCGCGCAGCACCTCATCGAGCGCCACGGTCGTTTCCTTGGTAAAGCGTGAGGCGCCGAATGGGCGTGAACCTTGGAGGATGTGCTTAGCCCGCTGAGCCGCGACAATCACCAATCGGTGGCGAGAATCAAACTGATCCGGCGTATACTGCGGCAACAAATTCAGCATGTCGATCATGTGGAGGAACCCCTTTCTGGTTAAGGATGATCTGTTCGATCTCCGGATTCTGACTCGTCCGTGAGGAGAAAATTGGCCTCAATCCATGCCGTATCCATTCGCGTCGTCTTCGATCGTTCGGCGAGGAAGATATGCTCAAGGTCGTGAAGAGAACGCGCAAGATCATCGTTTCGAACGATGTACGCGTATTCCCGATAGCTCCAAACCTCTTCCTTGACCTTCTGCAAACGGCGCTGGATCTCTTCAGTGGAGTCCGAGGCTCTGGTTTGCAACCTTGTGCGCAGGGCGGTCATTGAGGGAGGGAGGACAAATATCGACACGGCGTCGGCAAACTTCTGCTTCACCTGCGACGCTCCCTGAACGTCGATCTCCAGCAATACGTCAATTCCTTGGTCGAGTTTGTCGGCCAAAGATTTTCTTGGCGTCCCATACAGATGGCCATAAACGCGCGCCCATTCGACGAATTCATGGCGGTCGATCATCTCCTGGAACTTCACCTCTTCAATGAAGAAATATTCCCGGCCGTCCGCTTCACCCGGCCGCGGTGGTCTGGTCGTGCAGGAAATGGAATGCCAGAGGCCGGGGATGCTCGTGATCAGTTGTTTGCACAGCGTCGTTTTTCCCGCCCCGGACGGCGCGGAAATGATGAATAAGATGCCGTGCCGATGGATGGACGAACGGACCGGTCCGGACGGCGATGGGGCAGCATTTTCAGTCGTGACGCTCATTCGACGTTCTGGACCTGTTCCCGGATTCGTTCCAGCTCGGCCTTCATATGAACCACATGGCCGGCGATCTCGGCATCGTTGGCCTTGGAACCGATCGTATTGATTTCACGCCCCATCTCCTGGAGCAGAAAATCGAGGGTTTTACCTATAGATTCCGATCGGTTAAGTGTTTGCTCAAACTGTACCATATGCGAGTCCAGTCTGACTATTTCTTCCGCAATGTCACCACGATCCGCATACATGGCCAGCTCCTGCAACAGACGAGACGCGTCGGGAGGCTCGCCTCCCATCAATTTTTCGACCCTCTTTCTCATCCGATCGAATTCGGCCTCTACCACCTGAGAGGCCATCGCCCCGACGATCATCTTGCGCTCGCGGATCGCATGAAGCCGTGCGAGCATATCCTTCACCATCGCCTCCCCTTCCCGCTGTCTCATAGCGGTCAGAGCTTTAAGCGCCTGGACGGTTAGTTGATGAGCCAGCCTCGACAGCTTTCGGTCCTCTATCGGTTGGTCGGTAATGGTCACCACATCGCGCTGTCCTGCGATCAGGCCGACATCGATGGAGCCGCTGAGCTTAAGGGTTTTCTTCAGGGTACGAATTGCCTGATGGTACTGCTTCGCCAGGACCTGGTCAACACTCACCGTTTGCAATCGTCCCTTCCCGCTCTGGACGGTGATGGTGAGATCGATGCGACCTCGGGCACAGACCTGCTGCGTCGCTTTCTTGATCGTGTCTTCCAGGTGATTCAGCGCGCGTGGCAGGCGGCAGGCGATCTCAAGAAAGCGATGATTGACGGAGCGCACCTCGACCGTGACGGAGCCGTCCTGCCAAGGCGCCTGCTGCCTGCCGAATCCGGTCATGCTTCGAATCATGCCAGCCCTTTCTGTTTCCACGTACAGTGTACGTAGATCGGACAACGTTGGCACTGCGGATGTCGCGCGGTGCAGGTGTACCGTCCGTGTAGCAGCAAGCGTTGCGAGACGGCCGTCCAGCGCGCGGCGGGAAGCAATTGCTGGAGAACTCGCTCAATTTCAGTCGGATCATCGGAGGTCGTGAAACCGAGGCGGTTGGCAACTCGTTTCACGTGAGTATCAACGACGATGGCCGGTTTGCCGAATACATTGCCTAGCAGCACGTTGGCGGTCTTTCTTCCGACTCCCGGCAGCCCGACCAACTCTTCCATGGTCGTCGGAACATCCCCCCGAAACCGCTCCTCCACAACACGACCGCAGGCGATGATGTTCTTGGCCTTGCTCTTGAAGAATCCGGTGGAACGAATCAATTCCTCTACATCCCGCTGCGTGGCCCGACCCAATTCGGCCGGCGTGTGATACCGCCGAAACAGCGCGGGCGTGACCCGGTTGACCCGCTCGTCCGTACATTGCGCAGACAGGATGGTGGCAACAAGGAGTTCCCATGGCGTACGGTGGTCGAGTTCCATCTTCGCCCTCGGCATGGCACGTACCAGTGCTTCGGCTATCTTGCCGAGGCGTTCCCGACGCACCATATGCCGGGGCGGCTTGGGGATCATATCGGTAAAGCTGGCGGTCCGATTCTGCAGCGGTCAGCTGCCAGATGCAAGCACGAGGCTGTCCGGCCTCCTGACGGAAGGCATTCCCGCATCCGGCAAGATGGGCGCCAGCTGATGTTCAAGATGTCGCAGCAACGGGTGGAGAGTGTCCGGATGAATCGCGGAAATCCCGAGGGCACCGTAGCGGCGGCACAGAAGCGCCGCCTCGGCTGGCGGGATCCGGTCGCACTTGTTGAAGACGAGCGTGCGCGGGATCGCGTCGAGGTTCAAGTCTCTGAGAATCGCCACCACCGCAGAAATCTGGACGTCGACGTCGGCTGCGCCGGCATCGACAACGTGCACCAAAATATCCGCTTCGCGTAATTCCTCCAGCGTCGTGCGGAATGCTCCCAGTAATTCCTGCGGGAGATCCCGGATAAATCCGACCGTATCGGTGACAATGACCTGCCGATCCTGAGGAAATCGGAGGCGCCGGCTCGTTGTATCGAGCGTTTCAAACAGCCGGTCTTCGGCGGAAACATGGCTTTTGGAGAGCACGTTCAGCAGCGTCGATTTTCCGGCGTTGGTGTACCCGACCAGCGAGAGAACCGGCATTCCGTGCCGGGCCCGGCGGGCGCGGCGCTGGCCTTGATGCCTGGCGAACTGACGTAGGTCATTCTCCAGATGTGTAATGCGCTCTCTGATTCTCCGACGATCCGTCTCCAATTTGGCCTCCCCAGGCCCCCTGGTGCCGATGCCGCCGCCGAGCCGCGAGAGCTCCGCGCCTTTCCCGGACAGGCGCGGCAACAGATAGCGGAGCTGAGCCAGTTCGACTTGCACCTTGCCTTCCCGGCTGTGGGCGCGTCTGGCAAAAATGTCCAGAATCAACTGGGTACGATCGATCACTTTGATATCGGTGACTTCGGAAATGGCACGTGATTGCGCCGGAGAAAGCGTCTGATCAAAAATGACCATGTCGGCGCCTCGGTGAAGTGTTTGGATCAGCACGTCTTTCAGCTTTCCGCTCCCGAGCAGATACCGTTGGTGGCCTCCCGGCGTTCGTTGGGCCAGCCGGTCGAGGACGGAAATCCCCGCCGAGATCGCCAGCTCCGCGAGCTCTCCCAGACGGTCGTCCTGTTCCGCCCGGCTCCTGGAAGAAGCGCTGACCAACAATGCCGATGCCGCTCCATCTCTGGTCGCGTGACCACGCACCCTCTGCAACTCGGCTTCAAGTTCCTCGATGAACACATCGAACACGACCGGAGACTGATGAAACGCCGTTGTCTTGAGGATATTGAACATTTGACCGGTTCCGTTCGGAGGCAGAAGGTGCGCGAGGTACAAATTGCCCGGCAGCCCGTCGGAAGCCACTGTGAGCACCCCGATCAAATCCAGACGTAAATAAGCCAGGTCCGTCAGCAGCTCTTGATTGAGAGGCTGATCGTGCAACTGCGTTCTGATCACACGAAGGCCCCGCAGAGATTGAACACCGGCCCTGAACCGTGCCAAGGTCGCTGGAGCCAGGGTCAGCTCAGTTCCCACGATAATCTCCTGCACCTGCCCTTTCCTCGTCAGCACCACCGCAATCGGACGTCGAATGTCCAGAGTCAGTTGACACACTGTTTTCGCCAACTCCAGAGAAAGCACCCGATCCAGAGGCACACGGCGCCTATACAGCCGCTCAATGGCACCCAGCTGACCCGCTTTCAACCCTGTGACGTGGCCTAATACTTCTGAAATGGGGTAACCTCCTCGTTATGTTGGTCCGATTGTCGAGACGTCCGAGACGGGTTCCATCGCAATTCGACCCTCCGCCTCATCGGACAATCGTCGGCCTGCCGACAGGGCCTGCCTGCCTGCGGCGGCGATCATGGCCGCATTGTCGGTGCAATACTGAAGCGGCGGAATACTGAGAGAGACACCGTCTCGCTGGGCTCGTTGCTTCAACAGGAACCGAAGTCTTGAATTCGCGGACACACCGCCCACGACCGCCAAGGCCGCAACACCGCATTGCCGCACGGCGGCGAACGCTTTCTCCACAAGCACGCTCACAATGGCTTCCTGATAGCCGGCCGCCAGATCGGCCCGAGCGGCAGTGAGATGCGCTTCATCCATGCCTTGCAGCCGATAGAGCAAGGACGTCTTGAGTCCACTGAAGCTGAATTCGAGGCTACGCTTCCCCATGGACCTCGGAAATCGGATCTTGCCGGGATCCCCCGCCTGCGCAACTTTGTCCAGCGCCGGCCCACCGGGAAATTCCAAGCCCAACATCTGGGCTCCTTTGTCGAACGCTTCACCCGCGGCATCGTCCCTGGTACAGGCCAGCAAGCTCGAGCCGCCGTCCTGCGTCATGCGATAAAGATGGGTATGTCCTCCGGATACCACCAATACCACGCATGAACGAGGAAATAATGGGTCCTGCAGCCATGCCGAGGCGATGTGCCCCTCTAGGTGGCTGACCCCGATGACCGGAATGTTTAACGCGAACGCCAAGGCCTTGGCATAGGTCAACCCCACGATCAAAGCACCCGCAAGTCCAGGGCCTTCGGTCACCGCTACAGCGGCCAGATCATTCCACGTCAGCTGCGCTTCGTCCATGGCAAGTGCGGAGATCTGCTCGATCTTCTGAATATGCGCTCGCGAGGCCAACTCCGGCACGACTCCGCCGAACCGAGCATGAATCCCGTGCTGTGACGAGACCAGGTTGGCCAGAACCGTTCCGTCGCCGCAGAGTACGGCCGCAGCTGTTTCGTCGCAGGACGTCTCGATACCCAGGATCGGACCGCCAATCCAACCGATGTCGAAGATCTCTGAACCGCTCATTTCAGACTGATTCATTTCAGATAGGATACGTGCTTTGGCACAAAGCACCTCGACCCTTGCCGCGTGCGACGCAACAAGGGTCGAGGCTTGGTAATCGGGCGATGATTCGGATAGCGGGGACTCGGCCAGCGGCCATCAGTTACACACCAGCCATCGCCTCCTGTTCAATGAAGGCAGGAGCGCCGTCACGTAGCACCACCTTGATTTTGCGACTCTCTTTGAACCGGCCCTTAATCATCTCCTCCGACAGCGGGTCACCGATGGCCCGCTGAATCGTTCGGCGCATCGGCCTTGCCCCGTAGAGCGGCTCGTAACCTTCCTTGATGAGCCACTGTTTGACCTCGTCGTCGACCTCGATCTCCACACCCTTTTCCAGAAGCCTCAGATTGAGTTCGCGCAACAGAATGTCGAGAATATTGAAGAGATGAGATTTGTCCAATTGATGGAATACCACGATCTCGTCGATGCGGTTCAAAAACTCGGGGCTGAATTGACGGCGCAACTCTCCGAGAACCTCTTCCTTCTTGTGTCGATCCTGCTCGGCTTCGGTGCTCTGAAATCCCAAGGACACACCCTTCTGAATCAATTTGGTGCCGATATTGGACGTCATGATCACGACGGTGTTCTTGAAATCGACTTTGCGACCCAAACTGTCCGTCAAGACTCCGTCGTCCAGCACCTGCAAGAGCAGATTAAACACATCCGGATGAGCCTTCTCGATTTCGTCGAACAGGACCACAGAATAGGGACGGCGGCGCACACGCTCCGTCAACTGTCCTCCCTCCTCATAACCGACATATCCAGGAGGAGCGCCGAAGAGACGCGAACTCGTGAATTTCTCCTGATACTCGGACATGTCGATCCGGATCAACGCATCTTCGGTATTGAATAGGAACTCCGCCAGGGTACGTGCCAACTCGGTCTTCCCGACGCCGGTCGGACCCAGGAAGATGAAGGAACCGATCGGCTTCTTGGCTTCCTTGAGACCTGCACGAGACCGACGGATTGCACGACAGACCGCGGAAATCGCCTCGTTTTGGCCGACCACTCGTTTATGGAGGAAATCCTCCATCCGCAGCAACTTGTTCGATTCTTCTTCTTCGAGTTTGAAGAGCGGAATGCCGGTCATCTTGGAGACGACATAGGCCACGTCCTCCTTACCGATCGTCGGTTTCTGCTTTTCCTGATTCTTTTTCCACTCGCGTTTGGACTCGTCGAGCAACTTCCTGAGCCGTTCTTCTTCCTCGCGATGACGCACGGCCTCTTCGAAGTTCTGCATGGAGATCGCCAGTTCTTTATCCCGCGACACCTTTTTCAGTTCCTGCTCCATCGCCTTGAGCTCTCCGGGCAACGCATAGGTCTGAAGCTTGGCGCGCGAACCGGTTTCATCAATCAAGTCGATGGCTTTATCGGGAAGAAACCGATCGGTGATATACCGATCCGACAGCTTGACCGCTTCGACGATCGCTTCCTCCGTGATCTCCACTCCGTGATGCTCCTCATAACGGTCGCGAAGTCCTTGAATGATCCGGACCGTTTCGTCAAGGCTCGGCGGCTGCACGTAGATCGGTTGGAAGCGTCGTTTGAGGGCGCCGTCCTTCTCGATGTGTTTGCGATATTCATCCAGAGTCGTCGCGCCGATGCATTGAATCTCTCCGCGCGACAAGGCGGGTTTCAACATATTGGATGCGTCGATCGATCCTTCCGCTGCGCCGGCGCCCACCAACGTATGCAACTCGTCGATGAAGATGATGATGTTTCCGGCCTGCACGATCTCCTTCATCACCACTTTCAGACGCTCTTCGAACTGACCGCGGTATTTCGTCCCGGCGACCAGGGAACCAAGATCCAACGCGATGACGCGTCGCGACAACAGATTGTCGGGAACTTCGGATTGGACGATCCGCTGCGCCAAACCTTCGACAATGGCCGTCTTCCCGACGCCGGACTCACCGATCAATACCGGATTGTTCTTCGTACGACGGCTGAGAATCTGCAATACCCGCTCGATTTCATCTGCGCGGCCGATTACCGGATCCAACTGACCCTCCTGGGCCATCTGGGTAAGATCCCGACCGAACTCGTCGAGCGCCGGCGTATTGCTCTTGCGATCGCGCTCGCGCGGGGCGGACTTGCGCAAGAACGTCACTGTCAATTGCCGTGCCGTGAGGAGATTCGCCCCGAGGCTGCGGAGAATCTTGCCGCCGATCCCTTCTTCTTCCCGCAGAAGTCCGAGCAGAAGGTGTTCGCTGCCGATGTGATTGTGTCCGAGCAAGCGGGCTTCTTCGACTCCATACTCGATGACCTTCTTCACACGGGGGCTGAACGGGATTTCACCGAAGGTCATGGTGGTCCCGCCACCAGGCAAGTTCCGTTCGATTTCCAAGCGGATCTGTTCCGTAGAAAGACCCATCTTCTTCAGAATCATCAGGGCAATTCCGTCGGACTCGCGAAGGATGGCCAGTACAAGATGCTCAGTCCCGAGATAGTCGTTCTGATGACGCTCGGCCTCCTCCCGCGCGAGGATGATGATCTTCCGACCCTTGTCCGTGAATCGTTCGAACATCCTGCCTCCTTCTTGATGGTCTCGCTTGATGGTCTAGTGCTGACCCGTGGAAGCGAACCCTTCGAAAAATCTGCCTAATTTTAACTAGAAGGTTCTTCAGTGTCAAGGTTGAGCGGGAATCGCACGACGATCGCAAGCGTGATTGGGACAGCGTGTCGTCACTGCGGATCATGTCACGTGCTTCGTTGACTTCAAAAGAACCCTCCCGATAGAATCCCGCACTTTTCCCGGCCGGCATTGGCTACCTAATCTGAGGAGCGAAGTGCCTTGGATGAAAAGCAAGAGCATCGGCATTTTGACCAAGCCCAAATTTCCGGAGGTCAAAACCACCCTGCAGGCTGTGGTGTCGTGGCTGCGCGCCCGAAACATCGACGCGATCTTGGATACGACGTCCGCTGCCCTTCTGGAAGAAAAAGGCGGACTCCAGAAAACCCAATTGGCCCATAAAGCGGATGTACTGCTCGTCCTAGGAGGAGACGGAACCATGCTTAACGCCGCCCGTCTGGCAGGCGAGCGTGGCATTCCCGTCCTCGGCGTGAATATGGGAGGGCTGGGATTTTTGACAGAGGTGCGCCTCGAACACCTCTACCCCTCTCTGGAACGGGTCTTCGCCAACGATTTCGTCCTGGACGAGCGCCTGATGCTCAAGACGCTCGTCCATCGGCACGGGGAACCCGTTGCGCAGGGTATCGTCCTCAATGATGTCGTCGTGAGCAAGGGCACTCTGGCGCGGATGATTGAGTTGCGGATCTCGATCCACGGACAATTCGTGACGAATCTTCGAGGAGATGGCTTGATTGTGAGCACGCCGACCGGGTCAACCGCCTATTCCCTGTCGGCCGGAGGCCCCATTCTGGAGCCAGCCGTCCACGCTCTCATCCTGACGCCAATCTGTCCCCACACGCTGACACATCGACCATTGATCGTGCCCGACAACGTCGAAGTCGACGTCACCTTGACCAGCAAGGATGAAGGAGCCATGGCCACGTTGGACGGACAAGTCGGTATCGCACTGACGCAAGGAGATACGGTCGTCGTGAGTGTGGCGGAGCTGCAAACCAGGTTGATTCGCTTTCCGGAAAGCACGTACTACGATGTGCTGCGTGAAAAACTGAAATGGGGCGATGGATAGTGCGGAGAGCGTTCGGAAGGAACCGGCTCGCCTCTATCCCTGCTCGATCAGCCGGATCATTTCCAGATTCGTCGCAAACTTGAATTCGCCGATGCAGTCGCCTTTGGCCTGGTGAGCCTTTTCCGCGGCTTCCAAGGCTCGGAGCCCCTTGACCCCGACCGGATGGCACTTCCGTTCCCGAAGCAGCGCCTGGAGTTTCTCGAGCGTCGACTTGGGATTGCCTGGCGCCGACTGCGTGAGCAGATACCGACCGACAACCTCGGCACACCAATCTCCGTCACGCTTGGCTACTCCGACGAGCCCTTCGCTGGCCTTTCTCGCCCACCCGGCAAGAAATACGCCGTCCAGCACTTTTCCCGTGGCTTCGTCGTACGCCTGAAACAGCGCGTCGTCCGGTTCATTGTTCGTCTTGTTGGGGTTCGTCACGAATACCCCGCTCCTGTACGGCAAGCCCACAGTCTCATCGACCCTGTCGCCGACCGCAAAGACGACGCTGTCGCAAGGAAATTCGTAGAACTGCTTGAGCCCGACGGCGGCCGTGTCTTCGCCTTTCGGCTCCAGTTTATTATCCTCCATCTCCAAACCGCGAACGCGGTTGTTTCCGTCGACGAGGATACGTTTGGGTGAAGCCAGAAATTTGAAACTCATCTTCGCGTCGCTGGTCTTCGGCTCGCACTTCGTGAATTCACCGACGAGTGCCTTCAGAACTTCATCAGGCTTCTGGCCCACCGCGATCAGCCGGTCCTTGATGCGCTCCACTTCCCTGGTGATGTCTCCCACGTCCATATAGGCGCACACTGCGCGGATCTCTTTGGGGTTGTACTTCCGTTCCGCAGGACCGCGTCGGACAATCGCGGTCACTCGCTCTACCTTCTTATATCGAGTCAACCAGTGGGCGATGTCCACCATCACGTCTCCCGCTCCGATCACGGCCACGTGCCGACCGACATCAAACGGGCGATCCCCAAACCCTGGAAGACGATTGAAGTGGTACACCACGTCTTTGGCATGAAAAACCCCTGCAGCCGTATCCCCCTCGACACCAATAGCCTTGGTGCCCTGTGCCCCGATGGAAAAAACGACCGCGCTGGCCCCGAGACCCTGCACATCCTCGACGGAGAGATCCTTCCCCGTCCCGATCGAGACATTCCCAAAATAGTGTACGTTGGCCTGTCCGAGTAACTCCCAATACTGTTTCTTGAGACCGCCGCGCAGCTTGAGTTTGGATGGGAAGATGCCATATTCCGCCAATCCGCCGAACTTGATATCACGATTCAAAATAATGACTTCGTGTCCCGCTTTAGCAAGGGTTCCGGCAACCGCCATCCCGGCCGGACCGGCACCGGCGACAATTATCACATGGGCTGCTTTTGCACTCATACGATCATTACTTTCCCCGTGTGGAGGGACAAAAATGGTCTAGAACCTCAAAAGTTCCGCGGACTTTAGCATAGCGGTTCCAGTGCTGTCAAAATGGTGACTACACGGATGCGCGAGCGCAAGCGTCTGACCCGCCACGACGTACAATCGGCCCCCCAACCTTTGCTCCGGGGAAAAGCTCGGAGCCGTGAGCGAGTTATTGGCGACTCTGACTGGTCGCCACGGCAATCCATTCGCCGCAGCTCCACATCGTCAACCTCCGGCGCTCCCAACCGGTCCTCCTGGTTGGGTCATCCGCCAGGGATCGAGCAGTTCGGTCAGGCGCTTCTCAGGAAGGACTTTTTGCTCTTGGGCCACCTCACGCACGGTCTTTCCGGACTTGAACGCGTCCTTCGCCAATTTCGCCGCCGCTTCATAACCGATCTCAGGCGCCAGGGCCGTACACATGGCTAAGCTCTCTTCTATCAGGCTGTTGCAACGCTCTTCATTCGCCGTGATGCCTTCGATACACTTGACCGCGAAGTTATTGGAAGCAGTCGCCAGCAACTCGATGGACTGGAGAAGATTGTAGGCCATCACCGGCAACATGACGATTAACTCGAAGTTCGCCGCCTGCCCGCCGACGGTCACCGTGACATCATTGCCGATCACTTGGGCGCAGACCATCGTGACGGATTCGGCGATGACGGGATTGACCTTCCCAGGCATGATCGACGACCCAGGCTGTGTTTCCGGCAAGCTGATTTCCCCGAGGCCGCAACGGGGACCGGACCCAAGCCAGCGAATATCATTGGCAATCTTCATCAGGCTGACAGCGACCGTCCGCAACGCTCCGCTCGCCTCGACCAATGAATCTTGAGCAGACTGCGCCTCGAAATGATTATCGGCCTCCAGAAACCGGCAACTGGTCTCGTGGGAAATGATGGCCATGACCTTGCCGGAAAACTCGGGATGGCAATTCAAGCCCGTTCCCACGGCCGTCCCGCCGAGCGCCACCTCGCTCAAAGCTTCCTGCGCCCGCTTCACTCGAGTCATCCCCAGCTCAATCTGTCTGGCATAGCCGCCGAATTCCTGACCGAGCCGCACAGGCGTGGCATCCTGCAAATGCGTGCGGCCGATCTTGACGACGGTGTCGAACGCCCGTGCCTTATCCTCAAGGGCCTTGTGCAGCCGGGACAGCGCGGGAAGCAGCTGCCGCTGCATCGACTCCGCAGCCGCGATGTGAATGGCGGTCGGAATCACGTCGTTGCTCGACTGACCGAGATTTACATGGTCGTTCGGATGCACGAGTTTGCTGCCCCGTGCACCGCCGAGCAATTCTGTGGCCCGATTGGAGATGACCTCGTTCGTGTTCATATTCGTCGACGTTCCCGACCCCGTTTGGAAGATATCGACTGGAAATTGGTCGTCGAGCTTCCCCTCCACCACTTCCGTGGCCGCTTGCCTGATGGCGTCGGCATGACGCTGTTCAAGTAACCCGAGCGACTGGTTCACCGACGCGGCTGCCCGCTTGATCAGTCCCATGGCCCGAATGACGGACCGCGGCATGCGCAATGGACTAATGGGAAAATTCTCGACCGCCCGCGCGGTCTGCACGCCGTAATAGGCGTCAGCCGGCACGGCCAGTTCACCCATGGTGTCGCGCTCGATTCTCATGGCCCCGGCAGATGGCTCGGGATCCGTAGGATGGCTGTCGTGTGTCTGCTTCATAGGTTCGACTCCGTCATGAGGGTTCTGACTTACGAGGGCGCCATGATAAACTCCCCCCCTTACTCGACACAAGGGTCATGAGTTCCGCTCACGTGATTGTAGACGCTTATGCGGGTGATAAAGGCGAGGACACGCCCCGTTCGTTCACGCACGGGAAGATGTACCGCGTCGTCACAGACATCCTCGATCGGTGGTATACAGATGCCCACTGCTACTTCCGCGTACGAGCGGACGACGGTCAGCGGTATGTCCTGCGGCACCAGCTTGACAAGGAATCGTGGGAATTGGTGATGCGGGAGGATAGAAAATGAAAAGGCCCGTCCTGTAGACGGGCCTTTCCCCCCTGGACACAGTTAGTCGTGGGTCTTAGGCAACTTTCACATCAATGGCCTTCGGCTTCACTCGTTCCGTCTTGGGAAGGTGCAAGGCCAGCACCCCGTCCTTGTACTCCGCCTTCACTCCCCCGTCGTCCACGGACTCGGGCAGCGTGAAGCTGCGGACGAAGCTCCCATAAGAGCGTTCGACCCGATGGAACTTCTTTCCTTTCTCTTCCTTTTCCTGACGGCGTTCGCCCTGCAACGTCAGCACGCCGTCCTCGACCGTGACCTTGACATCCTCTTTCTTCACCTCCGGCAGTTCTGCCTTGATCAGATACTCCCCGTCGGTCTCACTGATGTCAACAGTCGGCATCCAATCCGCAACAGTCAAGGCCTCCTTGCCATTGCTGACGCGCGCTGCGGGACGTGCAAACACACGGTTCAATCTTTCCGACATATCTTCCAACTCGCGGAACGGATCCCATCGTACAAGAGCCATCATAGACCTCCTGTTTGTCATCATGTGGTTTAGCGTATTGTGGCGCCACGCTGAATTCCGCTCACGGTTGAGAGATAACTCGGATAGACGTCAAGTCAAGAGGGACATCCACTTGACGGAGGGCGACAACAATGGCTCAAGGACGCTCGCTGAGCGGCACATAGGAACGGTTGTGTTCACCGGAATAGATCTGGTCCGGACGAAACAGCTTATTCTCGCCTAACTGCTCCAGCCAGTGGGCCAACCAGCCGGAGACACGCGCCATGGCAAACAAGGGAGTAAAGAGATCCACGTCGATTCCCATCTTGTCGTAGAGAATTCCGGAATAGAAATCAACATTGGGGTAAATCCCCTTCCCGTCCAGATGCTCAGCCGCGGTCCGCTCGACCTCCATGGCCACATCGTAGAGCGGCGAAGAGCCGCATGCTTTGAACAGCCGGTCGCAAAGCGATTGCAGGATGACGGCCCGCGGGTCCTTGACCTTGTACACGCGATGACCGAACCCCATCAGCTTCTGTTTATTGGCCAGACGTCGAACGACAAACTCACGAGCACGATCGGGAGCGCCGATCTCTCTCAGCATCTGGACGACTTCTTCATTGGCTCCGCCGTGCAACGGCCCCTTGAGCGACCCGACGGAGGAAGCCACCACGGTATAGGGGTCGGCGAGCGTCGAGGCGGTGATCATTCCGGTGAATGTCGAGGCGTTCATCGTATGCTCGGCATGGAGGATCAGACAATCGTCGAATATCTCGCCCCACACTGGAGGAGGGACCGATTCCGTCATCATGTACAGGAAGTTTTCGCTGAACTCGAGGTCGTCGCGCGGCGCGATCGCCTCATCTCCCCGGCGCAGCCGAGCCCACGCAGCGACGATCGTCGGAAGCTTGGCGACAAGACGAACCGACGACCAGTAGTTGTTCTCAACGTCCTTCACGTTGCGGCCCGGATAGAACATGCCGAGCGCGGCAATGGCGGCTTGGAGCGCGTCCATCGGATGGCCGTGCTCCGGCAGACACTTCATCAAATCGATGATCGTGAACTTCACCCGGCGATGACGCGTCACATCCTCCGTCCACTTGGCCAATTGGCCTTGGGACGGAAGATGGCCGAACAGGAGGAGGTAGGCGGTTTCCAGATAGGAGGACTTGGCGCAAAGTTCCTCGACCCGGATACCTCGGTATTCGAGAATGCCGCGGGAACCGTCCACATCGCTGATGGCCGACTTGGCGGCCGGGACGCCGGCAAGACCCGGCATGAAATCGTGGGGCATGGCCTCTCCTACTTGAGCGATTGGCTATTGGTGTGAGCGATTACCTATCCGTCCATTCGGTGTCGGCGATGCGAGAGCCGGCACCTTGCAATCATCTACTTCACTTGGCATACTGCGTTCAGTCGTGAAGTGCAGGACGCGCATACTACGGCACCGCTGTGGGCGATGGTAATTCTCGGTACTCTCGTTCTTATTCCCACGCTGATCTCTCGCTGGACATCGACCGGACCCACTCCAACGTCAGACGATCAAGGCCGTCGGCACCTACACGTTTGGTCACGGCCGGCCCCCGGCGAGTTCCCCTCATCAGCGCTCCGCGGTCGCCGGCAACTCCGGCGTGATCGATCGGCAAACGGAGAGATACGGGTGAAGGCGATACTGTGTTGCGCGGTGCTCGGTGCGGCTCTGTTCGTCGGCGGCACAGGTGTGGGCTACGGCAACGACGAATTGCTGATATTCGCCGTAGTCAGCGCTCCGCCCAAGGATCGATCCCGCGTCGCGGTCAAGGCCTCGATCAGCGATACAGTCTCCGACACAAAACTGCTGGCGTCCGACGCCATCTTGAACAACCTGATTTGGAAAAAACTGGAGATCTGTCATGCGCTCCGCATCGAAGGCACCAAAGCTGCCGACGGATACAAGGTGCTGACCGTCCGGGTGATCGATGCCAGCATGCTCCCGATGACGCTGCAATCGTTTGCCGGAGATTGCCTCATCAAGAAAGCCATCGAAATCGCGCCACTGGTGGATTGAGGGATGGGGATCACGTTGCCCGACAACCGAAGCAACTCGTGGGTTCTTCCGGCGCATCGCACTCTTCTTCCGTTAAAGGAAACAGCTGCTCGCAGAGACGGCAGATTCGAATTTCGAAGTAAGGCGTGCCCTCTTGATCGATGTCCGTCGGCAATAGCAATTCAAAGGGGTCATATCCGATCATCGCCCCGTCCGAAAATTTTACGACGGCGAGACGATCGTTGAACACCTCAAAAGCGGCCTCCTGTCCTTTTCGATCGACAAGATGCCCGACTACGAACACCGGTTGCCCTTTGCGTTTGATGCGGAGATCGCGCAGCGTGCGCTGATTGGTGGTCGCACAGGAGAACTGACCGCTCGAGCTGGTACCGACAGTGGGCATGGCAAAGACGAACGCACCCGCAACTCTTTAGCATGTACCATAGCGGGAAAAATGACGTCAAGCGATCACCAATTCAACCATGAGGAGTCGACATGCCCGACATCATCATCTATGAGAAACCGACCTGCTCGACCTGCCGCCAAGCCGTTCAACTGGCCAAAGACAGCGGAAAACCGTTCAAGACCGTCAATTACTATGTGACGCCCTTCACGAAGGCGAAGTTGAGGGCGTTGCTGAAGAAAGGCGGACTAGCACCTCGCGAGGTGCTGCGGACGAAGGAGGATGTCTATAAAGCGCTCGGCCTGGCCAAAAAGAACCTGCCCGACGATGAACTCATCGACTTGATGATCAAGCACCCCGACTTGATTCAACGCCCGATTGTGGAAACCGGCGATACGGTTCTCTTGGCCAGGCCCGCCGACCGAATCGCACAACTGCTGTAGACTCCGCCGAATGTTCTCGGGCACCTACGCACGTCGTCGCTCCTTGATTCTCGGGGTAGAAGAAGCCATGCCGGGTGCCGGCCGATCTTCCCAGCTCGGCGGCAGCGCTCGCGTACGATCCGAGTAGGATCTCAAGTCGCTCAGGCAACCGGCTTCATACGCACCAGCTCTGCCGTATCACGCCGCACCGTCCGGCGTGAACAGCAACGTCCCCGTCCGGCTCACCCGCACCACCACCTCACCGTTCACCACCTGCAGGATCAGGGCGCCCGCCACCTCGCGACGCCACCCGCGCAACAGCGGGAGAGCAATCTCGCTTTTTTTCTCCTTGGCCTCGACCAGCGCTTGAATGTCGGCAGTGGTCGCCAGCAGAGTGGGAGCAATTTCCGCTTCGGCTGCCCGAGCCTTCAGGACAGCCTGAAGGAGCTCGACGATTCCGATGGACTCCGGTTCCGATCGCTTTTCCGTCGGCACCTGTGGCCAGGACGCGGGAGGCAACGCCAGCGCGCGTTCAACCGTTTTCAAGATGTGCTCGCCGTTGCGTTCAACCTCGGAGCTGTGCACCCCTCTGAGGGTTTTGATCTCATTCAGCGTCCTCGGCGGGTGCCGAGCCAATTGCAACAGCACTTCATCCCTCAGCACTCGTCCTCGCGGCACATTGCGCCGTTTAGCTTCGCTTTCTCGCCAGGCAGCGAGATCACGTAGAACGGCGGCGTACTTGGGCTTGAGGCCATCCCACCCTCGAATCCGCTGGTAACGTTCGAGCGGATCCCGGCTCTTTTCGCCCACTACGGATTCAAGACGAGCGAACTCTTCATGGACCCAATCCAATCGACCCAAAGTCGAAAGCTTCCTCACCAGATGCGCATGAATCGGCAGCAGGAACTGGACGTCCTCGGCGGCGTAGGCGATCTGATCGTGCGAAAGCGGTCGCGCGCTCCAGTTGGTGAACGTGTGGGCCTTGGCCAGCTTGGTGCCGACGATGCGTTGCACAAGATTGGCGTATGCGGCTTGTGCGCCGAATCCCAACATGGCGGCGGCAACTTGCGTATCGAAAAACGGCTTTGGAATCTCCCCGGCATGGAGTGCGAACAGATCCAGATCCTGCCGCCCGGCATGCACGATCTTGTTCACACGCGGATTACAGATCAGTTCCCAGAGGGCGTCGAGCGGACCCTCTGCCTGTACGGCGGGAAAGTCGATGACGGCGGAGACGGCGTGCGACGCGACTTGAATCAGTTCCAATTTAGGAACGAAACTGTCTTCTCCCACGAACTCCGTGTCGAGTGCGAGATCCGCACTCGCCTGCAGCTGATGGCACAGCCGTTCGAGAGCCGCACGAGTGGTGATGTAGCCTGGCTCGCTTAGTGTGGTCACACGCTGGTTCATTCCGCGGGGCTGTACGGCCGATCCGGAGGCTTCATCGGCTCGGTGTTGGTGAGGCTGAGATATTCCTTGAGAAATTGGTAGGCTTCCAACATGCGCCGGAGTTCCGGTTCAGAGCTGCGATCGCCCTGGTTTGCGTCGGGATGGAGTTGCTTGGCCTTGTGACGAAACGCCGCAGTGACATCGGCCAGTGAGCTACCAAACTCGACTCCCATGATGGCATAGGCATCCACGGCATTGTTCACTCCGGTCCCCTGCGAGAGGTCCCCGCCCCCACCGCTCGCGGCCTTTAACATGTCCGCCAAGTTGAGCTTCCGCCGCCGCCGCCGCGGACGTTCCCGGATCTCGCTGTCCAAATCGTCCCAGCGGTCTTCCACGAATTCCAGCCGGGACTCCAGACGCATGGCCCCAGACAGATCGGAAATCCTCTCCAATTCCTCCTCGATCTGGAACAGCGACTTGACGATTTCGTCCAGTCCCTGTTCAACTCGAAAGTAGCTGTCAATCCGTTCCTGCATCATCGTATCCACGGCACAGTCCATACTTTCCTCGGTTTTCGACCGGAGCGAACCAATGCGCTTTTGCATCCCGCTCCTGAATTTCATGTATTTGCCGGCCGAGAACGGCATGCGGCCCCCGTTGGGTTTGCAAACGCCGTGTATTGTAGCACAGGCGTCGCAGCCGTCAGAAGCGTGGAGATGGAGTCCCGTTCAGATCGGAGAGAACTGATCGCTGATCCGATTGCGGCGCCGTGCAACCCCGGTATCGTGCGCAGCCGCCGAGACCGCCTTGGCCACTCTCGGCACCACTTCCTTATCAAAGACGCTGGGAATAATGTAGTCTTCGCTCAACGTCGTGCGGGGAATCGTCTCGGCCAGCGCCTTGGCCGCGGCAAGTTTCATCGGTTCGTTGATCGCCGTCGCTTGCACATCCAACGCGCCGCGGAACATTCCAGGAAACGCCAAAGCATTGTTGATCTGATTGGGAAAGTCCGACCTGCCCGTCGCGAAAATGCGGCAATGCGAGGCGGCCAACTCCGGCGTCACCTCTGGATCAGGATTGGCCATTGCGAACACGATCCGGTCCGACGCCATCAGGTCGAGATCCTCGGCCTTCAACAGATTTCCGACGGACAGACCGATGAACACATCGGCTCCCCTGAGGGCTTCTTGGAGAGTGCCGGCCGGCTGAAGCGGAGTCAGGCACGACAAGAGGTCCTGACGGCAGGCACGCAGGCGCTCACCATCCCCTTGCAGAATGATCCCCGGTTTGTCGCAGCCCACCAGATGGGACACTCCCGCGGCCAGCAGCATTCGACAGCAGGCCGTGCCGGCGGCTCCGAGACCGTTGACGACGACCCGCACATCCTCGATCGCCTTGCAGACGACCGTGAGCGCATTGGTGAGAGCCGCAAGAATCACCACCGCCGTGCCGTGTTGATCGTCGTGCATCAACGGAATGGTCAGCGATTCCTTCAGACGCCGCTCGATCTCGAAGCAGCGTGGCGCGCTGATGTCCTCAAGATTGATAGCGCCGAAACCCGGCGCAATCGCTTGAACCGCCCGCACGACCGCATCCACATCTTGCGTATCGAGACAAATCGGCCACGCGTCGATGCCGGCCAATTCCCGGAACAGCATAGCCTTGCCTTCCATGACCGGTAAGGCCGCCTCCGGACCCAAATTGCCGAGGCCAAGAACCGCGGAGCCATCGGTCACGACGGCCACGCTGTTGCTCTTCGTGGTAAAGGCATAGGCTTTGGATCTGTCCTTGGCGATAGCTTGCGAGACTCGTCCGACTCCGGGAGTGTAGACCATGGACAGGACATTGCGGGTATTGACCGGCATCTTGCTCTGCACGTGGATCTTCCCTCCCAGATGGAGTAGAAAAATCCGATCGGACGCCGACAGCACCTTCACGTCCGGAAGCGCTCCAAGACGCAGAAGCACATGCTCTCCGTGCGCCTCATCTCGAACATCGAACGTCACGTCCCGAACCATGTAGGCTGCGGTGGCCGAAACGATGTCCACTGCGCCAAGATTGGCACCTTCCATGGCCAGAACGGCTGCGACATTTGCGAACATGCCAGGCTTGTTGGCGAGTTCGAGGCGGACGGTTAGGCGGTAGTTGGAATAGGGACCAATATCGTTCATTGTCACCCGATACTACGATGATGGCGCCAATGAAGAGAATACCATAACGCGCATCGCGATCGTCGGCATCTGCCGGCGCGACACCGGAGCGAGTGTAGGCCCTGAGCTCCGCTTGCATTCGAATGCGGTGGCACCGAACTCCTTCTTTGTTTGATTGATCCCCTCTTCCACGGAATGCTAAGGTGACGCCATGTCCTCACCATCGCGGGCTCCCAATCGGTTGATCCACGAAACCAGCCCTTATCTGCTCCAGCATGCACACAATCCCGTGGATTGGTTCCCTTGGGGACCGGAAGCGCTTGAACTCGCGAGGAAGCAGAATCGTCCGATACTCTTGTCGATCGGGTATTCCGCCTGCCATTGGTGCCACGTTATGGAGCGGGAATCGTTCGAGGATGAATCGATCGCCGCACTGATGAACCGGCACTTCGTGTGCGTAAAAGTGGATCGGGAGGAACGCCCCGACCTCGATGAGATTTACATGCAGGCCACCGTAGGGCTCAATCGAGGCCAAGGGGGCTGGCCGATGACGGTCTTTCTGACCCCTGAACAGGAACCGTTTTTTGCGGGAACCTATTTCCCTCCGGATGATCGGTGGGGACGTCCGGGATTTCCTACCCTACTGAAGAAAATCGCCGAGGCCTGGGAACAGGACCAAGGTGACCTTCGCCAGCAAGCGCGGAAACTGACCGATCGCTTGAGGCAGGATGCACAAACCACGTTTCCCATGACCGTCGGCGATGCGGCGCTGACCGAGGCGGTGCGCGAGTTCAACCACGAATTCGATCCCCGTTTCGGCGGATTCGGCTCGGCCCCCAAATTTCCCCCGGCCGCCGGACTATCCTTGTTGCTCCGCTGCCACAGGCGTTCCGGCGATCCGAAAGCGCTTCAGATGGTCACGAGGACGCTCGACGCCATGGCGGCCGGCGGGATCTACGACCAAATCGGCGGAGGGTTCGCGCGTTATTCCACAGACGAACGGTGGCTCGTTCCGCACTTCGAGAAGATGCTCTATGACAATGCCCTCCTCACCCGCTCGTATCTGGAGGCCTTTCAGGTCACCGGACAACCCACCTATCGTACGATTGTCGAGGAGGTGCTCGATTACGTGTTGCGGGAAATGACCGACAAGGCTGGAGGCTTCTATTCGTCCACCGACGCGGATTCGGAAGGTGTCGAAGGAAAGTTTTTCGTATGGACCCCGTCTGAAGTTCGGGACATTGTGCAGAACGAGGAAGACGCGAGGCTATTCTGCGCCTGCTATGACATCACAGAAGACGGCAATTGGGAACATCAGAGCATTCCAAATCGGTTGCGGCCGATCGAGGAGGTGGCGAGGGAACTCCAGGTCTCCACCGGGGTTCTCCAGGACACCATCGACCGGTGTCGTCCCCTCCTGTATCGAGCCAGGGCGCAACGGCAACCTCCCGGACTTGACGACAAGGTGATCACCGCGTGGAACGGGATGATGATCGGCACACTGGCGGAATCGGGCCGCGTGCTGGATGTTCCCCGATACATCGAAGGAGCCCGCCGGGCCGCCGATTTCCTGCTGGCTACTCACCGGACGATGGCAGGGCGTCTCCTGCGAACATCACGCAACGGGCAGGCCCATCTTGACGGCGTCCTCGAGGACTATGCCTTTTTTGCGGAGGGTCTCATCGACCTGTTCGAAGCATGCAGTATGGACTGCTACCTATCGGCAGCGCGATCTCTCGGCGAACAGATCCTGACGTCGTTTCAAGACGAGGTGCATGGTGGGTTTTTCACGAGTTCACGAGAGCACGAAGCGCTGATTCTGCGGAGCCGGGAAGGGCCGGACGGCGCCACACCCAGCGGAAACGCCGTAGCGGCCTTCGCGCTCGCGAGACTCGCGCATCATTGCGACCGACAGGACTTTCGCGAGGCGGCCGTCAGCGCCATCCGCGCGTACGGAAAGCAGATCACCCGATATCCCAAGGCCTTCGCCAAGAGTTTGGCGGTCGTCGACTTTCTGACGGAAGGTCCTCTTGAGGTTGCACTGGTGGGTCGGAAGGACGACCCAGGATTGCAGAGCTTTGCGGACGCGCTGCACTCGATCTACCTGCCCAACCGGATTCTTGCCGTTACGCAAAAGGAGGACGGAACATCGGCTCATCCACTCCTGTCGGGTAAGACCGCGGTCAACGGAAACGCGGCGCTCTACCTGTGCCGGAATTTTGCCTGCAGGCGTCCTATCACAGATCCTCGCGAAGCGGCCGACGCCATCCGAGCGGCTCAGCAGGCTTCGCCGGAGGATACCGGAGCCCGGTTTTTGAACGGACCGCTTCTGAGCGGCTTCGCGACACCAGAAGGAACGGCCAGGTATGCGGCGCGGCAGGTCAATCGCCCAAGTGCATCCGGTGGCTTTGAGAACGGCTATGTCCCATTCGGCGCCACCGGTCTGACCGTCTCCAAACTCGGATTCGGCACCTACCGTATCGACACGAGCGATCCGGAATTCAGTCGCGCCCTGGAAATGGCGCTGCAGAACGGGGTGAACCTGATCGATACATCGACCAACTATATGGACGGCGACAGCGAGCGCGCCATCGGTTTCGTGCTGCGACGGCTGAGCGCAGAACAGACACTGGCCCGTACCGAACTCATTGTGGTCTCAAAGATCGGATACGTCCAGGGTCAGACCTTGGCCCAGGCGACGGCTCGCGAGCAGTCCGGCAAGCCCTATTCGGACATGGTCAAGTACGGCGAGGGAATCTGGCACTGTATCGATCCTGAGTTTCTGGCCGACCAGCTGACGGACTCGCTCGATCGGCTGGGTCTGCAAGCGTTGGATGTCTGCCTGCTGCACAATCCTGAATACTTCCTGTCCGAGGCGGCACGCCATGAAGGCGCGAACCTGCACGATACGCGCGATCGATTCTATCAGCGGGTGCAGCAGGCGTTCGCCTTTTTCGAATCACAAGTGGCGATCGGTCGAATCCGTTGGTATGGCATTTCCTCCAATACGGTCGCGGCCGACGCAGGCACCGTGGATGCGACGTCGCTCTCGCGCTTTCTCGCTGCAGCAGAGATGGCCGCGGCTTCACAGGGACAATCACAGCATCACTTCGCGGTGCTGCAATGTCCCATGAATCTGTTTGAAGCCGGCCCGCTTCGGACAGTAAATACCGGAAGAGACCAACAAGAAACGGTGCTCAGTTTGGCCCGGCAAAGCCGGCTGGCGGTTTTGGCAAACCGCCCGTTGAATGCCATGACCGATCCGAAAGGCGGGATGCTACGGCTCGCGGACCTTCCGCTTGAAGGCAACCTCGTCGATCTCGATACCCAGGTGAACACCGTAGACCGATTGGAGCAGGAGTACCGCGAAACACTGGCACCCTTGATCTCCAATCCACAGCAGGGCATGTCGCCGGCCGACTTTTTTAATTGGGCGGCCGAGCTGAAACCTTTGGGCGCGCGCCTCCAAGGGCTCGAGCAGTGGGAGCAGATCGAGCACCAAGTGATCGCACCTCATGTGAACCAGGTCATGCAGGCGATCCCGCGTCTGATAGCCCGAGCGGCGGCCGGCCGATGGGAGGAGTGGCAGGAACGCTATGTTCCTGAGCTCCTGACTCTGCTTCGGGGTCTGCGGCGTCACGCGACGGAGATAAGCCGCCGACGAAGGCTGGCAGTCACAACCGCGCTCGATCCCCTTCTCCCGCGCAGCCGATGGAGCGAGTCGCTGTCCCGCAAGGCCCTCTGGATCGTGAGCAGCACGCCTGGCGTGACATGCGTGCTGAACGGCATGCGGTCGAAGGCCTATGTAGAAGACTCTCTTGAGGTACTTCGGTGGGCCAACCTGGAGCAGGTATATCCGATCTACGACCGACTACGGCCAGCACCATGACAATCTCGCCGTGTTCGTTACTTGACAACGAATGAGGAATCGCTCCTATCGTCTGCGCGAGTCTCCACAGGTGTGACAAGACCGACCTGCTCCCTGCTTGTCGTCCATCGACGGCTGCTGGTCGATATAGCGGATCGTCTCCTGTGATGTACCACGTTGACTGATGATTGTCTGAACCCGCGAAGAGTTCACGAGCGATTCGGGAGCATATGCAGGATGGGGAACTGTTTACCGAGTATGTCGCAGAAGACCTTCCCAGACCTGTAGAGCTTGTTTCGCCAAAGGGTTTCTGACGCGAGACCGATCGTTCAGGTTCAATGGTCTCCTGATACTCAACGCTTCAATCCGCATGACAACGTCTCTGAACCGTGGATCTTCGCGCCGAAGCCAGCGGTAGGCTTCGAGGGACTCGTCGATTCGACCGAGCGATTCCAAAGTCCGCCCGAGGACGTACAGCAGCTGCACGGTCTCTCTGATTGAGGCAATCGGCGACTTCAACGCGTTACGAAACGCGCCAACTGCTTCTTCGTACTGGCGGACCGACTTGTGGCAGAGTCCGATCTGCGCATACGCTTTCAGCGCATACCGAGAATCATCGGTTGCTCTTTCAAACTGATCAATGGCTTGTTTGAAGAGACCGGCCTTTTTGAGTGCGATTCCGCGCTCATACCATTCTGCTGCCTCGACGGTCGTTTCCCCCGAGCTTTCGGTCATTGTTCATTCCGGCGGTGCTGATACGAACATGAGACATAGACTCCGCAACTGAGGATCTGTATTCGCAGTCGGACAGGTACAGATCAGCAAGAGTTGGACCAAGCTATACGATCACGAAGCCGCGGACCGTCAAGGAGTTAGGCGAGAATCCGATGGGTGAAATCGCACAACCGAAGGGCAAATCGTACAAAATTAGCTTGAAGCGCGCAGAAAGAGGGGGATCATGAAGCTCGGCTCGATGTCGGTCGCTAAAAACGAACCTCGCGTAATGCGTGACGATTATCTAAGAACCATACGATTGTCTTGTGAAGTCCGTCACGGAGATGATGTCTAGCCTTGAATCCAAAGAGCTGTTTCGCTCGATTCACATCAAGGCATCGTCGCGGTTGCCCATTGGGCTTGGTCGCATCCCATTCGATGCGTCCGGTAAATCCGACTTCATCAGCAATCAACGCGGCAAGATTGCGAATCGTCACTTCTTCTCCAGTTCCCAAGTTCACCGGTAAATCTCCGTCGTACAGCTCTGCGGCCGATAAGATGCCTTCCGCGGCATCTTCCACATACAAGAACTCCCTGCTGGGAGAACCGTCTCCCCACAATGTAAAGGAGTTGCTCCCGGCCTCCTTTGCCTGTGTACACTTGCGAATAAGAGCGGGGATGACATGCGAGGTTTCAAGATCAAAATTGTCCTGTGGACCGTACAGATTGACAGGAAACAGGACGATCGAATTGAAGCCATACTGCTGTCGATAGGCCTGCGACTGAACGAGCATCATCTTCTTAGCCAGACCATAGGGAGCGTTCGTCTCCTCGGGATATCCGTTCCAGATGTCGGCTTCCTTGAACGGAATCGGGGCAAACTTCGGGTACGCGCAAATCGTTCCAAGCGCAACGAACTTCCTGATTCCTCGTTGGCGCCCGACCTCGATGAGTTGGGTCCCCATCATTAGGTTGTCGTAGAAAAATCTTCCCGGGTTGGCTTGATTCGCACCGATGCCGCCGACTCGCGCCGCCAGATGAATCACCACATCCGGTCTGGCATCTGAATACAGCTGCTGCACCGCCGCCATCTGAACCAGGTCGTATTGGCGGCTGCGCGGGACGATCACCAGCGAGCACCCTCGCGCCTGCAGCTGGGCCACGACGAATGAGCCGAGAAAACCGGCCCCTCCTGTGACGACCACACGTTTGTTCTCCCAAAATACCGATGAAGCGATCATTTCTTAGGCCTGACGCCCTCCAACCGTTCTTGTTCCATTGCGAGATCGGCATCGACCATCATCGCCACAAGCTCCTCGAATCGGACCTTTGGCTCCCAGCCTAACTCCCGCTTCGCCTTACCGGCATCGCCGATGAGCAAGTCCACTTCGGTGGGACGGTAGTACTTCTCGTCGATCTTCACGTGCTTTTTCCAATCCACCCCCACCCGGTCAAAGGCCAGCTCCAGCATTTCCCGCACAGTATGGGTTTCCCCCGTGGCAATCACGTAGTCATCAGGGGCCTCGGCCTGCAGCATCATCCACATAGCCTGGATATAATCGCCTGCAAACCCCCAATCGCGTTTGGCATCGAGATTCCCCAAAAACAGGTCCCGTTGAACACCCAGCTTAATGCGCGCAGCCGCCTTAGTGATTTTTCTGGTCACGAAGGTCTCCCCTCGTCTCGGCGATTCGTGATTGAAGAGAATCCCGTTGCAGGCAAACAAGTTATACGCCTCACGGTAATTGACCGTGATCCAATACGAATAGACTTTGGCCGCTCCGTAGGGACTACGAGGGTAGAACGGCGTCGTCTCTCGCTGCGGAACTTCCACAACCTTTCCAAACATTTCACTCGAGGAGGCTTGGTAGAACTTCGGTCTGAGGCCGGACTCACGGATGGCTTCAAGCAGTCGAATCGTCCCCAATCCGGTGATCTCTCCCGTATATTCCGGGATGTCGAAACTGACTCGCACGTGGCTCTGCGCTCCCAGATTGTAGATCTCATCCGGTTGCACCGTCCTCAATATGTGATTCAACGAGCTGGCGTCGTTAAGATCGCCGTACACAAGATGGAGCCGTCGGTGCGGGACATGGGGATCCTCATAAATCGCCTCGATGCGGCCCGTATTGAAGGAGCTGGAGCGGCGGATAATGCCGTAGACTTCGTATCCCTTCGCGAGCAGAAATTCTGAAAGATACGATCCGTCCTGACCGGTGATACCGGTGATGAGCGCTTTTTTCACGAGTGGACTCCTGGTTATGCGGGATTATTGATCGAACCACCACCAAAGTCCACAGATAGAAAACTTGTCACGCAGATGACGAACGCTGATTGAGACTCTCGTTCGTCCTGATGGCGGCCTCGCGTCGGACGTCAGACAGACTCGCCGACTTCCAGGGAACTATCTTTTGCGGTTTCAGTCGCAGGCTTGCTGTCCGTCGTCGGCTCTCCCTCCCAATAGAGCATCCGATGACAATAGGGGCAGGTATGGAGGTCTTGCGAACGTTTGACTTCCGCCACCAACTGGGGAGGAATTTGGAGGCGACATCCCGTACACATGCCGCCCTTGATGGCGGCGAGAGCCTGATCTTTCCTCGCGGATTTCAGCTTGGTATAGCGATCGAGAAGCCCACGATCGACATGGGTCGCGCATTCACGTTGTTGGACATCGAGTTCCGCAAGCTCACTGGAGAGTCGTCCTTCGAGTTCATCCAGCACGCGCTTTTCCTCTGCGAACGTACGTTCCACCGCCTCAACCCGTTCCTGCGCCTCCCTCATCGTTCGTTGAAGCTCCTCGATCTTTTCCATGCAGGCCAACACCTTGTCCTCAATTTCGGACTTCTTCTTATTGGCCATTTGCAGCTCGAAGAGATGCGCCTGATACTCCTTATTGGTCTTGATCTCCGAGAGCCGTGCACGCATCTTGTCGTTGTGCGCATCCTGAGCTTCCACATCCCGTTCGTATCCTCGACGCTCCTTGACCGCAACCTCCATCGAGACCACTGTCTCTTGGAGCAACTGACGAGCGTCGCGCAACGGCGTTTCGAGCTGATGCAATCGATCGGGGATTTTTCGGCGTTGTTCGCAGATCTCCATAATACGGAGATCCAGCTTCTGCAATTCGATCAGGGAGGAAAGACGCTGGTTCAATGCTCTCCTAAATCAAGTCAGTCGCCGAAACGAAATGGATCCGCCGGTTGCTGATCCCTTTGGTGGGCCCACTAGGACTTGAACCTAGGACCAGCTGATTATGAGTCAGCCGCTCTAACCACCTGAGCTATGGGCCCATCCGAACAATTCCACACTCAGGTCAAGGTCGAGTTTTAAGTCAGTTTCAGCCTTGACCTCAACCTCGACCTTCAGGTCGATTCTAGGCCGCAGTCGAGACGGAGTCAAATAATGCTGGCGCTCTGTCCCTACAGGCTTTCGACAAAGCTCCGCAACTTCTTGCTCCGGCTCGGATGGCGCAATTTCCGCAAGGCCTTGGCCTCGATCTGGCGGATGCGTTCCCTTGTCACCTCAAAATCCTGACCGACTTCCTCGAGGGTATGGTCCGTCGCTTCACCGATCCCAAACCGTTTACGGAGCACCTTCTCCTCGCGCGGCGTCAGGGTTTCCAACGCGCTGTTGATCTGGCGCTGGAGATCGTAACGGATGGCCGCCTCCAGAGGTGAAATGGCCTTTTTGTCCTCGATGAAATCGCCCAGGTGGCTGTCCTCTTCCTCTCCGATCGGCGTCTCGAGGGAAATCGGCTCCCGAGCGATCTTCAGGATCTTGCGAACCTTGTCCAGCGGGAGATCCATCCGCTCGGCGATTTCTTCCGGCGTCGGTTCACGCCCCAGCTTCTGCACCAGATGACGCGACGTGCGGATCAGCTTGTTGATGGTCTCGATCATGTGCACCGGTATCCGGATTGTCCGCGCCTGATCGGCGATCGCGCGCGTAATCGCCTGCCGAATCCACCATGTGGCGTACGTACTGAACTTATATCCGCGCTTGTACTCAAATTTGTCCACCGCCTTCATCAAGCCGATATTGCCTTCCTGGATCAAATCCAGGAATTGGAGGCCGCGGTTTGTATATTTCTTGGCGATGCTGACGACGAGTCGAAGATTCGCCTCAACCAACTCGGCCTTACCACGTTTGACCTTCTCTTCTGCGACGTCCAGATGTTTGACGGCGTCCTTGACTTCTTCACCGGATACAAGCGCTTCCTCGGCTTCGAGCTGCCGTATTTTCGCTCGTGCCGCCTGATAGACTCTTTTGATGTCCTGAAGAATCTCGTCGGACACCCCGGTCTTGCGCTTGACCGTCAAGACATCCTTCCGCTCCCGACACAGCTTACGCAGCAGTTCGCTGCCGGTTTCACCACCCACACCCAATCGCCGCTGACAGCTGACAATCTCACGCTCGGCCGTGCGAATCTGGATGGCCATCTCGCGGACGCGCTGAACCATACGATCCTTGAGCACGCCGTGCAGATTGACGGCCTCCATCTTGTCGACGACCTGCTCGCGGATGGCGTCGATTTGCTTCTTGATCTTCTTCAGTTTGACGGGATCCTTGGCCGCCAGCCGCGACTTTTCATAAAGCCCCTTCAAGGACGTCGACACTTTGCGGACCGCGTTCAACCCGTCCAGCGTCTTGACCCGCAATTCCTCGTAGTCTTTTTCAACTTCTTCTTCCTCGAAATCTTCTTCCGTTTCGACAATGGGCACGATCTCCCGAACGTCGATTTTGCCGGCCTTCAGTTGTTCGCGAAGGGAGAGGATGAATTCGATGGTCATGGGCATGCCGTAGATGACAAAGGCGATGTCCCGCTTGCCCTCTTCGATCCGCTTCGCGATTTCGATCTCGCCTTCGCGACTCAGTAGCGCGACGCTGCCCATCTCCTTCAAATACAGGCGGACCGGATCGTCCGTCCGGCTCAGGGCGCCCGGCGTCAAGTCGATTTCCTTCTCGTTCTCTTCCCCTCCGTCGCCTTCCTCGCCTTCGTCGCTCCCTTCCTCACGATCGCGGGCTTTTGCCTGGCGCTCGCTCCCTTCGGGGGCGTCGACGATTTCAATGTCCATTTCTCCAAACATCGTCATGATGCTGCCGAACTGTTCCGACGACACGACCTCAGCCGGCAACGTGCTGTTCAACTCGTCATAGGTTAAGAACCCCTTTTCCTTTCCGATGGAAATGAGCTTCTTGACTTCCACGAGCAATTCTTGTTTCGGCATGCTTACTCCTTGACCAATGACAGGACAGGCGGCTGACCGGCTTTCCGCAACCGCAGTTCATTGACTTGCACATTGAGCGCGCGCGCTTCTTCCGTTCGTCCGTCGCGCTCAGCGGCCTTGAGCCTCACGATCAGCTCCCGTAAGGCCGCTTCCGCATATTTTCGATCGAGCCGATCAAGGCAATCCTGCAAGTGCGCACGCACATCGTCGAAGTGCTGCTCCAGCATGGATAATTCCGTCGCCAGGGGGCCGCACTCTGGATCGTCGGCGACCGTATCCAGCAGATGCTGCAATCCCACTCGGCCGTCCTGACCGACATGCGCCAACGCCCGCTCGACCAAGGTTCGACAGGCCGATACCGTAAACGTTTCAGGCCGAAGTCGCCGCACATCGAGAGGAGACAATTGCCCCTGCAGCAGGAAATACACCACATCGCGCTCTTCAGGCGCTCCCCTCCAGAGCGGTGCGGGACGCCCCTCAGGCTTGCCGCCGGGCGGACGCCGCTTGTCCTGCGACGCCAACGCGGGGTATCGTTCGATCAAGCGTTGTTGATTGATGCCGAGACGCTCGGCGACGATTCTCATGCGCTCTTCCCGTTCGATCGGATGTTCACTCTTCTGGAGAATCCGCAACACGTCGTCCACACTCCGGATCCGACCTTCCACCGTGCCTCCCTGCGCCGACTGCAGACTCTGTTCAAGTGCAAAATCCAGAAGGCTCGGTGCTTGTTCCTCCAGCCGCGCGAACGCCTCCGGACCGCATGACCGGACGAACGTGTCTGGATCTTCGCCCACGGGAAGCGACACGACTTTGACGCCGAGCCCGCTGTTCACAAACAGATCAAGTCCTCGCAATGCGGCACGGACACCGGCTGGATCGGGATCGAAGAGCAGTATGACGTTTGACGCAAACCGGCGTAACACGTGAATATGATCGGTCGTCAGAGCGGTTCCCAAGGTGGCAACGGTATGGATCAGCCCCGCCTGATGCAGAGCGATGGCATCAAAGTATCCTTCGACGACGATCACGGTCTTGGTCCGCGCGATAGCCTCGCGCGCCAGATCCAAGGCAAAAAGTGTGTGCCCCTTCTTGAACAGCGGGGTGTCCGGTGAATTCAGATATTTTGGGGTGCCGTCGCCAAGGACCCGTCCCCCGAATCCCACGATGCGCTTGCGCAGATCGGAGATCGTGAACATCACCCGTGCACGGAAGCGGTCGTAAAATCCGGACCCGTTGTCGCGCCCGATGATCAATCCGGCGGCTGCCAGTTCGGTCTGTTGAAATCCTTCCTTGGCCAGAGCCTTGAGCAGCCCGTCCCATTCTCCCGGTGCCACACCAACCCCAAAACGGTCGATCGTGGGTTGCTCAATCCCCCGCCTGCGAAGATACTCACGCGCCTCCTCGCCAAGACGCTCATCGCGAAGATTTCGGTGAAACCAGGCGGCGGCGCTTCGGTTCAGCAACTCGAGGCGAGCATTTTGAGCCTGGGCGGGCCCAGAATCCGCGGTGTCCGGAACGTCGATGCCAACCTTGCATCCCAGGTCTCGAACGACTTCGGGGAAACTTCCGCCGGTGATGCGGGTCAGAAAAGTAAAGACGTTGCCCCCGGCGCCGCAGCCGAAACAATGAAACATTTGTCTAGAAGAACTGACGGTAAACGAGGGAGTCTTTTCCTGGTGAAAGGGGCATAACCCCTTCAAATTCTGGCCGGCCCTGACCAAGCTCACGTGTTGCCCGACAATCTCCGTGATGTCGACCCGATCCCTGATTTGATTGATGATGTCCTCAGAAATCAGGCCTCGGCCCACGGGAGTCGCGGCTCCTCTTTCCCGCCTTAAACTGGCAGGTCGGTCGAACGTAAGTGATCGGAAAAATTGACCGGTTACCCTAACAGACGGGAAGGAAATCTGTCAATGTCACGGCGAGAGGTTCAGCTTGAGGCGTAAGTTGAGGGAAGGAACAGGAGGTTTAATCCATCACGTCGGTTCCTTGGTCCAACACCGACCCTCGGCCTTTCTTCATTTACCCGGGCGGCCAGGTCATGCGCCGGCCGCCCATGACATGAAAATGGAGATGCGACACCGTCTGACCGCCGTCTCTCCCGGTATTGGCGACAAGTCGGAACCCGGCCTCGGTCAATCCTTTCAGCCTAGCGACCTGATTACAACTGACCAAGAGTCGCCCGAGCAACGCCTCATCCCTCGCGTCGAGGACATGAACCGAATCGATATGCCGTTTCGGAATCACCAGCGTATGGACGGGAGCCTGGGGATTGATGTCATCGAACGCCAGAGTATGATCATCCTCGTGAACCACCGCCGCCGGAATCTTCTTGTCGACGATCTTGCAAAAAAGACAATCACCCATGCTCTGCTCCTCCTGATTCCGCCGATCTGAGCCCGGACCTGCCGAATCGCCTCCCCAATTCCATCAAAATTTCCTGCAGCGTAATGTGGTGATATCCGAGAACCATCAACGTGTGAAAGAACAGATCCGCCGTCTCGTAAATGATCTCATCCTTCTTGCCCCCTTTGGCCGCAATGAGCACCTCGCCGGCTTCCTCCGCAACTTTCTTCAGAATCTTGTCGTGCCCACCTTCAAACAGCTTCGTCGTGTAGGACCCGGCCTGCGGGTCGGTCCGACGCTCCATGATTGTCCGCAACACCGCGTCCAGAATCCCGCCGGCAGCCGCCGACGTCCTCTCCGCTTGAGGTCGCCCGTGAGCATCGAGTCTGGAAAAGAAGCACGCGCGTTCGCCCGTGTGACACGTAGGCCCGACCTGCTCGGCCTTGACCAATATCGTATCCCGGTCGCAGTCGATGAATAGATCCTTCACGATCAGCTTATGCCCGGACGTTTCGCCCTTCTCCCACAGCGACCGTCGGGAACGACTCCAGAAATGAACCGATCTCGTCGCGATCGTCTTCCCGATGGCCTCCTGATTCATATAGCCCAACATCAGCACCGTTCCGTCCAGCCAGTCCTGGATGACAGCCGGGAGCAAGCCCTGCTCATCGAACTTCAATCCCGTGGTCGAGGAGCCACCCATCATCATCCGCCTTCCAACTCCTGGACGATCCGCACGGGAAGGCCGCGGCCTCGTAAGAACGCCTTGGCTTGCGGGATCGTGAACGTCCGGAAGTGAAAGATCGACGCAGCGAGCACCGCATCCGCCTTGCCTCTAACGAAGCCCTCGTACAGGTGTTCCAATGTCCCGACTCCCCCGGACGCGATCACGGGAATCGACACCGTCTCCGAGACTGCCGAGGTCAATCCGAGGTCATATCCGCTTTGCCGCCCGTCTTCATCCATGCTGGTCAAGAGAATTTCTCCGGCTCCGTAGTCTTCCACTTGCTTGGCCCATTCGACTGCATCGAGCACGGTGGCATTTCGACCGCCGTGCGTGAAGACTCCCCAACGGGCACCATCGTCACGGCGTTTCGCATCGATCGCCACGACGATGCACTGCGTGCCGAACCGTTGTGCGGCCTCTTTTACGAACTCGGGTCGCTGCACCGCGGCCGTATTAATACTGACCTTGTCCGCGCCTGCGTTCAACAACGCCCGGATATCCTCGACCGTCCGCACCCCGCCTCCGACCGTCACGGGCATAAAGACACGGGCAGCCGTGCGTTCCACGACATCAAGAATCGTCTTGCGGTTTTCGTGCGATGCCGTGATATCGAGAAAACAGAGTTCATCAGCGCCTTCGCGATCGTAGGCTGTCGCGACTTCAACCGGATCGCCGGCATCGCGAAGATCGACGAAACCGACGCCCTTGACGACGCGCCCATCCTTGACGTCGAGGCAGGGAATGATGCGCTTGGTCAGCATAACTCGCTCTGGAACAGGTTCAGGTCGAGATCAGATTGAAGAAAAAAGCTTGTGTTGTGTCCCGCAAGTTCCGGTAATAATCCGTGGGCCTGAGCCGGTCGAAGGGCGCCCACTTTCAAGGAGTTCCGTTCATGGTTCGACAGGCTCACCACGAACGACCTTCATGGGCGCAACACTAGCGCGTCCGACTCAACCTCAGTCTTAACCTCCTGCGCCTACGGCGGCAATCGCCGAAGACAAATCCAGCTTGCCATCGTAGAGGGCCTTCCCCACGATCGCTCCCTCGATGCAAGGACCCAGGGCTTGGACCGCCACAAGATCCTCAAGTTTGGTGATACCGCCCGACGCAATAACCGGAAAGGAGGAACGTTCGACCACTTCCTGCAGCGCCCGTAGATTGGGCCCAACCAACATTCCGTCACGGGCGATATCGGTATAGATCACGGCGCCGAGTTCGCAGCCCGACACCTCCTTGAGCACATCCGTGGCCAGACGGCCGGAGACGGCCGTCCACCCCTTGATGGCCACCTTGCCGTCTCGCGCGTCGAGTCCGAGAAGAATGCGCCGGGGAAATTCCTTGCAAGCCTGCTCAAGAAAGGCACGATCCGTGAGCGCCGCGGTGCCGAGGACCACGCGCGACACGCCGGACGTCAGATAGCGACGCACGGTCTGAATGTTCCGGATGCCTCCGCCCACTTGTATCCTGACATCGACGTGCCGCATCACCAGTTCGATCTGCGGAAGGTTTCTCGGCTCTCCCTCGACCGCACCATTCAGATCCACGACATGGATGACGGCGGCACCCTGCGCTTGCCACCGGCGGGCGACGGCAGGAATGTCTTCCGAATAGACTGTCTCGGCCGCCATGTCGCCTTGCCGCAGACGGACACAGCGCCCGTCCTTCAAGTCGATGGCCGGAATGACGAGCATGCCCTATTCCTCCGTCGAACCGAACGGGAAGACCTTCATGAGCTCCTCCACCCCGTAACGTGTGAGATCATCGACGGTCACGAACCCCCAGCCATGATGGATGAAGCCGGAAAAATCCTCCGTCATCGGCTTCTGGCGTTCGTAGTAGTTCCCCACCCACAGCACATGTCCGTCCGTCGCGACGGCTTTGAGTTCGAAGCCGACAGATGCCGGAGGATTCGCGCCGAGCCGGCTGCCGACTCGCTCCTGATACACGGACACCTGTCCCAACAGCGCGGCGTCCGCGCCGACCTTTTTGGCCACATCAGCGGCGGCCTGTTCCGGTAGGACATGCGGAAGATCGGCGGACTGGCGGGCCGAGGTCGTGGACGCGGAGCTTTGCGAGGGTGAGAGAACGGTCACTCCCTTCAAATTCCGCAACCTGATCCAAAACAACTGCGTCACCTTGTCGGCCGCATAAGCCGGCACCACCACCGTTTGCCGCAATTGAGGTTCCACGTTTGACTGGACGCCGACTGAAATGTCGGAGGCTCGAGCCCCTCGCGGCGTCGACATGTATTGATTGCCCTCATCCCGTATCTGGGGAGTATGCAGCGTTCCGAACGGAAGGAGCACCAATGTGCGGATCTGATAGCGGGGCAGGCTGCTCGATTTCTGAGTCGTCACTTTGGCGCCGCTGCAAGCCGCCCCGGTCACGAGCGCCACCGCTGCAACGAGCGTCAGTCCCCATTGACGACTGCGGAGCCGCGTCACTTCCAGACCCCGAAATTCCTCATCAAACGCAATCCGACGGATTGACTCTTCTCCGGGTGAAACTGACATGCGACGACGTTGTCACGCCAGATACTCGAAGCAAAGGGAATCCCGTACGTCGTCGTCGTACCGATGATCGACGGATCTACCGGATCGACGAAATAGGAATGGACAAAATACCAGTCCGCCCCGTCGCGAATTCCATCGAACAGAGGACAGGCGGTCCGAAAATTGACTTGGTTCCATCCCATATGCGGTACCTTGACGGCCGGACCGGCCGCAAACCGCCTTACCTTGCCGGGAATGATGCCGAGCCCCTCGTGCCGACCGAACTCTTCACTCTCCGTAAACAGCAACTGCAGTCCGAGGCAAATCCCGAGAAAGGGCTTCCCGGACTGAATACTCTTTCGAATGGTCTGAACCAGGCCGTACCGCTCGAGGTTCGCCATGCAATCACCGAATGCCCCGACACCGGGCAAGACGACCCGGGTGGCATCGTCGATCAGCTTCGCGTCGCGCGTCACCACAGCCCGGTGCCCGACAGCCTCAAAGGCTTTGGAGACGCTGCGGAGATTACCCATGTCGTAGTCGATGATGGCGATCATGATCTCAGTCCCGCGTCAGTCCGCCCTTCAATCCGCTCGTGGATGCAAAGGGCCTGTACCATACCGCAATCGTCCCGATCCTGCCACTCCCATGCCCTCGCCTTGCGCCCACGCTCACCCACTCCAAACCCAATCCCCAGGCTGACTTGCCCCATCATTGTATGGTACTGTCCCCCCTCATGTAAGGGATTGGGAACGACCACCATCATGATCCGCGCAGCGATTCTCGGCGCAGGCGGGAGTGCGCTCCTACTGCTGGCCGCAGTGTGCATCCCTCGCCACCTTCCGCAGAGCCCCGCACCGCCGATGATTCCCGCCAGTTTTCACGCGAGAATCGAAAACGGGATGCTGACGCTTCGCGGCACGCTTCCCAATACCTCCAGCCTGGGAAGAATTCTCCAGGGCGCCCATGCCCGTTACGACGCCGCCCACGTTCAGATCGTCGACCAATTGACCGTGGACAGCAAGGTCTCACCGGCCCGGTGGATCGATTCCTTGCCCGCAGTGCTTCCTGTTCTGCAACAGATGAACGGACGCGGCTCCATGATCATCGATGGTCGCTCTCTGGTCCTGAGTGGAAAGGTCGCATCCGAACAGTCCAAGGTCGATGTTCTCCGGGCCATCGCCCCCATCACCGCAACCGGCCTCGAGTTGGAAGATCATATCCTGGCTTCCTCGTCGACACCTGCTGCCGCGATGCCGGCTCGACCATCGCGAGCTTCACTGCAATCGCGCCTGAACGCCGTTCTCTCCCGCAACCGGATCGAGTTCGAATCCAACCAGGCGAGTCTGACCGCCACCGGACGGGCCACATTGGATCAGCTCCTGCCCATCCTGCGCGACGCACCGCCGCAGACGGAAATCGAGATCGCGGGACATACCGACGGGTACGGCGCACCGGATTACAATCTGACCCTCAGTCGCCGCCGGGCCGAAGCAGTCCGCGATTACTTCGTGAAACATGGACTGACCCAGCGCTTCATTCCCATCGGATACGGTTCGACCAAACCCCAGTCCAATGAGCGCACACAAGCCTCGCTCAAGAAGAATAGAAGAATCGAACTGCAGGTGAAAGGGAACGGTGACGCATGATGACGCTCATCGGCCAGATCGCGGGATGCCTGATTGTGGCGGCCGGAATCGGCGGCCTCGTCGGGTGGTTCTTGCGACAACATTCCGTCCGTGCACTGGATCAGCAGATGTACGATCTCATGACCGCGTTTCAGGCCAAAGAACAGGCCTTGAGCGCGGCACAGCTGGAAATCAAATCCCGGACATCGACTGTGCAAAGCTATGAAAGCAAACTCTCTTCTGCCGAACTCCTGCTGCAGACAGCCCAACAGGAAGCAACCGCGCACGCCGAGCAGACCAAGCAAGTGCAATCCGAGTTGTCCGGCGCGACTCAGCGGATCGCCGTCCTGGAATCAGAACTGGCCGCGTCGCTCCAGCGGTCCACCGATAGCGACAAAGTGATCGCCGCATTCGAGCAGGAAGCACGTCAGGCCAACGCCGCCCGGACTGCGGCACAGCAGGCTTTGAGTCTCAAAGACGAAGAACTGTGCGAGTTGCAGAGCCGCGTGGCCGAACTCGAAGACCTCACGGCTGAGGCGGATCGACTGCGATCTCACGTGGCGGAGATCGAACCGGCTCAGGGGCGCCTCCACTGGCTGGAGGTGCAGCTCAGCGAAAAAGAAAGTCACCTCCGAACGGCGATCCACGAAACTGAGGAACAACGCGCGGCCGCGACCCAACGAGGAAGCGAACTCGACGCCTTGAGAAAACAGATCGATGAGCAGTCGCGACGCCTGCGGGAATGGGAATTCAGACACGAAAAGACCCTGCGGCAGCACGCGACAGATACGAAGCTGATCGACGCGCATCGCGAGACGATACAGGAGCTGCAATCGACGCTGGCGGAACGGGAACGGACGGCGGAGGCGCAAGCCGAGCAGAGCGCGGCGCTTCAGCGTCAGTTCGACGAACTGAGCTTGCTCTATACGACTCTGACGGCATCCCAGTCGAAGGGAAAGCAGGACGACTCGGATCGCCCGGGCTCTCGCAAACGCCAAGCCGAAATGCGTACCCCGCGAACGGTCAAGGGAGCATCGGAAAACATCGGGCGGCACGCGCCCCCTCTCAACGCTGCCGAGAGTGATCAACTCAATTTGGCGATGTCGTCCGGATCACAAGCCACTGGGTCGCGCAAGGATGACCTGACGAAGATTCGAGGTATTGATCCTACCCTTGAACAGGCTCTAAATAAGCTGGGTACGCACACTTTCATCCAGATCGCGAGATGGACGAGCACCGACATGTCTCGCGTCGCCAAGCAGCTGGCGACCCCGTTGGACCAAATCAAACGATGTAACTGGATTGCCGACGCCAAAAAGCAACACCGTGAGAAGTATGGAGATGCTCTCTGACCCGTTCCCTCCTCCGACAGACCACACCGGCTGAGATGCCCGTCAGCCTTTAAAATTCATCAAAATTTAAGAAATTCCCTTACATTTGTAGGGGTAGACCGCCTACGAAGCTTTCCGTATTATGATGTCCACGTCATGTAGCTTACATTCACTCATGAGGACGGTCTCGATGTCAGAATTCCAAGCAATCTCGAATGTTCGGTGGATCATTCTTGTATTCCTCGCTCTCATCTTCAGTTTGAACGGTTGCAATGACGTGTCGACGGCACCGGCGCCACCTCCTGGCCCAGCCGCATTGGAAATTGTCTCCAGTTCGCCGCTCCCCAGTGGCAGCATTGGTATCCGCTATAGTACGACGTTGGCCGCCTCAGGGGGGAATCCTTCCTATTCATGGAGTCTCGCGAGTGGTTCTCCTTCGCTGCCCAACGGCCTCAGTCTGAACTCCAATGGCGTCATCAGCGGCACACCGACGACCATTCAAACCGTCACACCGAGATTCCAGGTGGTGGATTCTTCAAAACCGACCCAGCAAGTTGCACAAAAAGCTCTCACGATTTCGATTAATGCAGTTCCACAACCAACGATCACCGCACCCGCAGTTCTCCCCAACGGTATCGTCGGGCAAGCGTATCCTCTCACTCAATTAACCGCTTCGGGAGGAACTCCCCCCTATACCGGCTGGACGGTGACTCCTGCGCTGCCGAGCGGACTTGTCTTTAACACCACGACAGGAACGATCAGCGGTACCCCCTTGGCTCCCAGCAATCAATCCCACACCTTCACCGTCACCGACTCCTTCTCGCCGACGCCTCAAGATGGATCAAGACAATATACGTTGACCATCACTCCAGCACCGTTGCCGTTGACTATCACGACAAACTCGCCGCTTCCGAACGGCACCGTAACAGTAGCGTATCTTCCTGTACAACTAGCGGCAACAGGCGGTACGCCTCCGTTGTCATGGAGTGTTGTAAGTGGAAATCTGCCGCCTGGCCTTCAATTGAACCAGAACACAGGCACCATCTCCGGAACCCCAACCACCCCGGGAACCTTTACTCCAACCATCCGGGTGCAGGATGTTGGGTCGCCTCAGCAATCAACTCAAAAGCCATTCTCCATTACCGTAGTCCTGCCCGGGCCACCGAGTATCACCACGACGTCGCTTCCCAACGGGTCATTCAACAGTACGTACAATCAGACCTTACAAGTTACCGGAGGGGTCTCACCTCGAACATGGGGAGTCATTTCAGGCTCTCTCCCTCCTGGCCTCGGTCTCAATGCAGCCACGGGAAATATTTCCGGCACGGCGACGCAAACAGGCACCTTTAGTTTCACAGTGCAGGTCACGGATGCTATACCGCAGTCTGATTCTCAACCGCTATCCATTACGATCACCCCACCGGCTCCTCCGCAAATCACCACATCGTCGCTCCCGAACGGCACTGTCACTCAGGCCTATCCGGCAACCCAGCTGCAGGCCTCCGGAGGGACGGCGCCGTTGACCTGGGACCCTGCGGTTCAGCCTGCCCTGCCGAACGGTCTCAGTTGGAACGCCGGTACGCATACCATCACCGGCACGCCCCTAAATGGAAGTCAGGGCACGACTCAACATGTCTTCACAGTCAGAGATTCAACAAATCCTGTACTGACGGCAACAAGGACGTTATCACTGACGGTCAATCTTCCGGCGCCGCCGAATATCACGACCACTTCCAATTCGCTGTTGCCAAATGGCACGGTTACCAAACCCTATAGCCGAACCCTCCAAGCCAGCGGAGGGACGGGATCATTGACGTGGAGCATACCGTCTGGTTCACTCCCGACCGGACTGAATCCCATCAACGAGACGACGGGTGTGATTTCTGGTACCCCTTCGGCCCCAGGAACATTCAATTTTACTGCGAGAGCGACGGACACGTTGAATCAGTTTGATGACCAACCTCTATCAATTGTGATCAATCTCCCGGCCCCGCCGAATATCACGACCACGGTGCTTCCGAATGGAACGGTTGGCAGTGCCTACAATCAAACTGTGCAGGCAAGTGGGGGAACCGGCGCCCTCACGTGGAGCATCAGTGCTGGCTCTCTACCCACGGGTTTGAACCCAATCAACCCCACAACTGGTCTGATCTCCGGCACACCATCATTTGCAGGCTCTTCCAATTTCACGGTACGAGCCACCGACACGTTGAATCAATTTGATGATCAACCTCTTTCCATAACAGTTGATCTTCCGGCCCCGCCGAATATCACGACCACTTCGCTTGAGGACGGAAAGGTTGGTCAGGCATACAACAATCAGCAGGTTCAAGCTGTTGGCGGGATCGGAAATCTTACTTGGAAAATAAGCGCGGGAGCGCTACCACCAGGGCTCGACATAGAACAGGCAACGGGGGTGATCTTTGGCACGCCTACCGATTCAGTGGGCAGCCCATTCAGCTTCACAGTAGAAGTCACCGACACGGTTCCACAATCTGATACACAGGCTCTATCCATTACGATCAATCCTTGACCGAGCATTATTCAAGTGGGGCGCCGACCGGTCCATCCTATAGTCCTATAGTGCTTCGTGCGCTATAGTGCTTCGTGCGGTTCCTTACAACAATTCGACCTAGGGATCTCCCTAGGTGCCATAGGGACCCCCCTCAAGTACCGTCACCACCGTTCTGCATCTTCTCGCTGATTATCGAGGCTGGGTTTGTGGGGGTACGAGCCCATCACATGTCTCATGAACGAACTGAATCACATCTCCCTTCGCTGGTCCTGTTGGTTTTCCATCTCTCGATAGTGACCGCCTGCAACGATGTCTCCACGGCGCCCGAACCTCCACCGGGGCCGACGGCCCTCGCGATTCAGTCGGGCTCCCCGCTGCCGAGCGGCAGCATCGGCATCCGTTACAGTACGACCCTGGCCGCCTCAGGCGGGAACCCCGCCTATTCTTGGAGTCTCGTCGGTGGATCTCCTTCGTTGCCCAACGGCCTTAGTCTGAGTTCCACCGGTGTCATCAGTGGCACACCGACGACCATACAAACTGTCACATCGAAATTCCAAGTGGTGGATTCTTCGACGCCGACCCCGCAAGTTGCACAACAGACTCTCACCATTTCGATTAATGCCGTCCCGCAGCCGACGATCTCCGCGCCTGCAACGCTCGCCAACGGTATTGTCGGTCGGCCTTATCCCCAGACTCAGTTGACAGCTTCGGGAGGAACTCCCCCCTATACCGGCTGGACTGTGACTCCTGCGCTGCCGAGCGGACTTGTCTTTAACACCGCGACAGGTACGATCAGCGGTACCCCCTCGGCTCCCAGCAATCAATCCCACACCTTCACCGTCACCGACTCCTTCTCGCCGACGCCTCAAGATGGATCAAGACAATATACGTTGACCATCACTCCAGCACCATTGCCCTTGACCATCACAACCGATTCTCTGCGATCCGGAACTCAGCTTCAGACCTATAGCGATACAGTCGTGGCGACAGGAGGGACCTCACCGCTGACATGGACGGTTGTGAGCGGCACACTGCCTCCTGGACTTCAACTGAACCAGAGCAACGGTGCAATTGCGGGAACACCCACGACCTTCGGAACATTCACCCCAGCCTTTCGAGTGCAAGATAGCGGTGCTCCGCAGCAATCATCACAAAAGCCACTCACCATTACTATTAACCAACCAGCTCCACTCAGTATTACGACCGGATCCCTCAGCAACGGTGTGTTGAGTCAGCCCTACGATCAGACCGTTCAGGCTACTGGTGGTTCAGGCTCCAGAACATGGAGTTTTCAAGGTGGCACGATCCCAAACCTAAGCATGAACCCATCGACCGGCAGGATTTCCGGTAATCCGACGCCGACAGGCAATTTTACATTTACGGTCCAGGTTACGGATGCGCTGTTCGTCGCCACGAAACAATTCACGATAGCCGTGATTCCGCCGCCGCCGCCGAGCATCATCGCGCCTACCTCGCTTCCAGTCGGCACCGTCAATGCGCCCTATCCAAGCACGACCCTTCAGGCCAGCGGAGGTGCGCCACCCTTGTCGTTCCAGCCGGTGGGTATGCCGTTCGGCCTATCGTTCGACCCGGCAACAGCGATGATCACAGGAACTCCGACCAGCGCGGGCACGGCGAACGTCACATTCACCGTTCATGATTCCACCACCCCCTTTAACCAGACCGGCAGCAAGATGTACGCCATGACGGTCAACTCGGCGCTCACGATCAATAGCGATGACTCTACTTCGCCGCTGCCGGTCGGCACAACCAGTCGCCCATATAACACCGCTCTGGTCGCATCCGGTGGAACTGGACCGTCAACGTATGCCTGGTCTATCGCAAACGGTGGATCGACACCCGCGCCTGGCTTGTCTCTGAGCTCAGATGGCCTGATCAGCGGCCAACCGACTACGACAGGAACGTTTGGCCGAACCTACCGTGTGCAGGACAGAAACGGAGTGACCGCCACAAAAGCACTCACGCTGAAGGTCAGTACTGAACTGACAATCGAATCTGATGATGTCGGTAAGCCTCTTGCCGTCGGCTTCGAAACTCAGATTTACTCGACGACGCTATCTGCTTCTGGAGGGACTCCCCCTTACACCTGGTCAGTAAGTCCTACGCTACCGGCAGGACTCTCCCTGGATACGGTCGCTGGCGTGATCGCAGGTATTCCCGAGCAAGGTACTGCTGTGGTTCCACCTCAAAAATTTCTGCTTACGGTCAGAGATTCGGTCAATCAATCAGTAAGCAAGGCGCTGACCCTTACGATCATCAGTTGCGGCTGCTGAAGAGGCTTATTTGCAGCCTCTAGCCTCGCACGAGATCGCCGACTGAACTTCTCCCTTGATCTAGAGACCCCAACCAGGCTATCAAATGAAGTTTGATTCAAGAAGGAGTTCGCATGACTTTGCTCGCAGATTCCACATATCGACCTTGGCCACTGTTAGACGGATTGTTACTAGGACTCCTGTTCTGCCTGTCGTTTGTGGCCGGCTGCAACGACGTGTCGGAGGCTCCCGCGCCGGATCCAGGTCCCGGAGCCCTGACCGTTGTCACCGCTTCGCTTCCCGACGCCACCGTCAGACAACCCTATTCCATTACCATAGGCGGATCAGGGGGCATCACTCCCTATTCCTGGGCCGTGACCCCCCCGTTGCCGGCCAACCTCTCGTTCAACGGAGCGAGCGGCGCCATCAGCGGCATGCCGGCCACACAGGGCACAACGTCCCACACCTTTACGCTGCAAGACTCCTCAAAGCCGCCGCAAACGACGCAAAAGACTCTTTCATTGAAGATCAATCAAGCCCTGGTGCCGCCGGCAATCACCACCCTGTCGTTGCCGGCGGGAACCGTGAACGCGCCTTATCCGCAGACCACGCTCACCGCAACCGGTGGAGTCCCCCCCTTGATCTGGCAGCCGGTGGGCATGCCCTTCGGCTTGACGTTCGACGCGGCCAGTCACTCCATCAGTGGAGTCCCCACCAGCAGCGGAACGGCAACTGTGACGTTCACAGTGAACGACTCCGCGATTCCTTTCAACCAGACCGCGTCCGGTACCCTCACGATTACCGTGAACGTGGCGTTGAAGATCGACACAAGTTCGCTCCCGGATGCCACGGTCAACCAAGGCTATGGACCGGTCTCGCTGAATGCTTCTGGAGGCGGCCCGCCCTATACTTGGTCCATCGTCGGAGGAGCGCCACCGGCTCCCGGTCTAGCGCTCAGTTCGGGCGGTGTGATCACCGGTACCCCGACGGCCAAAGGAGCATTCACCAACACCTATCGCCTGCAGGACAACAACGGGGCTGCAGTGACTCAATCACTGACCATCACAGTGGCTGAACTGATCATCGACACAACCGCGCTGCCCACGGGGCGGGTTGGCGAGGCATACGGACCGGTGAGTCTGAGTGCATCCGGCGGCACACCACCCTATGCCTGGTCCGCCACCGTGATCCCGGCCCTCCCGACTGGATTGCTGTTTGATCCGAATACGGGAACCATCAGCGGGGCACCATTGGTTCCGGAACTCAACGGAAGCCACGTATTCACGGTGCACGATGCCGCCGGACGAACGACATCCAAATCGTTGGGCCTAACGATCCTGGATTCGTTGACGTCGAGGTAGGAAGGAGATGTGCTGACCCGATGCTCAAATTTATGCGCGTCGACCTCTTGCAATCAGGAGCGGTCGATGCGCATAACCTACCATGCACGATCGCACGTTCATGACGTCTGGGTTGGGTACCGCGCTCATGGCCGCCGCAGCCCTGTGCGGCCTTCTCGCATGCAACGACGTATCCAAAGCTCCCCCACCCGATCCGGGACCGGGAGAACTCGCCATCGTCACGACGTTTCTTCCCGATGGAGTCGCGAGTGAGCCTTACGTGACCACGTTGGGAGGAGCGGGAGGAATCACGCCCTATACGTGGTCCGTATCTCCGGCTCTTCCCCCCAATCTCACATTCAACCAGACAAGCGGATCGATCAGCGGAACTCCCACCACGGCCGCGACGACCACCCACACGTTCACGCTCCAAGATTCTTCCAAGCCGGCGGACACCGTGCAGAAGTCTCTGTCCATCACGATCGAACCACCCCTCATGATTACCAGCACGTCGCTTCCCGACGGGCGTGTGAACGTGCCATACCCGGTCACCACGTTAGCCGCAGCGGGAGGATTACCCCCTTTGATCTGGCAGCCGGTCGCCATGCCGTTCGGTCTGACCTTCGACCCAGCCTCGCATGCCATCCTCGGTACGCCATTGACCAGCGGGACGACGAGCGTCACCTTCACCGTCCGCGATTCCAGTTCACCATTCAACAAGTCAGCCACCGCGACGCTGGGCTTGACGATCGCCCCTTCGCTGACCAGTCGATAGCTCCGCCTCGTTAGAACTCGCGACACCGGTTCACTCTCCTCTTTCCTATACCTTTGTAGGGGAGACCTCCTCACAGCCCATCCCGTAAGATGCAGTTCCGGAACGTATGGCTTCATATCTGCCGCCACAGAATTGTTGCGACAGGCAACGCATTCATATTTGCTTGGATCAAGCGTACAGGTGAATGATCTGAATAATCAGACGCAAGCATCACGCGTCAGCCGAACCGGAAGGGGCTTGTGGGCTCCATTGCTGTCGGTCATTTGCCTGGCAGGACCCATCGGTTGCAACGACGTCTCGAAAGCTCCTGATCCCGCACCAGGTCCGGGTGCGCTGGCGATCGTCTCGCTTTCGCTGCCCGACGGGCTCGTGAATCAACCCTATGCGACCACCATCGGCGGGGCGGGCGGGATCACTCCCTATCAATGGTCCGTGAATCCACCCCTTCCCCGTAGCCTTGTCCTCGATCCATCGACCGGTGCGATCAGCGGCACACCGGAAGTCGTCGGGACAACGACTCACACCTTCGCCTTGCAAGACGCCTCAAACCCGGTGCAGTCGACACAAATCTCTCTGTCGCTGACGATCAACGCCGCGCCGGCTGTACTGGCCATCACCACGACCTCTCTCCCTGCCGGTCACGTCGGTCAACCCTACAGCAAGGCGATCCAGGCCGTCGGCGGAACTCCGCCCCTCTTCTGGAGTATCACGTCAGGTTCGCTCCCGCAAAATCTGGATTTCAATCTCCAGACAGGCCTCGTCTCCGGCACACCAACCGCCGTCGGCACGTCGACCTTCACCGTTCGTGTCGTGGACACGACGGGACAAGCCGACACGCAATCCTTTTCGATCCTGATCAACCCGTCGACGCCGCCGAACATCACCACCACCTCGCCCCTGCCGGGAGCGACAGTGGGGGCGCCCTATAGTCACACCTTGGCTGCCGCGGGTGGGACCGGCACGCTCGTCTGGAGCCGTACAGTCGGCTCGCTGCCGGCAAATCTGGCGCTCGACCCCGCCGGGATCATCTCTGGCACGCCGACCGACGGCGGCACATCAACCTTCACGGTCAGAGTGACCGACGCCTTGTCACAATCCGATACACAGCAGTTTTCCCTGACGGTCAGCGTCGCACTGACCATCACGACCAATTCACTGGATAATGCCCGGGTTCGGCGATTCTATAATGAGACGCTGCAGCGCTCGGGTGGGACGGCTCCGTTCACCTGGACGGTATCACCACCGCTTCCGGCCGGACTGGTCCTAAATGCGGCCACCGGAAACATCTCAGGAACCCCGTTCTTCACCAGCAACGTGGTCTACGATTTCACGGTGCAGGATTCCACCCTGCCGACAAATCAGACCTTCACCAAATCCATCCGGCTTCGAGTCAGCAATTAGTCGGAGCGGCTCTTCGGAGCATCCTAGATCGGGTTTGACATCGATGGTTCCCCCTCATAGAATCCGCGCATGTCGTTCGTGCACCTCCATCTCCACACACAATTCAGTCTTCTGGACGGCGCCAACCAAATCAGCCCCCTGGTACAACGAATCAAATCCTTCGGCCAACCCGCCGTCGCGATGACTGATCACGGCAACATGTTCGGGGCGATCGAGTTCTATCGGAAAGCGAAAGAGGCAGGAATCAAGCCGATCATCGGATGCGAAGCCTACATGGCCCCCGGCAGCCGACTCAACAAAGACAGCAGCCAACTTGCCCATAACGACTACTATCACCTCATCCTCTTGGCGCGGAACCTCACGGGATACCAGAATCTGATCAAGCTCGTCAGCAAAGCATATCTTGAGGGATTCTATTATAAGCCTCGGATGGACAAGGAAATCCTCAAACAGCACCACGAGGGAATCATCGCGCTCTCCGGCTGTCTGAGCGGAGAAATTCCCTACTTGATCGGCCAGCAGAACATGGCCGAGGCCATGGCGGTGGCTGGCGAATTTCAAGAGATCTTCGGTCGCGACCAGTTTTACCTGGAAGTACAAGCGAACGGCCTCGAACATCAGCGGATTGCCAATGCGGGCCTCATCGAAATTCACAAGAAGCTGGGCATCCCGCTGGCCGGTACCAACGACTGCCACTATCTCAAGAAGGAAGACTCTCGGCCGCACGATCTGATGCTCTGCCTTCAGACGGGCAAAACCATCAGCGACCCGAATCGGATGAAGTTCGACACGGACGAGCTCTACGTGAAATCCACTGAGGAAATCGCTCCCGCGTTCGCCGAGTTCCCCGGGGCGGTCACAAACACCTGCCGTATCGCCGATCACTGTGGGTTGGAATTGGCCCTGAACAGGACCTACCTGCCGCAATATGCGGCTCCCGAGGGTTATACCCGCGAATCCTATGTCGACCATCTGGCGATGGAAGGTCTGAAAGCTCGATTGAGAGACCGGCCAAGCGGCATTCCTGGCGCGGTGTACGAGCAGCGCTTACGGGAAGAACTGACGGTCATCTGCTCGATGGGTTTCGCCGGCTATTTTCTTATTGTCTGGGACATCATCCGGTTCGCCCGATCCCGCGGCATTCCCGTTGGGCCGGGCCGGGGCTCGGCTGCCGGAAGTCTGGTGGCCTATGCGCTGCGCATCACCGATCTTGACCCCTTGGTTTACAGTCTGCTGTTCGAGCGCTTCCTGAATCCAGAGCGCGTGTCGCTTCCGGATATCGACATGGACTTCTGCATGGATCGCCGAGGCGAGGTCATCAACTACGTCGTCGAGAAATACGGATCCGACCATGTGGCGCAGATCATCACCTTCGGAACGCTGGGCGCCAAGGCCGCCATCCGGGACGTGGGCCGCGTGCTGGAAATGCCCTATGCCGAGGCAGACAAAGTGGCCAAGTTGGTGCCCAACCAGCTCAATGTGACCTTGCAACAGGCCCTCGATGCCGAACCGCGATTGCGCGAGTTGGTCGACTCGGACCCCAAGGTGAAGGAACTGATGTCGATCGCCCAATCGCTCGAAGGCCTGGCGCGCCACGCTTCGACCCATGCGGCTGGAGTGGTGATCTCGGAGGGTCCACTGACCGATCATGTGCCGCTCTACAAGGGCGCCAACGACGAAATCGTCACCCAGTATTCCATGGGAGACGTCGAAAAGATCGGTCTGGTGAAATTCGACTTTCTGGGCCTCAAGACGCTGACCATGATTCGGCGGGCTGAAACTTTGATCAATGAGGCTCGACCTGATCATGCGCCGCTCGTGGTGGACCGGCTGCCGTTCGACGACGCGGAAACGTTTGCGCTCCTCTCGTCGGGCAAGACCACCGGCATCTTCCAACTGGAAAGCTCCGGGATGCGCGATCTGCTGACAAGCTTCAAGCCGGACCGGTTCGAAGATATCATCGCCATCATCGCGTTGTATCGCCCGGGTCCGATGGACCTGATTCCGGATTTCATCAAACGTAAACAGGGCAAGGTGCCGATCACCTATGAAACGCCCGAGCTTGAATCCATCCTGAATGACACCTACGGCGTCATCGTCTACCAAGAGCAGGTCATGGCGATCGCCAACAAGATCGCGGGATTCTCGCTGGGACAAGCCGATATTCTTCGTCGGGCAATGGGGAAGAAAAAGCCCGAGGAAATGGAGAAACTGCGGGTCAAGTTTCTGGAGGGAGCGAAGCAGAAGAAAATTCCGGAGAAGAAAGCCGAGAAGCTATACGAACTCATCTACAAGTTCGCAGGCTACGGCTTCAATAAATCGCATGCAGCGGCCTACGCCGTCGTCTGTTATCAGACGGGATATCTCAAGGCCCACTATCCAACCGAATTCATGGCGGCGCTCATGACCAGCGACATGGGGAACCAGGACAAGATCGTCGGCTATTTCACCGAATGCCGAGATCTCGACATCAAAGTTCTGGGGCCCGACGTCAACGAGAGCCAAAAGGACTTTGCGGTGGCAGACGGAGCCATCCGCTTCGGGCTCGCCGCGATCAAGAACGTGGGAGAAGGCGCCGTCGAATCCGTCCTGGCGATCCGGGCGGAGAGCGGACCGTTCGCATCGTTCTTCGACTTTTGCCGACGGGTCGACCTCAGAAAAGTCAACAAGCGGATGCTGGAAGGGTTGATTAAGGCCGGCACGTTCGACTCGACCGGAGCGAGACGCTCGCAACTCATGGCGGCCCTGGACCGGGCGGTCGAAGACGGCGCGGCGGCCCAACAAGAACGAGAACTGGGCCAAACGAACATATTCGGAGAAGAATTCCACGGCCAAGGCCAACCCGCTCACTCGGCAGATCCGCTGCTGCCTTCGGTTCAGGAATGGGATCAAGCGACCAGGCTGAAGTACGAACGGGAACTGACCGGGTTCTACATCAGCGCACATCCCCTCGCCCGCTATGAAGCCACGATCGGCGCCCTGGCAACGGTCACCACGGGGGGCCTCATGGATCTGTCGGATGGCAAGGAGGTCAAGCTGTGCGGCATCATCGCCACCGTCAAGTCGATGCTGACCAAGAAGGGCGATCGCATGGCGTATCTGTCGCTGGAAGACCTTCAGGGTACGGTCGAGGTCATCGCATTCCCCGACCTCTTTAAGTCTGCGGGCGATTTGATCGCACCGGAACGCCTGGTACGAATCACCGGCACCATCGACCGAGGTGACAAGGGGACGAAGATCCGGGGTAGCCATATCGAACCCCTCGCCGAAGTCCAAACCCAAACGGTCAAGCGCGTACGAATCTGGCTGAACGATCGTCCGGATACCCAGGATCAACTGCCCCGGTTGCTGGAAGTCTTCAAACGCCACCCGGGAGGCGCCACCGTGTCGCTGACGTTCCGGACGGAGGAAGCCCTGGAGGCCGACACCGGTCCCCTCCCCAACCTCAGCGTGACAGCCAGTGAGCACTTCGTGGCAGAGGTCGAGGAAGTGCTAGGCAAAGGGGCCCTTTCTTTGGTATCGTAACACCCGATGAATGACCCTGAGAGCCCGTCCATTTCTTGAGAATATCCACAGCCCTGACGGCCTATGCGCGACTATCTTGAATTTGAAAAGCCTCTCCGTGAGATCGAGGAAAAGATAGAAAAGCTGGTGACCTCGGGGAGCACCAAAGCAAGCCACCAGGAAGAAATCCGCAAATTGCGGATGAAGCTGGCCCAAGTCGAGCATGACCTCTACAGCGGGCTGACTCCCTGGCAGCGCACCCAGTTGGCCAGACATCCGCAACGACCCAGCACCCTCGATTATGTCAACGAGGTTTTCCGTGATTTCCTGGAGTTCCACGGAGACCGGTCGTTCGGCGACGACCGAGCCATCGTGGGAGGGTTCGCCCGATTCAACGATCGCTCCGTGATGGTCATCGGCCACCAAAAGGGCAAGACTCTCAAGGAACGGATGCAACGAAATTTCGGCATGCCGAACCCGGAAGGCTACCGGAAGGCGTTGCGCCTCATGAAGATGGCCGAGAAATTCAACCGACCCATCGTCACCTTTATCGACACCCCGGGCGCCTACCCCGGAATCGGTGCGGAGGAACGGGGGCAGGCCGAAGCGATTGCCAGAAACCTCCTGGTCATGTCGAGGCTGACCGTCCCCATCGTCTCCGTCGTGATCGGGGAAGGCGGTAGTGGTGGTGCATTGGCCCTTGGGGTGTCAGACCGGGTGCTCATGCTGGAACACGGTGTCTATTCGGTGATCTCTCCCGAGGGCTGCGCGGCTATCCTATGGGATGATCCGACCAAAGTACCCGATGCAGCGGCCGCGCTAAAAATGACGGCCCAGGATCTTGTCGGTCTCGGGATCGTCGACGACATCATCCCGGAACCCCTTGGCGGTGCTCACCGAGAGCCGAAGGCAGTCACAGACCGGGTCGCCAAGGCACTGACCAATTATCTCTTCCCGCTCACCGAGTGCTCCATTCCGCAACTGCTGGCCGAACGCGAACAGAAGTACCGCCGCATCGGCGCCATCAATGGGCTGGAAACCAAACCTGCATAGACTCCTTCGTCTCACCCGTTCTCAGCCGCTTTGTTTCGCTTGTCGGCAACATCTTGTCAGCCGGCCTGCCCATCCTCTGGACGGTTTGTAGGGAGCACACGAGGGTTCCGCCCACGAACCTCCTCCGCATGGTCTGCTACGCCAACCTCAGTACGGACCGGACTTTCGCCACGATACGTCGCGCATAATGCCTGATGTGGTTCATTTCCATCACCATCTCGACCAGCGAACGATTCATCAACTCCAAGGCCGGATATCTCCGTTTCCTGACGAACCCATGCTGGTAATTCCTCTTGTCCCCGAATCCCAGCATTCGCTGATCCTCCCCCGACAGATTACCCAGGAATGCAGCATTAAGCAGTAAGGGATGGTAGCGATAGTACTCGATATCCTCGCGCTGCAAAGCCACGGCGGGATCGTGATAATTGAGAAACACGGCCTGCCGGCTCTCCAGCACAGGCGTTGCCTGCCGATGAATGCCCGACGTATCGAACAGGAATGCCGACCCGGCCGGTCCCGTCACCTGGACGATGCGATCGGGCGCAATGTCGACAAGCTCTCGGTCCGGAACCAGTCGCGGATGCTGTTTTCGATGACTCCCCTTGATATAGCAGAACGCACCCGACGAAACATCCGTCAGATAGACCGCTAGCTTGATCTCCCGCGGTATGTTGGGATTCACCTGTTGGTCGTACCACGCATCTCCATGCCAGCCGTGAAAATCTTTCTTCGTCGGCAGTGACCGCCACCCCTTGGCTTCAACAAGTTGCACTCGCGGGCCGATGTACTCGTGGAGGATATGTTTGACCAACGGATGCAACGCGACATCCATGAATCCCTGATCCAGCGCCAGGACGTCCTGGATCATGTACCGGAACTTCTCCGTCCGTTCAAATCCCGACACGTCGTTCCAGGCCATACGCTGAAGTCTGACCAGGAATGCCTGCTGCATTGACCGCAACTGCCCCGACGAGATGATCTCTGGTAGACGAACAAGCCCATCACGTTCCAGAATTGCACTCAACTCATGTGCCATATCCCACCTGGCCTACGTCCGACATCGGAGCGTCATACAGAGAAAGTGCATCCTCCACGCGGGTCTCGTGGGAGAACTGCGCGACCGCATCGACCCTAGCTGCACGAGAAATCTCGTTCTGGAGCGGTTCGCAATCCGCCAAAGCCGCTACGTGACGCGCCATCGCGGAATAATCTCCGGCTGCGATCAAGAATCCGTTGTGGCCCGATCGCACGAACTCAGGGATACCGCCAACGCAACTGGCAATGACAGGCAGGCCGCTGGCCATGGCTTCAAGAATGACCAATCCAGCCGCCTCCTCCCAGAGCGACGGACACACCAGGCAATCTGCGGCCTGCATATAGCGACACACATCGGAGCACAGCCCGAGAAAAGCCGTCCGTTCGCCGATGTTCAACGATTCGGTCAACTGCTCCAGCCTTCCTCGCTCAGGGCCGTCCCCCGCAATCCAGAGAGAGGCATACGGCGGGAGAAGTGCCAGCGCGCGTAACGCCGTATCCACTCCTTTCTCAGGAATGAGGTGCGCCACGACGAGCATGACAAATCGCTTCTCGCATCCCAGCGAAGCCTTGACGATCTTTTTGGTCTCGGCGTCCGGCTTGAAGCGGTCGGTGTTGACAAAATGATAGTACCGACGTGGATTCCTCCATATGGCCTGGTTCAGGAGATCGGAGTGGACATAGTTGCTGACCGCAAAGATGTCGGAATAGGCCGAGGCGAACCATTTGCGACTCAATCGCTTCAGCACACCAGTCGATCGGACAAAGGAGCGAGGACGGGAGTTGTGGTCCGTCAAGACATGCCTGATCTTCGGCCTCAGGAGTCTGAGAAGCAGCACATATGGATTGATCGGGGGATAGAGATTCCAATGAATGATATGGATACGATGACGATCGGCTAGACGAATCAATCCCACCACCGCTGCAGCTCGAAATTTCCCCAAGCGGAGGGAGGTCACCGGGAGACCGGTACTGCGATATCTTGCGCCATGACTCTCATCAGGCTCACGAGAGAAGACCGGAACCAACAAGCCTCCGCGGTTGGCCAATCCCTCCGCCAAGAGAAAAATCTGCTCCTCCAGGGAGCCGAATTTCATGGAAGGATTCAGATTGATCACATAGAGCACCCTGGGCGCCGAGCGAGGCGATTCAATGACCCGTCCGCTCGCAACAGGGGGCTCACAAGTGACGTTACCGTCCATTCGGCCCTAGTCCCCCTTAGGTCAAGACAACACTCACTCCGGCCAAGAATGGCATACGAAGAACGTCAGGAGGGGTCCTCCGAAGCGGATTGAAACATCTCTGGATGAAAGTTTCAAGACAACAGAAGAGGGGTGCGCTTCTCCTGATGTGCCACCCCGTGAAGCAGTGCTGTCCGGCCGAAGAAGCCGAGTGGATTTGATGCGATCTCAACAGGTTACCCGCTCATTCTTCAGCTCTCCGGAGGGAAAAATTAATGCAGCATTTTTCGGCATTTTTTTCAAATGTTCTCGGATCGATGGACTTCGGCAGAACGTCTCGTGCGCGGGCACTTATCTCCATCGACCCTGAAGGTCCGCGGAGGACGTCCCTCGGTACCGGCAGCGTAAACATGATCGTCCTCATTGCCGGCCCCCGTGTTTGCGGCAGTCTGGCCACCGTGAGCCTCGATGATCGCCATCCAGATGACCAAACCCTAGGCCGGGTTCCAGGAATCCCGGCGCTCCGTGCGGAGTGCGCCCGCTAGAATCATTCGAAGATCCTGGGCAACTCATCGGCCGGAATGCCGCCACCGGTGCTGGAGATCGACACCTCCATCGCGTCGCCCGCGACCGCCGCAGCCAGTCGAATTGAGGACGAAGGAGCAGAAAACTTCACGGCGTACTCCAGCGATCCCGCGTGATGAGACGGGGGAAGAGGAGTATACTTGAAGAGGGAGGGGTCTCATGCCTCGTGTGCTTGTCCTGGGCGCCGGTAAAATCGGCTCGCTGATCACCTGCCTCCTGGCGGGAGCCGAAGACTATGCCCTGTACCTCGGAGATATCACGCTGGACAAGCCCAAGAGGCTTGTCGAGGACTTGGGACTGTCGCGAGTCACACCGTACCTGCTGGATGCGCGCCATCCGGACAGTATCAGCACGTTTTTGGAGACACATCCCGTTGATGCCGTCATTTCCGGTCTTCCCTACTTCTGCAATCCTACGATTGCTGGACTCGCTCGCACACACGACTTGCATTACTTCGACCTGACCGAAGACGTCGAGATTACTTGTCAGGTCAAGTCTCTCAGCGCGGGAGCCGCACGAGCCTTTGTACCGCAATGCGGGCTGGCTCCCGGGTTCATCAGCATTGTGGCGCACGACCTGATGACGCATTTCGAGAGCCTGGACACAGTCAAGATGCGGGTGGGAGCACTGCCCGTTCACCCCAGCAATGCGCTCAAGTATTCGCTCACCTGGTCCACCGACGGATTGATCAACGAATACGGCAACTTGTGCTATGGCATCGAGGAAGGCGAGCGGGTGCCGCTTCAACCTCTGGAAGGTTATGAAACCATCGAACTCGACGGTTTGCTGTATGAAGCGTTCAACACCTCCGGTGGGTTGGGCACGTTGGCCGACTCCTATGCCGGCAGGGTCCGCACCATGAACTACAAGACCCTCCGATATCCCGGCCACTGCGAGAAAATCCACCTTCTGGTGAAGGACCTGAAGCTGAACGAGGACCGCGACACGCTGAAGCGTGTGCTTGAGCGGGCAATCCCCCAAACACTTCAAGACGTCGTCCTCATTTACGCCTCGGTGACGGGCACCAAACCGGACGGGTTCTTCGAAGAGAATTACGTCAAGAAAGTCTATCCGCAATGCATCATGGGAAGACCCTGGTCCGCCATCCAGGTCACCACGGCGTCCAGCACCTGCTGCGTCGTCGATCTTGTCCTGCAGCACCCCGACGCCTACAAGGGATTCGTCACACAGGAAACCTTCAGCCTGCAAAATTTCCTCGCCAACGACTTTGGAGCCTGTTTCCGATGAGCAGCGCGCAAGACATACTCAGGGAACTGGGCATTCAAGGCACCAATGCCGGCGGCAGCACCGGAAGCGGCCGATGGTGCGGTCCAAGCAGCATGCCTCTGCTTCAATCGATGAATCCGACAACCGGCGATCCCGTCGCCGGCGTCCATCCCTGTACCCTTCCCGACTATGATCGCATTCTTAAGGACTCCCTTGAGGCCTTCCAGCGATGGCGGCTCGTTCCGGCTCCGAAACGTGGTGAGGTCGTCCGACAGATTGGACAGATCTTGCGAGAAAAGAAAGATCCGCTTGGAACGCTGGTCTCCCTGGAGACGGGAAAGATCAAGGCGGAAGGCGAGGGCGAAGTCCAGGAGGTGATCGACATGGCCGACCTTGCCGTCGGACAGTCGCGCATGCTCTACGGAGCGACGATGCCTTCCGAGCGCCCGGCCCATCGACTGTCCGAGCAATGGCATCCCCTGGGGCCGGTGGGAGTCATTACCGCGTTCAATTTTCCCGTCGCCGTTTGGGCATGGAACGCCTTCTTGGCGGCCATTGCCGGGGATACGGTCGTCTGGAAGCCTTCTCCGAAGGCCCCGCTCTGCGCGATCGCGGTGCAGCACATCTGCAACCGAGTCATGGAACAACAGGGCTTACCCGGCGTGTTCTCGCTGTTCATCACCGATCAGCAGTCTCTCGCTGAGACCATGGTGGAGGATCGTCGTCTGCCGCTGATCTCCTTTACCGGCTCCGTCACGGTCGGACGACAAGTGGCCTCCGTGGTCGGCCGGCGTCTGGGCCGGACTTTGCTGGAACTCAGCGGCAACAACGCGGTCATCGTCGACGAGACGGCCGATCTCGACATGGCCACGCGCGCGATTGTCTTCGGAGCGGTGGGGACGGCGGGACAACGGTGCACGACCACTCGACGGTTGTTTGTGCACGAGTCGCAGGCAGACGAGCTGCTCACCAAACTCGTCAAGGCATACGGTCAGATCCCGATCGGCAATCCGCTGGAGCCGAACGTGCTCATGGGCCCCTTGATCGATCGGGCCGCTGTCGAGGCCTATCGCCAGGCAATCGAGGAAATCAAGGCCGAGGGAGGCCAAATCCTCCACGGCGGGAAAGTCCTCCCTCGCGCCGGCTATTTCGTCGAGCCGACGATCGTCCGTGCACACAATCAATGGCCGGTCGTTCAGCGCGAAACCTTTGCGCCAATCTTGTACGTCATGCCATTCCACGAGATCGAACAGGCCATCGAACTCCAGAACAGCGTCCCTCAGGGTCTCTCCTCCGCCATGTTCACCACCAGTCTGCACCATAGCGAGCGATTTCTCTCAGCCGCCGGCAGCGATTGCGGCATTGCCAACATCAATATCGGTACATCCGGCGCGGAAATCGGCGGAGCGTTCGGGGGCGAAAAAGAGACCGGGGGCGGCCGGGAGGCAGGGTCCGATGCCTGGAAAGCCTATATGCGACGGCAGACCAACACGGTGAACTGGGGCACCGACCTTCCGCTTGCCCAAGGAATCAAGTTCGGTTCGTCGTCCTGAATCAAGAGGTGAGCATGGACCACAATCTGGAACTGGACCGCCTGCTAGAAAAGATGGTCGCAGAGTACCTGCAGCGCAACGGAGCTGCCGCGACCCTGAAGCGGATGCTGGATCAGGTCGGAGTCGGGTTTACGCCGGTCATCGATCACCTCACGCTCCGTACCACGGACATCGATCGACGGGTGAAGCCGTTTGTGACGCTCGGCTATGCCTATGACGAAACGCTCGAATTCGACGACTGGTACGCCAAGGTCTTCCGAAAGAACGGCTACCCGGCGCTCTTCGTCGATCAGGCATATCCGGACGATCGCGGGAAGACCAGCATCATTCCTGGGTGGGTCGAGCAGTTTGGAGATGAACAGTTTCATCATATCGCCGTGAGGATCGAAGACATCGAAACCGCGATCGAACGTTTGAAAGGTCAAGGCATCGTCTTCGCGGGAAAGATCGTAGGAGCGCAAGGAGACCAGCTACGTCAGATTTTCTCGGCGCCTGAAATGGTAGGTGGTCATCCGTTTTCAGTACTGGAGCTGGCGGAACGCCATCGTGGTTATCGAGGCTTCCTGCCCCCGCAAGCGGACAGTCTAATGAAATCGTCAGCCGGCCGGTGACCGATCTTGCGCTTGTCGCCGTGATCGCCGCATCGTGAACACCGGCAGATACCACTTGGGCTTCATTCGACCGAAATCCGTTCGGACGTGTGTCTTCAGTGCACTCTTGGAGTCCAACACGTAGGCTCCTGCCTCGTCCGCCACATACACGACCCAATGCCAGAACGTGCCGCTCTCGTGCCTGTGCCACTTGATGGCCAAGAGGGCGCAGGCAGGCAGGGAATTCCATGAGCGAAAGGGTCTAGTCGATCGACCGGACCGTATCCCAAACCTGGAAAGCAGGCGACGGACGTGGTGGAGATTCGACCACAGCCGCGGGTCGGCAGCCACAATGCCGGCCGAACCGGCCGCCTGTTTCGCCGTTGCGTAGGACACTCCCGCGATCGCCGCCACAGCGGCAATACCACATCCTGTCCGCTCCTCTTGAATCACCGGTTTCACGGCAGATCGACCTTGAGCTTTCTTCCCCCGGATACCTGAAACCCTTGGCTCCTATAGAACTTCATCGTCCGTTCAAACTGTGGCAAGGGAGGTGTGGTTACCTCCAACCTGGTCCATCCCCTGGTCTCGCCATAACGCTTGACCTCCCTCAAGAGGTGGGCGCCCACACCCCGTGAGCGATAGGCCGCACGCACATAGACCTCCGGGATCGTCCCGAACCGTCCACCCGCATACAACCCATAGCTTTCATAGACGCTCAGAAACCCCATCGTCTGAACCTCTTCCGGATTCCGCGCCAGGAAGACCGCGTAAGACCGATTGGTCAACCAATCCTGCGCGCGAGATTCCGTCGCGTCGTGGTCGAATCGAAACACGGCCTCACCGATCGTCGTCGTAATTTCCCGCAGCAGTTCACCGACCATCTCGGCGATGAGCGTTGCATCGGCCGGGTCTGCTCGTGCGATATTCGTTGCCTTGAACATATGGATCGGCTTTCCCTATTGGCCTCAGTCAACGAGCCAGTCGCTACCCTAGCGATACTCAGGGCGAGGAGCAAGTCGCGGCAGCAACAGGCCTCTCCCGGTACCGTCGGCCCTCCCATCGGCATCCCGCCGCTCACGGAATCGGTCAGGACAAGACCAGCCACTCGATCAGGGATTGTCCCAAGACCGGAGAACGCAAAAACCGGGTGGTATGTGAAAGGGCCGGAAACAGCGCGGCCGGGAGACCGTCTGTTCAGGACGCGGGGCCGGTCAGGCGACCCACGGTTTCAAGCAGACGCGGCACTGCGACGGGTTTGACCAATGTTTCGTGCGCGCCAAAGAATCTGGCGACGCTGCAATAGTCGAGATCGCGCGCTCCACTGGACACAGCGACGACCTTGAGGCGGGGAAATTGCTGATGGAGCATCCAGGTAAGCTCGAGGCCGTCCATGTCAGGCATCAGGATATCCGTGATGACCAGATCGACTGCATGGCGTTGGAGATGAGCCAAGCCGTCCCGCGCCAACGATACTTCATTGACGGCATGCCCGGCTCCTTCCAACGTTCGCCGGAAGAATTGTCGGGCCGAAGCTTCATCGTCGATCAGAAGAATTTCAGCCAAAGCGGGGTTTCCTCACTTTGGCTCTTGTATCAAAGAACAAGCCCGGCCGATACTGGCGGAGACGCCAGGTACCCCCCTAGGGAGCCCCTCAAGGGCTTCCGAGGCTAGCGATGTCCGATGGATTCGATCAGCCGGAGATCCGCTTCGGCCAACGCAAAATCCCGGCAGGCAAGGTCGTCTCTCATATGCTGGGGGTTGGTCGTGCCCGTCAGTGGCAACATCCCAATCTGCATGGCAAATCGAAACACCAGCTGGGCCAAACCCATACCGTAACGCCCCGCCATCGCCCTGATATCCGGATCGACAAAGACTTCGCGATTGGCCGTTAACAGCGAAAAGCCTTGGTAGAGAATGTGCTGGGCCTGACAAACCTTGCGCACTGCCCGATCCCAGCCGAGCGCCGCATAGCAGCGGTTTTGAACCACCATTGGCTTGATCCTGGCTTGTGCGCACAACAAAGCAAGTTGCTCGCCCGTCACGTTGCTGATTCCGATCATTCTGGTTTTCTTGGCTTCGTACAGCCGCTCGAATGCCGCCCAGACCTCCCAATCCTCGGCCCCAAGCCCACGCCTGCCGTAAGGGCCGTGAAGGACATACGAATCCACGTAATCAGTGTGCAAGTGTCCCAGCGAACGTTCGAAGGATTGTTCCACCTGCACACCCACCCCGGCACGCGGATCATAGGGCGTACGATGGTCCTGGCCGTTGAGGGGAGTGAACTTCGTCTGGACGAACAGGTGTTCGCGAGCTACACCCTGCTCGGCCAAGCTGACCAACGCGTTCCCTACCCGCGCTTCATCATAGTGAATCAGTTGATTGGCTGTATCGATCGCCTGAAAACCGGCTTGCACCGCCGTTATGACGAGTTGAGCGGTGGCATCCCTCTTCCACGCGGTGCCGTACATAAACGACGGTACCGGCACGCCGTTGTATGCGGTGAGGGTGTCGTCGCGGTTTTCCATCATGTGTTGGCTCGCATGCCATCCGCGCGCTACCTCGAATGGCATCAGGGTATCGTGAGCACGTCCTTCCATAACGCGGCCAGTTCCCGCAATGCCCCGGCGCCGTCACCCACGAATGCCGAGCCGTGCATGGCCGCCAGTGTCTTGGGCCTGAGTTCGGCCAACCGGTGCAGCGTCGGTTCCGTCAATGTCGAATACGGAATGTAGTTCGCCAGAGGTCCCCGCTGATACTCGACCAAGATCCTTCGGCAACGCTCGAGCAAATCCGAGCCAGCCACCGGCTCCACGTTGCCGCCCTGATGAAAAAGATCGGAGCAGAAGAGCGTTCGATTGCCTTCTTCGAACAGGAGGCCCGCTTCCCAACAATGTGGAACATGGGGCGTGCTGAGGAAGCGGAATCGATACTTCCCGGTGCTGAGCACCTCCCCCTCGCCCATGCCTCTCGCCGGCCTGATGGCGAGGCAGTCATCGACGCTGACCAACTTGCCGACCATGCTGCACACCGCGGTTGCTTCTGAAGCCAACCCCTGCCATTCCGGCAACGTTCCGCACTTGTCTGCCTCGAAATGGCTGAAGCCGATCCAACGAACCGCAGCCGGATCGATCAGCGAGGCGACCGCCTCCCTGACCCCAGGGAACAAGGCTCGAGGTCCTGTATGAAACAGCAGCGGTTCCTCATCCCGAACAAGAAATTGACTGAACTGCATGTCGAAGGGCTCAACGAATGTTGTGATCCGGAACATGTCCGGAGCGATCTCGGTTACCTGAGCCATGACACCTCCACACAGGTTTCTTCATCTGGCGCTGTTGGACACGCTCAGCTCACTCATGCCGGCGCCTCATGTTTCGGCCGGCGGTTCTCCCTCCCGCGTCATCATCCGTTGGGTTGAGACGAACCGGCGGACGCCGATCGCCGAGCAGACGACCCCCGCCATCAGCGCCACGCCGCCGAGAAGGTGGATCGACGGTTGATCCGGCCACCACAAAGCTGGAATGCCCGCAATAAAAAACCCCAGTGCCGTTCTGACATAGGCTAGAAGCGTCCGCTCATTTGCCAAAACCGTTCGTTGCCATGCCAGTCGATCCCGAATCTGTGTATCGGTTCCACCAGTCATCCCCACCTCCGACCGGCCGTACCTGCCCGCACCTTGCGCCGGCCCGGCAAGCTGCCGTTCCGGCTGCGCTCAGCCCATGTCGCGCAGGGTATGGTCGGGATTGCGGTCCCGTCCGATGGTTTTCATGAGCGTGTCGCCGAACAGCACGACAACGCGATCACGTTGGTCCCTCACCAGCATCGATGCGGAGGGGGCTTTGAAGGTGGTCGGATCACCCTCCAGCCAGGCACTGCAGGTATAGGGCAATTGGTCGAGAACGGTTTCCACCCGATATTCGTGTCGGAGTCGGTACTGCAAGACGTCGAACTGGAGACGACCCACAGCAGCCACAAGCTGATCCCCCTCGTTGAGACTTCGCATGATTTGAACAGTTCCCTCTTGAGCCATCTGGGCCATGCCCTTGTCGAATGTCTTGCGCTTGCCGACGTCGGTTGGACGGATACGGGCGAAGATCTCCGGTTGAAACTGGGGCAATGTCTTGAAATTGAACCCGCCGGACAGGGAAATGGTATCGCCGATCGAGAAAATCCCCGGATTGATAATGCCGATGATGTCCCCCGGGAAAGCCTCCTCAACCGTACTGCGCTCCTGCGCCACCATGCTGTGCGGACGGGACAGCCGTATCTCGCGGTTCAGACGATGATGCTTGACTACCATGTCGCGCTCGAACCGCCCGGAACAAATGCGGAGAAATGCCGTACTATCGCGGTGTTTTGGATTCATGTTCGCCTGAAGCTTGAAGACATAGGCGCTGAACGGGGTCTGAATCGGATCAACCGAGACTTCGCCTCCGTCTTCCAGGTCAGCCGGTCTTGCCCCCGGCGAGGGAGCCAGATCCACGAAGGCATCCAAAAAGCGCTCGATCCCGAAATTCGTCAGCGCCGAAGCAAAGAACACCGGCGTCACCAAGCCGTGGAGGAATCGTTCGCGGACAAACTGGTTGCCGGCAATCTCGAGTAATTCCAAGTCGTGATCCAGCTGCATCATGGTGTCTTGTGAGACCCGTCCGCTGCTTGTGAGATCGGCCAACTCGAGCTCGCTGACCGTCACCTTGGTCGCTCCCCCCGGCGCCGTTCGGCCGAACAACTGCACCCGGCCATCCTCCCGATTCACAATCCCGGCGAAGTCGCTTCCGGATCCGATCGGCCAATTGACCGCGGTGGCCTGAATATCCAGCGCCTGCTCGACTTCCGTCATCAAATCCAGCGGTTGCCGTCCCGGCAGATCCATCTTGTTGATAAGGGTCAGGACCGGAATCTTCCGCATACGGCAAACCGCAAACAGTTTCCTGGTCTGCGCTTCAACACCCTTGGCGGCATCGATGACCATGATGGCGCTGTCTGCCGCCGTAAGCGTCCGATAGGTATCCTCGGAAAAATCCTGGTGTCCCGGGGTATCCAGCAAATTGATCACGGCATCCTTGTAGGGAAACTGCATGGCGGAGGCGGTGATCGAGATGCCGCGCTCCTGTTCCATCCCCATCCAGTCCGAGGCCGTGACCTTTCCCCCCTTGCGACCACGCACCATCCCCGCCGTGCGGATCAACCCCGAGTACAACAGCAGCTTCTCGGTCAGGGTCGTCTTTCCCGCATCAGGATGGCTGATGATCGCGAAGGTTCGTCGTTGCGCCGTCGCGGAAGCCAAGGCATGTTGAAGGGTCGTTTCCATGTGCACGATCGAAGCGGCAGCATACCACAATGGCGCGACTACTGCTCCAGGAAGGCCCGGACTATCGGCTCCTGTTGCGCGACCACCTTGCGTGCGGCCGTTACCGCCAAATCGCGCTCACAGACCGAATCCAGCCAGAGTCTCGTGACGATCTTCGCCAGCCGGTCGACCGCCGCCCGCGGCATCGTCTGTAACGAAGCCTCTTCAGTCCGGTCAAGCGGCCCTCCTCAGCGGAAACCGGTAGAGTTCGCTTCTGCCGAAAGAGTTCCGTCCCGACGGTGACTCAGCGCCCTTGCTGAATGGAAAGCCGCCTCGTTAGAATATCGAGCCCTATGACCGTTGAAGAAGCGCGTGCGCACTACAACTTTCTGTTGACGCTCTATATCCGAAAGGCCGAAACATTCGGACCGGTGGCGTTCGCGTTCATTAAGGACCACAGCCCGGACCAACTCGGCCTGACGGCCGAAGAGCAATTCACACTCTACACGGCCGTCGCCGAAGCATTCGCCGACGAGCCTAAACGGTACACTCATAAGCTCGATTGCCTGCAGAAGGCTGCCGATATCCTCCCCCAGACCAGTTTTTTCGATTCGGCTCTGTCGCGTCAGATTCACCAGGACATTCTTCGTCTCCGAGCGGAACTGGACCTCTATGCCGCTGCGATGAAGCCGGAACCTGTCGGATCCCACCACGACACGGCTCCCGAACAGATCATTGTCGAAACCGACATGCCGGACTATTTTCTTGCCACGGCGCAACGACGGGCCTCGGCCTACTACCAGGCGAAATACCGCTTAACCAAGGAATCCAAGGTTGCGCAACACTTCTCCGGACCCACACGGCGCTTCGAACCGGAAACGACGGCCGTCCACAAGGAATTCCCCGGCGCCTGCGCTCCCTTCGTCTCGGCGCGAACGGGAGCCTGGCACGCCATGCTCCCGTTCGATCTGAAGATCAGCCGGCTGCCGGAAGATCCCTTGGAGGCGGGCCTCCGGATCTGGTACGCGAAGATCGGCTACTCATTTCCTCTCCGCTACGAGATGGGCCGCCTCTGCAGTTACTATGACGATCAGGTGCTGGATATCGAGATGAACGATCCGCATCTCCTGTTCGTTTCGGTGTCCCCGCTGAAGGAACAGGCGCTTGGCGCCGTCGAACGCGCCGTGGCCGCGGATGTGCCGATGGAGATCGGCCTCCCTCGGGCGTTTTTGGACGGCACCAATACCTTGGGACCTTACGTGCAGATCGGGTGCAACATCAAAGTATGGTTCGACGCGTCCGCCATACATCTGTTGGTCCAAGGCGCCCCCGATCTGCACGAATACGGACTACAGGGAGGAGCCGGGTTGCTCACCAGGACCTATGCCTCGGAAAAAACAGCCGCCTATGCGGGTGCCGGTAGTCAGCCCTGGCAGCGAGGGCTGAGCTTCAATTTCGTCAACATGCATTTGCAGTTGCTGCCTGACGTGACCGCCGCCGTCATTCCGGCCAACACCCCGGTGTTTTCACTCTTCCCTGTGATGGCGCGAGGCCAATACGAACTGACCGACGCCCGAGTGCTTGCGCCCCGATCCTCAGCGATATAGAGAAGCCGGCCAGGGCCGCTGTCAGCTATCGGCCTCCACGAAATCCTGTCTGCCGCCAGGCCTCATACACGATTACGGCCACCGCATTCGAGAGATTGAGGCTCCGGCTGTCGGGCAACATCGGCAGGCGCAGTCGCTCAAGGTCGTTCACGCTCCCCAGAAGAGCTTCCGGCAATCCCCTCGTCTCCGCTCCAAACAGGAATACATCGCCCTCCACATACTTCACGGCATCGTAGCGCTGCCGGCCTTTCGTGGTGACAGCGAACAGACGTCTGCCTTCGAAATGCGCGCGGCATTGAGCCCAGTTCGCATGGACGGCAATCGAGGCCCATTCGTGATAGTCCAACCCGGCCCGCCTCAACTGTCTATCTTCGAGCGAGAAGCCCAGCGGCTCGACAAGATGAAGCCGAACTCCTGTATTGGCGCATAGCCTGATGATGTTGCCGGTATTGGGAGGAATCTCCGGTTCATGGAGAATCACGTCGAACATGGCTGATGTCCTTTCTCCTGGTGGCGAGACAACCGACGCCCGTCAACAAGACCTACCGACCGGACAACCTTCCCTGCTAAATAGGGTCATCGGGCAGTCCTCAGAGGGAGTCTCTGAAGGTCCTGCACAAATTTTCGATTTCGACAAGGTCGGAACACCGCACGAATCCTTCCGGCTGATCCTGACTCTTACAGAGCCTGGGGGACCCGTGCGAGGATGAGCTGCCCTGTACCATCCGGTTTCGGTTCCTGCAACATCTTGTTATCATGAACCAGATGGACCGCAATCCTGTTCGTAGCCAATTCTCCGGCACTCGCGGCTTCGATCCCCGACCGTGGCCACGCGGTTTGGTTGAAACGACCTTCATCGTGGGGCTGCTCGTCACGACGGCGGCTCTCCCCGCGCGGGGAGGAGAAGCCCATGTTCCCCCTGAGGCACGTGTCGTCGAACAGGCTCGCATCGTCTGGGAAAGCGGGGCCGTCGCACCGGCGCTGGACATCCTGGAGCAGGGCATACAGGATCATCCGGAAGCCGTGACCCTCCAGAAACTTCGCGGGGATATTCTCGCCACTTCCCGTGGTCCCCAGGAAGCTATCGAGGCCTATGATGCCGTCCTCGCGAGCGCGCCGCATGCCCTCGACGTCAGATGGGCGAAATGGGGGGTGCTCGTGCGGTCTGGGCAAAGCGAAGATGCCGTCGAAGAGCTGCAGCTGATCGTCGAGGATGACGCGCAAAATCCCTTGGTGCATTTGCGTCTCGCACAAGAGCTCAGAAAACTCGATCGACTAGAAGCATCTCTGCCCTCGTATGAGAAAGCCGTCACGCTCGTCCCCTCGCTGCTCGGCTGGCGGCTGGCGTTGGCCCGTGCGCGTTTCGATCTCTTGGACTATCAGGGGTCTGAAGCCGACGTTCGCTACGTGCTGGAACGGGTTCCTTCAGGTTCCTCTCTGGAGTCTTCCGCGAAGACGCTGCTCTCCGTGATCCAAGGAACCTCCCAGGATCGCGGGAGGCGATACGACCCGGCTCTCGCCCCGAAAGAGATCTCCCCTGCCCGCCAGAAAGAGTGGGCTCTGATCCGTGCGGACGCGTGGAGACTGTACATCGACGGACACTACGAGGAAGCCGAGCCGATCTATCGTCAACTTCTGGCGCTCAATCCGAACGACCCCTCAGCCACGCACCAGCTGGGATTGACTCTCATGCATCTCGGCCGCTGCAAGGATGCGCTGACCGTCTTCGGCACGATGTTCAATCTGGATCCGAGCGACGAAGACTATGCCGATACGGTCTATCGAATGGGACAATGCATGGTCGAACTCGAACAATGGGAAGAGGCCTTCGCGCATTTTCAAACTTTATACGACGCAGCCGTCGAATCCGAGGAGAACAACAAGAATGTTGATCTCCCCCCTGACACACGGGTACTGGATAAGAACAAGATCAAGCGCTGGCTCGACAAGGTGCGCCCCCACGTTCCCGAATTGGCGCAGCAGCAAGCCGAGGAGGCCGCCTTGCATCGCCGTGCCCGCAAGGAAGCCGCTCCAGGCCTGTCCGAGGAAGAACTCTATGCGAAAGCCATCGAACGAGTGAAACCGATCAAACCCTTGGAGATTCATGCCTCGCTGGTCGGTCGCGATGCGGATTTCAGCTGGTTCCGGTTCGTCATCCCGGCCGGAAAGGTCATGCGGGATGATTTCCCGACCGGGGCGCACGAATTTATCCCTCTCAATCCGGGAGACAGCTTCCTCACCACGCAACAGGACATTTATCTCGTGTTTGGGCTGGTTTCCGCCTCGTATGATGCCATCCCGCTGGCGGCGCGATGTTATCTTGAAACATCCGAGATGGCGGGTGAGCAACGAGCCATAACCCATGACCAGGTCATGATGGCCATGAACGATCAGTCCGGCTACTTCAGATTGCCATCTCCGACCTCCGGCTGGACGCCGGGATTGTACCGTTGCGGTTTGTTTGCAGGAGAACGTACCTCGGCGGACACGCAGGTGGATGAAGTCCGGTTTCGGATCCTACAGCCGCTGCGTATCTCATCATCGATCGAGCCGCTTGTCCACAGATCGCAACCGCTCGGTTGAACCTGGGCGTCTGTCCAAGTCATGCCATTCTACTGCGGCAAACGATCGGCAGGGATCTGCATCGTTCTCGGCCCGAAAAAATCCTCACCGTATTTCAGCGAATACGCGTCCGGTTTGTTTTCGAGCCTTGCGCCGCTCATCTGCCTGCACCTCCTTCGCCTCGCCACGAAGGATGACTCGGACAGACTCCTAGCGCCTCCGATCTCGCTTCGCTCACTTCGGCGCGGTCAGAGCATCCTGCGCAACGTGACCCGACATCGACTTCTCTACGATATTGTGCTGGATCTCCAATGCAATGACGAAGGCCAATTGCTCCGGCGGGAGCGCACCCATGGGGAGGTCATTCGTCCGGGAATAGAACGGGTCGTCCGGTGTGGCCTTACGATAGGCGTTCACCAAAATCTGAGCGGGCTGAATCCGGCGCTCCCGCTCGCCGACCAGGATTGATCGGTCATCGGGCAAGACGCGCGTGCGGGTCGCCCAATCCCGTCCATCGATCTTGACGAACGCCACGTTCCAGATTTTTCCGTTCAGCAGGCTTCTCACGGCATTCGGCATCTGCTCGAGAAAAACCGGCTCGCGCACAATCCGTTCCAACGCCTGTCGCACCCGGATATCGTACAGGTTCGTGGTCGAATCCGGGCGAGCTGGAGGAATCAGAACGGATGAGCCGATCTCGTAGTACGGCTGCCCGTCGAGACTCTTCAGTTCGTCCAGCGTGTGCAAGTATGTTCCGAACAACTGTTGCAGCGTCCTGGCGCGAGCCTCGGCCGACAGCGCGGAGACATCCTGATCGGCAAGGATCGGCGCGTGCCGTAGATCACGCTCGGTCACCCTGGCTTGTGGTTTTGGTGCGGTATCGGCCTTGCTGACCACCCATTGAAATTCCCGGTCGAGCAGCGGAGCGAGTCGTTCCGGTCGATCAATCAGCTCGCGTTCTTTCAGGCCGACAGCGCTGACCAACAATTTAACCTTGCCGCGCTCTTTGGTTCTGGCGACCAGTAATTGAAATTCCTTGCCGTCACGATTGACCACTTTCGGTTCGACGATGACGGCCTGCAGCGCTTCCTTCTTCATGGCTTCGTCAAATCGAGGAAAGTCGGTTCGATGCTGCGACATCAACGTGAGTGCGTCCACGACAGTTCGAAAAGCCTCCTCGATCGTGAGGGGATCCGGACCGCCGGGGTCAGCGGAACCGGACGGCTTTGCGCGAAAAACTCTGAAGACGGTTCCCGGCACCGAAACACCGGGACCAACCGTCTCCTGATGGACATCCTCCGGCTCGTCATGGCCACGATGATCGGCCGCGGCCGGTACGGCTTGCCAGGCCGCCACACCGACAAGCAACACCAGCACGACCAGGCCTGTCTCCCAGAAACAGGGCTCAGGAAACTGCGCTCCGCGCTCGTCCTTCCTGCCGTCGTTCATATCGCCTCCAATACGGTAACGGGCCGTCGATCTGCACCCGCTACCGTATTGTACCCTTTCTCCAGGACGATCTTCTCCTCGAACGGGAGGCTCGTTCGCTTGGCAGGACGGCGGTGCCGACCGCCAGCCGAAAGCGGTGCCCTTGCCGAACGCGCTGGCGATGATCAGGTCGAGGCGAGTCAGGACCGCGCTTCACCGCATTCCGGGATACTGGGCAGAGCGGACTGGTTGGTCGAGGCGAAAGTCGGTGGATGGATCGGCAGCGTAATAATGAAGGTGGTGCCTTCTCCCTCTTGGCTGCCGACCGAAATGTGACCGCCGTGTGCATCGACGACATCCTTCACAATCTTGGTGCCAAGTCCTGTTCCTCCCGCCTTCCTGCTGACCGCCCGACTTGTGAAGAGCGTCTTTCGCACATCCTCGGGCATGCCCTTCCCCGTATCCTCAACCGTGAGCACGATCGATTGCGTCCCGGGATCGTGTCGTCCACGGATGGTGATCGATCCCAACGGGGGAACTTCGGGAACTGCGTTGTGAACCAGATTGTAGAGCAGCGAATATAATCGATTGCCGTCACCCACAATGGTCGGCAATGACTCGAGGTTCTCGAGCCGAAGCGTGATTCGCTTTTGCTGAACCAATACCCGCAACGTTTTCGCGACACCGTCGGCGATTTTTCCGATGTGGCAGGGTTCGAGCCGCTGCGGCGCACTTGTGACCGCGACATAATCTGCAATTTCCTTCATGCGATCCTGAATCCGCCTGGAGGTGTTGCGCAGAAGTTGAAGCACCTCCTCGCACGTTTGATGGTGGACGTCTGACCGGGCGGAGGTCTGTTCCGGCAGCGACTTGAACAGATCGTCGATTTCCTCGGCAAGCAAATCGGTGCCAGTGACCATCGGCATCAAGAGATTCTTCACATCATGGCTGATCTCCCCGAGCAGCTGTGTCATTTCTCCCGTTTGCTCCCGGCGCTCCAGCGCCATGGTCAGCACCGAGTCGATTTGGCCCGGTTCAAACGGCTTGGTGACAAAATCCACCGCGCCCTCTTTCATGGCTTCCACAGCCCGTTGGATATTACCGTATGCGGTCAGCATCACCACCGGGAGCGTCGGCCATCGCTTCTTGATCCGCCTCAACGCATCCATACCGCTCATCTTCGGCATCGTGATGTCGAGAAAGACGAGGTCCACCGAGCAGGACTCCACCGCCGTCACCGCCGCTTGCCCGTCCCCTGCGGTGATGACTTCATGTCCCAGCCAGCGAAATCGCTCGGCCAAGCTCAACAGAATATCCGGTTCATCGTCCGCCACGAGAATTCGAATAGGCATTGTTTCGCTCCATCCTGCCCGACGGCTACGGTGCAGATCTGCGCCGCAGCCGTCGGGGCATCCTTTTCCTTGAGAGAGTGAGCAAAACACACGCCACGATCCGACAAGTCGAAATCTCAGGCTCTTAGTAAGGTGATGGAAGGTGGGGCCTGAGCTTGGTGAATCCAATCGGACCTTGGAGGGATCACTTCCGATTCAGCCGCACGAACGCAGGCAGCCCGCACTTCAAGGCTCGCCCCCAGTTCACCGATCACCGAGAGCCCCACCGCTCTCTTGCGCGGATACGCGTTGAATCCTCCGCTGGTTAGGGAGAATTTCCAGATGGCGTGGAATTCCTCCCTATCGACCCGTGCAACAATATCTCATTAATGACATGAGTTATGTTTGTTAAGAGCCTGTCATATTTAAATATTATGATTTTCTACGTTTACGAAATCCAACGGCATGGTCCCTGCGTGTAGCCCTACATGCCCCTGTATCCATCACTCTTGTTGATCGACGACAGTTCTGGCGAGCGCGAACTGTTCCGTGAAGCCTTGACCCGTACGAGGCTCGCAGTCGCCCTCTTTGCGGAGCCGGATGCAGAGGCTGCACTGGGATTCCTCACGCACCGCGCAAGCCTGGGACTCCCCCCTTCCCTCATTTTGCTGGATTGGCATCTTCGCCGTCAGAGCGGGGACGAGTTCCTGCGCCGCCTGCGGGCGCGTCCCGGCGTCGCCACAATCCCGGTCGTCGTATTCAGCACCTCGGATGCCGCCGTCGACGTGTCCGCGGCCTATACCAGCGGCGCGAACGGTTACGTGGTCAAACCCGACACCTTCGATGAACTGGTCCGATGCATTCAGGCGATCTGCCGGTTCTGGGTCGATTGCAACCTTTCGCCGCAGCCGATTGAAAGCCGATGTTGACCCGCGCCGCCCTCAAGAACCCATACGCGGTCTTCGCCGTCTGCATGATTGCGCTCGTGCTCGGTACGGTGTCCTACAAGAAGATGCGCGTGGATATTTTCCCCGAGATAAAAATTCCGACGATTCTCGTGACGACTTTCTACCGGGGCATGAGCCCCAGCGAAATGGAAGGCGCCATCACGCTCCGCATGGAGCAGCGGTTCGTCGAAGCCAGTTACGTCGAACATATCGAGTCTCAATCGCTGGCCGGCATGAGCTACATCAAGGTGTTCTTCCAGCCGGAGTACGGCATCGATGCGGCGCAATCGGAACTAACGAGTCTCGCATACAGCATCATCAGATTGTTGCCGCCCGGAGTCTATCCGCCGTCCGTGTACAAGTTCGGGGTCGCGAGTCTACCGATCGGGCTGTTGTCCATCAGCAGCGAGAATCTCGGGCCGAAGGAAATCCGTGACCTGGCCTACTTCACGGTGCGAAATCAGATCGCCAACATCCCGGGCATCTCATTCGGGCCGCCGCTCGGGGGCAAGGTCAGACAGATCACCGTATTCATGGACCAGCAGCGCATGCTCGCGAGGGGAATCTCGCCATCCGACGTCGTGAAGGCGATCAATGCCCAAAGCGCCATCATACCGGCCGGCGACGTCAAGATCGGCGACCTGGACTATTACGTGTACAGCAACAGTCTCGTCGGTGTGGTGGAGAAGATCAACGACATTCCGATCAAGGTGGTGAACGGCACGCCGATCCTCGTGCGTGACATCGGTACGGCCGCCGACAGCGCCGCGATTCAAACCTCTGTCGTGCGGGTAAACGGTCACGAGGCGACCTATCTGCCGATCACCAGACAGGAAGGCGCAAATACGCTGGAAGTCACGGACGGAATCCGAGCCAAGCTTCACAAGCTCACCGAGATCCCGGCCGGCGCGACGGTGAAGTTCATCTACGACCAGTCGCTCTACATCAGACAAGCCATCGCGAACCTGCAAAAGGAAGGGTTGCTCGGCGCCGGACTTGCGGGCTTGATGATCTTTCTGTTCCTGCGAAGCGTCAAGGCCGCGCTCGTGGTCGGCCTAGCCATTCCTCTCTCGTTGACCGCCGCGTTGGTTGCGCTGTACCTGACCGGCCAATCGGTCAATATCATGACCTTGGGCGGATTGGCCCTGGTGATCGGAACGCTACTGGACAACAATATCGTGGTACAGGAAAACCTTCACCGTCACATGGAAATGGGCAAAGACGGGCGTTCCGCCGCCGAGGACAGCGCCACAGAGCTCACACTGCCGATTTTCGTCGCCACGGTCTGCATTCTGATCGTGTATCTGCCGATCATCTTTTTCACAGGCATCATCAAATACCTCTTCGTGCCGCTCGCCATGACCGTCGCCTTCGCCATGCTTGCTGACTATGCGGTGTCCATGTCGGTCACTCCGGTGGTACTGGCCAGACTCTACGCCCGAGGCCATGAACACGGTTCGGAAGGAGGTTCGGCCGCCGAGGGATGGTTTCGTTACGTTCTGGGCGTCTACGTCCCCCTGCTCCGCGCCGGCCTCCGCTACAAGGCCGTCCTGTTGGGAGCGGCGCTCGCGACGCTGCTCGCCGCCGTCCTCTTTCTGGTTCCGCGGCTTCCGACGGAATTCTTTCCCAAAGTGGACGCCGGCAACTTCACGATGATCGTAGTCGCGCCGGAAGGTTCCAGGATCGAGAAAACGACCGCGATCGTGGCGGATATCGAACGATTGGTCCACGAAACCGTCCCTCAGCACGATCTGGAAGAAGTCATTTCGAATACCGGCCTCTACTTCGGAGATGCAGCCCGGTTCGCACCCAATACGGGCAGCCACACCGCGTTCGTCTTGGTCAATCTCGTCAGCGGCCATGAGGGAGCAACCGATGAGTACATTACGACCTTGAGGGCCAAGCTCAGGGGGTCGCTTCCCGGAGTGGAGATCAGTTTTCAGACAGGAGGCATCATCAGCGATGTGCTCAACTTCGGCCTGCGCGCGCCGATCGACATTCAAGTCAAGGGACCGAAACTGGACGTGATTCGTCCGGTCGCGGAAGAGATCCGTGAACGGGTTGCAGAAGTCGCCAACACGACCGACGTCCGCATCAAGCAGGGGAAGAGTTATCCGGAACTACACGTCAACGTGGATCGCACCAAATCCGCCTACTACGGCCTCACCCAAGATCGCGTCATCGTCGACGTGATCACCGGTATCAGTTCTAATCTGGCCTTGAGTCCAAACTACTGGCTCGACCCCAAGACGGCGAATGGTTACTACCTGTTGGCGCAATACCCCGAACAATCGCTGACCGAGACGGAGGACCTCCTGAACATTCCGATCATCGGCGCCCGCACGCCGTTGAACCCGACGTCGGCCTTGATGACGGCCGGTTCTAGCGGCTCGACCATCGCTCTGCAGAATACCCCTTTTGCGGGGCGCAATCTCGATCTGTCGGCCGGATTCTATTCGGCGGATGAACGACGCGGTCCTCCGGTGCTTCTACGCGACGTCGCGGGACTTGAGATACGCACCGGTCCCGACAGTGTCGATCACTATGACCTGTCGCGCCTGATCGACGTCCTGGTGACCCCCGTCGGCAACGACCTGGGGCGCGTGGCAGCGGACATCGAGCGTGCGCTCGCCGCTGTCAAATTGCCGAAGGATGTGACGATCGAAATCAAAGGAGAAGTGGCCAACATGCGCGGGGCGTTCGGCAACTTCGCGTTGGCCCTGCCGCTGGCCGTCCTGCTGATCTATCTGGTGATGGTCGGCCTCTTCCGCTCTATGATCGATCCGTTGATCATCTTGGTCGCGGTACCCTTGGGATGGATCGGCACCGCGATGGTGTTGTTTGCGACGAATACCTCTGCGAATGTGGAGTCCATGATCGGCACGCTGATGATGATGGGCATCGTGGTGTCGAACAGCATCCTGCTCGTCGATTTCGCCAACCACATGGTGCGCGCCGGCGCGACCGCGGAGCAGGCGGTCATAGAAGCGGGAAGGCGACGGATTCGCCCCATTCTGATGACAGCGCTGGCCACAATTCTCGGTCTGTTGCCGCTTGCCCTGGGATTCGGCGAAGGCAACGAAACGATGGTGCCGCTGGCCCGTGCGGTCGTCGGCGGCCTGGCCGTTTCCACCGTCATGACCCTTTTGGTCGTACCCGTGATGCACGCCGTGGTGCTCGGACGTCGTGTGCATCCGATCGTATCGTCGACGCCGGCCGCTTCGCGTGAGGAAATCTGAGGCCATGACGTTTCCCTCATTCACGATACTGCTGTTGCTGTCCATGATCGTCACCGCCTGCGGACGCGAGGAGACGCCTCAGAAACCCGCGCCAGCCTCCGGCAACACCTACGAGGCCGAGGTCCCCAATGCCGACCAAAACGTGCCTGTGGACGTGCAGGTCACGAATCCGTCCAAACAACTCTTGGTCTACTCGATCACGCTGCCGGCAAACATCGCTCCGCTGTACCAAACGACGCTGTACGCGAAGGTCTCGGGCTACCTGAAGTGGATCGGACCGGACAAGGGCGACGCGGTGAAGAAGGATCAGGTGGTCGCCATCATCGATGCACCGGAAGTCGAAGAGCAGTATCAACAGGCGGCGGCGGATTACAAGATCAAGAGAATCACGTTCGACCGGCTCATGAAGGTCTGGAAGGAGGCGCCCGACGTCATCGCCAAGCAGGACGTCGACGTGGCCGAAGCGGCGTACGAAGGCGCGAGAAATCTCATGCAGCAGCGGGCGGTGCTCCGAGACTATACCAAAGTTCGTGCCCCCTACGACGGCACGATCACCGCCCGATTCGCCGACCCCGGGGCGCTGATTCAGGTGGCCACGTCGTCGGCCACTACCGCCATTCCACTCTTTACGATCATGGATTTGGATACCGTCCGAATCTACGCCAATGTCCCTCAGGACGATTCACCGTGGGTGGTACCCGGAAAGACCAAGGCCACGGTCAGGGTTGCGGAACTTCCCGACCGCTCATTTGCCGGCACTGTGACCCGCTCCACCCTGGCCCTTGATCCTTCGACCCGCAGTCTGCTGATCGAAGTGGACTTACCCAACGGTGACCACGCACTCAAGCCGGGAACGTATGCGGAATTGACTGTCGACCTCAGGGAGATCCCGGATGCGTTGGTGCTGCCTCCCTTGGCCGTGACCAGCAGCCCGGGCGGCCACTCGGTCTTCGTCGTTGACCAGGGAAAGGCAAAATCGGTAGCCGTAAGCACCGGCATCACCAGCGGAAAATTCATCGAGATCACGCAGGGGCTGGAAGCCGATGCCGAGGTCGTCGTCGTCGGCAAACGTAGGTTGCTGGAAGGCTCCCCGGTACACGCAAGCCCCTACCGGCTGCCGGAAGCCATCCCCTCCAAACAGCGGTTCGAACGCAAGTCGGCCGGCGTCCGGCCGGTCGCACCGGCCACCGTCGACCAGGGGACACTCCGTCCGTAGACCGATCGCCAAGGAGGCACCATGTACACAGCATCCGTCAGAAAGATTGGGCCGATAATCGTGCTGCTCATGCTGGGCATATCCTCGGCCGCATGGGGAGACTCGCCGACCGAGCCCCCGGAGCGAGGTAGTTTCCTCGCCTTGCAGCAGGCAATTGAACTGGCCTTAAAACACCACCCGATTGTGCAGGAGGCTAATGCCAATCTGAAAGCCTCCGAAGCCAGAACTCAACAGACGCGCTCGATGTATTTTCCCCAGATCTTTGCGAACGCGGATACGGTGGCGGGAGCCGGCAGGCCGAATCCGCGCTTCCTGGTCGGAGGCGCGTTATTACAGCAGAATCAAACCATTTTTGCTGGCGGTGTGATCGCCAACCAGCGGGTCTATGATTTCGGATTCACCAGCAATCTCGTCGACTCAGCGAAGCTGGCGGAGCGAGCCCAAGGCCAAGACGTCAATGCCAGACGAGCACTGGTCATCGTACAAGTGCAGCGCAACTATCTCATCAGTTTGAAACGGCAGCGGTTGGTCCGCATCGCCGAGGAACGGGTCCGAGAACGAGGCATCATCACCGGTCAGATCGAAACACTCCACCGACAACAACTGAAATCCAAATTGGATCTCGATTTGATGCGGGTCGAGCTCGTCAATGCGGAATCCTTGCTGGTCCGGAGTCGTAACGATCTCAAGTCGAGTTTCGCCGACTTGAACCGTGCGATGGGAGTCGCAGGACGCGAGGACTACGTCCTTGAGGATCTTGCCGTGACAGTCACGCCACCGAGGCCGCTTGAATCTCTGGTCAGCGACAGTTTGTCCCATCCAGAGCTCCAGCGGCTCAAGGAGCAGACGGCATCGGCCGAGGCGAAATTGGTCGCGACGAAGCGCCAATACCTCCCCACCATCAATGCCATCGGCAGCGGAGGTGCGTTCGAACCCTTTGATCCGCGGCAGAATCAGCAGACCGGGGGCTGGTGGATGGCAGGTGCACTGATCTCCATGCCGCTCTTTACAGGCTTCCTGATCGAAAACCAGGTTGTAGAAGCTACCGCCCAGAAGGAGGCAGCTGCAGCCGCCAGCATGAACGTTGAACAGGCGCTGACACAACAGGTCACGAACTCCTACTTGGACACCCTCACTTTTTCCCAGCAAATCAAGTTGGGCGAGGAACTGGTCAGGACAGCGCAGGAGGCTCAGCAGCTGTCCAAGCAACGGTACAAGCTGGGCTTGGGGTCAATCGTGGAGGTGACGCAATCGGAAGTGGCGCTCACAGCTGCACAAACACGCTTGGCCGAAGCCCAATATGACTACAAAATCTCCGAGGTGACCCTGGCCTATGCCTCGGGCGGCAGCGCTCAGCTGCAGATCGACCCGACCATCCGCTGACCCTGACAGAGGGACCGCGTACAAAAAAAGGCCTGCCGTCTAGCCGGCAGGCCTGCGTCAAACAGAATCCTCTCTGAAAAGATGCCGCGCTAAGACGCCGCGATCATCTTCGCGACATTGGCAGCCTGTGGCCCCTTGGCGCCCTGCACGATATCGAATTCGACGTTTTCTCCTTCTTTCAGGGTCTTGAATCCTTCCCCTTGGAGAGCGGAGTAATGGACGAACACGTCCTCTCCGCTATCAAGCCGGATAAATCCAAAGCCTTTTCGATCGTTAAACCACTTCACCGTACCTTTTGTCTTCACAAAACCCTCCTTTCCTCAAGGGCCACGTAGACTTACGTTGCCGCGCCAAAACCCGGTTGATACCCTGCGCCGAATAAGGAATGATAAAAATAGGATGAAGAGGAAGGGACGGGGTCTTTGCCAAGAAAAGAAGAAGCGCTCACGAGACCCATCTTGGTTACGAACCGCGGAGCATGTAACACGGGATTTTTGAACTTGTCAAGACAATCTTTGCCGTCCTCTCGGACGAGGGCAGTCCAGCGTGATCAATCCTTCACCGGCGCTTCGATAGACAAGCCTCTGTGAGTCGCCTATAGTGATCCCCCATTTCAGGAACTTCGTGCCCCATGCTGCTTTCCAAGCTGCTCGATCGCTACATCTTCACCGAACTCCTGTCTCCCTTTCTGGTCAGCTTGGGCGCCCTCTGCTTTGTGATGTTGACGCGCGAATTGCTTCGACTGGTCGAGTTGCTCGTCTCCAAAGGCGTCGGTTTGTTCGCCGTCCTGAAGGTGTTCGCCAACCTCCTCCCCTCTTTTCTCGTCCTGACTCTGCCGATTGCAGGAATTATCGCTTCAATTACCGCCTTCGGCCGATTGTCGTTCGATAAAGAACTGGTCGCCATGCGGGCGGCTGGTCTCAGCCTGCTTCGGTTGGCACGACCTGTGTTCCTGTTTGCGTTTCTAGTATTCGTCCTGACCCTGTGGCTCGCCCAATGGGGTCAACCCTGGAGTTCCACCAATCTGAAGAAGGTCGCGCTCAACCTCCTGCGCGACCAATTGGTGCTCGCGCTGGAACGAGGCACATTCAACGAGCCGATTCCCAAAATGATGATCTATGTGTCGGACTTGGGAGACGATGCGACAGCCCCCGGCATTTTTGTGTCGGACGAGCGCAATCCGGACGACCCACGGGTCATTGTAGCTCGGGGGTACCGTGTCTTCGTCGATGCGGCGACCAGCCAAGTCGCACTGCAGCTACAAGACGGAGTCATTCACAGCCAACCGGACAAGATCGACGAATACCAGCAGGTCGGGTTCTCCAGTTACGACTTGAAGCTGTCCCTCAATCAAAGCGGCTACACCTCCACCGAAGAACGCCCCTCCTACGAAACGATCATGGCTCAGTTGCGGGAGTCCCAAGGCCGCGATCCCTCGGCGCGACGACGGCTGATGGAATACTACAAGGATCTGGCGTTTCCGACCGCTTCGCTGGTTTTTTGCATCTTGGGGGTGCCGGTGGGCATCGTCTCTAAGCGCTCCGGGCGCATTGGAGGTTTTGCGGTCGGAGTCCTGGTGGTCATCATCTATTACGTGCTGAACGTCGGCTGTGAATTCCTGGTCACGACCGCCGCACTATCTCCCTTCGCGGGCGCTTGGCTCCCGAACGGAATCTTTGGGCTTGTGACGGCGCTGTGGTTCTACAAAATGAGCCGGGAATAACGATGACCATCCTATTTCGTTATCTGCTGCGCGAGTATGCCAAGATCTTCGGCATGTGCTTCGCCGGCCTCATGACCATTTATCTGGTCATCGATTTCTTTGAGAAAGTCCGGCGGTTCCTCCGCTTTGACGCGAGTTGGCTGGACGTGCTCGGATATTTCGCCCTTAAGGTGCCGGCGATTTCCTACCAGATCGCTCCGCTGGCCATCCTCATGGCGACCTTGCTCACGCTCGGCTTGTTGTCCCGCAGCCACGAAATCACGGCCATGCGGAGCTGCGGCATCAGCCTGCCGCGAATCACCTCCCCCTTTCTCACACTGGCCATCGGGCTGGCCATGGTACTGCTACTGTTCAGTTCGACCGTCATCCCCCTGGCCTCCAACAAGGCCGAGGAAATTCGCGCAATCCGCATCGAGAGAAAATCACCTTCGACGGCCTTGAGACTGCCACAACCGTGGGCGCGGATGGGCGCCGATACCATCCTGCACGTCAAGAGCGTCGCCGTGGGAGGCGGCAGCCTTAGCGGCGTCAGGCTGTTTCACTTTGACCCTCAATTTCGTCTGGTCGACATGACGGAAGCACAGGAAGCCCGGTACGTCGACCATGCCTGGACCTTGCATCAGGGATTCCGTCGAGCATTCCAGCCGGACGGCGCGATCGTCCTTGAACCGTTCAAGCACATGCCCGTGCCGTTGACGTTGATTCCGGAAGATTTCACCACCTGGCTGGCCAGCGATTCCGAATCCATGACCTTCCGAGACATTCGCGAACATACGACGCGCTTGTATCACAACGGTTCTCAGATCACCCGGTTGAAGACGGATTATTACGGACGGATCGCTTTCCCGTTCGTGACCATTATCATGGTCTTGGTCGGCATCGCGCTGAGCCTCCGCCGCAGCGGCACCCGAGGTGGCAGCATGGCGGTCGGCATCGGACAGGCCTTGGTCATCGGATTTCTCTACTGGACCACACATTCCATTTCGATCGCGTTCGGACGAGGGGGAGCGATCCCCCCGATTGTGGCGGGATGGCTGACGAACGCGTTGTTTCTGAGTTACGGACTCTATCTCATGCTGAAGGTGCGTTACTGAGGATAGGACCGATTTGATCCTTCTCGTCCATCCTTCGCCCCGCCTTCGCCCCGGAAGCCTGCGGATTTACGACCCGCCAGGCCGCCAAGACGGGTTGACTCATCCTAACGCTTCCGGTAAGAACTGAGGCGACGAACAATCCGATCAAAGGAACCTGCATGAAGGCTCGTGTAGTTGTGACAGGATTGGGAATCGTTTCTCCGATCGGCATCGGAGTCAGCGAATTCTGGAAATCCGCGCTCGACGGCCGGTCCGGGATCTCGGCCATTTCGGGGTTCGACCCCTTTCCGATAGACGGCTATCGGTCAAAGGTCGCCGGTCAAGTGCGGGAATTTTCTCCTGAACGATACCTCGATCCTCAGTACGCCGACCGGGTCGATCGCTATGCGCAGTTTGCGCTCGTGGCCGCCAAAGAGGCTCTTGCCGATTCGGGGGTGATCATGAGTAAGGAAAATCCCCATCGCGTGGGTGTCATCGTCGGCGCGGGGATGGGTGGCATGGTCATGGGAGAACGGGAGATCACCCAACTGTACCAGCAGCAGCGGCCGCATCGGGTGCACCCCAATTTTATCCCCGTGATCACGCTCAACAGTGCGTCGGGGATCGTCGCCATGGCTAGTGGGGCCAAAGGTCCGAATGTGACGATCTCCACCGCTTGTTCGTCCAGCGCCCATGCTTTAGGTCAGGCGTTGCATTGTATCCGTGAAGGCCGTGCGGACGTCCTCATTGTCGTCGGGGCCGACGCGAGCATCACCCCGCTCGTGTTCGCCGGATTCTGCTCGCTGCGGGCCCTCTCGACCAAGTACAACGATCAGCCGGAAAAGGCCTCGCGCCCGTTCGATCTGGGACGGGACGGATTCGTTATGGGCGAGGGAGCCGGTGCCCTCATCGTGGAGTCGCTGGTCCATGCCAGAAAACGCAAAGCCAGAATTTATGCCGAAGTCGCCGGCTATGCTGCAACCAGCGAAGCCTACCATATGGTGATTCCACGGGAGGACGGCGAGGAGGTCGCCGCGACCATGCGTCTCGCTCTGGCGGATGCGGGAGCAACTACGGCCCAGGTCGACTACGTCAACGCCCATGCGACTTCGACTTTGATCGGTGATGCCGTAGAATCCAAGGCCCTACGCCAGCTCTTCAGGTCACGGGCCGACAAGATTGCCGTCAGCGCCACCAAGTCGCTTGTCGGCCATACTCTAGGCGCGGCCGGCGCGATCGGAGGGATCGCCACGGTCCTAACAATTCACACGGGACAGGTACACCCCACCGTGAACTATGACGATCCCGATCCGGCCTGCGCGTTGCCGGGCATCAGCCGTGCGTCTCAAGAGCGGAAGGTCAAGATGGCGCTGCTCAACGCCTTCGGATTCGGCAGTAACAATGCCGCGGTCGTACTGAAACGGTATGCTGCCTAAACGAGATTCGTGCTCGGGACAGCGATGTCGAACCTGATGGAGTGACGGACATGAATGACCGTGTCGTGGTCGGAAAAATCATTGCCGCTCTGGGTGAGTATCTGCGGCGAGACCCCGCGACCATCCAGGAGAACTACCACCTCCGAGACGATCTCGGCTTGGATTCCATGGCGGTTATTGAATTGCTGTACAAGATCGAAGAGACCTTCAACATTCAGATTCCCGACGAAGATCTGGTCGGGTTGACAACGGTCGGCTCCGTCGCCCAGTACGTGGAACATCGTCTGGCGCCTGCCAAACCCGTCGTATCTGCGTCGGCAAAAGCCAAGACGAAAAAACGTAAAGGCTGACGCAGACCTATGGCTGTCCCGATCGTTTCGAAGCCGACCCCTCTCTCCGAAATTCATCAAGCCATCGGGGGGACCCTGCATGGCGATGGAACCGTCGAGTTGTCGGTCCTCGCCTCGCTGAATGAGGCCACAGCGCACGCTTTATCTTTCGTCCTCAACGACAAAGCGTTGAAAGGCTCTCCAGAGATCCGTGCGGGAGCCCTTCTGACCCATCGGCCTATTCCTGAACTGCGGATACCCCAGATCGTCGTGCCGAATCCCCTGCTGGCTTTGGCCCAGGTCGCCCAACGATTTTTCGTCCGCCCGTACACGGCACGTGGCATTGCGACTGAAGTGATCCGGGGTAAGGACGTCCGTATCGGCACGGATCCCTCCATTTGGCCCTTCGTCACCTTGGGAGACGGGGTCACGCTGGGAGCCCGGGTGACGCTGTATCCCGGAGTTTTCATCGGCGCAGGCTCCACCATCGGTGATGGCAGTCTGATCTATCCCAATGTGGTGATTCGCGAAGGCTGCACGATCGGCAAGCGAGTGATCATTCACAGCGGAACGGTCATTGGGTCGGACGGGTTCGGTTACGTCCAGCATGAGGGGCGACATCACAAGATTCCCCAACTTGGAGGTGTCACCATCGAAGACGACGTCGAACTCGGCGCCAACGTCTCGATCGATCGTGCGACACTGGGCCAGACGCTCATTCGGAAGGGAACCAAGGTCGACAACCTGGTGCAAATCGCCCACAACGTGACGATCGGAGAACACGCCATTCTCGTCGCCCAGGTAGGAATCGCGGGGAGTTCGACCATCGGCCGTCATGTCATGATCGGCGGCCAAGCCGGTCTCGCCGATCACATTCAAATAGGCGATCAGGTGATGATCGCCGCGCGGGCAGGCGTCAATCGCAATCTCGAATCCAATCAGATCGTATCTGGATCTCCGGTCATGCCGCATGAAACCTGGATGAAAGCCCAGGCCGTGATTCCTCGGCTTCCGGAGTTGCGACGACTGTTGCATGGTCTGGAAGCGCGTGTAGCACTCCTGGAGGAACAGGCCGCGAAGACAGGGCGCGCTCGAATCAAAGCCAAGTCTTCGCGCAAGACGACTGCCAGAACCACCCGTTGATTCGGGCTAGTGGACGATTCCCCGCCATAGCAATAGCTTCCCCCAATAGAATCCGGCCCATGGCATGAGCACAGCCGGAATTGCGTCAACCACCCCTTGTTGAAACGCCAAGACCGAACCGGCCAACAACAGCCCTGCACCGATTACATATCCCAACGGAACCAGTGCTCGCCCTTTATGCCGGATATCCTCGTGTTGAGGATCGATTTTCCCCTTCCTGCTCGACTTGCTCACAGCAGCCCGCATCCGCGCAGCAAAGACCTCCGGAACGGTGGAGAGCAGATGGCGATGATACAGGGTTTGGGCCGCCCCGCACAGACCTCCAACGACTAGAAGTCCGGAACTGACGACGAAGGTCTTCCACGTGTAGGATTCCCCCGTGACGAGTTGATAGCCGAGTCCGCCGATACCGCCGAGCATGCAGACCAGGCCGAGGATTCCGGATGGAAGCAGAATATACGACCGGACATAGTGTTTAGCCTGGGATACGATGTCATCCTTGCGCCATACCGTCACAAGTTTTGGCACGCGCAGCTACTCCTTTCTCTGAACGACAATAGACGGGTCAGGAACGCGTTATCTTAGCATTCCTGATCCAAGCTATGCATGAGCGGCGGCCCACATCTTGATCGGTCGGCGGAGAATCGCCGGATAGGTACAAGCGTACTCGGACGATGAGCGAGCGGACATGGGTGAGGAGCGAGGGACTTTCAGAATAATTTTGGCAGCGGATGGCTGATTATGGGAAACGAGAAATCACATACCTGTCATTCCCGATGGATCGACTGGTTAGGCGGTGAAGCCTATGAAGATCGCAAAAGACAGTAGGACAAGGGACACGGCTCATGCGGGAAGAATGTCCGCGATCGTTGTACGACCCACCCTCCCGATGGTCACCCATTGTTCTGCCATCGGCACCAGCGCCCGGATGCGGCCCTCCAAAGCGGTCAGGCGTTTGAGGGCGGTTCCGGTCTGGCGATTCGCGATCATCAAGAGAAAGGATCGTACCCCTTGCAGGATCATCGTAATCATACCCGCCTGGACACGATCCGCGATGGCATGCAACGCCTCGACTTGCTCAATCACGGGATCGAGTTGCGAGGCTGTGACAAAATCCTCCATGCCCACATGTTGCAGATCAGCCAGGGTCCGGCTCATGACGGGAACACGACGTCGCACCTCTTCTAGAAACGCTTCGTCGGCACGGTTCTGCTCGGTTAAGATCTCGCGCACGACCTTCACCGTCAGTTCGCCCGCCTTGCCCTCGGCATCATGGATGATGGCTTCCAACACATCTCTGGTCGGCTGAATCGAACGCGATCTGACGCGTTGAAGATCCCGCAGAGCGGTCAGGAGCGTATGGCCTGATTCTGCCGCACCAGTCGTCTGGACGGCCCTCTCAGCTCCTCTCTCTCGCGTCTCTGCCTCCCCGTAGGCAGGTATTTCCTCGACACAAGACGGCTCCGCGGTCTCGCGCTGGGGTCTCATGGCGTCAGGTACTCCCGACGGCGGCTCTCCTGCAGCCTGGCGCACAGCATCGGCTATGCGATCGAGGCCCGCTTGAAGGGACACAAGAGCCGCTTGCATCGACCGGGGTTCTCGCCTTCCGGCATCGTGCAGGATCGGAAGCAGACTCGTCGCCATCCGTTCGATGGCGCGCTGATGCACGGTCGCAGCCGACTTGGCCAGGTTCGTCAGCGCCTGCAGGATAATTCCGTACAGCTTCGATTCGAGATCTTGGTTGGCTCCGTCGCCCAGCTGTCGCAGAGCCGCATGGATTTGCGCGAGCCATTCGCGGGCTTCCAGCGCAAAAAGGCCGATCACCTCGTTGTCAAGCGGTGCTTCTGATCGCTCCGGCGACGGAACCACCTCGGCCGAGACCGGTGTGTTCGAATCAGGCCGCTCGATGGTTCCCGCCTGGGTCGAGACGCCACGGGTCGCCACCACACCCTGAATAGCATCCGCGATGGCGTCCAGACTCTCCAAGAGCGAAGAAAACTGAGCGGAGACCGAAGGGACCGATTGCGATCGGCGTTCCTCTGTCCGCCCTGACGGAAACTGGATGCGCGTCACATTCGGCGGTTCGACGGTTTCGATCACAGAGACCAGCGGCAGCCGACTGAGATCCAGCAGGCGACGATCCGTCCCGTCGTTCTGAACCACTCCCCTTCCAACTTCAACGACAGGGCGGAGCGGAAAATGCGGATTGATCTGAACGACTGTGCCGACTTCCCCAGTAGTCAGGCGAACCAATGTTCCAAGCGGATAGGCAGATAGTTGCTCGACCAATGCTTTGACGACCTCACGGGGGAATGCCGTTCGCTCGGCCACGATCAATTCCCTAACCGCTTCGTGCGGAAAGAAGCGCCGACGATAGGGCCTAGGTGTTACGAGGGCGTCGAAAACGTCGAGCACGCCAATAATTTGAGCCAATTCGCTGATGTTTCTCCCCTTCAGCTTGTTGGGGTACCCTTGTCCATTCCATCGCTCATGCGCCTGTCGCACCACCAAAGCGAGCCATTCCCACTCAGGACCGACTTTGCGAATCAATCGATACCCCAGTTCGGGATGCTGCTCGATCAGCGTGCGCTCATCGCTGGTCAGCCGACCTGCTTTGGCTAAGATGGATTGCGGTACTGCAAACAGCCCGATGTCGTGGACCAAGGCAGCGAGCACCAACTGCCGCAATTCCTTCCCATAATAGCCAAGTCCGGCTCCAACTTTTGCGCTGAGGATGCTGACGTTGACGAGATTGGTGACCAGCGGGGGACCTGCCGGACCAGCCAACGCATGAATGACCAGTTGGTCGTCGTCGTTCACAGCCTCCGCAATGGAGACTGCCAGATCAGAAAGCGCTCCGAGATCAGGTGTTTTCTGCCGTTGAACCACGGCAGCGACGGCGCCCAATTGTTGTTCGGCGCTCCGGTACAGATCTGCACTGCGACGCTCTTCCATACTTCCCATCTTAGCGGAGCCTCACCACACCTGTCTCTCGTGAGCCGAAAGAGTGTCCGAAGAGAACTGCCGGATTCCCGCTCCAGCCCGTCAGCACTGCCGAAGTCACGATAGCGCTTGCTCAATGGCCGTTCGTTCCGTTCGTCTCTGATCTGCCCATTGATGCATCATCGCCCTGACGGCTTCCAAGCGCGATGCGATCGCATCAACCCGCCCAGCGGCCAACCGGATGCGGTGCTGCGCCGTCACTGACACCAAACTATGCAGCCCTGAAAAGAACGAGGTTACCTGTATGGCATTGAGATTCTGAGCTTCTGTGCGCAATTGCGCCACGCTCTGCAACCAAGGTTCCGCCGCCGCGTTCGACGACGATTCCACCATCAACGAGAGCTGTGCCGTCAAGTTCGGCACGGCGCTATCCAAGGTGCGCATGAAGGCGTCCTCCGAATCGGACAGCCGCTGGAGATAGTCCTGAACGGCGTCAACTCCGAGCTGCTGCACTCCAGCCTTGATCTGGGCCTCCATCTGCTCGATCATCGTCCTGACGATGTTCCATTCCGATGCGCTGCCCTCCTCTTGTGACGCCTGGAGCCGGCGCAATGCCTGCAGAAACTCTTCGGGCGATACGGTGCGTTGTGTGGTTCCCTGGCTCTCCGAGCTGTCTTGGCTCTCGAACGACACGCCCGTGGCGCGCGTCAACGCGACATGAATTTGCCCTAGTTGTTTGCAGAGTGAAAGGAAATCTTGAACAGAGAGCGACTTGAAAGGATCCTTGAGGGCCTCGATGAATGGAATCGCTGCGAAACTGGCTTGTTCGACCTCGGGGAGATTGATCGTCGCGGCGGATCCGCCGAGGTTGGTCACGCCGCCGGTGAGGGTGCCGATCAGCGTCTCGTGGCGTTCCGGAGCCGGCCCCTGTTGCAGCTCATCCAGCGCCACATGGATATTTTGTAGCCATTCCTGAGCCTCTTGAACAAACAGGTCGACGAGTTCTTTCTGGAAGTCGTCCGAGGTGTCCCCCGCCATGAATCCAGCCCCTCGCGCATACTGCCGGTCACCATCGATGAGGATTGCGTGCAATCAAGACCGCCGTGCGCCGCTTCCGAGTTGCGATGCCAGGCCGGCGATCTCCCCCAGCTTCTTGGCCATCTCCTCAAATCGCTTGGTCGCCTGTTGAGCGGATTGCTCGGTTTCCGACACATGCCTAGTCAGCACCGCATTCCGTTCTCGCTCCGTTTGCAATAGTTCCTCCAACTCTTTGACCTTGGTCACGACTCCTTCCATCTCGTGCAATCGTCGCGAGAGATCTTCAGATCGCTGCTGTTCACGGGCGAGTTGTTGCGCCGTTTCCTGTGAACGGGCCAGCGCCTTTTCCATGGTGTTCATTTGCTCCACGAGCTGAGCGGCAGCTTGCCGTTCCGCCTGCAAAGCCGACTCGAACTCTCGGGCTCGCTCTGCTGCTTTCTGAAGCTCGCCTATACGCTGCAGCTGCTGTTCAACACGATCCTGCTCCACATGCAGAGCTGCCTCAAGTTCCTGAGCGCGCTCGGCCATTTCCTTCAGTTCAGCCTGTGTTTGCTTCAACGCGGCCGTCCGCTCTTGTTCGGCACGCAACTTTACTTCCAGTTCGCTGACCCGTCCTTTGGAAAGCTGCAATTCGTCCGTCAATTTTCCAGTCAGCTCCGCCCGCTCATGCTCGACGGCCAGCTTGGATTCCAATTCCTGTATCCGACCCTTCAACCGCTGCACTTCCTCCGAGGACCTTCTGGCTTCTTCTGTCGATTGCCGGGCTTGCTCTGCCTGTTCTTCACCCTGGGCAGCCAGGGCTTCTAATTCTTTGAGACGACCGAACTGGCTTTCCAGTTTGGCAAGCTTTTCTCCCAGCATGCCCGTCTGATCACGCTCTTTCCGGAGATCGTCTTCTGCCTGTTTAAGTTGCGCCGCCATCCGGCGATAGGTTTCCAGTTGCTCCTGGCTCACGCGGATGGATTGATCGGCATCGGAGGGAGGGGTCGCCTTGGCCGCGGGTTTAGCCTGGTTGGATACGGGAGCCTGTCGTTTCGCCAGCAACTCGAGAACGCGGTCTTTCAAGGATGTTCCCTGGAAGGGCTTCTTGAGCACGCCGTCTGCTTTGCACGATTCAGCCTGCTTGGCGACCTCGTCATTGACGATCCCGGAGATGAGGAGAACCGGTGTACCAGCCAAGGCCGTCTGGGTCCTGACGAAGGCGCACACTTCATAGCCACTCTTATCGGGCATGATGACATCGGAGACGATGAGGTCCGGACATTCTTTGGAAAGAAATGCCAACGCCTCTTCCCCGTTCGCAGCGAGAGTCACACCCAAGCCGGCCTCTGTGAGCAAGCGTTCGGCTACTTTCCGAACCGCGATGCTGTCATCGGCCACCAGCACTTTCGGCATGTCCCAATCCTTTCACCCATCACCTACGATTCAACGTCGGCTCGTCAGGGTTATCCCAATCGTCGCAGGGCCACTATGTCAATGTCGACCCCATACCTAGTAAAGCTTCCCATCGTTTCAATATCGTGCCTGCGGCTCGGCCGGACCTCCGATGCACCCACCGTGTGCAGAGAGGGGATCTCCGCGTCGATGCGAATGGCTATCGGGCCGTCGGCATGACGAGCAACCAGACACAACGACTCCCTGTCGGTCTGTCGATCCAACCGTGCCGCCAAATCGTACACCGGAAGCACGTCTTTGTCCCGTTTTACCAGAGAACCGACAAACGGGGTTCGGCTCGGAACGGGCACATCAATTCCCCATGCCGAGATGCCACCCACATCCTCGGCTTTCGCCGCAAGTTTCATCCCGCCGACGGAAAATACGACGACGCTCCAGGATTGTCTGGTTGAGACGGCCCGCTCCTGTTGTCGCGCGGCTCTCAGCATGCTCTATGCCTCTCCTATCCTCAGGAGACGAAACTGCGGCCCACCATCGCCCTAAACGTCGGTGAGGCCTCAGCTTCGAGTTCGCCCAAGACCCATTCCGGATCCAACACGATTGCCAGATCACTTCGGTATTGGATCATACCCGTAACCCACGTCCGCTCCTCGCAACGAAAATGCGGAGGAAGCGGCTTGCACTCCCGCTGGTCCGCGTCAAGCAAGCCCACCACCTCGTCGACGTGAATGGCCCCATGCGAGTGACCATTGGAGAAAAGGACGATCCGAAGGTCCGGGCTGGCTGCATCCAATTTCGTGGAGAGTTGAGCGGCAAGATCAACACGCTGATATGTGATACCGACCCAGTTCACGGTCTCTCCTTGTCCGGCCTGGTCCTTGGTCAGCACCCCGCGAACTCCGTCAGATGGCAACGCGCAGTAACTGGCGCCATATCGCACCACCAATAGGCTGACAGTATGCACATCCGTGGTAGTCGACTTGAAATGCCCCCTCAACCCCATGCGTACCGTGTCCTTCGCTTCGCAGTGGAAGGTTTCCCCGATGGGGACCCACCTCCGTTCATCCCTTTCGTAGAGAACTCTCCTGTCCGATCCACCGTTCCAATTCCTGGATCAACGCCCGTTCTTCAACCGGCTTGGCGATATAGGAACTCGCGCCGATATTGATGGCCATTTGGCGGTGTTTGTCGCCTGCACGGGTGGTCATTACGATGATCGGCGTCTGCTGAGTCTGAGGTCTGCTGCGCAACGCCTGAATGACCTCATAACCGTTAAGCTTGGGCATCTCAAGATCGGTTAAGATTAAACGGAACTGTTGCGCTGACGCTTTCCGGAGACCCTCCTCCCCGTCTACAGCAGTCTCAACCTCATAGCCTGCGGTTTCCAGCATCCGGCCTACGAACTTTCGAATGCTGAGCGAGTCATCGATCAGCAGAATGTGTTTGCTGTCGGCTCGGGGTTCGACCGTCTCTTCGTACGGCATTTCGGGCCCATGGGCTCCCGATTCTGCAGTCGCATCTTCGAGCACAGCCTCCGACCGTGTACCGCCGGGCACCAGACGTGCAGGATCGAGGACCAGAATTACCCGACCTTCTGGATCGATGGTGGCTCCTCCGAACGTTGATTGCGCGAGGGACTTGAGCGAGGCAATCGGTTTGATGACGATTTCTTGCCGACCCAGCAACTCATCCACAACCAGGCCGACCGGTCCGACGCCGGTCCGGACTATCACGACGGGTTTGCCGACTTCCACCGAAGCGCCGGAACCTCTGACCAGCAAGCGTTGAAGAGGTTGAACCTCTATGGCCTCACCTTCTCCGACCTGAATCACCGAACGATCCGCGACCTGCTGAAGCGAGCTGCCCGTCAACATCGTCACTTCTCGTACGCTCGGCAACGGTATGCCATATCGTTCACTTCCCGTCCGTACCATCAATGCCGTGGCGATCAACAACGTCAGCGGGAGGTGAAGCGTGAACTTGGTACCTACTCCGCGCACCGACTCCACGTCGATGTGGCCGTTCATGCTTTCGATGACTCGCTTGACGACGTCCATCCCCACCCCACGACCGGCCTGATCCCCGACCTGATCCGCTGTCGAAAATCCAGGCATGAAAATGAACTTGATCGCTTCGGCGTCGGACAGATTCCTCGCGACCTCGGCACGAACCAACCCTCGTTCCACGGCCTTCGCACGGATTTTGTCAATGTCCAGCCCAGCCCCATCGTCCTCGACTTCGATCAGCACCGCGTTGCCTCGATGGGATGCGTGCAGATAGATCGATCCGGCCGCAGGCTTGCCCTTTGCCACCCGAGCCGCCGCCGGTTCGATGCCATGAAAAACAGCGTTCCTGACCAAATGCACCAAAGGATCAACCAACCGCTCAACTACTCCGGTATCCACTTCCGTGTGTTCACCGGACGTGACGAGAGTCACTTCTTTACCAGTCGCCCTGGCCATCTCTCGCGTAGCCCGACGAAACCGCGTAAACGGCGTACCGATGGGTACCATGCGTGCACGGGCGATCTCATCCCGCATTGCGAGAGTCAATTGCTGAAGCTGACTCATATCTTCATGCGACCGACGGATGGATCCGCTCAGCTGGGACATCGATTCGGAGATATCGGCCGTCACCTCGCTAATCCGGCGGGCCAAGATGTTGAAATCGTCGTACTTATCGAACTCGAGACTTCCGAAGTCACTGAGTCCAGGGAAAAGGGATGTCCCAGTGCGTCCCACACCGGTGTCCATGCCGGAGGGCCCTGCCGAAGGCAGTGTGAACGTATGCTTTTCTTCGAACGAACGGACCGAGTCCATCAAACGTCCTTTGAAGGCCAGCACCTGTTGCGACAGTTGTTCCAAGACCCGAAGCCGCTGCTCGAGTCGGCCACGCCCGATGACCAACTCGCCGACTAGGTTCAACAGTCTCTCCAACCGATCCCGGCTGACTCGAATGACCTCTCGATCCTCGGATCCGCCTTCCCTGCCTTTGCTTTCAGCGACTCTTGCCGTTTCAGTTTCAGCCTGGTTGCTCTGCTCGGGAGACGGCATCATCGGAACAGATTGGACCACTACGGAAGCAACTCCAGAGCCAGCCGCAACCGGCTGCTCCAGCCGCTTCAGGCCCTGCATCGCGATAGCAAACCGCTGCCGCACCATTTCAGCCAGTGTCGGATCACGTCGCATCAGCAGCCGGACGACGTCCACCGCCTTCAATAACATATCCGTGTGACCAGGGAGAACTCTTACCCTCCCCTCGCGAACCGCGCCCATGAAATCCTCGACGTAGTGGGTCAGGTCTCCGATGGATTGGAAACCTACTGTATAGGCTGATCCTTTCAAGGTGTGCGCCGTCCGGAACAGTTGATTGATAAGCTCGGGATTGGCAGGCTCTTTTTCCAGTCGGAGGAGCTGCGCCTCCAGGGATTCCAGGTACTCTTGCGCTTCGGGCGCAAAATACGACAGGACATCCGGATCCAGTTGGGGTAAGAGATATTCATCCGTCAACTGCCGGACCGTCTCGGAAGTCATAGCCGCCGCGTCGGTCGGTTGCGA